>JAHIUD010000038.1 GCA_018817515.1 Pseudomonadota bacterium
CATGAGAAAGACCGGCACCTTGGCCCCGCAGGTAATGTAGGGGGCGACAAAGATGGTGGCCAGTTTTTCCTTGGGGCTCCTGAGGGTGCGGGTGGCCATGACGCCGGGCACGGCGCAGCCGCCCGCGATGCCGCCCGCCACGATGAACGGCAGCACGCTCGTGCCGTGCAGCCCGAAGACGCGGAACACGCGGTCGAGCATGTAGGCCATGCGCGCCACGTAGCCGGAGTCCTCCAGGGCGGAGATGAGGAAGAACATGATCATGATCAGCGGCACGAAGCCCAGCACCCCGCCCACACCCGCGATGACGCCGGACACCACCAGCGAGCGCAGCAGCCCGTCGGGCATGGCCGCCTCGGCGGTCTTGCCCAGCCAGGCGAAGGCTCCCTGAACGGCCTCCATGGGCAGCGCCCCGGCCTTGAAGGTCAGGATGTAGACCAGGTAGATGATGAGCGCCATGGCCAGGGGCCCGGCCAACTGATGCGTCAGCACCTGGTCCATGCGGTCGGACAGGCGCAGGCGTTCGGCGTCCACCGCAGGGTAGCGCACCACCTGCCGGGCGATGCCCGCGATGTAGCCGTAGCGGTAGTCGGCGATGATGGCGTCGGGGCTGGCGCGCAGGGTCTTGGCCAGATGCGCGGCCACCTTCGCCGCCAGGGCTTCCAGGCGCGCGGTGGCCTCGGGGTCGGCCTCGCGGCAGCGGCGGATGATGGATTCATCGCCCTCCAGGATCTTGATGCCCACCCACCGGGGCGGCACCTGTCCGGCCAGATCCCCGGTCTTGGCGTTGGCCTTGGCGATAATGGCCTCCATCTCGTCCAGCACCGGGTCCAGGTCCGGACCGTAGGAGATGAGCAGCGGCTCCCAGCGCCCGTTGCGCGCCTTGGCCAGGTCGTAGGCCGCCTCCAGCAGGCACAGCTTGCCCTTGCCGGAGCGAGCCACGGTCTCGATGGCCGGGCAGCCGGTGAGCTCGGTCAGAAGCTTGGTGTCGATGTCCTTGCCGTGCTTGCGCACCTCGTCCATCATGTTCAGGGCCAGGACGAGCGGCACGCCCAGCTCCAGGATCTGCACGGCCAGGTAGAGGTTGCGCTCCAGGGCGTCGGCGTTCATGACGTCGATGACCGCAGCGGGCCTGGTCTTGATGAGGAAGTTGCGCGCCGCCTTTTCCTCTTCGGAGTAGGCGGTGAGGGAATAGGTGCCGGGAAGGTCCACGATGTCCACTTCCTGGCCAGACACCGTGGCGTGGCCCATCTTGGTCACCACAGTGACGCCCGGCCAGTTGCCCACATGCTGGTGGGAGCCCGTGAGGGCGTTGAACATGGTTGTCTTGCCGCAGTTGGGGTTGCCAGCCAGGCCGATGGTCATGCTGTGCTCTTGCACGAGGGTCTCCATCTAGCCCTCCTGAGGTTCGACCACGATGTAGTCGGCTTCGCTGTTGCGCAGGGCCAGGGTGAAGTCGCGCAGGCGCAGGGCTACGGGGTCTCGCAGCGGGGCCTTGCCGACCACCGTCACCTCCACGCCGGGCATGAGGCCCATGTCGCGGATTCTGCGGCCCAGCTCGCCCTGCGCGTCCACAGAGCAGATGCGCAGTTTCTGATTGACCTGCGCCTGGCGCAGGGTGATGCAATTGTTCACGGGTGTCTCCTTGTCTCGTGTGGGGGTGGGGAGGGGACGGCTGGCGCTAATGCCCGCAGCCGCAGCCCGAGTGGTTCAACGGACGCAAAGGGGAATTCCCAGCGCCAGTACCCCCGCCGCCACAGGAGCCCTTGCTGGCGCAGCCGCCGCAGCAAGAAGACTTTCCCGTGAGCTTCCGGTAAAATTGCCAGGCCACGAGCCCGGCCACAACAGCCACTATCGCGTACACAATGATGTCCTGCCACATGATCTTATTCTCCTTTCGGCGCGCCCACGCGGACCTGCGCCGTCGAGGGAGTATCTAATGATATTGAAAGTCGATGTCAAGTGGTGGCGTCAGCTACTGTGGCCCAACGCATTTTGAAATCGTGCGCGGGGTTGAGTCCCTTGCTGATTTGTGGTCAAATGCACGCACGCACATCGCGGACACAGCAGGAGAGAATTCATGGGCAAACGCGCCAGGAAGGGCAGGGAGCAGGCTTTGCAGCAGCAGAACGGGAAGACTGACGGAAAGGGAAGCGGGAAGCAGGGCGAGGAATTTTCCCCGGCGGACAAGCGCTTTGCGAGCACGCTGAACTATCTGGCGCGCGGCGTGATCCTGGGCGGGTCCTTGGCGGTCATGGCCGGGTGGCTCATCCCCGAGGCGAACATGGGCCGGATGCTGGGCCTTGGCCTGCTGGCCGGGTGCCTGGCGGGCGTGACCATGAAGAACATCAATGACCGCAAACAGGGCCGTTAGGGCCTCTCAGATTGTCGGAGGCCGTTAGGGCCGTCCCCATAAAATTCAGCCTACAGCACCGGCCGCGCGCCCAGGATCGTGAGCAGCCGGGGCGAGAGCAGCGGCATGAGGCGCGGGTGCGCCAGCGGCACGCGCAGGGTTTGCGGGCCCTCGGCGTAGCTCGCCATCTGGTAGGGCGGGAAGCTGAACACCAGGTCCTGGCCATCGATGACGAAGATCGAGAAGTTCTCCGCCTTGGGCGCAAAGCCCTCCGGGAACACATGGCCGTCCAGCACCAGTTCCATGCGACGCTGCGCCAGCTCCGAGAGCAGGCCAAGGGCCGCCGGGAGATCCCGGAACAGGTTGCCCAGGCCCAGCGCGGTCTGGTGCTCCACATCGAACACGAAGGATGCGAAGCTCTGGTTGGGGTGCGCACCGCCGGTGTCGCGGCTGGCCTCAAAGCGCACGGACAAAAGTCCTGGCGAGGCCGTGAAGCTCTTGAAGGCCACCAGATCCGCGTTGGCCCGGGCGTGGCCCCGACCCACGCCCACCGCGTGCAGCAGGTCCAGCATGTCCTTCTTGCGCCCCTCGATGTAGCCTGAGAGTACGGCGTCAATCTGCTTCCGGCTGGTGACGGGCAGGGTGTAGCGGTAGTACTGCATGGGGCTGTACGTGTGCGACAGGCGCTTGACCTGCCGGACGATGCGGGCGGAGCGGGCGGTGCGCTCACCGAACCCGCCGTAGGCGTCGACGCTGGACAGGCCCAGCAGGCGCGGGCTGATGATGGCGTTCACATCGCGGGCCAGCGAGTCCAGGCTGGCCAGATCCTCGTCCACGGAGCGCTGGAAGTGCGCGCGCTCTGCCTCCAGTTCCTTCAGCCGGGCCAGCACCGGCGCGCGTTCGGCCTTGATCCGTTGCGCCTCCTGCCGGGTGATGGCCACATACGTCCGGCCCGCCTCGTCCAGTTCCTCCACCAGATCGCCCTTGGCGCGGTCGGCCTTGACGTGGGGCTGTTCCAGCGCCGGAATCCCGCGCAGCTTGGCCCCGACCTTGAGCCTGCGCGCGCTGAAGGGAGTGGAAAAGAACGCCGTATCGCCGCCTTGCAGGCGCACCAAGTACAGGGACGGGCCAAGCCTGCGCAGCACCTTGGCGCCGCTAAGGGCGTCGGTGTCCACAGGCGGGTGCTCGGCGTAGAGGGCGGCGGCGCTGTCCAGGGCATGCTGGTGGCGCTGCCAGCGCTCGCGCATGTTCGGAGGATTGAAGCCCGCCACGCGGCTGATGGCCAGGCGCAAGTCGCCGGGCAGGGACGCTCCGCCGGAATACGGCTGGCTGCCGCCTGCCTGGACTATCTCCGCGCGCAGCCGGGCAAAGTCCGGGGAGGAGAGGTCGGTGTCGTTCACCAGCACGCTTAGGCGGTGCGCCACGGATTCCGCCGTGAAGGCGGGCGCGGCCACAGGCTGCGGAGCCGGAATGGCATCGGCGGCGGAATTTGGGGCCGTGGCGTTGGCCGGGGCCGCGGGCGCGTCGGGCGTCGGGGTTGCGCGCTCAAGTCCACAGCCGGTCAGGGCGGGGACGAGCAGGGCCAGAGCCAGAAGGGGGGCGGCGAGCCGGGTGTGGACGCAGGCCGAGATGCGCATGGGGGGTGCCTCCGTGGTTGACCCGAAGTACTAGCGTTCCAGGCGCTGCGATGCAAGGAGAATGGGCAGGAGGAATGAAAAAGGCCGCCTCCGGGGAGACGGCCTCGTAGCGGTGCAAACGGGCAGGACTTAGAGGATCTGGCTCAAGAAGAGCTTGGTGCGGTCGTGGTCGGGATTCTGGAAGAAGTGCTCGGGCGTGCCTTCCTCGATGATGGCGCCGTGGTCCATGAACACCACGCGGTCGGCCACCTCGCGGGCAAAGCCCATCTCGTGGGTCACCACGGCCATGGTCATGCCCTCCTTGGCCAGGGTGACCATGACGTCCAGCACCTCGCCGATCATCTCCGGGTCCAGCGCGCTGGTGGGCTCGTCAAAGAGCATGATCTTGGGCGACATGGCCAGGGCGCGGGCGATGGCCACGCGCTGCTGCTGGCCCCCGGAGAGCTTGGACGGGTAGACGTGGGCCTTCTCCTTGATGCCGACCTTGTCCAGCAGCTTGAGTCCGATCTCGTCGGCCTCGGCCTTGTTCATGCCCTTGAGCTTGATGGGGGCGAGCGTCAGGTTCTCCAGCACGGTCTTGTGCGGGAAGAGGTTGAAGCTCTGGAAGACCATGCCGAGCTCCATGCGCAGCCGGTTGATGTCCGTGGTGGTGGCGTTGATGTCGTAGCCGTCCACGATGATGGTGCCGGAGTCCACGGTCTCAAGCTTGTTGATGGAGCGTAAAAGCGTGCTCTTGCCCGAACCCGAGGGGCCGATGATGACGACCTTCTCGCCCAGGTTCATGGACATGGACACGTTGTTCAGGGCCTTGAGCGCGCCAAAGCTCTTGCTGACGTGGCGGATGTCGACGATGGGGGGGTTAGTGGCGGACATAGTGGCTGAGCCTCGCTTCCATGATGCCCACGCCCTTGGAGAGGAGCAGCGTGATGACGAGATAAATCAGGGCGACCATGGTGAATGTTTCAAAGTAGAGGAAGGTCTCGCTGGAGAACTCCCGGCCGCGGCGCAAAAGGTCGCTCACCGCGAGGATGGACACCAGCGAGGTGTCCTTCAGCAGCGCGATGAACTCGTTGCCCACCGGGGGCAGGATGGTGCGCCAGGCCTGGGGCAGGATGACCAGGAACATGGTCTGCTTGGTGTTGAACCCAAGGGAGCGCGCGGCCTCGGTCTGGCCCTTGTCGATGGCCGTGATGCCCGCGCGGAAGACCTCGCCCATGTAGGCGCCGTAGCACACGCTCATGGCGATGACCGCTGCGGTCAGGTCATGGACGTTGAGCAGGCGGCCCAGGGCGTAGTAGATGTAGAAAAGTTGCACCAGGAGCGGGATGCCGCGGATGATCTCCACATAGGTGGAGGCCAGGAGGTTGATGGCCTTGTTCTTGGAAACGCGGCCCAGTCCGGTGATGAGCCCGATGACGCAGGCGCAGACGATGGAGATGACCGTCACCTGGAAGGTGATGATGACGCCGTCGGCCAGGTAGAAGATGATTCGCCTGTAGGGGGTCGGCTGGAAGAAGACGAGGTAGCAGATGCAGAGAATGGCGCCGACGATGCTGATGGTCCAGGCGTTGAACAGACCCCAGTCGTCCCTTTTGGGGATGGCCGCCCCTTCTCCGACGTCAATGATTCGTGTGTCGCTCATGCGTTCATGGCCTCTGGTTTTGGAATGCCGGGGGGCCACCAGTTGGCGGCCCCCCGGGGAGAATGCTGTGCGAATGCGTAAAACCGGTCCCGAGGGGCCGGTCTACTGCATCTTGTGAGCAGCCTTGATCTTGTCGAAGGTGCCGTCGGCCTTGATGGCGGCCAGGCCCTTGTTCACGAGGTCAAGCACTTCCTTGTTGCCCTTTTTCACGGCGATGCCGATGTTCTCGACCTTGTCGCTCTTGATGACGCCGGCGATCTTGATCTTGTCGGCGTACTTCTTGGAGGTGTACTCGACGGCCACCGGGCTGTCGGCGACGACGGCCTGGATGCTGCCCTTCACCAGGTCTTCCATGGCCAGGCCCACTTCGTCGTAGGTCTTGATGGCCTTGAAGCCCTTCACGTCCTTGACGACAAAATAGCTGGTGGTGCCGATCTGGGCGCCGATGCTCTTGCCCTTCAGGGCGGCCAGGTCGGTGGCCTTGTCCTTGATGCCGACCACGAGCATCTGCTCAATGGCTATGATGGGCTCGGAGAAGTCCATGGTGGCCTTGCGCTCATCGGTGATGGACACGGAGGAGGAGATGGCGTCGTACTTGCCGGAGGCCAGACCGGCGAAGATGCCGTCCCAGGCCACGTTCTTGAACTCGGCCTTGAAGCCGCCCTTCTCGGCGGCAGCCTTGATCACGTCAACCTCGAAGCCGACGATCTCTTTCTGCTCGTTCATGTACTGCATGGGGGGGTAGGTGGCGTCGGAAGCGAAGATGATGGTCTTGGGACCAGCGGGAGCGGGGGCGGCGGCGGGAGCCGGGGCCTCGGCCTTCTTTTCTTCCTTCTTCTCACCGCAGCCGACCACGCCCAGGGCGAGGATCGCGCAGGCGGAAACCAGGAACAGGGACTTGAACAGGCGTTTCATGTATTCTCCTCCAGTTGAAGCGTTCATGGGGGGGGCAACCACTCGACAGTATGCTCCCGGTCCAGGCTGTGGGCATTGCGCCTGGCCGGGTGGATTCCGCGACACAGCGCGCCGCTTGTCGATGACGCACGGCACAGTCTTGTCTCTTAGACACATCGCGCCGAAAAAACAAGAACCAGGGGATGCCCTTGAGCATTTGTCCGCAACTCCTTTAGGCCACAGCCCGCTTGACCGCGACGCCCACTGGGCTTACACAGGCCCAAGGCCCGTTCTCCACCAGCACGTGCTGCCAAAACCGGCCCCTCGGTCGGCGGGCAAGCGGGCGCAACACCACCGGAATGCAGACATGATGAACAGCGCGTCGGATACCCCCGACACCCCTTTGATTCTTCCGCCTCCGCATTCCAACAAGATCTTTTCGTATTTCATGCTTTTCTTTCTCGTGGTGGCGCTTATCTGGGGATTTGTGCTGGTGGAGCCGTTCATCCACACCATCATCATCTCCGCCGTGCTCTCCATCATTTTTTCGCCGCTTTATGCGCGCCTCAGCACCCGCCTGGGCGAGCGGACCAACCTCGCCGCCGGGATCACCGTGGCCATCGTCGTCTTCGCCATCATCCTGCCCACGGCCCTTCTGGGCTGGGGGCTGGTGACCCACGGCCTGGAGTCCGTTCAGATCGTCACCAGATGGATGGACAAGGCCGACGCCACGAACTTCTTGCGCGACAATCGCCTGGAGCCCTATCTGATCTGGCTGCGCGAGAAGATGCCCTTCCTGACCCTGGATGAGGCCACCATCCAGATCAAGTTGCTCCAGTACTCGCGCGGGTTCGCCCAGTCCATGTTCGACACCAGCGCCACCATCGTGGGCAATGCGGCAAAGATGCTGCTGCGCTTCTTCCTCATGCTCTTCATGCTCTTCTACTTCCTGCGCGAAGGCCGCGCCATGGTGCAGAAGCTCAAGTACCTGGCGCCGCTGCCCACGCACCAGGAGGACGTCATCATCGACAGCCTGCAGCGCGTGGCGCGCGCGGTGCTCTTCGGCAGCCTGTTCATAGCCATGCTGCAGGGGCTTGTGGGTGCGCTGGGGCTGTACATCGTTGGCGTGCCCGCGCTGTTCTGGGGCACCATGATGGGCTTGGCCGCGCTCATCCCGGTCATCGGCACCGGGCTCATCTGGGCCCCGGTGTCGGCCTATCTCTATTTCTTCGTCAGCCCCGGCACCGCGGCGTTCTTCCTGTTCTGGAACATCGTCCTGGTGACGAGCATCGACACCGTTTTGCGCCCCATGCTCATGCGCAAGGCCGCTCAGGTGTCGCCCTTCTACATCTTCTTCGCCATCCTGGGCGGCATCCACGCCTTCGGGGCGCTGGGCATCTTCTACGGCCCGCTCATCCTGAGCTTCCTCATGGTCATGCTCAAGATCTACAGCGAGGAGTACAGCGAGGTGCTTACCTCACGGACCGACTACAAGGCCTACAGGAACGAACCATGACCAAGCCTTTTTCCGGGTGCAGCCGCATGGCCGCGCCCGCCCCCTTCCGACTCCTCGGACTCTTGCTCCTTGCCCTGGCTTTGTCCTGGGGCTGCGCCAAGCCCGTGGCCCCGCCGCCGCCGCCGCCGCCACCGCCTCCGGTCAAGGCCGAGCGGCCCTGGTTCGAGCCCTTGAGCGTTGAGCAGGCTCTTTCCCGCGTGGCCCAGATGCACCCGTCCACCCAGGGCTTGTCGTCCTGGCGCGACCTGGAACCCGGCCTCAAGGCCAGCCTGTCCTACGTGTCCGCCAAGCCCGCCTCGCAGGTGGCCGTGGCCCGGCCCGGCCTGAAGCTCACCTGGGGGGCCATGCGCCTGACCCTGGAGGACCTGCTGGCGGCCCTGCCGTATCTGGACGCCGACCCGGCCCTGCTGGCGCGGGTCTTCACCTGGTTTCCCACGGAGCCGGAGGACACCCTGGTCACCGGCTACTACGAGCCGTACCTTGAGGCCAGCCTGGAGCCTGATCCGGCGTATCCCTACCCAGTCTACGGTGCCCCAGCCGACATGCTCACGGTGGACCTGGGCGAGTTTCATTCGCGCTGGAAGGGCCAGCAATTGCGCTACCGCATGACCAAGAACGGCATCAAGCCGTACCACTCGCGCGGGGAGATCGACTTCGGCGGGGCGCTCAAGGACAAGGGCGCGGAAGTGGCCTGGGTCAAGGACCGCATCGACCTGTACTTTCTGCACATCCAGGGCTCAGGTCGGCTCATCCTGCCCGATGGCAGCGTGAAGCACATCCTCTACGCCAACAAGAACGGCCGCGATCTGGCCATGCTCGGCCGCACCGTGATCCGGCGCGGCCACCTGACCCGCGACGAGGCCAGCGCCCCGCGCATCAAGGGCTTTGTGCAGCAGAATCCGCACCTGGCCAAGGATTTGCTCTCCGAGGATTTGAGTTACGTGTTCTTCAAGCTCTCGGACAATGGCCCCTTCGGCAGCATGGGCAAGCTGCTCACGCCCATGGGCTCCATCGCGGTGGACCGCTCGCAGATCCCGTTGGGCGCGGCCCTGTCCATGACCACGACCCTCCCGGTGCCCCCGCAGGGCGGGCCGGGCCGCCTGTCCGGGCTCATGCTGGCCCAGGACACAGGCGGGGCCATCGTGGGCAAGCATGTGGACCTGTTCTGCGGGTCCGGGCCTTACGCCGAGTTCGTGTCGGGCCGCATGAAGAACCCCGGCCAACTGCACCTCCTGGTGAGCAACCGCGCCCTGGCCGAGTTGCCTTCGGCTTCCGGCAATGGCGCCACTGGCGGAAGCGCCCCGAAAAACGGCAACGGCGCCAAGAACGGCAACGGCGTGAAAAACGGCAACGGCAACGGTGGCGGCAACGGGGCGCAGGCCCAGTAACGCGCGAACCGGCGCTGTCCCGGCCATTGAGGCGAAATGAAGCCGCCGGAGGGAGTTCCTCCGGCGGCTTTTTTTATTGGTCCGCAAGCCGCCTGTGGCGCACCAGGTCGGCCACGGCCAGCACCGGCAGCCCGGAGGCCTCGGCAAAGGCCACGATCTCCGGCAGGCGGGCCATGCTTCCGTCCGGGTTGGTCAGCTCGCAGAGCACGCCGCAGGGCTCAAGACCGGCCAGGCGCATGAGGTCCACCGTGGCCTCGGTGTGCCCGGGGCGCTCCAGCACGCCGCCAGGCCGGGCGCGCAGCGGGAACACATGGCCGGGGCGGCGCAGGTCGCCTGGCCGGGCGTCCGGCGCTGCGGCCGCCTGCACCGTGCGCACCCTGTCGGCTGCGGAAACGCCGGTGGTCACGCCCTCGGCGGCCTCGATGGTCACGGTGAAGGCCGTGCCGTGGCGGCTGGTGTTGGCCGCCACCATGGGCGGCAGGTCCAGCGCATCTGCTTTTTCGTCGGTCAGGCAGAGGCAGACGATGCCGCTGCATTCGCGGATGAGCAGAGCCGTCTGCGCGTTGTCCAGCGTCTGGGCCGGGAAGACGAGGTCGCCCTCGTTTTCCCGGTCCTCGTCGTCCACCACCAGGACGCCGCCACCGCGCCGGAGTGAGGCCAGGGCCGCCTCCAGACGTGCGTCGGAATCGCCAAAGGTTGAGAGAAGGGACTGATTCATGGTGCGCCTCCTTGAGGCAATGGGACCAGAATCAGGGCGTAAAAGACAGACCGCCAGCCGAGGCGCAAACCCGGCGGGCGGGCAGGCGAAACGGAGGGCGCGCGCGGACAAAGACGCCCGTCGCGGGTGTGCTGCCTCATTCTCTTCCATCCGGACTGTCACCGTCGGCTCCGGCATCGCACCGGAATCTGCTGACCCCGCTCCACGCTGGAGCAGGCGCTCGCGGGCTCCCCGGAAGATAACGCCGCCCTGAAAGGCCGCGCGCGTCCGGGATACCGCCGGTGGGGAATTGCACCCCGCCCTGAGAACAAGTGCCCGCAACATGCCAAAGACGGCGGCGGCGCGTCAATACGGAAAAGCCGCCGAGAGAATTCTCCCTGGCGGCTTTGCTGTGTTTGCAGGCTGGAGCGGGCCGCTACTTCAGCTTGTCCAACTCGCCCATGATGACGCCGAGGTCGGGGCGGCGGTTGACGTCAAAGGCCTTGGCAAAGCGGATGACGCCCTTCTTGTCGATGATGACGATGGCCCGCTCGCTGGTGCCGCTGGTGCGCAGAAGGCCGTAGCGCTTGGCCACTGCGCCGTGGGGGAAGTCGGACAGCACCGGGAACCACAGGCCGTGCATCTCCACCGCCCAGGCATAGAGGCTGGGCACGTTGTCCACGCTGATGCCCAGGATCATGGCATCGCGCTCCTCAAACAGGTCGCGGGTCAGCTTGTAGCCGGGCCACTGGTCCGAGCACACCGGCGTGAAGGCCGCAGGCACGAAGGACAGAACCACGTTCTTTTTGCCGCGATAGTCCGACAGGCGGACCTTCTCGCCCGTGGTGGAGGGCAGGGCGAAATCCGGGGCCATCTGGCCGGGGCGCACCTTGAGGCTGCTGTCCACGGGCTTGAGCTGGCCCGGGTCGTAGATCATGTCCTTCAGGTCGATGGCCTGGGCCGGAGCAGGAAGGCAAATCGGGGTCGCCAAGACAAGGGCGGCGGAAAGGATAAAGGCGTTGAGTTTGCGCATGGGGACTCCCGTATGGCCGCTTGGCTACTGCACGCCGGAGACGCGCAGCATGTTCTCGAGGAACTCCTCGCCGTTGCCGAAGGGGCCTTCCTGGATGTGGAGCACCTGGAAGCCCTTGCCGTCCGGCGTGGCCTTGAGCACCATGTAGGTCGGTGTGTAGACGTTGCCGAAGGCCTTGTGCAGCACGTAGTCGCCGTCCTGGAACAGGGGCAGCGGGATTTCGAACTGCTTGCGGAAGGCGTTGACCTCAAAGCCCGAGTTGCCCGCGCCAAGGCCCAGCATCTTGAGCTTGCGCCCCTGGGGCAGGGCGGTCAGGTTCTCGAAGACCTTGTTCACGGACCGGGCCGAAGCCTGACAGCGCGGGCAGTACATGCTGAAGATCTCCACCAGCAGGGCCTCGGCCTTGATCTGAGACAGGCGGAAGCTTTTGCTGCCAGGAGCCAGGCCAAGGTAGGCTGCCTCGGGCGCAAGGGGCGCGGCCTTGATCTCCAGGTCCGGCAGAATGTCGCCGACCTTGGGCTTGGCCAGGGCTGGCGCGCTGAACAGCAGCAGGGCCAGCAGGGCGGCGGCGAATCTCTTCATGGCAGGCTCCTTGGCGGTTGTTGGAAATATGTCGAGAGGTGAGAATAACTCCTGGTTTCACTATGGCAAGCCCGCACAACCGCTAAAATGCAATCGGGGGGGGCACATCGCCCCCCCCGAAGGGGAAACCGCCAGATTGGTCCAACCTTCCCGGCGGTTTCCTATCTAGAGGTGCGTTCCACTAGTTCATTTGGCCTAGCCCAGCAAAGCCCGCACGGGCCTGGTCAACGCGGCCAGAGCCTCCTGCCTGGTGTACAGGCGGCGGGTGGGGGTAGCGTCGGCCATCAGGGTCTTGGCGTACAGGGCCGGCTTGTCCGCGGTCAGGAAGATGACCCGGACGGAGTCCTCGTCCACGAGCTGTGCGCCCGGGAACTTCTTCTTGGCCTCTGCAAGCGCCTTCTTGGCCAGGGCCAGCATGGCGTCACGGTCACCGAAGTTCATGGTTCCGGTGGGGCAGGACTGCACGCAGGCCGGGAGTTTTCCAGCCTTCACACGGTCGTTGCACATGTCGCATTTGCTGATGACCTTGGTCTTCTTGTCCACGCGCGGGATGTCGTAGGGGCAGGAGTTGCGGATCGCCGCAGCATCCTCCTTGGCCGTTTTGGCGTTGTAGATCACGGCGCCGGTGTCCGGATCCTGGATGATGGAGTCGGGCAGGGAAGCGCCGGACTTGCACGGGGCGTCCAGGCAGTGGCGGCACTGATCGGGCAGGAAGAACCAGTTCATCTTGCCCTCGATCTCCATTTCGCTGAAGCGCACGAGGCGCAACGTGGTGGCGGAGAGGTCGGGCGGATTCTGGTGCGAACCTGTGTTCACAGTCTTTTCGCCAGGCAGTTTCTTCCACTGCTTGCAGGCGACTTGGCAGCCACGGCAGGCGGTACATTTCGTCAGGTCGACGAAGAAGCTCTTACCACTCATGACGTGCCTCCTTAAGCCTTCCGGACGTTGACCATGAAGGCCTTCGTCTCGGGTATGCCGGTGTTAGGATCGCCGACAGACGGGGAGAGCAGGTTGGCTGCATCGCCGCCGTCCTTGGGGAACCGCCAGCCAAAGTGCCAGGGAATGCCGACCTCGTGCACGATGTTGCCCTGCACGACGAACGGCTTGAAGCGCTTGGTGACGATGGCCTTGGCCCAGAGCTTGCCGCGTTCGTTCTCCAGCCAGACCTTCTCGCCGTTCTTGATGCCGCGGAGGGCAGCGAGCTCCTCGCTCATTTCGCAGAACATCTGCGGCTCGGCTTCAAGCAGCCAAGGCTGGTAGCGGGTCTGCAGGCCCGTCTGCCAATGCTCGGTGACGCGGTAGGTGGTGCAGACAAACGGGAAGCGCGGATCGCACACGGCCGCTTTCTCGCCCTTGAAGGTGAGGGCGGTCGGGTTGTGCAGCACCTTGGAGTACGGGTGGCTGGACACGGGGCAGTCCAGCGGCTCGTAGTACTCGGGGAAGGGGCCGTCGTTCAGGCCGGGGCCGAACAACTGGGCCATGCCGTGCACCTGCATGATGAACGGATGCACGGAACCGGGGGCTCCGCCGCCGTCCACCACGTCGATGTCCCAACCCTTGCCGTTCCAGGCCAGGATGGGCTTCTGGGGAGCGTAGGGCTTGCCCGTGGCGTCGACGCTGGCGCGGTTGTAGATGACGCGGCGGTTGACCGGCCAGGACCAGGACCAGTTGGGGAACAGGCCAACCTCGGCCTGGGCCGGGGTCTGCTCCTTGGAGCGCTTGGTCGAGCGGTTGTCCTTGGGATCGGGGCCGACATAGGAGCCACAGTAGATCCAGTTGCCGGAGCAGGTGCTGCCGTCGTCGCGCAGGGCCGGGAAGGCGGCCACCTGGGTGCCGGCCTTGAAGACCTTCATGGAGCCGTCGGGCTGCTTAACCTCGACGTCCTTCAGGTAGTAGCCGTTGATGAGCTTGGCGGTCTTGTGCACATCGAAGCCGTGGGCGCTGGTCATGTCTTCCCAGTTCAGGCCGAGCACGGGCTCGGGGAAGGCCCCGCCTTCCTTCTTGTACAGCGCGCGCACCTTGTCAGCCAGTTCGGCGATGATCTCGCCGTCAGGACGGGAGTCGCCCAAAGGCTTGGGGCCCTGCTGGCGCCACTGCATCCAGCGGCCGGAGTTGGTGATGGAGCCTTCTTTCTCGATGGACACCGCGCAGGGCAGCATGAAGACCTCGGTCTTGATCTTCTTGGGGTCCATGCCCGGGCCCTGCCAGAAGCTGCCGGTCTCGTTGTCGTAGATGTTGACGTTGACCAGCCAGTCGAGCTTGGTCAGGCCTTCGCGGGTCTTGTTGGAGTTGGCGCCAGAGCAGGCCGGGTTCATGCCCCAGGCGAAGAAGCCCTTGAACTTGCCCTTCAGCATCTCGTCGAAGAGCACAAGCCAGGAGGCGTTCTGCCCTGCGTCGAGCTTGGGCATCCAGTCGTAGCCCACGGCGGGCTCGGCATTCTTGTAGAAGCTCTTGATGAGGCTCACGGCGTACTTGGGATAGTGCTTCTTCCAGTTCATGCTCTTGGGATCGTGGGACACCGGGGCCACGAGCTTCAGGTAGTCCTCAAGCTTGGGCTGGGCAGTGGTCGGGGTGGGCATGTAGCCGGGGATGATGTGGTAGAGCAGGGCCTGGTCGGTGGAACCCTGTACGTTGGACTCGCCGCGCAGCGCGTTGACGCCGCCGCCAGCCACACCCATGTTGCCGAGCAGCATCTGCACGATGCTCATGGAGCGGATGTTCTGCACGCCGACGGTGTGCTGGGTCCAGCCCATGGCGTACATGACGGTGCCGGCACGGTCAGGCTTGTTGGTGGATGCGTATGCTTTGTAGACGGCCAGCAGCTTGTCCTCGGGGGTGCCGGTCATGTCCACGGCATTCTTGACGCTGTAGCGGCTGTAGTGCTTCTTCAACAGCTGGTACACGCACTTGGGGTTCTGCATGGTCATGTCGCGCTTGGGCGCGCCCTTCTCGTCGAGGGCGAACTTCCACTTGCTCTTGTCGTACTTGTGCTTGGCCTCGTCAAAGCCGGTGAACATGCCGTCCTTGAAGCCGTAGTCGTCGCCGACGATGAACGTGGCGTTGGTGGCGTTGATGACGTATTCCTTGAACGCCATGTCGTTCTCAAGAATGTAGTTGATCAGGCCGCCCAGGAAGGCGATGTCCGAGCCGGAGCGCAGGGGCGCGTAGATGTCGGCTTTCGCACTGGTCCTGGTGAAGCGGGGGTCGACGTGGATCAGGGTCGCGCCCTTTTCCTGCGCCTTGGTGACCCATTTGAAGGAAATGGGATGGTTTTCGGCAGCGTTGCTGCCCATGATAAGAATGCAGTCACTGTTCTTAAGGTCGATCCAGTGATTGGTCATCGCGCCGCGTCCGAACGACTCTGCCAGAGCCGCTACAGTTGCGCTGTGTCAAATACGGGCCTGATGTTCTATGTATACTAATCCCAGAGAACGCAGGAAGGCCTGATAGGCCCAGCATTCCTCGTTGTCGATGGCCGCGGAGCCGACGCTCGCCAAACCGTCGCAACGGTTGACGACCTGGCCCTGGGCGTTCTTGGTGACAAAGGTGGCGTCGCGGTCACGCTTGATGTTTTTGGCGATGCGGTCCAGCGCCCAATCCCAGGACTTGGCTTCCCACTTGGTGCCGAAGGGCTTGCGGTACATGACCTTCTGCAGGCGCGGGTTCTTCTGCCCGGGGGTGCCTTCGGCCAGCTGGTAGATGCTGGCGCCCTTGGCGCACAGCGCGCCTTCGTTGATGGGGTGGTCAGGGTCGCCCTCGACGTTGATGGCACGCTTGGTGCCGGAGAGGGCTGTGTTGACGATGAGTCCGCAACCGACTGCGCAGTAGCAGCAAGCGGTGGTGGTCTGCTTGCTCCAGTCGGGCTTGAGCATTGCGATGCGGTCGACGGCTGTGGGCTTCATTGCGAAGCCGATGCCGCCAAATGCCGTGCTCAAGGCCGCTGCGGCGGAGAGTTTCAGGAACCCTCTGCGCGAAAGCTTCATGTGGCCTCCGTTGTTATGGGTTTTCATCCTTAGCTGCCTAGCGTCTCCCGGCTGAGCCGCACCAGAAGGCGGTAGCCGGAAAGCACAGGAGGGGCCTCGGGACGGGGCTCGGCCTGGCGCTTTTCGTGTTTCACGAAGGGCGTCAGCTCGAGTCCGCGCACCTTGCGCCGGACCTCTGCCAGGTCCAGGCCAAGACCCCCGAAGGGCAGGGTCAGCAGGCTTGGGCCATTCTGTTTGTTGGCTCCCAGGGGAGCGATGGTTAGGGTATCCATAGTACCTCCACTCTATGTTGTTATTCCTAGCACAACAAGTGGGGTTTGCGTCAAACAAAGCACTGCCTACGCAAGCTTTGGCACCGGCGTACAGAAGGGGAGGTTTGCCCGGTGGCGGCTTGTTCAGGCGATGGTGGACGTGGGAATGGGCGCGCACAGGGCGTCGAGGAACATCGGCAGGAGGTCCTCGCCCTGGCGGTTGTAGCGCATCTCCAGCTCCTTCAGGTACAGCGGGAAACGCCGGGCCGAGAGGCCCTTGAACTGGCGCAGCCGCTCGCGGGCATAGAGCCAGAAGGGGCTGCCGGACTCCGCAAAGGGGGTGCCCTGGTGGCGCAAAAGGTAGTGGTAGGGCAGGCGGTCGTCGCCGCAGAGCACGAGCCCATCGTAGGTCTTGTAGCGGTCGGTGATCAGGATGTGCCCGAGGCGGGCGACGCGCAAGTGGAAGTTGTGGTTGAAGTGCAGCACGCTCTCGGCGGAAAGCTCTGGCACCATGTCCACAAAGACCCGCTGGCCCTGGCTCAGAATGCCGTACACAGGGACCTCGCCCACCGGGGACTCGGGCGCGTGGCACAGTTTGCCGTTGCTCAGCAGGTCGCTTAGGCCGGTCCGCGGGCTGAAGAGCTGCCGGGCGTCCGTGCCCTGGGCCAGGATGGCCAGGCGCAGCACGGTAAGGGCCTTGAAGGCGGTGTTGTAGGATACGCCCGCAGCCTGCGCGACCTCGCGGGTGTTGGCGTCCAGTGCGAAGGCCCGGGCAAGGTCCACCCATTGCGCGGAGGAGAGGCCGCTTAAGTTGAGCCAGCGCCCCGTGAAGTCGTGGAAGGTGTAGCGGCAAGCGCCGCAACGCAGGCGGCCTTCGGCCAGGGCGTAAGGTTTTTGCGCGCGACAGCGTGGGCAGAATTTCTTGCCGTCCGGCCAGCAGCGCCACAAGAGCGCCGCCCTGGCCTTGGTTTCGGCCTCCCCTCGTGTCTGCGTCTCCTCAGCCATGATCCTCCCCTGAATTCGCGTCTGTTGAAAAAGATGGTGCCAGAACTTGATGCTCTTGTCACTTCCTGGGCAAAGTCCTGGTGCTTTTCGGGGGAGCGGGCATGGCACGCAGGAAAGCGTCCAGGAAGGCATCGGGATCTTCGGTGAACTCCCCCTCGCGCGCGCTGAGCAGGCGCAGCCTGCCGCCAACGTTGGCGATGGAGTACAGCGTTGGCACCACCGGGCTGCCCAGGCGCTTGTGCGCGGCCAGGGCCGGGTCGGGCACAAGGGTGAAGGGCAGCCCGCCGTGCCGTGCCGTGAAGCGCTCCACCAGGGATTCGTTGTCCCCGGCCGCCAGGCCGAGCATGCGGATGCGCCCGGCCAGGCCGCGCTCGCGGATGCGCCGCTCCAGATCCTTGATGCGCGGAATCTCCTTGTGGCAGGGCGGGCAGTAATAGCTCACCAGCAAAACGAGCAGCCCCTGCGCCGGAATGCGCGAGAGGCTGGTTGGCCCGCCTGCATCAAGGCCCAGGGCGGCGGCGTTCTGCGCGGAGAGGTCCAGGGACAGGTCCGGGAAGGCCGCAGGCGCGGCTGCGTGGCCGGTGCCGGCGCCCAGGGCCGTGGTGCTCCCGAGCGCCAGGCCGAGTGCCAGAGTAAGAACCATGAGCAGGGAGGACAGCCTTGGTCGGGCTGTCCGGAGCAGTGGGGGCGAGGTCGGATGAGGGTGCGGCATGTTGGGTGCGATGCCACCTTGCACGGATTTTTGCAAGGGGGGGCGTCGCAGATGAGGAGGAATCCGGCGCATTTTCTGTTGAAGCGTTGGCTTATCTGTCGTAGCGTTGCGCGTGGGTTTCCCGCGCAAACGTCATTTTCGCGCGTCGGCGTGTTAGGATTGGAGGGATGGTGGTGAGCGACTGTCGAAACGTGTGGATTTCTTCGGCCAGCGTAGCGTCTGCGCCAAAATTGCTCCTCCTTGCACTTCTCCTGTGCTTCTCCCTGGCCCTTGGCGGCTGCGATTCAAAGGGCGAGAAGTCCGCGCCGGAGCGCCAGACGTCGGGCGTCACGGACAAGGTCATCTCGCTCGGCTCGTCCTTGGCCCTGTCCGGCCACGCCAGCTACCTTGGCACCCAGACACTGCGCGGCGCCCTGTCCTACCTCAAGCACATCAACGATCAAGGCGGTGTCTGGGGGCGGCGCATCGAACTCACGGCCTACGACGACTCCTACGACCCGCCGCGCTGCCTGGCCAACACCCAGAAACTCATCGTGCAGGACCGGGTCTTTGCCCTGTTCTGCTACGTGGGCACGCCCACCACCGTGAAGATCCTGCCCCTGGTGGAGGACGCGCGCATCCCGCTGCTCGGCATGTTCACCGGGGCCAACGCCCTGCGCGAGCCCTTCAACCGCTACGTCATCAACATCCGCGCTTCCTACTATCAGGAAACCGCCGCGGCGGTGCGCCACCTGGTCAAGGACCTCGGGCTCAAGCGCATCGCGGTGTTCTACCAGTACGACGCCTACGGCTTTGACGGTCTCACCGGCACGGAGCTGGCCCTGAAGGAGTTCGGGCTGGAGCCCGTGGCGCGCGGCTTTTACGTGCGCGGAACCCAGGACGTGGCCGATGGCCTGGCCAAGATCCAGCGGTCCGGGGCCGAGGCCGTGGTCATGATCGGCACCTACGACCCCTGCGCAAAGTTCATTCAGCTGGCCTCGGAGCGCGGCTTCCACCCCATCTTCCATACCGTGTCCTTCGTGGGCGCGGAGGAGCTGGCCCGCCGCCTGGGCGACAACGCCGGGCAGGTGGTGGTCATGTCCCAGGTGGTGCCTCCATTTGAGGGACCAGACGCCCGCCAGCTGCTGGGCAGCGCCGAGGAGTACGTTCACCTCTTGGCCAAGTATTTCCCGGACGACAAGCCCAACTCCGTCGGGCTGGAAGGCTACATCAACGCACGCATCCTGGTGGAGGGCCTGAAGCTGGCCGGGCGCGATCTGACGCGCGAGGGCTTCATCAGCGCCATCGAGTCCATCCGTGACTACACGCTGGGCCCGGGCACCGTGGTCTCCTTCGGGCCGGACAACCACCAGGGCATGGAGCGTGTGTATTTCACCCGACTGGTGGGCGGGCATTTCGTGCTCATCAGCGACTGGCCGGAAGTGCTGCGCGCCCTGGATGAGGTCCGGGCGCAGGCCCGGCAGCAGGCCGGGGCCCAGCCCAAGGCCGGCCTGGCCGGAATCCCGGCGGAGGCGCGGCAATGAGCTTCCTGTCGGAATCCCTGAAACGCTACGGCAACCTGAGCCTGAAGAACAAGATCTTCGGCTCAATCCTCGCGGTGGTGCTGCTCATCAGCGTGGCCATCGCCTTTGTGGCGCGCTACATCCTGGTGTCCTCGCTGACCAGCGAGCTTGAGATGCGCGGCAGCGCCGTGGCCCACTCCATCGCCGAGCGCGGCGGCACCTTCATGCTCGACAAGAACTACCCGCAGCTTTTGTCGCTGATCTTTGACGAGGCCCGCCTGCACGAGCGCAAGCACCTAATCTCCTACATCTTCATCACCGACCAGGGCGGCGAGGTGCTGGCCCATACCCTGACCCGGCCCTTCCCCAGCGAGCTGCGCCTGGCCAACCAGGTGCCTCAGGACCAGAACCGCAGCGTGCGCCTGGTCACCGTGGAGAACGAGTCCATCCACGACATCGCCGTGCCCATCAAGGAAGGCCTGTACCGCATCGGCACGGTGCACGTGGGCCTGTCGAAAAGCCACATCGACAGCCTCATCTCCAAGCTGCGCCTGACGTTCCTCGGCTTCATCTCGGCCATCATCGGCATCATCTTCTTCTTGTCCAATCGCATCACCCAGTACATCACCCGGCCCATTTCCAAACTCACGCGCATCTCCGACGAACTCTCGCGCGGCAATTTCGACATCACGCTGGACTTCCAGGAGGAGGACCAGAACTGGCGGCCCACGGAGTGCCCGGCCTACGTGAACACCGAGATGCCCTGCTGGCACTTCGACCAGTCGGCCCGGCAGGCCACCACCCACCGCACCTGCAAGAACTGCGTGTTCTACCGCAAGCGCAGCGGTGACGAAGTCGTCCAGCTGGGCGACAGCTTCCGCAACATGGTCTGGAGCATCAAGCTCTACCGCAGGCGCCTGCGCGAGAGCGAGGAGAAGTACCGCTCGCTGTTCGACTCCGGCCCGGACCCGGTGTTCGTGGTGGACTGCGAGAACTTCCTCATCGCCGACGCCAACCCGCGCGCGCAGGAACTTTACGGCTATGAGAAGGAAGAGCTTCTGGGCATGAGCTACCTGGCGCTCGGGCCGGAGAACCGCAGCGATTGCCTGATCACCTACGAGGGCAGGAGCGGCGGCACGGGCTGCCTGTACCATCCCAAGGTGCTGCACTACAAAAAGGGCACCAAGCCCTTCTACGTCAACGTCCACGCCTGCCCCATCTCCTACAAGGGGCGGCACGCCATCATCATCGCCGTCACCGACATCACCGAGATGATCGAGAAGGACGCCCAGGTCATCCAGGCGGGCAAGATGAAATCGCTGGGCGAGATGAGCGCGGGCATAGCCCACGAGCTGAACCAGCCGCTCAACGCCATCAAGATGGGCAGTGAGTTTCTGGCCCTCATGGAGGAGCAGGGGCGCACCGCCTCGCCCGAGCAGTTCCACCAGGTGGTGTTGGAGATAAGCGCCCAGGTGGACCGCGCGGCGGAGATCATCAACACGCTGCGGGCCTTTGGCCGCAAGGCCGAGATGCTGAAGGAACGCATCGACGTGAACAAGCCCATCGGCAGCGTGCTGACCATCGTGCGTCGTCAGTTCGAGCTGGACAACATCCGCTTCAACCTCGACCTGGGCGAGAACCTGCCGACCATCCTGGCCCAGGACAACCGCCTGCAGCAGGTCTTCTTCAACCTCTTGACCAACGCCCGCGACGCCATCAACGACGCCAGCCAAGCCTCGGACATGGACGCACGGCGCAGCATCGGCATCCGCACCAGCTCCGAGGGCGGGGGCGTGGGCGTGGACATCTCCGACACCGGCGTGGGCATACCCGACGACGTGCTCGACAAGATCTTCGAACCGTTTTTCACCACCAAGGAAACCGGCCAGGGCATGGGCCTGGGCCTGGCCATCACCTACGGAATCGTGCGGGACTACGGCGGCCAGATACGCATCGACAGCGAGCCCGGAAGGGGCACCACCTTCCACCTGTTCTTCCCGCAGACGCATTAACGACAGGAGAGTTTTCGTGGAGAGAAAGATTCTTGTCATCGATGATGAGCAGCCGACGCTGAACATGTTCCGGCTGCTGCTCGCGGCCTACGGATATGAGATCATCACCGCAGCAAACGGGGCAGAGGGCCTGGAAGCCTTCGAGCGCGAGCGGCCCGGCGTGGTCTTGACCGACATCAAGATGCCCGTCATGGACGGCATCGAGGTCCTCAAGCGCATCAAAGAGATAGACCCCCATGCCGAGGTCATCGTCATCACCGGCCACGGCGACATGGACCTGGCCATCCGCGCGCTCAACCTCGACGCCACGGACTTCATCAACAAACCCGTGCAGCGCGTGGCCTTGAGCCAGGCCCTGAAGCGCGCCGAGGAACGCATCGCCATCGCCAAGAGCAAGGCCGAGGAAATCAGCGTGGACGGCGTGGACGGCGCCGCCATCCTGACCATCCGGGGCAGCGTCACCGCGCGCAGCGAGCCATTCCTGGCCCAGGCCATGGCCCGCGCCCGCGAGATGGGCCGCCCTCGCATCATCCTGCACTTCGACGAGTCCGCTTCCACCAACGGCGCTGGCCTGGCGCTTTTGACCCAGCTCCTGCTGGAGTCGCGGGAGCGCGGCGAGCGGGTCTGCATCGCCGGATTGTCCGAGAACTTCCGCAAGGTGTTCGAGATCGTGGGCATCGCCAAGCTGGTGGTGATTTACGAGTCCGACGCCGCAGCCCTGGCCGCGCCCTGACCGAAAGGAGAACGCCCATGCGCCCCTTCGCCACACTGACGCTTTTCTGCAGCCTGCTTCTGTCCGTCCTCGCGGGGGCGGCTCTCGCCGCCGACAACCTGCCCGCGCCCGGCCAGACCCTGTCCACCCTGAGCCTGAAGGCCCCGGCCTTCGGCCAGGACGCCAAGGAGCTCGGCGTGGCCGGGAAGAAGACCTTCCGCCTGCAGGACCTGAAGACCAAGGTCATCGTGCTTGAGGTCATCGGGGTGTACTGCAACGAATGCGCGAAGCAGGTGCGCGCCTTCAACACGCTCTACGCCCGGCTGGCCCGGCGCATGCAATCCGGCGAGGTGCTCATGTTCGCCCTGGCCGCCGGGGGCAACGACCTGGAAGTGGAGAGCCTGCGCAAGACCGCCATCTACAAATATCCCGTGGTGGCTGATGAAACGTATAAGAACCACAAGCTCTTGCACGAACCAAAGACCCCCTTCACCATGCTCGTGACCCCGGCCGGGAAGGTGCTCTACACCCACCTCGGCATCGATGACGACATCGAGGGCCTGCTCGCGCGCATCAAGGAGGCGCTCAAGTAGCATGAATGCCGCGGCAGAGAGTGTTCTCGCAAGCCCGGACAAGCGGGGCGGCCATGCGCACGGAGCTTGAGCGCAAGCGCCTGAGTCTGCGCGTGCTGCTGGAGACCGCCCAGGAGCTCGCCGGCATTCTCCAGCCGCGCAAGATCATGGAGACCTTCCTGCTCACGGCCATGGGCCCCATCGGAGCCATGCGCGGCGTGGCGGTGCTGGCCCGGCCCGCAGGCTGCGAGGGCATGGTGCTCTCGCGCGGGCTGCCCCCGGCCGAGGCCGAGGCCCTGGAGCAGCGCCTGCCCGACATCTGCGACGCCTATTTCCCCTACCGCGACCTGGACGGCGACTTCCCGAGCTCCAAGATCCGCGTCATCCGGCGCGATCAGGCCGGGGGCGACAGCCTGCTGCCCAGGGACATGGACATCCTGCTCTGCTTCAACGTGGACGAGAGCCATTGCGGCCTGCTGGCCCTGGGACCGCTTTTGTCCGCAGACGAGGCTGGCGCAGGCGCGGAGCTGGAGTCGGACGCCTCGACCCTGCTGCACAGCCTGCTGCACCTGCTCATCGGCGCCCTGCGCGGAGCCTTGGCCGTGAGCAACATCCGCCAGCTCAGCGTGGACCTGGGCCGCAAGAACGACCGCCTCACCGAGGCCCTGGCCTCCTCCCATGCCGTCCAGCGCGGTCTTGACCGCCGGGTGCACCAACTGGCGGCGGTCAACGAGCTGGCCGCGGAGATGGCGCACCTGCGCGAGGTCCAGGGCATCCTGGACAGGTTCCTTTTGACCATGCTCGGGGCCTTCAGCGTGGGCAGCGGTCTGGTGCTGCTGCTGGACCGCGCAGCGCATGGCGTGGACCTGGCCGTGCGCGGCGCGCCGGACACCGGGCTCTCGGGCTACGCCGCCGCGGATGTGCTGGTCTACAAGTCCTTCACGGCCTCCGGCGGGCGCAGCGTGGCCCCGCTCACGGTGGAGCCGGTGGGCGACCCGGCGGCGTCCCTGGCGGGCAGCGGCCTGCCTTTTGAGGCGGCCTGCGCCATCTATTTCGCCCTGGACCGCGACGTGCAAGGTGTGCTGGTGCTGGGCGAGACCATCTCCGGCGAGGCGCTGGAGGACGATGACGTCCAGATGCTGCGGGCCCAGGTGGGCACCCTGCTGGGCTATGTACAGGGTGCGCGTCACCTGGCCACCATCACGGCGCTGAATGAAAACCTCACGAGGCAGAACGAGGAACTCACGCGCACCGTGACCGCGCTCACCGAGGCCCGGCAGACCATCGACCTTCTTGAACGCGCCGGTGAACGCGTGCGCTCTTTCCTGCGGACCGAGGGCCAGCGTTCCAGGCGCTTCTCCTGGCTGGACTGCGGGGTCATCCTGGTGGCGGCAATGCTGCTGGGCTTCTTGTTCAACCTGGCCAGCCCCAACGGCGTGCCCCTGGTGCCCGAGCATTTGCGGCGGCCCCCGGCCCAGACCATCACGGCCCAGAAGGCCAGGGAGCTGCAGCAGAGCGAGGGCGCCCTCCTGGTGGACGCGCGGCCACAGGCTTTTTTTGACCAGCAGCGGGTGCGCGGCGCGACGAACCTGACCCCGGCCCTGTTCGACATGATGTATTTGATGCGCTTCGCCCAGGTGCCTTTGAGCACGCCGCTCATCATCTACGGGGGCAACATCAGCCGCCGCTGGGACGAGGACGTGGCGGCAAAACTCATGGCGCGCGAGCACGAGCGGGTGCTCGTCCTTGAGGAAGGGCTCACGGCCTGGGCGGCCCGTGGCTATCCGGTGGAGCCATGAGGAGAAATATCTGGCGCGACGTGCTGGGCCGCTGGCTGGCCCTGGCCTTCCGGTTCTATCTGGGCGGGGTCTTTGTCTACGCCAGCGTCTACAAGATCGGCTACGCCGCGGAGTTCGCCGAGACCATCGCCAGCTATCAGCTGGTGCCCGCCCTGGCGGTCAACGCCTTTGCCCTGGCCCTGCCGTGGCTGGAGCTCATTTGCGGGGCCATGCTGGTGGCCGGGGTGCGCGTGCGCACGGTGAGCGCCATGCTCGGCGCGCTGCTGGCGGTCTTCAGCGTGGCTGTGGTCGTGAACCTGCTGCGCGACACGCCCATCGACTGCGGCTGCTTCAGCACCCTGGATGAGCGCATGACCTGGCTGACCTTGGTGCGCGACCTGACCTGGCTCGCCATGACCATCCACGTGTTCTTTTTTGATTCCCCCCTGGCGCTTGAGCGCCGCTACCAGAGCACACTCAAGGAGATCGAGACGTGAGGCGGACGCTGTTTTGCGCGCTGGCACTGGCCTTGCTGTTGCTGGCCGGGTGCCGAGGCCCGGTGGAGGATCTGGTGGGCGACTACGAATCCGAGCGTCTGGACTTGAGCCCGGCCCGGCTGACCCTGCGCTCGGACGGCGGCGGCTCGCTCACCGTTGGTGCGGAGGAGGCTCCCTTCCGTTGGGAGGTGCGCGATGAAGGCCAGGTGGTGCTGCACACGCGCCAGGGCGGCGTCATCTCCGCGCGGCGGGGCCGGGGCATGCTGGAGCTGGAAATGCCCGGCGCGGGCAAGCAGGTGTTCCGCAAGGCCGCGAAATAGCCCGCCAGACCATGCCCGGGCGGGCATGACGACGGCATAAAAAAGGCCGGAGCAGGGGACTTCCCCGCTCCGGCCTTTGTGCTTTCGATGTGGACTAGAAGCCCCAGGCCGAGAGGGTGGGGCGCTTGTACCCCTGGCCTTGGGCCAGCACATCCAGGGCCACGGTGGCCATGTCGTCGAGGCAGGGCAGCAGGCCCTTGTCCAGCTCGCGGAAGTCCAGCGTCTTGACGTACATGGAGCAGGTTTCGCACACGCCGACAACCACGCCGGGGTACTCCTCCACGCGGAAGAGCTTGAGCTTGGCCGTGTCGGTCTCGTCGCAGTAGGGGCAGGAGATGCGCCGGATGCGGTGCTCGAACCCGCAGAAGGAGCAGGATCCGAAGCGCAGGCCTTCCTTCTGGCGCAGGAAGCTGATGTAGGGCAGGCTGCCGCAGAGCGGGCAGTGGCCGTGCTCGTGGGGGAGGTTTTCGGGCAGGCGCTCGGCCAGGGCCAGGGCTGCGGCGTTCAGGCTGGGCCAGAGCGCGGAGGCGGCCAGGAAGCTCAGCGCCCGGGGGCTCTCCGGCAGGCGCTGGCGCCAGGCCGCAAAGAGCGTGTCGTCTCCGGCTGGCAGGGCGCGCAACGCCTGTGCCGGGTCGAGCTCGCCGGAGGCGATGGCCGCGCGCAGGGTGTCCGCCGCGTGGCTTGCCGCGCCGCCTGTGCCCCCCAGGATGTCCAGCAGGATGGGGAACAGACTCAAGGCCTGGTCCAGGTCATGGGGAAAGGTTTCGCGCAGGATGAGCGGGCTGCCTGCGAACATGGCCTCGGGCGTGGCGCAGGAAGAAGGGTCGGGCAGGGTGACGAGGGCTTCGTCTCGCGCCCTCATCTGCACGGGCAGCACCTGCTCCACCAGGTTCACCAGTTCCTCTGGCAGTATGTCCGTGGCGCGGATGTCCGCCATTTTGCTTTCCATGAGTCGAACAAATACCTGATCGTCAGCGTGCATTGGACCGTCCTTTGGGAAATTGGCTGGCAAGTGCCTGCGTCCTGGATCACCCTATCCGTCCCGGCTGGCGGATGCAACAATGAGCTTGATTTTATCGTTCTGGCACTTGCGCGCCGTTTCGCGGGGGGATATAGAATGTGCAAGTAACCGCCGCTGAAGTTGATTCTCCGGCAAGGCCAGGGGGGGACATGGGCGCAACCAGTGCTCTGACAGGAATAAATTTGGCGTCGCTGCAGGACGCTTTTTCGGGGAGTGAGGACATCCTCCAACAAATGCTTGGCCTTTTCGAGGTTCAGGCCCGCGAGCGCATGGCGCAGTTGCGGGTGTCCCTGGCGGCCTGGGATGTCACGACCGCGCGCCAGTGCCTGCATTCGCTTGTGAACATTGCCGGCGCGGTGCACGCCTACGGCATGTCCGAGCAGACCAAGGCCCTGGGCGACGCGGTCAAGCACGATGACCGCCTCATGTCCGACCAGCTGCTTGCGGCCCTGACGCGCGAGGCCGATCTGGTCCTGCGCCAGACCAGCGCCCTCCTGGTGGCTCTGGCCAAGGCCCCGGCCAGTGTCTGGAGCGTGGTCCTGCCGGACTAGTCCGCACCCTTCAAGACAGGAACCGCCCGGCCCAGCCAGGCCCGCTGCTGCGGGAACCTGACCGGACCGGGCGGTTTGTCGTTTCAATCATCCGCTACAGGTTGGCGATGAGGATCTCGCCGAATTCCTTGCAGCCCACGGCCTTGGCGCCCTCGATCTGGGAGGCCAGGTCCACGGTGACCTTGCGCGCGCCGATGGCCTTGGCCACCGCGGCGTGGACGAGGCTTGCGGCCTCGAACCAGCCCAGGTGCTCCAGCATCATGGTGCCGGAGAGGATCAGGCTGCCGGGGTTGGCCATGTCCTTGCCCGCGATGGCGGGTGCGGTGCCGTGGGTGGCCTCGAAGAAGGCCAGGGTGTCGCTCATGTTGACGCCCGGGGCCAGGCCCAGTCCGCCCACCTGCGCGGCCAGCGCGTCGGAGATGTAGTCGCCGTTTAAGTTGGTGGTGGCGATGACGCTGTAGTTCTCCGGGCGGATGAGCGCCTCCTGGAACATGGCGTCGGCGATGCGGTCGTTGATGACCACGGGCTTCTTGGCGCCTGCGGCGGCTTCAGCCTCGGTCATGGTCAGCTCGCCGAATTCGGCTGCGGCCATCTCGTAGCCCCAGGCGCGGAAGCCGCCCTCGGTGAACTTCATGATGTTGCCCTTGTGCACCAGGGTGACGCTGGGGCGCTTCTGGTCGATGGCGAACTTCACCGCGCGCCGGGCCAGGCGCTTGCAGCCCTTCTCGGTCATGGGCTTGATGCCGATGGCGGCCAGGTCGTCGAGCTTGGCGCCCATTTCGTCGCGCAGGAAGGCCACCACGCGTTTGGCCTCAGGCGTTCCGGCCTCCCACTCGATGCCCGCGTACACGTCTTCAGTGTTCTCGCGGAAGATGACCATGTCCACACGCTCGGGGTGCTTCACCGGAGATTCGATGCCCGGGAAATACTTGATGGGGCGGATGCAGGCGTAAAGGTCGAAGACCTGGCGCAGGGTCACGTTCAGGCTGCGAAAGCCCTTGCCCACGGGCGTCCCCAGGGGGCCCTTCATGGCCAGTTCGGCTCCGGCCAGGGCGTCCAGGGTGGCCTGGGGCAGGTTCTCGCCCGTCTCGCGCAGGGCCTTTTCGCCAGCCAGAAGCTCCTTCCACACCAGCTTCTTGGAATCGCCGTAAGCCTTGGCGATGGCCGCCTCTATGACGGGACGTCCCGCAGCCCACACTTCCGGACCAATGCCGTCGCCTTCGATGAAATAGACAACTTTCTCCACCGTGAATGCCTCCCGAACAAAATTCGCGCGTTATCGCCCCTGGGGGCCAGCCGTCGCGTCACCTCTGATAGCCGGGGTTCTGCCCGGAGGCAAGGGCCGCGTGCGCAGGCGAGTAAACGCTCGCCTTGACAATTGCCCGTGGCGCAAGTACGCACTCACCATCCCAAAGAAGGGTTGCCCCATGCGCCTGTCTGGTCCGCCAGGCCGCCCTGGAGCACAGCTCCGGGCCGCTGAGGCGTTCCGCCGCCCGGGAGCGCAGCGTACATTCAGGGCCAGGCGCCAGCGCCAGCCCAGCACCAGAAGGAGACTTGCCGTGGATACCAGAATCAATCTGCCCCAGTCCGAGATGCCGACACAATGGTACAACGCTCTGCCCGACCTGCCGACCCCGCTGGCCCCGCCGCTCGACCCGGCCACCCAGAAGCCCCTGACCCCGGAAGCCCTGGAGCCCATCTTCGCCAAGGCCCTGATCGAGCAGGAGATGAGCCCGGACCGCTGGATACCCATCCCCGGGCCCGTGCTCGACGTGTACCGCCTGTACAGGCCCACGCCGCTGGTGCGCGCCAAGAAGCTTGAGGAAGCCATCGGCTCCAAGTGCCGCATCTATTATAAGAACGAGTCCGTGTCGCCCGCCGGGTCGCACAAGCCCAATACGTCCATTCCGCAGGTGTACTACAACAAGCGCGAGGGCGTGCGCCGCCTGTCCACCGAGACCGGCGCGGGCCAGTGGGGCACGGCGCTGTCCTTCGCCTGCAGCCAGTTCGACATGGTTTGCACCGTGTACATGGTCAAGGTCAGCTACGAGCAGAAGCCCTACCGCAAGATCCTCATCAACACCTACGGAGGGGAGATCTTCGCCTCCCCGTCCATGCAGACCAACACCGGCCGCGCCATGCTGGCCAAGGACCCGGACTGCAAGGGCAGCCTGGGCCTGGCCATCTCCGAGGCCGTGGAGGACGCCGCCACCCACGCTGACACCAACTACACCCTGGGCAGCGTGCTGAACCACGTGCTGCTGCACCAGTCCATCGTGGGCCTGGAGACCGAACAGCAGCTCAAGATGATCGGCGAGAAGCCGGATTACCTTGTGGGCTGCGTTGGCGGCGGGTCGAACTTCGGCGGGCTGGTGCTGCCGTTCTTGCCGCGCAAGCTCGCGGGTGAAAACATCACCTTCGTGGCCGCCGAGCCCAAGGCCTGCCCCACGCTGACGCGCGGAGCCTACCGCTATGATTACGGCGACATGGCCCGGCTGACCCCGCTGATGAAGATGCACACCCTCGGCCACGCCTTCATGCCTGCGCCCATCCACGCGGGCGGCCTGCGCTACCATGGCGACGCGCCCATCGTCTGCAACCTCATGGCCGAGGGCCTTGTGGACGCCCGCGCCTACTACCAGAAGGAATGCTTCGAGGCGGCCCAGCTGTTCCTCAAGACCGAGGGCTTCCTGCCCGCGCCGGAGACCAGCCACGCCATCTTAAGCGCCATCGACGTGGCCAAGACCGCCAAGCCCGGCTCCACCGTCGTCTTCCTGTACTCCGGCCACGGCATGCTCGACTTGGGCTCTTACGACGCCTACCTGCGCGGCGATTTGACCAACTTCGAGCTGCCGCAGGAGGACATCGACAGCGCGTTGTCCCTGTGCCCGAACATCGGGGGCTAGCTGCCCGGGCGAAACGCGAACGCAAAGGGGGCCGCAAGGCCCCCCTTTTTTATGACGCCGGGAGGCGCACACCTCCGCCGGGCTGCCAAGTATTCTTGACACAGCCTCTCGCTTTTGGGCAGATCAGGCATGGACCTTTCACTGCTGTCTGAAATTCTGGTCATCTTCGGCCTGTCCGTCGGCGTCATCTTCCTCTGCCACAAGGTGCGCGTGCCGCCCATTGTGGGCTTTCTGCTTACAGGTGTCATCGCCGGACCGTATGGGCTGGGGCTGGTCAGCGCAGTGCACGAGGTCGAGCTTTTGGCCGAGGTGGGCGTGGTGTTGCTGCTGTTCACCATCGGTCTGGAGTTGTCCACCGCCGAACTCGTGCGCATGAGGAAGAACGTGCTGCTGGGCGGCGGCTCCCAGGTGCTGCTGACCATCCTGGCCTTTGGCGCATTCGCCCTGGCAATGGGGCAGAGCGGCCCACAGTCTGTGTTCGCAGGGTTCCTTGCCGCGCTCTCGTCCACGGCCATCGTCCTCAAGCTCTTGCAGCAGCGCGCTGAGATGGACAGCGCGCATGGTCGCATCACCTTGTCCATCCTCATCTTTCAGGACCTTGTCATCGTGCCCATGGTGCTTGTGGTACCGCTTCTGGCGGGGGGATCGAATGCGGGCGGCCTGCCCTTCCTGTGGCCGCTGGCGAAGGGCGTGGGCATGGTGGCCCTGGTGTTCCTGCTGGCGCGCAAGGTCGTGCCGTGGCTGCTGCACCGCATCGTGCAGACCAGGAGCCGTGAACTCTTTCTCATAAGCACCCTGGCCCTGTGTCTGGCCACGGCATTTCTCACCTCCAGCATCGGCCTGTCGTTGTCCCTCGGCGCGTTTCTGGCCGGGCTCATCATCTCCGAATCCGAATACAGCCTGAGCGCCATGGAGGGCATCCTGCCCTTCCGCGACGTGTTCACCAGCCTGTTTTTCGTTTCCGTGGGCATGCTTTTCGATGCGGGCTTTCTCTTCACGAATTTTACCCAGGTGGCTGCGGCCACAGGGGCTGTGCTGGTGATCAAGGCCCTTGTGGCCGGGCTGGCCGCCTACATCCTGGGCTTTCCGGTGCGGCCCGCCGTGCTGGTGGGCCTGGCCCTGTGCCAGGTGGGCGAGTTCTCCTTCGTGCTGGCCAAGGTCGGAATGGCCCAGGGGCTCATGAACGCCGCCAACTATCAACTGTTTCTGGCCGCCAGCATCATGACCATGGGGCTGACTCCGCCGCTTATGGCCCTTGCGCCGCGCCTGGGCCAGTGGGTGAGCGAATTGCCTGTGTTTGCGCGGATGCCCAAGCGGCCTTTCGAGAAGGAGATGGAGCAGGCCGCCGCCCCGGTTGACATGGCGGACCACCTGATCATCGTCGGTTTCGGCGTGGGCGGCAGGCATCTGGCCCAGGCCGCCAAATCCTTTGGCATCGGCTACCGCGTGGTGGAGATGAACCCGGACACCGTGCGCCAGAGTTCCGCCGAGGGCGAACCCATCATGTACGGGGACGCCAGTCAGACGGCGGTGCTCAGGCATGTGGGCGTGGAGCGCGCGCGGGTGCTGGCCGTGGTCGTTTCCGATCCCGTGTCCGTCCGCAGCATCACCGATGCCGCGCGCAGGCTGAACCCCTCGCTGCACATCATCACGCGCACGCGTTTCCAAAGTGAGATCGGACCGCTGATGGACCTGGGGGCAAGCGACGTGGTGCCGGAGGAGTACGAGACCTCCATCGAGATCTTCACGCGGGTCATGATGCGCTATCTGGTGCCGCGCGCGGACATTGTGCGCTTCACCGCGAGCGTGCGCTCCGAGGGCTACGAGCTGTTGCGCAGCGTGGAGCTGCGCGGCGATTCCTTTTGCGCGCTGAACCGCCAGTTTCCGGACATGGACTTGAGCGTCATGACGGTGGAGTCCGGGTCAGCCCTGGACGGGCAGACACTGGAGGAGTCTGGTCTGCGGCGCACCCATGGGCTGACCGTGGTAGCCGTGGGGCGCGGCGGCGAGGTCATGGCCAATCCCGACGGCACCCTGCGCCTGCTGGCCGGGGACATGGCCTACGTGTTCGGCCCACATGTGGACATTGCGGCCAAAGCCGACTTGTTCACCGCCTGCGCCAGGCCTTGGGAGTAAGCGCCAGGGCTGTGGCCTAGTGCGTCAGGAGTGCCCCTGCAGCCGCGCAGCCAGTCCCAGGACCTCGCGCGCTGTTTCGCGCAGGGCGTGATAGAACGAGTAGAAGTGCATGACCTCGTCCAGGTCGTAGTCGGCGATGACGCGTTCGCCGCGCAGTTCCAGCAGCTTGTCGTCCGTGGCCTTCAGGGCGCGCTCCAGCCGGGCCTGGCTCTCGGCCAGCTCCACGGTGGCAAAGGCCTGGGGGCCGTTCTTGGCGTCGGATACGATGGGGCCCAGGTCGAGCAGCAGCGCGTGCACGCTTGCGCCCAGCTCAGACAGCTCTTCCGGCAGGTGGCGGTGGAAGCCCTCGGGCGGCGCGTCCTTGATGGCGTGGTCCATGCTGCGCAGGTTCTCGGCCATGCGCTCCAGGGTCTGGAGCAGGTCGACCAGGCGTTCGCGCTGGGCCGAGGTGCCGGGCTCGCGCCGGGCCGCGGCCAGAAGCTGGCGGTTCTTCAGCGACAGGCGCAGGGCCGAGTCCTTCAGGTGGAAGATGCGCTGGTGGTTGTACTGGCCGGACATGCGGCTGTCCATGAGCGCGGCCAGGAGCCCGGCCAGGCCCTCCAGTCCTTTGCCCGCGCCGAAGCGCAACAGCACGCGCGCGCGTGAGGGCCAGGCCAGGGACACGCACAGCGCCACCACGATGCCGAAGCCGACTTCCAGGAAGCGGTTGGCGCCGATGGTGAAGGCGTTGCCGCCGATGGCGTGCAGGCTGATGACGATGGCCGCCGTGAGCCCGGCCAGGCGGAAGTTTTCATTGAGCCCGGCCAGGATGGCGCAGACGAAGATGGTGGCGAACATGGCCAGGGTCAGGGTGCTGAAGCCCGGTCCGAAGGCAAGTTCGGCCAGGGTGGCGGCCAGCGCGCCCA
>JAHIUD010000039.1 GCA_018817515.1 Pseudomonadota bacterium
CGCGTCGCGCAGCTACAACCGGTTTGTGGAGAAGAGCGCCGTTGCCGCGCCGGACTGGACCAGCGCCGAGGACATGCGCCGCGTTGACGGCCAGTACCGCCTGGGCGCGCTGGTGCGGCACAACATGGACCCCGTGGTGCCGCAGGCGGGCTCCTGCATCTTCCTGCACATCTGGCGGGGCCAGGGCATGGCCACGTCCGGTTGCACCAGCATGGCCCCGGAGGTCATGCTGGAGGTGCTGCGCTGGCTGGACGCGGACCGCGCTCCGGTGCTGGCGCAGATGCCGCGCCTGGAGCTGGAGCGCTACGGGCCGTCCTGGCACCTGCCGGTTCTGCCCCGGTAAAGGCCTTTCCTTCTCCCCCCTCCAGAAAGGAGCAGACCTGGATGAGCACATCGCCGCCCCAAGCCCAAGACGTCGCCCTGGTCATCATCGACATGCAGAATGATTTCGTGCTGCCCGGAGCGCCAGCCTGCGTGGCCGGGGCCCTGGACACGGTGCCGGTGATCCGGCGCTTGCTGGATCAGGCCAGGGGGGCGGGCTGGCCGGTATTTCACGTCTACCGCGAGCACCGGGCCGACGGCAGCGACGCCGAGGCCTTCCGCCGCGGACTCTTTCTCCAGGGGCGCGGCATCTGCGTGGGCGGCACGCCGGGTGCGGACATCGTGCCCGAACTTGCCCCGCTGCCCGGCGAGCAGCGCATCGTCAAGCGCCGCTTCAGCGCCTTTCTGGGCACGTCCTTTGACCTGGTGCTGCGCCGCCTGGGCGTGTCGACGCTGGTGCTGGCTGGCACCCAGTACCCCAACTGCATCCGGGGCACGGCGGTGGACGGCTTAAGCCGCGACTACCGGGTCATCGTGGTCACGGACGCCTGCTCGGCCCAGACCGAGGCCGTGGCCCAGGCCAACATCTTTGATCTGGTCAACATGGGCGTGGCCTGCGTGCCGCTTGGGGAGCTTGCCGGGGCGTTGTAGGCACACCGCTGCTGCCAACGAAAAGGGCGGCCCCTCCTGTTCGGTGGAACCGCCCGCTTTGGACTGGATTTTACGTGACAGGGCTAGTTGGCGTGGTCCGAGACGTGGGGCTGGTTAGCCGCAACGCTGCCGGTCGTTCCATGTCCGGGAGCGTGGGCCGTGGTGCCGTTCATTCCAGCACCCATGCCAGTACCCCTGCTCGCGCCGGGATCGCCAGCAGCACCGTGCTGCATGCCGCCCATCATCTTTTCCATCATGGGGCACTTCATGTCTCCGCCCATCATGCCACCCATGCCGCCAGCCATCATGCCGTGGCCCATGGGCGCTGTGCGCAGGCCGGTCTCCTTGACCAGACGTGCACGGAACTTGCCGTTTTCAACGAGCATCTTGGCGTTCAGGTCGGCGATGTCGCGGATGACGGTCTTGGCCTTGTCGGAGTCGCCGTTGCCAGCGGCGTTGAGGGCCTCAAGTTCGGCATTCTTGGCGTACATGCTCTGGTGCAGGGGGAATAGGGCACCGCGGTGTTCGGTCATGAGCGCCTTGGCGATTTCCTGCTTTTCCGGAGAGAGCGCTGCCAGGCCCATATGGCCGCCCTTCATTCCACCCATCATGCCGCCACCCATTATGCCGCTCATTTGATGCGCGGGTTGGGCTGCCGGGGCAGGCTTGACCGGGGCGGGCTTGACCGTTTTCGGGGCCTCTGCGGCCAGGGCCATGGAGGCACTCAACAGCAGTGCGGTGCAGGTGGCGGCGAGGATCTTCGGGAAACGCTTCATGGGTGACTCCGTGTTTCGTGGTTGTGCTCCGCGTGCGGAGCGGGCTGTTTGCTGTATACAGTGCAGTTGCTGTGCCGAAGTTGTTTATTGTTTAATTCTAGCTGATTACCTGAATACCCATTGCGGTCATGTGCAGCCCTGTGCACAATCTCTACCATTTTAGTCTGAATAATGTTCATGCGTGTGCAACCTCTGGCACAAGGGCTGGCGTCACTTCACGCGCACGTTGAGCATCATGCCCTGGTCCTCGTGCTCCAGGTTGTGGCAGTGCAGCAGAAAGGTCTGCTCGCCTGGGTAGTCCGGCCGGCCGAAGTCCGGGGTCACGGCCACGGTCTCGCCCGGCCAGACCAGCACGGTGTCCTTGAGGCCCAGGTCCGTGGCCAGTCTGCCTTGGGCGTCCACGGCGCGATTGCGAACCTGCTCTGGGCTGCCTTGGCGGGCGTCCACGCGGAAGAAGTAGCCGTGCAGGTGCATGGGGTGCGGCATGCCGTCCTTGGCCCCTGCGAAGGCCCAGGCCTCGGGAGCGCGGCGCTCCACCACCACCGGGCTAGCGGCCATGTCATAGGTCAGGCCATTGATGGTCCAGCGGTTGGCGTGGCGGTCCAGGGCCAAGTCGAAGCGCCGGACCGGGCCAGACGTGGCCGGACCCGAGGCTGCGGGCAGGGCTGAAAACCTTGTCGGCACCGTGCGGTCATATTTCTCCGTGCGTCGCACCAGGATGCGCAGAATGGGATAGGCCGCGCCCTCGTCTAACGGTTTGGCCGGGGCTGCAGGGGCGGCCGCGCCGTGCCCTGCGTGGGGATCGGCAGAGGGTGCGCCGTGTCCCGCGTGCCCCGTGCCCTCGTTGTGCATGGGGTCAAAGGCCGCGTTCACGAGGGTCACCGCTTCGCCCGGCGCGAGGCCGCGCAGGTCCAGCAGAATCTCCACGCGTTCGCCCGGAGCCAGGAACACCTCGTCCAGGGGGCGCGGGGCATCCAGCAGGCCGCCGTCGTTGGCCATGAGCAGAACGGGCATCTTCCGGCCCTGGCGCAGGAAGGCCAGATTGAAGATGCGTGCCGTGCAGCCGTTCAACAGCCGCAGTCGGTACAGGCGCGTGGCCGCGTCCAGGGTGGGTTGGCGCGCGCCATTGGCCAGCACCTCGGTGCCCATGTAGCCCATGACCAGGTCGTCCTGGCTGGGCGCGTAGACCAGCCCGCCGTGGGCGTCGAAGCGCTTGTCCTGGAGCACGATGGGCAGGTCCGTGACGCCCAGGGTCAGGTCCAGCTCGCGGGACAGGGCCATTTCCTCGGCATCGCGCACCAGGAAGAACGAGGCCAGGCCGAGATAGGATTGCTTGGCCGTGAGGCCGTGCGGATGCGGGTGGTACCAGTAGGTGCCTGCGCGGTTGGTGATGGGAAAGGCGTAGTCGTAGGACAGGCCCGGACCCACGGCATAGGAGGGGTGCCCGGCCTGCCTCCAGCCGCAATCCACGCCGTGCCAGTGGATGATGGTGGGTTCCTGCATGCCATTGGCCAGCCGCGCACGGAACTCCTGGCCCTCTTGCAGCACCAGCACGGGGTTGCGCCAGACCCGCCCGCCCTGGCGCGCGGTGTAGGTCAGCATCCCGGCCCCGGTGGCGGGCAGCAGTCCGGGCACGGCCTCAGCGGTAAGGGTGAGGCTGCCCTCTGGTTGGAGCAGGCCGTAGAGGCCGCTTGGGCCGGGCAGGTGACCTGCCTGCCCCTTTTCGGACCAGCTGAAACTTGAGAGAGTGACCCCCAGAGAAGAAGGGGGAGCCATGAGGAAGGGAAGATTTTCCGAGGAGCAGATGGTGGGCATCCTGCGCGAGGCTGACCGC
>JAHIUD010000040.1 GCA_018817515.1 Pseudomonadota bacterium
AACCAGGACCCGGCGCGCCGCTGGGACAAGCAATCGGCTTCGGAAGTGCAGCATGAGATCGCCATGCTGGCCACCTCGGACCAGCCCATGAAGCGCCCGCCCACGCAGTACCTGGTGGTCTGCTGGGAGAACATGAGCCTTTTGCACTGGATGGGCTTCTACGGCAGCTGGGACGTGGTGGCAGGAAAGGGTTCGCCTGCCAAAACACAGGCGGTGAACGAGGCCTTCAACATCGACCAGGGACGCGGCGTCATGGTCTTCCGGGCAGGCAGCGCGCCCATCCCCATCAAGAGCGTGGACGTGCTGGCCGAGGGGCGCGCGCGGCGCGTGGCCTTCCCCGTGAACCCGGCCGCGCCGCATCTGCTCATCAACGACGTGGCCAAGCAGGTCCGGCTCATGGACGACACGGCATACAACAGCATGGCCGTACAATTGCTAATCGGCGACCCCGCCCGGGCTGAGGTTTCAAGCTACTTTAAACTCGTGCACGAGGGCTTCCCCCTGGTGCGCATCTACGAGGTCCTGCCCCCGGCCCAGGAGCCGCAGGGACAGACGGAGGCCTTCACCCAATGAGCATCCCCTTCATCGATCTGAAGACCCAGTATCGCCGCGTGGCGGCGGAAGTGGAGCGTGGCATCCAGTCCGTGCTCATGTCCGGAGCCTACATCAACGGTCCTGAGGTGGCCCGCCTGGAGGAGCGCCTGGCCGGATACTGCGGCACGCGCTACGCTGTGGGCTGCGCCTCCGGTACGGACGCGCTGATGATGGCCCTCATGGCCCTGGGCGTGGGCCCCGGCGATGCGGTGTTTTGTCCGCCCTTCACCTTCATGGCCACGGCCGAGGTGGTGGCGCTGCTCGGCGCGACGCCGGTGTTCGTGGATGTGGACCCGGTGACCTACAACATCGATCCCGTGCGGCTGGACCTGGCCGTGCGCGCGGTGCGTGCTGGCGACCCCTCGCTGCACCCGTTGCCGCAGCACGCGGGCACGCTGACGCCCAAGGCCGTCATTCCGGTGGACCTGTTCGGCCTGCTGGCCGACTATGCGGCCCTCCTGCCCGTGGCCGCCGCGCACGGGCTCTTCGTCATCGAGGACGCGGCCCAGGCCTTCGGCGCCACCCAGGAGTTCTCCGGGGCCAAGCGCAGAGCCTGCTCCTACGGCCAGATCGGCTGCACCTCGTTCTTCCCGGCCAAGCCGCTGGGCTGCTACGGCGACGGAGGCATGTGCTTCACCGACGATCCCGACCTGCTGGAGCTTCTGCGGTCCGTGCGCGTGCACGGCCAGGGCGCGGACAAGTATCAGAACGTGCGCCTGGGCATCACCGGGCGGCTGGACACCATGCAGGCTGCGGTGCTCCTGGCCAAGGCCGAGATCTTTGACGACGAGGTGCGCCTGCGCCAGGACGTGGCCCGGCGCTACGCCGAGCTGCTCGGAGCGCTCCCCGGCCTGACCCTGCCCGTGGTGCCGCAGGGCAATGTCTCGGTCTACGCCCAGTACAGCATTCAGGCCGAGAGCACGGCGCATCGCCAGGAATTGCTGGACCGCCTGACCAAGGCTTCGGTGCCTTCGAGCATCTACTACCCCGTGCCCCTGCACCTGCAGCCGGCCTTCGCCAATCTGGGCTACCAGCCAGGCTCCATGCCCGCAAGCGAGGCCGTGGCCGCGCGCATCTTCAGCATCCCCATGCACCCCTACCTCACGGCGGAGGCGCAGCAGGAGATCGCCAAGGCCTTGGCCGGGTAGGGCGCACGGAGAGGGGGGGCGAATGCAGATTGTCTGGCGCACGTTGCCGAAGCTGGCCCTGCCCGCTGCCATCGGCCTGGGCATCGCCTATCTGGCCACGAGCTTCGTGCCCCGGCCCGCGCCAAACCTGCGTCCGCCCGAGGAGCTGCGCGCCCAGGGCCAGGCCTACGGCGAGGAGTCGCCGGTGCGCATCATTCTGGAGCGCAATGTCCTGAAGCTCGAGAGCTCGCCGTTCTTCCCCCTGGGGCAGCCGCCCGCGCCCATCGTCGCGCCAGAAGAACCTCCTTCTGCGCGCCCGCCCGCGCCTGCCCAGGCAGCCTTTGCCCAGGCGGACACCAGCCTGACGCCAGAGGGGGCCATGCCGGCCACCTCCGCGCAGGCCACGGCAGCGCCGCAGGTCAGCGCCACGGCGCCGCTTTCGGGCGGCTCCAGCGTGCAGGGCCTGGCCGTGCAGCCTGCCGCGCCTGGATCGACAGCCACGCCCGCTGCCCCGGCAGCGCCGTCACAGCCCGTCTCGTCCCCGTCCGCGCAGGCCCCTTCTGCGCCGGGTAAGTCCGCAGCGCTCCCGGCTCCCCCGGCCGCTGCCAAGGCCCCTCCCGTTGCGGCCAGCGCCGCAAAGTCCCAGCCAGCAGCCCCGGCTTCCCCGCGCCTGGGCCTGGAGGGCTTCCGGCTGGTGGGCGTCATCGCTGGCGGCGAGAGGCCCCTGGCCATGCTCCAGGTGGACGGCGCGTCCGTGTCCTTGCACATCGGCGAGGCCGCGCGCGGCTGGACGCTTGTCTCCGTAGAGCCGGGGCAGGTGCTGTTGCAGAACGGCGCGGAGCAGCGCCGGGTGATGCTCGGCGCCGCAGGACCGGCACAGCGCGCCAAGGCGCCCTAATCCAAACGCGCCGGGCGTCCGATGAGGAACACGAGCCAGAGTCACGCACAGCCCGGCCAGCCGCAGCCAAGGAGATCGCCAGTGTCCCGTCCCGAAGCCTCACGCCCCAAGGTCTCCCTCGTGATCCCGGTGTACAACCAGGCCCAGTACCTGCCCATCTGCCTGGACTCCATCTGGTTCCAGGACTACCCCGACCTTGAGGTCATCCTGGTCAACGACGGCTCCACCGACCAGACCGACCAGGCCATCGCCGAATACGAGCGTGCGCTGGCCGAGGACAAGTGCTCCTACGCCTCGTATTTCAACACCGCGACCAATGTCATCGAGCGCGTGGAACACCCGCGCTTTCCGCAAACGGGCCGCACCCTGCGGGTGATCCGGCATGAGAAGAACCGGGGCTTGGCTCCGGCGCTGAACACCGGCTTCGCGGCGGCCACGGGCGAGTTCTGCACCTACGTGCCCGCCGACGACGTGCTCCTGCCGTCCATGATCACCGAGATGGTGGACGCGCTCGAGGCCGGGGCGGACTTCGTCTACGCCGACATGGCCATCGTGGACGACGCGGGCCGGGTGGTGCGGCGCTTCGCCCTGCCGGACTATTCCTTTGGGCGCTGTTTCGGCGACTGGTATCTCTGCGGCGTGGCCAAGCTCTACCGCACAGAGCTGCACGCCCGCTTCGGCAACTACGACGAGAACCTCTTGGCCCACGACCACGAGCTGTTCCAACGCTTCGCCGAGGGCGGCGCAAAGTTCGCGCACATCCCCCGCGTGCTCATGAACGTGCGCGACCACGCCCGGCGTGAGGTGGACATCCACGCCCCCACCAGCTGGAACCGCCTGCTGGAGGAGTCCAAGGTGCTGGTGCACCGGGCGCGGGAGCACATGGCCGGGGCCGGGGAGCAGCCAGCCCAGGCCGCGAGCCCGGCGCCGCCGCGAGCCGCACAGACCCGAACAGTGGAGGCGACCACGGGCAAGGTCGCGCTCATCACCGGCATCACCGGGCAGGACGGGGCCTATCTGGCGGAATTGCTTTTGTGCAAGGGCTACACCGTGCACGGTATCAAGCGGCGCAGCTCCCTGTTCAACACCGCCCGCATCGACCACCTGTACAAGGACCCGCACGAGTCCGGCCGCCGGTTCATCCTGCACCACGGCGACATGACCGACTCCATGAGCCTGTTGCGCATCATCCAGCGCGTCCAGCCCGACGAGGTGTACAATCTGGCGGCCCAGAGCCATGTGGCCGTATCCTTCGAGGAGCCGGAATACACGGCGAATTCCGACGCCCTGGGCGCCTTGCGCATGCTGGAGGCCATCCGCATCCTGGGCATGGAGGGCAAGGCCCGCTTCTACCAGGCCTCCACCAGCGAGCTCTACGGCCTGGTGCGCGAGACCCCGCAGAACGAGACCACGCCGTTCTATCCGCGCAGCCCCTATGCCGCCGCCAAGCTCTACGCCTACTGGATCACGGTGAACTACCGCGAGGCCTACGGCATCCACGCCAGCAACGGCATCCTGTTCAACCACGAGTCCCCGGTGCGCGGTGAGACCTTTGTCACCCGCAAGATCACCCGCGCCCTGGCGCGCATCAAGCTCGGCATGCAGGACTGCCTGTATCTGGGCAATCTTTCGGCCAAGCGCGACTGGGGCCACGCCAAGGACTATGTGGAGGCCATGTGGCTCATGCTCCAGCAGGACACGCCCGAGGACTACGTCATCGCCTCGGGTCAGCAGAAGAGCGTGCGTGATTTCATCAACGCGGCGGCCCGGGAATTGGGGCTGGAGTTGTTCTGGAGCGGTGAGGGGCTTGAAGAGAAGGCCCACGACGTCGCCGGGGTCTGCCGTGTGGCTGTGGACCCCCGTTATTTCCGCCCGACGGAGGTTGAGACGCTGCTGGGCGATGGCGCCAAGGCGCGCGAGCGCCTGGGCTGGACCGCGCGCACGAGCTTTGAGGAACTGGTGGCCGAGATGGCCAGCCAGGACCTGAACGAGGCCCGCCGCGACGCGTTGGTGACGAAGCACGGCTACGCCGTCTGCCAGAACAATGAGTAGGGTTCGGGGATGCGCAAGGCGCCAGGGTCGGCATGGTGAGCCCACGCCGCCGCCCGGGAGCCATCGCGCACGTTTCTCTGCCCCGCCCGCTTTCTTAGGCGAGAATGGGTGTAGGCTCTGGGCCTGTGGGCCCGACGCAAGGCCTGCGGCGGCTGGGGGAGGAAGCTCTCCACCCGGCAGCGGTCATCCGGTCGGGCTCACCCATGGCAAGCCCGAGAAGGGCAGGGCGGGCGGACAGCAGTGCAAACGGTTTCCCCCATAGCTGGAGAGAAAGATGACCAACGGTCGGCAAGTCCAGGAGAGGCGAAACGTGATCGCCTTTATCCCCGCTCGTGGCGGCTCCAAAGGCATAGCCGGAAAAAATCTTGCCGACTTGTGCGGAAAGCCGCTCGTCGCCCACTCCATCCTGGCGGCGTTGCAGTGTCCTCTCATCACCCGGGTCGTTGTCACCACCGACAGTGAGGAGATCGCGGAGGTTTCGCGGCGCTGGGGGGCCGAAACCCCGTTCCTGCGCCCCGCAGAATTGGCGCACGATACCGCCAGCATTGGGGACGCCATCGCCCACTCGCTGGAAACGTTGAGGCTTCAGGAAGGCTATGTCCCAGAGGCCTGTATCACCCTGTATCCCACACATCCCTTTCGTACGCGCAAGCTGATGCATGAGCTGACGTCCATGCTCTTGGCCGGGTATCGGCACGTGCGCACCGTGCGGAGGATCATCGCCGATGATTTTAGCCATTTCGTCGCGGGGCCGGGCAAAGGTGTGCGGCCCATGGCGAACCGGGGAGACCTGCCCGGCGGGGTATTCTTGAGAAATTACGGGATCTTCGTCGGGGACAGGTGTCTGGACCCCTGCATGAAGGAGCACTATCTGCACCAGCTTCAGACAGAGGCTGAGTTGCTCGATATTGACGAGCCGCAGCATCTCATCCGGGCGAATGAACTCATGGTCAACTGGGACCCCAAAGAATGAAGCGCATCCGGGATCTCAATATCCGTGCGACTGCGGACGAGCGCTTTTGGGGAACAGGCTGCAAAGACTCTGTCTTTGTCTGGGAGTTTTCCAAACACCGCCTGCCGCTGAGCGCATTTGCCGAGCAAAAGACGCTGGGAGACCCATATCAGGCTGGAGGCGCGGTCAAGCAGGCCCACGACGCCTGCCGAGGCTACTATTATAAGTATGTGAAGCTCCTTGCGAAGAAGTTGAACGAAATCCATGGAGTTGATTATCCGGACATGTTCTGGAGGATCGCCTTCGGGTCATGGCTCTACAGGCATATCGCCGTGGCCTATGACAAGTACCTCACCTTGCAAGTTTTAGACGTTGACAGGACCAGCATCATACTCCTGTCGACGTCATCGTTCTTCATTCCCAACGATCATTTTGAGTACATGTATTGTTTTGGTGGCGACCACGGAACAATGCAGCTGACAAGTCAATACTACAGCGTCTTTGCGCGCGAAGAGTTCCATTGCGTCGAATGTGCGTATCACCTTGAAGCCGAGCGCAAGAAATGGACGAATCATCATAACCATGTGCTCATTCATGGCTTAAACGGCACAGATGGCTGCGCCACGCCAGGAACACCGCGTGGTCATGGGAAGTATGGCGTTGCACTATGCAGTGCATACTATCCAGAGTGGATTATTGCAGAGCTTTGTCGACAGTCGAACAACAGAATATATAATTTGTCACTACCGCCTGTTGTTGTGCAGGCTGTGGAGGACCACAGTGAAAGCAGGCTCTCCCTTGCAAGGGGGGGAGCAGAGGACAGGTTTGAGGAATACCTGAACGTCACACTGTCTTGTTGCATGCCAAAAATCTTTGTCGAGTATTTTAATGGGTACCGCACGGAGTATGAAAGGGCGTTGTCCGTTGAATCAGACAAGGCAATCGTTACGGAATGCTGGGATTCATTTTCTCCCGTCACTCTTTACTGCGCATTGGCTAAGCAGATGAATGGCACGCGGCTGATTCTCCAGGAGCATGGTGCATCTCTACACATGTTGGACTACAATGTGCAGTGGATTGAAGAAGAGGTCTCTGATGCTTTCATAACAACTGGTTACGATACGAGGTCTGGTAATGGTGTAAAGGGTGGGTTCATTACTCGTGAACAACATGAGTACACCTTTGCTGCCGAGAAGACGAATGTTCTGCATGTGGCGACGACGCGATTCCCTTACTTCATGGCCTGGTCCTCGGGCATGGCCGGAGTCGGGTTTCTCAATTATATCCGGGATGTTGACGATATGATTACCATGATCCCCCCCAGGCTGAAGGATTGCTATGTGCTCAGGCCGCGGAGGGAGGGGCTGCTGGTGGACACGGAGCGCTTGTGGGAGACACGCAAGCGGAACGTCCGTGTTGAGGTGAAAGACGATTTTCTGCAGCAGCTCTTGCAGGCGAAGATCGTCATCATCGACCACATCTCCACAGGATTTGCCGAAATCCTCGTGAACAAGATTCCTTTCCTCCTTTTGTTCACGGAAGGATTTTTCAAGCTTTCGGAAGAGTATTTGCCTGTATTCGAAGGGCTTGCTGCCTGCGGGGTAATGCACACCTCTCCGGAGACCCTCGCAGGTCATTTGGACAAGGTGTACGATGATGTCGAAGGGTGGTGGAGCAGTCCACATGTCCAAAAAGCCGTCGGCCGGCTCATTGGCGCATCACTGGGCCCTGCGACGGCGACGATGGACTATTTGATCTCTCTGTCGCGCAAGTAGAAGCACTCGGCGCGGTTCTTTGCGCCGTGTCCAGCTCCCTCAGTTATGCCTTATGAATTTCGCGTCGCGTGCCTTTGGGGCTGCAGCTCTCTATGATTGTTGGACACCTCTTCTCCGCGCTCCCGAATTCCTCCATGCGTCAACCTGAGCCTGTGTGATGTTGTCTGATGCAAGGCCCTAGCGATTAAGCCTGCCTTCCAGCCCTCGCCGGTCAGGTCGTGTGCGCAACCCGTCCCGTCTTGCTTGAACGCCCCACGAGGAAACACAATGCTCCCCTCGTTGCGATCACAACGCCGGGTTTAGGGGGGCAGGTCACTGGTAGGTGTTAGTAGGTCTTGGAGTGAGAGAACAAAGTTGTAAAGTCCCCGTATACTAGGTCCATTGCCAAGTAGAGACTTCTTGTCCAAACAGGCAGCAGGAGTTTCGTATGCGCAAAACCAGGTTCACCGAGTTTCAAATCGTTAAGATTCTGAAGTCCGCCGAGGGCGGTCGGGCCGTCACGGACATCTGCCGCGAGCACGGGCTGAGCAGCGCCACCTACTACAAGTGGAAGTCCAAGTATGGCGGCATGGAGGCCTCGGATATCCAGCGGATGAAGGAGCTTGAGGCTGAGAACGCCAAGCTCAAGCAGTGTTTGCCGAGCTGAGCCTCGAGAACATGGTGCTCAAGGATGTCATCGAAAAAAAACTCTGAGGCCAGCTCAACGGAAGGCGCTTGTCCTGCACGCCGCCAGCGTGCACGCCATGAGCCTCCGCAAGGCCTGTGCGGTGTTTGGCGTGAGCCGGAGCTACTACGCCTATCGCCCAACCCCTCGCGATGGCAGCGGGGTCGTGGCCGCACTGATTGAGCTGGCAGAGCGAAAGCCCACCTGGGGCTTCAGCAAGCTGTTCCGTGTGCTCCGGCGGCACGGGCACCCTTGGAACCAAAACGGGTCTGGAGGGTCTACTGCCTGTTGAAGATGAACCTGAAGCGCAAGGGCAAGAAACGCTTGCCCCGCACCACGCGGAAGGTCCTGGCCCAGCCTCTGGCCCCGAACTTCTGCTGGTCGATAGATTTCATGCGGGACACGCTCTACAGCGGTCGGACGTTCAGGACGTTCAACGCTGTGGATGACTATAACCGTGAAGTCCTGGCCGTGGAGGTGGACACCAGTCTGCCCGCAGGCCGGGTGGTCCGGGTGCTCGACCGCATTACCGAGGAGCGTGGACACTATCCGGAGAATCTGAGGATGGATAACGGGCCGGAGTTCATCGGTTCGACCATGGCCGCCTGGTCGGAGACGCATGGCGTCATCTTGGAGTTCATCCAGCCGGGGAAGCCGACGCAGAACTCATACGTCGAGCGCTTCAACCGGACCTACAGAACTGAGGTGCTGGACCTTTATGTGTTCAACAGCTTGACCGAGGTCCGAGATATGACAGAGGAATTCATCCGCGAGTACAATGAAGAACGGCCCCATGAGTCCCTCGGGGACATGCCGCCAGTGGAATTCGCCGCCCGGAGGGCAGGGGGTATCCCCTGCCCTCCGGCTACCCCAAAACCGTCAACCCAGAGTATCTACTCCCAGATGGCCCTAAAACAGGGGACTTTACAAAGTCGCCAAAAGAATTCATCCGCTCGTCAGAAACCGCAGGGTGTCCGATTTAGCAGGGGCAACTCCAGGGGGACACTAACGCACCTGCGTATGGAGGCCTTCCGTGGTCCTGGGGCACAAAGAATGCATGCCGAGTGCTGGGTCCTAAGCGTCGGTCCGCAACCCTCAGGAAGCGCTTGGTGGGCATGGCCTTCTGGCCGTCTCCGGCATCTGGACTTCTTTGTGGAAGCGTGGCTAGAATATTTCTGAGTGCTTGGACGCATCTGTTGATGCGAACGTGGATTTTTGCCTGCGCCATGATGCGGGCCCATGCCATGCCGACGGATGGTACGTTGAGACTCGATAATAACGCCTGGGGTGGATTCTTCGGCCATGACGATGCTTGTTGCCATTCCATATTTTACAGAACCGCCAGATGTCTTCGCGCTTGGCCGGTTGTTGCGGAAGATCCGCTCTGCGACGACGGCTGCCATTCATGTGTTTCATCCGCCTGGCTTTGTCGCCCCGGCTGAGGCGGGCGTTGTTTTCCATGCCGTATCGCCCGTGCCCGAGGAGCGTTCCGCCTTGCCGAAAGGCTGGCTGGCCACCGCCCAGGCGTTGGCCGTGTGCTCACCCGGAACCGGCGCCCTGTTGGTGGACGCCGGAAATCCCCACCTCTCGACCGCAAGCATCGCCCGCGCCATCCGGAAGATGGCCCAGGAGGTGCCGTCCGCGCTCATTTCCGTGGTGCCGTCTGGCGATCATCCCTGCCAGTGGGAGAGCCCTTTCGACATCTTCTCCAGCCAGATCTTCGTCCTGGCGGACCCCGCCGCGCAGCAGGTGGCGAAGGAGGTGGCGTCCGCCCTTGGGACGAAACGTCGGCCCATCGTTTCCAAGCCGTTTGCCATGCCCAGCATTGGCCTGCGCCTGGACGCACGCCACAGGTCGCCGCTTTATGAATGGCTTCCCGCCCAGGGCGTGCTGGCCCCGGCTCCCACTCCCGCAGAGGGGGCGCAAGGCGACAGGCAGCTTGCGGGGCGAATCTTTCTCTGGCGTGACACAGGCTACCGCTGCCGGCAGGTGGTCTTCGAAGAGGCGGATCTGGCGGCTCTCCCGCTTTTGTCGCCCGTGAGCGCTGCCCTGGCGCGCATCGTCCGTGACGTGCAGAGTTGGGAAGTCCAGTTCTCCCCAGGGCTGTCAAGTCCCATGCGGTTCCAGGTCTATCCCCTGCCGAGGGCGGGGAAGCCCTATGGGACGGACGGATTGCTGCGTTGGCCACTTCTACCCCCCGGGGCGGGAGATGGCAAAAGCGGCAGGGTGCATGTGGCGCCTGTTGCAGGCGCCCACCTCATGGTGTTCAATATCCTTGAGCCCTCGCGCCTGCCGGCTGCGGATCTGATTCTGCCATATATTTCGGACTGCGGGGGGTGGGAGGTCGACCCGGCAACTTCCGCCCGGACAAACACGCACACGAAGACACGTATTTTCGGCCGCCAGAGCTTCCCCATGGTGTTCGAAATGGAAGGCAGCCTGCTTGGGCTTTCCGCCGAAGCGCTGCGTGCGCCATTGCAGGCCCTGGCGGGAGCGGAGACGCTCTTGCCGCTGGAGCTTGGGGAAGACGAAGCCAAGGGGAGCGTTCTGCGGTCCGCCAGCCCGGCGCCAGCACCTGCGCAGCATGGTGGCACACGTGCCGTGCCCCGCGCGGCAAGCGCCCAGCTCTGGGAGATTGCCACGGAGAAGCTTACGTCTCTGGAAGGGATGATCCTGCGAGCCGAGCAGCAGCAAGGCTCTCGCCGCGATGCCGGGTCCGCCTTGCAGGGCCTTGGCGAGATTTTGGAGAGTCTTGTCCTGGCGCGGCAGGCATATTTCGCTGCATGCATGGAGAACGCGGTGGTCGGTCAATTCCTCCAAGACAAGGGCGAGCCGGAGGCAGGGTTCTTGCCCGTGTATATCTTCAGCAAGTTCCACGAGACGACCCCCCCGCGTTTCCGGTGTGAGGTTGAGAGCGCCGTGTTTTCTCCGCTCATGGATACGTTGCTCAACCTGTGGGAAAGATCCCTCGGCGTCACAACGCTTGAGGCTCTGGCCTCCATGAGCAGTCATGCAAAGCGCGCGGGCTTGGCGTCATGCTGGGATTCCGGTTTACCCCTTGCACTGGCGAGGAAGGGGTTTTTGCGGGAAGCCGGGAGCATGCTGGACCAGGCCTATGGCGTATCGCCCTGGCTGTGCGGGGACTACGCAGCCATTGCGTTTCATTGCTTGCGGCCACAGTTCTTGCTGGAAGAATACCTTTCATGGTTCACAAAGGATGCGGATGCGGGCAGGCTGTCGAACCAATGGCTGCTGCACTATTGTGAAGCTTTGGCAGTGAATTGCCAGCTTAGGTGCGCTGTCGGCATCATCGCGCAGGCCTACAGGAAGCGTGAGGCCCTGGAGAATTGCTTCGCGGTTGCACATTGGTGGCGGTATATGCTCAGGGGCTATGCCCCCGGCCGCGCCTTGGCCGGGTTCGAGCGGGACAAGGCCCTTGGGCGTTTGAGCGGCGACTATCCTATCCTGCACGCGGTCACCCTGGCGGCGGCCGGCCGGCTTGAGCGGGCCATTGCGGCTGTTGAGCGGGAATACTCGACGAACGCCAGCGTGCGCAATGGCTATGCCATGGTCGGCTGGTTCTATCATTTTGTCCGCAGACGCGACGCGGACAAGGCAATGGCCATGATCGAGAAGGATAACGCCGCAGGCCGCCTCGATCCTACCCTGAGGAACTACTACCTGGCCTGTTTGTGTGCCTTCAAGCAAGACACCGGGGCTGCAGAAGAGCTGGTTGCGCAGACGTACGCGGAGTCGTCGCATCCTTACGGACACATCGCGCAGCTTGGCTTGATGCATTGGCTGCGCCACAAGGACCCGCAGCTGGCTTTGGCGTATTTTGAGAGAGACCATGCGCAAGGGCGGCTTGGGCAGCCAGAGATGCGGCTTGCTTACGCCGCGCTGTTGCATTTGGCCGGCAAGGCCCAATTGGAGCTGACGGGAGAGCTTCTTGAATCGGCCAGGCCTTCTGAGCTGAACTGGGACGTGTGCGCAACGTGGCTCAGGCGCATTGGCTTCCGGCAAAAAGAGGTCGCCGGGCTGATGACCTCGTCGCTGCGCCGCGCTAATTTGGCGCTGCGGTAGGCACTTTGCCCCGGCCCCCTGGACCTTGCGCGTTGGGAAAACACTCAGGTGGCCACCGGCTCCGGTTTTGGATTGTCGTGTTCCTTGCTCGCGCAATGTTGTCCGCTGGAGCAGGTTGTGTTGGTTGGGCTCAGAAGCCTCAACGTCGGTAGGGCAATCTAAATGTCATGTGAGAAGGCAGTATGAGTGACACGATTCAAGATGCGTCACCAAAGACACCTGAGCAAGCTGAGGCGTGCGAAAACGATGCGGCCTTGCAGGCAGGGTTGCGGTTGGCGAAGCAGGAATGGGAACATGGGGACAGGGCCGCAGCGGTGGAGGTCCTTGGCACGCTGTGGGAGAAGACACGCAGCCCGGAAGCCGCTGATCTGCTGGCGCGGCTGAGCCGCGAGCTTGTCCGTTCGTTGAGCAGGACAGTGGAGGAGGACGCGCGGGTGGTGGCTCGGTTGGCCGGCCTGTTCCGCGCGCTGCATGGCGAAAATGGCGTTCAAGTCGATACGCTGCAGTACGACATCATTGGCGGCTTGGCGCTGGACACGAGCACGTTGATTCCCCTGCATAAGGCTGGCCTGACAACGCGCAGCGGGAAGAAGATCGCGTTTTTCTCCGGCAACAGCGCCAACCCGGCCTTGGTCGAAATGATCTCGCGCGAGCTGCCGGTTGTCAGCGATAGTTCGTTCGGGCGGCTCATGCCGTATTGCAACTTTGATTGGGAGCAGCATCGCTATATGCTGAGTCCAAAGTTCTCGGAGGATTTTTTCGGAAGGCATGCCGCGCTGTTTCGGGACTTGGTGGAGTTTACGCATTCGACAAACGGCAGGGATTACATCCAATCGCCGGAAGACACGGACGTGTGCCGCAAGTGCGAACGGCCGCAGATCTCGTTTACCGAGCACGAGACTGAGCTGGGGGAACGCTTTCTGCGGGAAACGCTCAAGCTGCCCCAGGGCGGCTGGTTTGTTTGCGTGTATGCTCGCGACGGGTCCTATTATGGGGAAACGCCGCAGAGCGCCAACTGGTTCCGCAATGCCGACATCGCCACGTACCTGCCTGCGATTGACCACATTCTCGCCTGCGGAGGGCATGTCGTCAGGGTCGGCTCGCTGGCAGACAGACACCTGGAGCACCAAGATCCTCGAGTGCTTGACTATGCAAAGCTGGAATGCCGTTCTCCGCTCTTGGACGTCTTCCTGCTGTCGCGGTGCCGGTTCCTGCTTGGCACTCCGAGCGGACTCAGCCACGTGTGCGAGGCCTTCGGCACTCCGGAGTTCTTGGTGAACACCATCAACGTCAGCATGGTCCCAGGCGCAGCACTCTACATCCCCAAGTTGATCAGGGACGCGCGCACAGGACAACTCCTGAGGTATGAGCAGTTTCTGGAGCGTTTCTACGCCCATGGCGACATCGGCGCGCTGTATGAGAATGGCATTGCGCAGCGCGACGAACTCGGCGTTTGCTACCAGGATGATTCGCCGGAGGATATTGCTGCCGCAACGCGCGAGCTCTTGCAGCGGCAGGCCGGGACATTTCGTGAGGACGCCGCCAGCGCAAGGCTCAGAGAGCGTTTCAGGGCTCTCTGGGTGCGGTTTCACGCTGCCATGGTTGAGACCCCGATAGCTTCGAGCTTTCTTGAGGCCCACCCGGAGTTGTTTTAGGGTGCCAGGAAGAAACATGGCGGCGGTGCTTGAGACGGCGAAGGACGAGTTGCATGGCCCAGAGGCTCCTCCACCCAGTAGGACGGCAACGGCTTGGACGGTCATTTGCAGTTCTGGGCGCATCCTCAAGGGCCTTTCGGCCAACTGCCCACCGTCCTTGAAGGGGCTGCAGCATCGCTGCCACAAGTCGAAGACAAAATACCCAGGCGCAACTGCCGGTGAGTTCGTGATGGTTGGCGCTACTAGGGAGTGGTGAGTGCAATGAAACTGTCTGAAAATGCTATACGCCCAGCTCGCTTGGATAGGGAAAAGAACCTCGCGATCAAGGTGGATATTGATTGGCTCACTTCTCGGCGCCAGCAGTTTGTCGCGGTTTCTTGCCCTGCGTGCGGCGGCAGCTCTTTTAAGCACCACTTTGCAAAGTTTGGTTTTGACTTCGATCGCTGTGGGGATTGCCGCACTGTATTCATGAACCCGCGCGCTCCAGCGGAGTTGTTGGGGGAATTCTACAAGCGTTCAGCAGTCTATGAGTTCTGGAACGAGTATGTCTTTCCAGCGTCTCGCACAGCGAGGATCGAAGGTATCTTCAAGCCACGCCTGGCGCGGATTCTTGAACTCTGCCAGGGCAATAACGTGCCGCGTGGCATGCTGGTCGAAATCGGGGCTGCGGCCGGGATGTTTTGCGAAGAGGCGCTCCGGACAAAGACGTTTGAGCGTGTCGTCGGCATTGAGCCCAACGCTGTCCAGGCCGAGAAGTGCCGAAGCCTCGGCATCGAAGTGATTGAAGATCCCGTTGAGCGGGCAGCAGAATTTGACCGGTCCGCTGATGTTGTCGTGTGTTTTGAAACCATTGAGCACGTGTTTGACCCTGGTGCGCTCATCGCTTGGTGCGGCGATCTCCTTTCGCCAGGGGGGCTGCTCATCTTAACCTGTCCCAATTCCGAGGGTTTTGACATTCTGACGCTTGCGACTCAATCGGATAGCATTGATGCGGAACATATAAATCTCTTCAATCCGCATTCCCTGAAACTGTTGGTAGAAAGCATGGGGTTGGACGTCCTGGAGTGCACGACACCGGGTGAATTGGACGTCGAGATAGTACGAAACAAGGTGGTGGCCGGAGAATATTCCTTGGAAAATCAAGCTTTTTTAGAGAGGGTGCTGCTCTCGGAGTGGGGAACCCTCGGGCATGCATTCCAGGAATTCCTGAAGGCGAATCGTCTCTCTTCCCATATGTGGCTTGTCGCCAGGAATCCGGATGTATCGTAAACTGTTCAAGTCGTTTACCGAGCGAGCCAACCTGCTTCTCGTTGTCGACCATGCCGGGCGGGCAGGCAATGGGTTTTTTTTGTCGATATTTGATCAGCACGAGCAAGTGCTTTCCTGTCCGTGGGTGCATTATGTTTACTCCTATTGCTTGACGCTCTTCGGCGATGGCGATGCTTTGGAGAGTTCCCATGTGCTGGACGTATGGTCAAAACAGAAGTATTTCAATCTATTACACGATGACTTGAGCGCTGAGAACCGTGCCTTCATATTGAAGGTCGGTGGCGATCCTGCGGCGCCTATGGACAGAAGCCTTGTGCGCACTGTTTTCCGCGACATCATTTTAGCACGGCCAACGATTTCGCGTCGCGAATTAATACTGGCGACATATTTCTCTTTTGCGTTGGGCATTGGGCGCGATACTGAGGCAATTGAGTATGTCTTGGTGTCTGATTCGATATCGTTGCGGACGGAGTCGGTGTTTGCCGGGTACTCCGGGCGGATTGTCGACCTGGTGCTCGAGGATTTCCCTACCGCTCGCTTGTTCCACCTCATCCGTGACCCGCGCGCCGGATTCGCGTCGACAAACCACCAGTTCATTAACCAATTGGGAAACATGTACGGCCTGCGGCTGGGCAACGCTCTTTCCAGGTTGGTCCGGACGGCGCGCATGGACTTCAACTGGGATAGCTTCTTCGTCTTTGGTTTCTTCCTGATGTACTTCCGGCAAACATTTGAAGCCATCATGCGAAAGCGTGCAGAACATGCGACGAGCTTCACAGTGATTCGAAATGAAGACCTCAATTGCAATTTCCGCGAAACAATGAAGTCCGTGTCGTCGATGTTGGGAATCAAGCACCTCGAAGCCTGGGACCTTGACGAGCATTTCATGCCGACGATGCTTGGCATTCCATGGCGGGGGACTGGCGCGTACAACAGCCGCTATAGCCCTCCAACGATGTTGCAGAACGATCCGGCTTCTGTCTGCGCCAAGAGCGTGGGCCCCAATAAGCATGTTACCGTCCGGTGGAAGTCGCGCCTCAAGCCTAGCGAGATCTATCTGATCGAGACGTTTTTACGGCCGGAGTTCGACGCTTTGGGATATGATCTTCTTACGACGAGCGGCAGCTGGCGTTCTTCGAGATGGTTGCTGACGCTTTTGAAGCCGCTCCGTGGCGAATTGCCATCTGTCCATTGGGTGGCGCAGGGCTGGAGCGTTGGGTGGCGCTTGTTCATGGACCGTCTGTTCTTCAGCATCGTTTGGCCAGTTTACTACATCCTGGTGCGGCTATCCTTTGCTGTTGCCGTTTATACCACAAATGTCTTTGAGAAGGATTGCTTTGCAGGGCGCAGTCAGGCGCGTGAATCTCTGGCGCAAAAGGGTTGAGAGCCGCGGCCCGGGGCGGTGGCCACAAGAGGGGGCGTGCGCGCATCGGGCTGAGGTCACCCCGGCCAACGTCCGGCCTGGATGAACCTGCCGGCCGGACCGGTATGCGCTGCGCTCCTGGGTTCATCTCAGCTCAGGAGCCTGCGGGGTTCGCCCACTCGTGAAGGCGGCCGAGCCATATATTCCCTTGTGCCGGTGGTATCAAAAGTGCAGGACGCAGGGTGCTGGGAAGGTGTCTCGGGTGCTTCGACGGTTCCCGTGACGTGTTCAGCCAGTCAGATCAGTAACGAAAAGGATACTCACAGTCATGCGCCAGTTCACCCTCAGTCAGGTTCAGCGCTTTACCGAGCTCGCTGGGCTCCCCTCATTTCAGGAGTATGTCCTTGAGCTTGAGCAGGATACGCAACTTGTCAGGGACGTTGAGGCAATGGTGGCTGATGTGGACCATTTCCGCACGAAACATTGGGACTCGGTCCATGAGTTGGGCCTTTACCGAATTTTCCTTTACTGCCTCACCCGCTCCCGTCGGCCTGGGCTCTTTGTCGAAACGGGCGTGCTGCACGGTTTGACTAGCCTTTTCATACTTGAAGCCCTGGAGCGCAATGGGCAGGGTCGACTCGTTTCCATTGATGCGCCATCCTACTTTGAAACAGGACCAGCTAATCTGGACGGGGTGGACGACCGCCTCCCTCCGCGTAAAGAGCCCGGCTGGGTGATTGGACCGCACCGGCGCCAGCGTTTTGACCTGCGCATAGGGCTTTCCAGCGAGCATCTGGAGCCCGCGCTTTGCGAGGGGCCTCCCGCCGAGATATTTCTACACGATTCCGATCACACACCGCAGAACATGAAATTCGAGCTGGAAACGGCCTTGCGCTTCCTGGCTCCGGGCGGAATCATCGTCTGCGACAACTGCATAAATAATACGGCCTTTTTCGATTTCTGCAGCGCGTTCCAACTGCCAATGTTTGTGTTCCCGGCAGGGGGCCCCGGTGGAACGGCCAAGCGTGAGCGGGAGCGAAACTTGGTGCGCTTCGGCGTAACATGGAAACCAGTCGGGGGAGAATTCTGATGCAATCCACAAATCGTCGTTGGCAAAATCATTTGCGCAGCAAAGGTGCCATATCATTTTTCCTCGATAGACTTCAGTCGCATGTGTTCTCAACATCATGGCAGCACAATAATGGAGTGTTCACATTTCCCATTGATAAACGGGATGAAGAGGACGAATTCGCGAGAGCGTATTTTGAGATGACTGACGCATTTCCGTATGAGTTTCATATAGAGGTGACGAGCCACTGTAATCTTAATTGCATCATGTGCGCCCGATCCGCCATGAGCCGGCCCAAAGGGAACATGGAGTTGTCCTTGTTCAAGCGCATCGTGGACGAGATCTGCCAGCACCAGCCACATGCGTACATCCACCTGTACGGTATTGGCGAGCCGCTCATGGACCCTGGCCTGTTTGATAAGCTGGAATATATTGCCAGCGCGGGGCTTATAAATGTGGTGCTGTTCACCAACGGACAGCTTCTCCACCGTGACGACAATGCGCGGCGCTTGGCCGCAAGCGGGCTGGCCTCCATCGGCGTGGACCTCGACGGCATGAGCCCTGAGACCTACGAAAAAATTCGGGTCGGAGGCACGTTTGAGAAGGCGCGCGATGGCGTGCTCGCGCTGCGCGAGCATCTGGCGGCCAGCGATTCCCGTACCCGGCTTGAACTCGCCTACCAGGTCTATCCTGGCGTTAATGAACAGGAAATCGAGGCATTTGCCAAGTGGTGCGCCTCCGAGAATTTGGAATACAAGCTGGTCAACATGCATACCTGGGGCGGCCTGCGGGACAACGTCAACCCCTCCGGGGTTGAGGGGCTGGAGGACATGCACTTCGCCACCCGCAAAGGGCCATGCCCGATGCTCTGGAGCGGGTTTTTCATCGCCTGGGATGGCCGCGTCACACATTGTTTCCAGGACGCCGATTTGCGTCAGCCCCTTGGCGACTTGGCGAGCGGGTCCATTGCCGAGCTGTGGCAGGGACCGCATCGCAGGCTCCGCCGTGAGCAAATCAAGGGTGAGTTCTCCGGCGTCTGCCTTGGGTGCAGCACCTGCTCAAACGTCTCTGGCCCGGGCTTCGGCTCGCCCCTGTACGGAAGCCAACTGTTGGATTAATTTGCCGCATACCCCTGGCAGCGGGGGCCGTAATGACGCACTGAGGTGTGCACCGGACTCAGGATGGATGGGCAGGACTCTGACGACTTCAAAGGCCGTTGTGTATTCGGCCTCTGTGGTCGGAAGCCGGGGTGAGTGGAGAAGTCCATTGGCATGTGAATAGTGCCCAAGGTGTGTTTTCTGCGATAGCTGGGCTGAATACGTATGTGTGGAATTTGCGGAGTAAAATCTGGTAGACTGCCATCGCTCCAAGTCCTGCAAAGGATGATGGACGCGCTCTACCATAGAGGCCCAGACGCGTCCGGGGTGTTTCAGTGCGACGATTATATGGCAGGAGTGCGACGGCTCTCAATCAACGACGTAGCGGGTGGCGATCAGCCGCTGTACAACACAGATAAAAGCGTTGTTCTGCTGTACAATGGCGAAATATACAATTCGCCAGAGATTCGGCGCAACCTGCAAAAAGCAGGGTACCGCTTTCGAACTGCCTCGGACGGTGAGGTCATTTGCCATCTTTACGAAAAGTATGGTGAAAACGTATTTGAACATCTTGATGGCATGTTCGCGTGCGCATTGTGGGACGTTAAAGAGCGTAAACTGATCCTTGCGCGAGATCTGGCTGGAGAAAAGCCGCTTTACTATTCCTTGCTCGATGGTGGAGGCATAGCTTTTGCTTCGGAAGTCAAAAGCCTCATCAAGTATCCGGAAATCAAACGGACTTTGGACCATCAGGCCCTATGGGACTACCCCACATTCCTGTGGATTCCTGAACCAAGAACAGCCTTCATTGCAATTGCGAGCTTGCCCTGTGGGCATGTCCTCGTTGCCGACTATGCCGGTGTTCGGATGCGCGCTTACAGGAATCTATGCTTCGAGGAATCCGCAACCGACGTGATGTCGAGTGATGACCTGACGTCGCTTGTGCGTGAGACCGTCACGCAGTCAGTCCACTCCAGGTTGTTGTCTGATGTCCCTGTTGGGGCGTTTCTTTCCGGTGGACTTGATAGCACCATCGTTACGACATTGGCAGCAAGCAAGCTCACCTCGCTGGCTACGTTCACAATTGCATTTGAAGATGTTGACGATCCGTATCACGGGAAAGCCGACGAATCCCATCAGGCTGCAGAAACAGCACGCCGGCTGGGGACAAGGCACCACACCATCAAGGTCACTGGGGATTACTTCAGGGAACTTTTGCCTGAGTTCTGCGCAAAGGGGGATTTACCTTTTGCTGTGTCCTCTGGCCTTGGCGTTATGGCCATTGCAAGGGCTGCCAGGGAGTCGGGCATCAAGGTGCTGTTGACTGGGGATGGTGCTGACGAAGCGTTTGGCGGATATTCCTGGTACCCGTTGCTGGGCGCAGTCGATTCCATTGAGCCGGGGCCACCACTCGGCTCCCCGGTTTCTTACCAGAATACCGGGATGAGCGTTCAAGACCGTTTGAGGGCCATCGCGGGGCTTTCCGCTCCGGACCGTGCATTGGCCTGGCACTACTATGCGGCAGAGGCTGAAAAGCGTCATCTGTTTGCAACGGAGCCCTTTGAGCGTATGGAGTCTTCGGGTCGACACTTTGCCGGCCTATCGAATGCAACGTGTCGCCCGATTGACTACATCCGTCATGATCAACGTTTCTACTTCCCATTTGAAATGTTGTGCAAAGCGGATCGCATGACAATGGGTTGCTCGATTGAGGGGCGTGTACCGTTTGCTGCCCCAGCTGTGCAGGCGTTGGCTGGTAAGCTCCAGTATTCCGACATGATCAAGGGGGGCACGCTCAAGCACATCCTCCGCCAGGCGTTCATGGATGTCCTTCCGAAGGAAATCATTGATCGCCCCAAGCATGGCTTTAATGTTCCAGTCGATCATTGGCTCAAGAATGAATGGGCTGACCTACTTGAAGAGACGTTTTCCAGGACGTCTGCTTTAAGTGAACATAACTTGATAGCAAAAGATGCATACAGTTTTGCGCTTATGATGCGGGACGACCCAGGCCGTCTTAACGGACACACATTGTTTTCCTATGTTATGCTGAACATGTGGCTCTCAGAAATCAAGCATTGGTAATCTGTCTGACCTTGGTGCAATGCTGCCATGACTTTCGGGTGGAGGAATGATGAAGACTTACGATGAACTCAAGCAGGTTGCTGACAGCTTCTTCGACGCCTGCAGGTCGCTTACCAAAAGCCACCCCTGGCTGGTCTGCCTGGCAATGCATGAGTATGCGCGGAATACTTACCCGGAAGACCCGTATATCCCATTTGAGAGAAATGTCTGCCCAACGGAACGGCTGCATACGGTGACCAGCAATTTGATACAGTTTTTGGACGTCGGGTCGCGAATGGGGAGTTACGGCTTGCCCCACAGTCGCCGTGAAAGCGATGGCCAAGCAGAGGTCAAGGAGGCAACTGGCCGCGTCTACGGCAGGTTGTGGAGCAAGTTCACCCCTGAGCAGCTTGTTGAAAAGGCAAGGGATATCTTGGCTGAAAGGTTGTCAAAGAATGGGATCCCTCTTGAAGTCATCCGGGGGAAGCGTTGTGTTGACGTCGGGTGCGGTTCTGGCCGTTTCAGTTTCGCGTTAAGGATGCTCGGCGCTGAATCTGTCACTGGTATTGATTACGGGACGCCGGGGCTCGGTATTGGTGAGGCGGTTGCCAAAGGTCAGGGCATTACCAACGTAGAGTTTCAGACGGCAAATATCCTGGACCTCCCATTTGACGACGAGAGCTTTGATTTTACATATTCGAACGGCGTGATACACCATTCCGAGGATATGGAAAAAGGGCTCAGTGAATTGTTCAGAGTAACAAAGAAAGGCGGTCGCATCTGGCTCTATATTTATGCAGATGGGGGAATATTTTGGTACTCAAGAAAAGTAATGCCTGAAATTTTGAAAGAGATACCTCAAGAATATACGATGATGATTCTTGATTCTATCGGAATGCCTTCTGACAGGTTCATTTTTTCGGATAACTGGTACGTTCCGATAGAACGCCATACTTCATTGGTCGAGTGCCGCAGACTGTTGGAACAGTATAATCCACAGGCGATCACTCGTTTAGAGCATGGCCGCGATACGGACCTGGAGGACCAGGCCATCTTTGGTGGAGGAGTCGGGGCGGTGATGTATGGAGATGGCGAGCTGCGTTTTCTTATCGTAAAATAGCCTGTAGGTGTGAGGTTGAAATGAAGCGCCCTGAAATAATAGCCGAAATAGGCCAGAATCACAACGGAGACATGGCCCTTGCTCGCGAACTGATAGTCGCGGCGCAAGAGAATGGCGCGGATGTTGTGAAGTTCCAGGTTTATGACGCACGCTCGTTGTTTCCACGTGAGAATAATCCTTGGTACGATTACAACGTGTCGACAGAGCTCTCCATGGATGACGTAGATAGCCTTGCAAGCTTTTGTAACGATCGTGGTGTTGAGTTCTTGGCCTCAGTTTTTGACGAAACTCGCGTTGATTGGCTTGAGGCTGTCGGGGTGAAACGTTACAAAGTGGCCTCTCGGTCTATTCACGATGGGAAATTGATAGAGAGGATTATCCTTACTGGGAAGCCTGTGATTGTTTCTCTCGGGATGTTGGACGTCGGTAGCTTCCCAGTAATTAATCACGCTCCAGTGGATTTCCTGTATTGCGTGTCAAAGTATCCTGCTTCTCTCGATCAATTGAAGCTGAGTTCTATTGATTTCAGTAGGTACTCAGGGTTTAGCGATCATACTGTTGGTATCAGCGCAGCAGTCTATGCACTTGCTTCTGGTGCTAAGATAATTGAGAAGCATTTTACGTTGGATAAGTCACTCTACGGGCCAGACCATTCGTGCAGCATGGGTTCAGAGGAATTGAAAATGCTGTCAACCTTCAGAGACGAATACATGCTGCTGCTGTAACTGATGATGGCGCATGTTGTTGGAGGTGCAGTGTACATATGAGTGCTCCTAAGGTTACTGTATATATTCCTTGCCATAACTATGGTTCTTACCTGCAGGAAGCGATTGAAAGCGTTTTGCGTCAAACGTTTCAGTCCTGGGAATTGCTTGTCATAAACGACTGTTCCTCGGATGATACTGCAGAGGTCATGTCCTTTTATAAAGGTGATGAAAGGGTTCGCCTATTCAATACACAGTACAGATCTTTGCCAAAAGTTTGCAATTTTGCTGTTCGTGAGGCTCGTGGTGAGTACATAATACGATTGGATGCAGATGACTACTTTGACCCTAACATCCTGCTGGTCTTAACGGCCCAACTGGATGCGAATAGCAATTATGCCTTTGCATTTTCGGACTACTACCTGGTGGATGAGTCCGGTCGAGTCTTTGCGCATGAGTGGCGGGAGAAGTTGTTCGAGGTTAACCACGTCTTTGATGTGGCGCCCAATGGGGCCTGTTGCCTTATACGTAAGCGTGTATTCAAAGAAGTGAACTTCTATCGTGAAGATCTTGGTGCGCAAGACGGCTACGATTTGTTCAACAAAATATTAAATAGCTACTTATTCTGTAATGTTAATTTACCATTGTTCTACTACAGAAGACACTCAACGAATCTGACTGGAAGCACGCAGCGTATCCTCACCGCACGTCGTAAAATAATGCGCGATTCTGTAGTGAACCAAATCGAGGATCACCGCCCGATCAGCTTGTTTATACCTTGTCGGCGTAATTATGATTTTGCTCAGGACCTTTGGAATGCCGACCTCAATGGAAAAACTCTCCTTGAGCGTGAACTTGAAAAGGCTTTACCGTCGAAGCTGTTCGATCATATTATTGTTGCGTGCGACAATCCCAGTGCGAAGCAGATAGTGGATAAATTCTGCGATGAGCGGATCATTTTTCATCTGAGAAGGCAATGCGATACGATACGTTCAGCTTCTCTTGCCCTCACATTGGATTCAATATTTTCAATTGTTGACCCTGCAAGGCTTGGCGCCACAGTGATTAGTTATCCACAGGCGCCGTTCGTCACTCTGGATTCGTTAGAAGAGGCGTTTTATACGCTGGCAATAAACAACTCTGATGCGGCGATGGGTGTCCTTGAATTGTCTTCGCCATTGTACCGTCGAGATTCTCACGGCCTTACGCAGCTCAACCCGTCGCGCGGCTTTAAAAGTGATTTTGACGCTATATACATGCATGTCAACACTGCACAAGCATTTAAAAATAGAAACATAGCAAAAGGTTCTTTGGGCGGTCCTTTTGTGGTTCATTTTCCCATGCAAAAAAATGAAAGTTTGTTCATTAATACTAGTCAGTCTCTACGGATCGCTTCTATCTTGCTAAGCGACCAGGAAGCGATCGACTCTGATGTGTAATAACAGTCATTTAGCATTTTTACTTATGCTATTCGAGGGGGCACAGATTTCGCGGCGTTGAGTATTTAATGTACTGGTTCTGTTCAGGTTTCTTAAAGCATCTGTTTTGGTGCTGTGCGATATTGTGTTGTTGTTGTGAGCAGCCGGCCATAATTTGTTGTTTGTGCTTGGACCGTTTCCATTAGGCGTCTGCTTTTGTACTCATTCTTTTACATGGATGGGCATGCATCTTGAGTTCTTCAAAACAAACAACACTGAACAAGGTCTCGCCTTCCAAGGGTAAGTTTGGCGTTATCGTTGCTGCGCGGAGCGGTTCAGTGCGTCTCCCAGGCAAGGCACTGCTTCCACTCTGCGGCGTTCCGATGATCACGTACCTGCTCCGCCGCATTATCCACTCAAGGCTTGCCGACACGATTGTCTTTGCCACCACTGATTTGCCTCAGGATGACGAGCTGACGCGGGTCGTACTGGGTGAAGGGGTGCCAGTCTTTAGAGGATCAAGCAATGATGTGGTGCTACGGTACGTCCTTGCAGCGTCAAGATATGAATTGGATTATGTGGTGCGGGTAACTGGTGATTGTCCTTTTGTTGATGCACGCACCCTTGATTACTGCATCTCTCTTTGCAAAAGTCTTGAGCGCTTCGATCTGGCAACGACAAAAAGACAGTTCCCCGTGGGAATTGATTACGAAATTTATGATGCTTCTCTCATGCGAAATTTGCATAATGCAAATAGCTTGACACGAGAAGAGCGCGAACATCTTACCTTGCATATATATAATATGGAATCCGACTTCATTGTTCATAGGCTGTCTCCTAATCCGATGTGGCTATGCAATGATACCGCTTTTACTGTCGACACCAAGGACGATTATTTCTTTGTGTCATCCCTTGCGGCACGGCTTCCATCGGTTTCTGCCGATCTCGAAACAATCATAGAGACTTCGCGACGCATGATACACCCATGAAGACAAAATACTCAAAGCCTCTTGGCGACATCTCGCTGGAAAGTGAGGAGTGGATAGCGAATGAAGACCGCATTTTGGCGCAGCAGTCTGAGCATCTGGCCAGCTGTGAGCCCAGTGGAATACGCACGGAATGCCTTCTCTGTGGCTTAAGTCTCAATGATGCACCGCGCTTTTCGCACCGCAGTATTTCGTATCTTTCGTGCCCGCAGTGCACACATATCCAGGCCGAAGAGATCCTCAGCGATGCTGCAAGTTGTTTTGATGGCGTTTATCCGGCCCTTGAAATTGATCTGTGGCAGTCAAGATGCAACCGGATATACACTCCAAAGCTCCAGTGGATATTGAACGAACTGGATTCCAGCTGGATGCCAAGCGGCAAATGCTTGCGAGAGCATTGGTTCGAGATCGGAACTGGAGCTGGCTACTTTCTGGGTGCCTTAAAGGCTGCCGGCGCCGTTCACTGCCGCGGTATTGATGCTGATCCGCATCTTGTCGCAAGGGCCAACAGCTTCCTTGGGAAAGACACGGTCGCTTGCACCGGCAATTTCGGGCATGCAATAGAAGGCTCCCAGGCCAATATTTTCGTCAGCTTTTTTGTGCTGGAGCACTTGAGTGACCCCTTGCCGCTTATCAAGTCCTTACGGTCGAAGCCTGCGGGCACAATATTCGCCTTCTCCGTACCAACCTACGGCCTCAGTGCGATTCTTGAAAGCGCTTTTGGCTGCCATGCTGCGAGGAATCTGGACAACATTCTGCATCGGCAACTCTACACCGATGCTTCCATAGAGCGCTTGCTACGCAGCATCGACTACGAACCTCTTGCTCAATGGGTGTTCGGACAAGATGCCCTTGATTTCAAGCGCGCAATCCTGAAGCCTCTGCTTTCCACCTATGATCGAAAGATGTTCAGCTATGTGGAGGCGCGCTTGAACGACATCATGGAGCTATTGCAGGGGGCTGTCGACATCTCCCATTTGGCCGACGCGCGCCATGTTTTGGCGGTTAAGCGATGAAAAGGGTTGCGATTGTCGATTCTGGGGCTGGGAACCTCACCTCAATTTTCAATGCGCTCAAGGCCATTGGCGCAGAGCCGTATTTTTGGTCTTCGGCAGCCCAGGCGATAGATTGCGAGCATCTTGTTCTGCCGGGAGTGGGGAGTTTTCCCGATGGGATGGACAGGCTCACGAGCTCAGGCCTTGCCAGCGCCGTCGTTGCCCATGCCCGCGCAGGGAAGCCGATCCTGGGGATATGCCTCGGCATGCAGCTCTTGGCCGACCACGGTGACGAGTTTAAGCCCACCCAGGGCCTTGGTCTCATCCCGGGCCGCGTGACAAAGCTCAAGGTGGAGTCTTCCCTGTTCAGGCTTCCGCATATCGGCTGGAATGACGTTACGTTTCGGAGCGGCACGCTGACCAAGGGGCTTGGGGCATCCGCTGATTTCTACTTTGTCCATTCCTATGTCTACGAAGACCCAACTGCTCCCTACGTTGTCGGATGTTGCGAGTATGGGGCGGAGGTCGTCTCGATCATCGAATCCGGTAATGTCTTTGGAACACAGTTCCATCCTGAGAAAAGCCAGGCTGCAGGCCTCACCATCTTACGGAACTTTTTAAGCGTATGCTGAAACATCGGCTCATTCCTGTATTGTTCCTGAAAGACGGGTTTCTCGTCCGCAGTGAATCGTTTACGGTTCACCAAAACATTGGCAACCCTGTTGCGCAGGTCGAGCGGTACAATTCTTGGAATGTCGATGAGCTGATCTACATAGATATTTCGGAAGTCAACGTGTACTCTGCAAAGAGATGCGACATGGGGAATGCACAGGATCTGCCGGCTAACGTGAGCGAGCTTGTGAGCATTGTCGCTCGGCGGTGTTTCATGCCGTTGTCTTTTGGGGGGGGGATTCGAACCCTTGAAGAGATTCGCGCACGGCTCAGTTTGGGAGCGGACAAGGTGACGTTGAACACCCTGGCCGTTGAAGACCCGGAGTTCATCACTGCCGCCGCCCACCGGTTTGGAAGCCAAGCCATCATCGTCTCCATCGATGTCAAACGTCATGACGACGACAGCCTGGAAGTGTATTCAGACCGCGGAACGCGGGCGACGGGACTCTCCCCCGATGTGTGGGCCCAGGAGGCTGAGCGGCGTGGTGCTGGGGAGATTTTGCTGAATTCGATTACGCGTGACGGGAAGGCGGCGGGCTATGATCTCGATCTCGTGCGCCGGGTGGTAACCGCGACGGGCATTCCTGTTATTGCCTGCGGCGGCGCCGGAAGCTACAGCGATTTTGCGGAGGCGGTCACGCGCGGTGGCGCCTCCGCAGCGGCCGCAGGCAACATCTTCCATTTCAAGGAGCTTGCATATCCCCTTGCAAAGAAACATTTGAAAAGTGCTGGCCTCAACTTTCGCTGACGGGACCATGCCCCCTCACTCCAGGAGCCTTTATGCAATATTGTACCAGTTGTGCGTTCCCGGCTGTTGCGGCAACTCCGCTCACGTTTAATGCGGCTGGAGTATGCAGCGGCTGCCGCGCCACGGAAAGCAAGCGCGCGATTGACTGGAGCACCCGGCGTGAGCTTTTCCGTAAGTTGGTGGACGAGTATCGCAATGACTCAGGGTATGATTGCCTCTTGCCCGTTAGCGGAGGCAAGGACAGCTACTTTGCCGCACATGTTGCGAAGGAGTTCGGCTTAAAGGCTCTGATGGTCACATATCATGGAAACAACTACCTTCCAGAAGGCGAACGCAACCTTCTGCGAATGAAAGACGAATTCAATTTTGACCATATCATTTTCCGCCCATCGACAGATGTTTTGATTCGCCTGAACCGTTTGGGCTTCACCAAGACGGGCGACATGAACTGGCATTGCCATGCAGGAATCTTCACATATCCCATGCAGCTTGCCATTCGGTTCAGGATACCGCTCGCGTTCTGGGGGGATCATGGATTCACTGAGCAGGGCGGCATGTATTCGCACAATGATTTTTTTGAATACACCGCAAAAGACAGATACGAGCACGCGCTACATGGGTATGACTGGCCTGACTTCGTCGAGGAAAGCGAGAACCTGTCGGCCAAGGACATGCAGTTTCTCATGTACCCGTCTGACGATCAGATACTTGACGTGGGCTTGCGGGGCATTTTCCTGAGCAACTATTTCTACTACGATGGCACCGTTCACGCCGACATCGCGCTGAAAAATTACCACTGGGAGGCGGCTGAGCAAGATTTTGATCGCACCTTCCGCCGGACGTCGAACCTGGACGATATGCATGAGAACGGCGTTCATGATTACCTCAAGTTTATCAAATTTGGCTATGGCCGGGGCACAGACCACGCCAATTACGAGATCCGCGAAGGGAGAATGACCCGGAAAACTGGCATCGCCATGGTGCGGAAGTATGACCATGTGAAGCCAAGGGACCTGCAGCGGTGGTTATGCTATGTGGGAATGTCCGAGGATGAGTTCGATGCCCTTGCGGACGAGTTCCGTGACAAGCGTGTCTGGCGCATTGTGGACGGTCAGTGGGTGAAGGACAACATCTGGGGCGGCGAGTCTGCCTACGGACCGGTGAAAGGGCTTCCTGCCTGGGCAAAATGAGTGTCGCCGGGGCTCCGGGCACGCTCCGCCCCGCCCTCTCGCCGACCGCCTTGGGCCGCACGATCTACGCAAGGGAATGAAGCCAATGAACGACGAGCCGTGCAGGTACGAATACGAGGTTGATCTCGGGGACGACTCCGCTGCAACCTATGTGACGCAGATGACTGGCCACGGCAAGCGTGTGCTGGATGTTGGCTGCGGCCCGGGTTCAATCACCAAGGTCCTCGCCGGGCAAGGCCAGTGCATTGTCACCGGCCTTGAACTCGACCAGGCGTCCATCGAACGGGTACAGGCCTACTGCGCGGAAGTCATTCAAGCCGACCTCAACTCTTCTGATTGGCCGCACCTTCTTGACGGTTCCGCGGGCTTTGACGTGGTCGTGGCGGCGGACGTTCTGGAGCATCTGTATGATCCGTGGACCGCGCTTCAGCTCATGGTGCCCTTGCTGGCGCCCGGTGGGAGCGTCGTGGTATCACTTCCGCATGCCGGGCACGCGGCCGTGGCGGCATGCCTGGTCAGCGGGGATTTCGCGTATCGCGAGTACGGCTTGCTCGACCACACGCATATCCGCTTCTTCTGCCTCAAGAACATCGAGGAGTTGTTTGCCCGCGCCGGGCTGAAGATTGTTGAGGCGCGCTACGTGATGACCTCGCCCGAGAAAACGGAGCTGGCTGAGAGTTGGTCGCAGGTGCCCGCGTTGCTCCAGGCGGCGCTGGAGAGCACCCCCCACGCGCACGTGTATCAGGTGGTGGTAAGGGCGGTGCCGCTTGATGCCCCTGGCGAGGCCGTCGCGCTGGAGGCTCCAAGTTCCAGGCCTCGCCGGGCCTCCAAGTGAAGGACGTGCGATGGCTCGTTTCTTGCCACGGCTCCACTGGTGGCTGCAGACCTGCGACCTGGGACGGAAGCGCCTTGTGAACGGCTACAAACCCATGATGGAACAGCTGGCGATGATCCGCCGTGACCCCGCAATCTCCCCCCTGCATTTTGGGGGTGCGTGGCCAGGGCGACCCAGCGCACGGCTGTTCGTCATGCCTCTGACATCATGACGCAGAATCGGCCGACCTCCTCTGCTGGGGCAATGCGCAGCGGCGCTGCCCCCAGCCCAAGACTCACCGGGCGGGCTTTTCCCCCGGCCGTAGGGCTCCAGGCATTCCTCTGCCCCAACCCGTTCCTGTATGCGGAATTGCGCCCCGATGGCGCTGTCTCCCCTTGCTGCTACCTGAACATGACCATCGGCAACGTCCGCGAGGCGTCGCTGCAGGAGGTCTGGAACTCGCCCCAAGCCCAGGGACTGCGCGCCTCCATCCTGGACGGCTCCTACCGCTTCTGCGATGTGGGCAAATGCGCCGGCATGCAGAAGGCCCTGCAAACAGACCAGGGCCGCACAGCCCCCCCGCGCTACCAGCTGCCCTATGAGCTGCTGCGCCGTGAGGAGCTGCGCGGTACCGAGCACGCCTGGATCGAGCAGTGGACCCCGGAAACCGCCGCGCCGCCTCCGGTCATCATTTCCCTGGAGGACGACTCCAGCTGCAACCTGAGCTGTCCTTCCTGCCGCAAGGCGCCTCACGCCTTGCCGCTGGCGGACAGCGCTCGGCTGGAGCCGGTGCACCAGGACCTGTTGCGTCAGCTTGACGCCAGCGGCGGAGAGCTCTGGCTTTGCGGCGCGGGAGATCCTTTTGCCAGCCGGGCCTACAGAAAGCTGCTCCAGACCTTCGATCCCGCTGCCCATCCCCTGGTCCGCTTCCGCATCGACACCAATGCTGTGCTGCTGACTCCAGAGATGTGGGACAAGACCCTGGGCCGCTATCCGGAGCGCGTCAGCTTGCTGGCGGTGTCCATCGACGCGGCGGAGGCAGGGACCTACGAGCGGCTGCGCCACGGAGGGGACTTCGGCCAGCTCAAGCGCAATCTGGCGTTTCTTGGCCAGAGGCGCCTGGAACATCCGAACCTGCGTCTCATCCTGCGCATGATCGTCCAGCGGGACAACTTCCGCCAGATGCACGACTTTGTGGCTCTGGCGCGGAGCTTTCATGCGGACCGGATCGTATTTTCCGCCCTGGGGAACTGGGGCAGCTTCACGGCAGAGACCTGGGAGGATCTGGCGGTCCACCGGCCACAGAACCTCTATTTCGAGGAATTGCTGACCATGCTGCGTGATACTGCCCTCAATGAACAGGATATCGATCTGGGCAACCTGACGGCGTTGCTGGACCATCCCCGGCCCCGCCAGGAGGCGGCCAGCTCCACGCCTGCCTGCGCATGCTCCGGCGCGCCGGACCCCTTCGCGGAAGGGCTTGTTGAGAAGCGGGCCCTGGCCATCGCCTTCCACCTGCCGCAATTCCATCCCATCCCGGAAAACGACGAGTGGTGGGGCAAGGGCTTCACCGAGTGGACCAACACGGCCAAGGCGGTTCCGCTGTTTGAGGGGCATTACCAGCCCCACGTTCCGGCGGACCTGGGCTTCTATGATCTGCGCCTGCCCGAGGCCCGCGCCGCCCAGGCCCGCATGGCCGCCGAATACGGAGTGGACGCCTTCTTGTACTGGCACTACTGGTTCGGCAACGGCAGAAGGCTGTTGGAGCGTCCGGTGGACGAGATGGTGCGGTCGGGCCAGCCGGATTTCCCGTTCTGCCTGGGCTGGGCCAACCAGACCTGGTCAGGCATCTGGCACGGCGCCCCCAACCGTGTGCTCATGGAGCAGCTGTACCCCGGCCAGGAGGATTATCGCGCGCACTTCGAGGCCCTCATGCCGGCTTTTGCCGACCCGCGGTATCTGAAGATTGAAGGCCGCAACCTGTTTCTTGTGTACAACCCCTCTGGCCTGCCTGACGCCACGGCCTTCACGGCGTTCTGGCGGGAGCTGGCGCGAGCCCAGGGCCTGCCGGATTTCCACTTTGTGGAGCACGGCGGGTGTGTGTGGGTTGGGCGCGGGTTTGACTCCTGCGTGGCCAACGCCCCCTTCATCGACTTCAACGACAAGACGGCCGACGTGCGTTTCCACGATCCCGACCATGCTCCCACCGTGCGCGAGTATGCCGACTACGTGCGCCACATGGCCGGGGTGGAACTCGGCCCCGGCGAGCACCCCCTGGGAATCAACGGTTGGGACAACACGCCTCGCAGCGGTGGCAGGGGCCATGCGCTGCATGGCTCCACGCCGGAGCTGTTCGAGGCGCATCTGGAGAGCCTGGTGCGGAAGATCGCGCACCGGCCCAAGGCCTCGCGCATCCTGTTCCTCAAATCCTGGAACGAATGGGCCGAGGGGAACCACCTGGAGCCGGATCTCCGGTGGGGCTGCCGCTACCTGGAGGTGTTGCGCAACGTGTTGTACAAGAAGCCCGACAGTTGAGAAGCAGAGCCCGCAGCACCCTTCACGAGCCGTTGCCGGAGAGAAAATGACCATACCCCATGTCGAACAGCTTACAGACAGCGACCGACTTGTCGCGATCATCATCCATGCGGAGTACTGCCAGCCCGGAATAGCCTTTTTCACGCCCAACAGCTTCTCGCAGCAGTTGGCCGCCATGTGTCACCCCAAGGGGCACAAGATCCAGGCGCATCTGCATAAGCCGCTGCCGCGCCAGGTGCTGCACACCCAGGAGACCCTCTTCGTGAAACGGGGGGTGGTGAAGGTCAATTTCTACAACGAGCAGAAGCAGTACCTGACAACCCGCACCTTGAAGACAGGGGATGTCATACTGCTGGTCTCTGGCGGCCACGATTTCGAGATGCTGGAAGAGACCGAGATGATCGAGGTGAAGCAGGGGCCCTACGCCGAGAAGGAAGACAAGGAGCGTTTCGTTCCGGAGCCCCGCGAGCAATAGGCCTCAGCGCCCCCGGTCAGGCTGGTCATGTGCCCGGCGCGCGGGGCGCCGCGCGAGGATGCGCGTCCCTTCAGGGAGCGAGGGCCCCCACGCGGAGCAAGTCTTCCTCGCTGTCAAATTCCGCCCACTGCGAATGGATCGGGACGCCGAAGACAGCGTACCCGGAGAGGATCAGGAGCTGGAGCGCTCCTGTCATGTCGAGCCTGTCCCGCCTGGCGGGCCCCAGGCCCTCCCGCACCCGCTGCAAGGCTTGCCAGGCCACGGGCCGGAAATGCAGGAGCCCCATGTACTGCCCCTGGATCTCCGCCACGGACGCCGGCTTTTGTCCGATCTCCAGGATGCGTGCAGTTTCGTCGATGCGGAAGGTTTCCGCGTCCTTCAGGGGGTCACCGAAGCGCGCCGTCCACAACCGAAGCCAGTCCAGGTCATAGGCCACCGCGAGGTCCGCCTCGCTGCCAAGCACCGCGTCAACGGCGGCGCGCTTGTACACGATGTCCGAGTAGCTCACGATGCAGTCGCCGCTCTCCAGCCATTCCCTGGCGCAGCTCAGGGAGGTGACCATGTTCGTCTCCGCCCAGCGCTCGTTGTGGAACTCGCGCAGTCCGAACCCGGCAAGGGCGTCGCGCCTGTAGCCGGTCACCAGGGCGATGTCGCACACTCCGGCGGTGCGCAGGGCTTCCAGTTGCCAGTGCAGCAGCGGCTTGCCGCGGAATTCCACAAGACATTTCGGCCTGTCGTCCGTGAGGGACTTCATGCGGCTGCCGCGTCCTGCGGCCAGGATGATCGCCTTGGTCGTCATCGGTGCTCCACGGCCAGGGGAGGCCTCCGGGCGGGGGTTTTCGTCGGGTCAGCGTGCCAGCGCCTGGCGTACCAGGGCGACGTCCTCCGGGGCGATGGTGCCCTCGCGCTCCGGGTGCCACATGATGCCCCACTGCCGCGCCCGGCGGCAACAGGCGAACTCGATGCTCTGGTCCTGCGCACGGGCCAGCGCCTCCCAGCCCTCGCCAAGGGCCAGGATTCCCCACTGGTGGAAGCTGTTCACCTCGCGGCGAACCTCGCCGGCGAGTTCATGCCGGTTGGCCACGTGCCCCTGCAATGCAGACAGCGTTGCGCCGCCACGCTGCGCCAAAAGCTGCAAACCGTGGCAGATGCCGAAAACAGGCGCGCCGTGGTGTGCGGCGAGGTCAAGCAGCAGCGTCTCCGTGGCCTCGCGCTCCGGGGTGTCTCCGCCCAGGGCAAGCAGGTCGTTGCCGCCGGAGAGCAGCACTCCCTCCGGCCGCACCGCGTCCCATATCTCGCGCGCGCATTCCGGGACGTTGGGCACGGGCACCGGCAGGTAGCCGCAGGCCAGCAGAAATCGACACAAGCGCTGGTCCAGGGCGTCCCGCCGCTCCTGGCGGCCTGGGTGCGCGTCCACGCGCTGGGAGACGAGTAGGGACCTCATGCCAGCACTTCCACCTTGCAGTTGGCGCAATCCATATCCAGTGTCCGCGCCCTGGACCAGAGCTGAAAGCGGGCCTCGCCAGCGCCGATGACCGCCGGGATGCCCATCTCGTTGGCGCGGATGGCCATGTGGCTGTTGGCGCCGCCGTAGGCCGTCACCAGTCCGGCGATGCCCCGGGAGAACAGCCAGTCATAGCCGGGGTCGGCGCTGGAGATGCAGGCGATCCTGCCTGCCAGTCCGTCCGGCTCGGCCAGCACGCCCACCTCGGCTCGCACACGCTGGAGCGTCACGTAGTTCGGCTCCGACTCGGGCAGCTCAAAGCTCCACACGTCCTCCTCGCGGGTGATGAGCGGCGGCAGGATGATGCCGCAGGATCTTTGGTGCTGTTCCCGGCCCGCAGCGATGCTCTGCGCGAAAATCGCCTTGATGTCCGCAGACGAGCGGTACAGGTCGTAGATCACATCGCTGTTGAGGTAGGAGAGGTCCTCGCGGCTGAAGCCGTGGCGCTCGCCCAGGTCCACGATGAGTGCCAGGGCGTCGCTTAAGTTGCGGGTGAACTCGAACTTGGACGACTCGCGCAGCTCAATGCCCGCCTGAAGGAAATCGAAGAAGCCGAGGACGTCATGCTCCAGGCCGTGGGTCTTGAGCAGTTTGGCGATCTCGCGCATCTGCCGCAGGGAGAGCCGGAAGGGCTCCTTCTTGTGGTTGCAGGCGACCCGGGCGTTCCAGTCGAAGTACGTGTCCGGGGCCTCATCGTAGCGCGGAGACAAGATGTCATAGGTGCCGGGTCGCAAGTGTCCGTACTTGGCCAGGAAGGTCGAGCGGTCTAGGCTGGCGAAATCTCGCGGCAGTTGGCTTGAAATGGTGTCCAGGTTGTTGATGAAGCTGTCGCGCTCTGTTCCGGTCATGATGCCTTCCGCCATCAGGGACCGCAACAGGATCACCGCGATGAAGCCAGCCCTGGCCAGCCCGGCGAAAGGCAGCGTGCCATAACGCTTGCAATCCTCCAGCAGCCAGTAGATCCGCGAGACAGGGTCGGTTTTGCCCGCGTACAGTTGGCGGCGGCGTTCCGCCAGCACCTTGATGCGCTGCGCATCGTCGCGCCAGAGTCCGCTGTCAGGGTTGATGATGCGCTTGGTCAGGTTGCGCAGGCTGTCCGAGAGCGTCCGGCAGTCCTCGCCGGAAAAGCCCGCGTTCCGCAAATCCTGCAGCCGTGCGTCCAGGTCAAAGGAGTAGCAGGTGAGCACGATGTCGAACTCGACCTTGTCGTGCAGGTGCGGGTTGGCGAGCAGGCGATCCAGATAATAGTCCGCCAGCCTGTCTGCCAGGCCATCCTTGATGTCCGAGGGGATGAAGGAGTTGAAGCTGACACGCACGTCCACAAAGGGCTGGCCGCAGAGGTCCTTGAGCAGCGGGTGGCTGCGGACGTTCTTGTAGCCGTACTTGTCGCGCTGGTAGGCCCAGGTGGAGTTGGTGATGAGCTCGCGGTACAGGGAAAAGGCCAGAGGTCTTGGCCGGATGCCGATGATCTCCGCAGGATTCCAGTCCGGCATGACTCCGAAGATGGTGCGCTTGCCGAAGAGGAAGGGGTGGGGAACAAAGTCCTCGGCCGTTTTGGCGGCGATGCTCTGGATGAGTGCGGCGTGCTCTGCTGCGGGCGCCAGGAACTGGCGCATGACAAGGGCGCGGACCTGGAGCAGGACCACGCCTTCCGGCACCACTGCAAACTCGACGTCCAGCGGCGTTCCGGGGAAGAGCTCCTCCAGCTCCTCCAGAAGCCGGATTACCCCGGCGAGTCCCTCCGGAGCGGGGGTGGGCGAGAGCTTGTGGCGGATAAACTTGCGCGAGGCGTTGCCAGCGGTGACTGCGCTGGTGTCCGGCCCGTCCGTCCACTGGATGATGTGGTACGGCGCGCCGGAGGAGGCATCGGTGGTGAAGCCGACGCCAGCGCGCAGCACCCCGGTCAGTGAGGTCTGGACGAGCACCTCGTCCTGCGCGGAGGCATGCTCCCCGTAGGAGGCGATGACCGTCTCGATGGCCGCCCGGAGCGCCTCCCGGCCCAGGATCTTGTCGCAGGAGGCGAACTTTCCGGCAAAGGACTGGGTGGCGCCGTCCTCCAGCACGCTGCTGGAGCGGACGATGAGCTGCAAGTCCGGGGCGAAGCGTCGGGAGATGTCGGTCAGCACGGCCTCCGGCTCGGTATTCCACCTGGCGACGGAGAAGTAATGCAGAGGCTGGACCCTGGCAGACCGCACGACCTCGGACATTGACTCCAGGGTTTTCGCCTTGGTGGTCAGCGTGAGGCTGCTTGTCATGGTGTCACCTTGCCTGTTGCTTGTGGGGTGGCGGCTGTCCGGGCCTGGGGGGATGCCTGCCACATTAGGAACACTTTTGGGCGATGAGCACGTAGATGTTGCAAAACTGGTCCGGGGCGAGCCACATCAGCATGCTCTGCAGCAGATTCCCGAGCCAGGAGAGCCTGTAGCCTTCCTTGCGCGCAAGGTTTTCATTGAAGACCTTGTGCGAGGCCGCGCGAAACAGGGCGAACTTGTAGAATATGGGCATGTTCTCCACGGGGAACACCTGCTCGACCTGAAAACCAGCCTTGCTGAACGCGGCCACGAATTCACTCCTGGTCAGGTTCAGCTTGTGGAAGTGCAGGCCTTTCCCCCGCCCTGCGGGCCGCTTGGCGCGGACGCGGGCCAGCCAGTCGGTCAGCCGCGTCTGGACGTTGTCCGCCCGGAAGGAGGCGCACACGCGGCCACCCTTTTCAAGCACCCGGTGGGTCTCCGCGATGGCCTTGTCCAGGCCGTGCTCCAGGTTGTGGTAGAGCCCGAAGGCGAAGACGTAGCGGAAGTGCTCGTCCGGGAACTCCAGGTTGGTGATGTCCCCCACCACGACGCGCAGAGAGGCGTCCGCCTGCTTGAGCTTTTCGATGGCCAGTTCGATGAAGTCCATGCCGATGATCTCGTGTCCGCGATCATGGTAGTAGCGCAAGACTCGGCCCGCGCCGCAGCCAGCCTCCAGAATCCTGCCCCGGCCGGAGGTCATCGCCAACTCCGCGTACTTCAGCGGGTAGCCGTCAAGATGCTCAACGGCCCCGTCCGCAGAGATGCCGGCCCATCTGTCGGTCCAGTACTGTTTGTTGGTTGCGCTGCGGTAGGTCGTTCTCATCGCGGCGCCACCATTTCCGGGAAAATTTTGCCCAGCCAGGAAGTCATGTGCTCGTCCCCATCGTGTTCCTGTTCCGCCACCCGGCACGTCGCCGCAGCCATTGCTCCCGACATGCGAAAATCGTGCTCGCGCTGTGCGGCCGCAAGTCCGGTACGCTGCGCCAGGCGAGTGCCCGGCCAAGGCAGGGGGGCAAACGGCCCTGCGTGGCGCCCGTCCCCGGCGGTGGGAGCACGCAGCCGGAAACCTGCGGGAATCGTGAACGCCGCATGCCCTCTGGCGTCGTGACGCGCTGCCTTCATGACGCTTCCAGCCTTTCAATGACGATGTTCTTGAGCACAGGGTGCACGACGAAATATGTCCTGCCTTCGCCCTCCGCCTGGGCCAGCATCTCCGCTTCGAGGCCGCCCCGCGCAAAGTTCTTGAGCACGTCGATGAGTAGGTCCGCGCGCAGCGCGCTGTCGTAGATGTAGTCGATGTTCAGGCCGCGAGGCGGGGGCGGATAGTGACGGCGAAGCAGTATCGGGCCGGCATCTATTGTCGGGACAAGCAAAAGTGCCGACACCCCGCAACGCTTCTCCCGCAGCAGGCTGTAGTAGATGGTTGTCGAACCGCGGTAATCCGGGAGCCACCCTGCGTGGATGTGCAGGAACTGGTATGCGCCGCAGAGTGAGGCCGGAACGATTTCACTACCATAGCCGGAGTATATCACTAGGCTTGGGGCCATGGCGTTGAGCTGCCGGATGATTGCGGAGGAGTTGACGGAGTCCTCTTCAAGCAGCGCCACCGGAGTCCCCAGTTTCTCCAGTGTCGCATCAAGGGGTTCGCAGGGGTCGGGAATGAACAGGTCTTGCACGGGCAAGCGCTGGAGCTGGTCGTCCGGCTGCCCGAGGCGGCGTGATGCCGCCGCCCCGTAGACGATGGCGCTCGCCGGGGACATTCCGGCGTTCAGCATGGCCTGGGCGTAAGCCTGGGAGCGCGCCGTCCGGGCTGCCAGGAACAGCACGTTGTCCAGGATCATCTAAAGCCCTCGCGCAGGGCCTCGACTGCCGCGAGCTCCTGGGAGATGAGCGCAGACAGTCGGGCTCCTTCAGCGGCATCGAGTCCTGCCGAGACCGCGCACAGCGTGTCGATGATCTTCATGGCCGCGTTGAGATACGTCAGGTGCCCCAGGGCGGCGTACGCAAGCAGGAGAATCTCCCCGGCGCGGATATACAGACCGAGGTCACGGTATTCTCCTGGCTCCACAGCGCGGAAACGTTCATCGTAACGGTGGTGAAAACGTTTGGCGACTTCGAATTTGTGGGTGATCTTGTCCAGCCACCGCAATGTCGCCGGTGCATATTCCTGTGCGGACACCCTGCTGAACAGGGCTTCAAGCAGCGCGGCGGTCTCTATGGCCACTCCGAAAAGAGGGAGGCTGCCAGCCCCGGCGGGCGGGACGCAAACCGGCTCCGGCAGACGCAGGGAAACGGCCTCTCGGGACGCGCGCCAAGCCCGCAACATGCCGGCCCCGGTGCTTGGCGTGTAGAAATAGGTGTTCCGCTCGTCAAGCCGGTCACCCTTGGAGTAGGCATAACGGTCCATCAGGCCCTCACCGGCAGGGAGGCTTCGCGCTCTTGCGCATCACTCTCAGCTCTTCGCATCCTCACCTCTTTGCATCCGCTGCGGGAGCTCTTCCAGGGGAACTTGACCGCCCGGCAGCGCCAACCCGACCTTCCGGGCGATGTGTCTGGCCAAGACCTCCGCAGGAATGTCAAACCCGCTGTTGTCGACGACCATGTCCGCCAGGGGCGGCCGCGGGAAGGCGATGTCCACGCCCACAACGTTCTGCGCTTGCCCGGCCATGGCCGGTCCGTATAGGCCCTTGGCGTCACGCTTCGCCAGCACCTCCACAGGGACGTCGATGAAGACTTCGAAATATTGTGAAAAGTTCTGGCGCCCCCGGGCCTGGACATCGGGAAAGACGGACAGCATGCAGCAGACCACGTTGATGCCCTGGCGGTCCAGCCAGGCGCAGATTTCGTAGATGCGCTCCGCATTCTTGCGTCTGCCCTCCAGCGTGTAGTCCGCAGGAGAGCGGTCCTGCGCGAAGATGGCCCGCATTTCGTCTCCGTCCACCAGCACGGTGTTGGGCGAAACGGAACGCCACAGACCATACAGGGCCCGCCCGATGGTGGTCTTTCCCGCCCCTGACATTCCAATTATCCATATTACCATGGCTCTTTTTGTATATCTTCCGCAAGCCGGGAACAAGAGCGGAGGGAGCATGTTGTCCGAATATTTGCGTGGTCGCCAGGGCGCGGGGATTTTTGCTTGACCCTGTGGGCCGCATGTGTTGGATTTTCAGGGTGAATTTCCAGGCGAAGCGCCCCAGGCACGGAGGGAGGCCCCTTTCCCAAGGCCCTTCGGGGGGTGGGGGAGGAACCTGCCCAGGGCGGTTTGGCCCGATGTTCGCATGAAAATGTTTCTTCAGCCTCTATTGGCCCTCATCAAGCGGAGGAAGTGTGGACTTCAGCTTTATCGTCGGATGCTGCTGGTTTCGCCAGGAGGACATCGCTCCGTTGCTGACATTGCTCCGGCAACGGCCGGAAATCGCCTCCGACAGCAGGATTGGGAACATCGACATCCAGTGGCTCGATCCCGGTGAATTTCCGATGACGGCGTATGATCGTGTGATGCGCGATTGCAGGAAAGTGTGCGAAAGCAGTAGCTTGGTGTCGGCAGCCGGGGCTGTGCCATGAGCGAACGCATCGCCATTTTTCATCCCGAGGGCAATGTCCCCAACAACCCGCACCTCTCCGGCTTGCTTGAGCGGCTCCTTGAGCGCGGGCACGAGGTGCATGTCTACAGTTCCCCGCAGCCAGGCCTTGCGCCTGTCCCCGGCCATCCGCGCCTGCATGTCCACCTTGTGCCGCCCCCGCTTGGCCCCTGGGAGCCCCTGCGCCACGTGCTGTTCCTCCCGGACACCGACGGGCGCACCGTGCAGAAGGTCGCACTGGCAGGGCTGCCCCGTTTTTCCCTGGTCCTTGGTGTGGATCTGGGCATTGTTGATGCCGCCAATGTCGCCAGGGCGCAGGGCGTTCCCCATGGGCTGCTGTCGTATGAACTGTACTTTGCCGCCGAGGTCGGCCCGGATCAGAAGCGGCCCGAGATTGCCGCCTGCCGCGATGTGGCCTTTGCCCTGTGCCAGGATGCCGAGCGGTCCGGGCACCTTGCGCGCGAGAACGGCATTGCCTGCGAGCGCATTGTCAACATGCCCGTGGCGGGCCGAGGCAGCTGCCCGGGAGCGCGGACCTTCGCCGTGCATGAGGCGCTTGGCCTTGACCGCGGCACCAAGATCGCCGTGAGCATCGGCAGCGTGGACGCGCCCTGGTCCGGCACGGGTCAAATTTTGGAGAACGTGGCCAAATGGCCGGAGGACTGGGCGCTTGTTCTGCACCATCGGTATGGCGCGCAATCCCTGAACCGGCTCCTTGCGGGCCTTGGCGAAGGAGTGCGGCGGCGGGTCCACGCCTCGCCATTCCCCAGCCTGCCGGCAAACGAGCTGGGCCGCCTGCTGCATTCCTGCGACCTCGGGCTGTGTTTCTACCTGCCCACGTATGACCACCCGCTGGTGGGCAGGAACCTGGAGCACATCGGCATGGCCTCCGGCAAGTTCACGACCTATCTGCAGCATGGCCTGCCGGTACTCGTGAGCGACCAGGGTGAGATGGGCGGGCATGTGCGCTGCGAGGGGCTCGGTTGGCAGGTCCAAGGCATCGGGGAGACCCACAGTGTCTTGGCCTCTGCGAGCAGGGAGGGCCTGGACGCGTTGCGAGGGAACTGCCTGGAGTTTTTCGCCCGGCGCTGCGATTTTGACGGGACCAGCGTGCCGTTGCTGGCGGCGATCGAGGACGCATGCCGCCAAGGACAGGAGATGACTATCGGCGCGGACGGCGGAGAGCCCGGCATCGAGGCGTATTGCGCCATCGCCCGGCTGCGCATGGCCGATGAGGATCTGGACGCGGCCGCAGCGGCGCTCATGGCGGCGCTGGAGCGGGCCGGCAACGCGGAGGATTTCGAGGCGATCTACGCCATCGCGCTGATCCTGCTCAGGCGAGGGGGGCTTTGCCAAGCGCAAGCCGTATTCCGGCGCATCCACGAGGACCGGCGGGTGGGGGCGGCGCTGGCCGCTTGGGCCCTTTTCAAAAGTGGCGAGGCCAGCCTGGAGCAGGGCAATGAGCGCGCTGCGGAGGCGTTCTTCGCGCAGGCCCTGCAACTCAACCCGACCCACGCCAAGGCCGCCCTCTTTCTTGCTCCGCCGCAGGCCCCGCTGCGGGTCCGGCTGGGTGCCGCGCCGGAGCGCGATTCCGTGGGGGAAGCCGCCGCAGGCATCGCCGTGACCATGGACCCGCTGGACCCCGGGCTGTGGCGGTACTATTTTTCGCGACGCCAGCCGGACCATGTCGAGGTGCGCCTCAACCGCCCCATGACCGGGCAGGACGCCGAACTCCTGGCCGGAGCGCTGGCCGGGCACCTGGCCCCTGGCGGTTTGGCCGTGGTGCGGCTGCCGGAGGGGGCGCCGTCCGAGGAAAGGGACGGGCCCGAAGCCAGCTTCGCGGCCCATGGACTCCAGGCGCAATGGGACCGGGCAGAGGGCGCGAAGCCCGCCGCCCTGCTTGTGCGGCTTTGCCCTTCGTGCTAGCCGGGGAGCGGTCGCCGACCTCAAGTGGACGGGCTTGCTGACCGATAGGACGCGTGTGAAAGCCACCATCCCGTTGCGGGTTTGCTGTTGAAGTTCGACCTGTTTTCGCAGAAGCTTTGCAAGCCGGAGCGCTCCGGGGGGCGCAATGCGCCACGTGATCATTAGAGACAAGGGAGCATCTTCGTGGAAATATCGACTGAGAGCGAGCTGGGGCCTATCCGCCCAGCGGAGTGGCACAATTACGTCGCCTTTTTTTTGACGTTGCGCTGCAACCTGAAATGTCCCTACTGCATCAATCTCCATGATGGAGGCTCGCGCAGCACCATGGGTAAGCGCACCATGGATGTGGAGAGCTGGATCAAGGCTGCCAACCGCCTGGAACTCCGGCCGGATTTGCCGCTGACCCTGCAGGGGGGGGAGCCCACGCTGTTTCCGGGATTCTTCCGCTTCGTCAACGCGCTGAAACCCGGCTTGAAGTGTGATCTGCTGACGAACCTCACCTTTGACGTCGCGGAGTTCATCGCCAACGTCCCCCGCGAGGTCTTCCTGCGAGAGGCTCCCTATGCCCCCATCCGGGTGAGCTACCACCCTGGCCAGAATGACATCGACGAGCTGGTGTGGCGGTATTTCCAGCTGGAGGAGGCCGGATTTCGCATCGGCATTTACGGCATTCTCCATCCGGACGAGGAGAAGCGCAGCCACATCCTCGCGACCAAAGAACGCTGCCTCAAGCTTGGGGTGGATTTCCGCACCAAGGAGTATCTGGGGGAGTGGCAGGGCCAGCTTTACGGGCAGTTCAAGTACCCCGGCTCGGTCATGGGCGGGCAGCTGCGCTCGTGCCGTTGCCGCACCGGGGAGTTGCTGGTCGACCCGGCGGGCCTGGTCTACAAGTGCCACGCCGACCTGCTTGAAGGCCGCGCGCCCTACGCCCACGTTTTGGATGCGGACCTCACGGCGGACGCCATCGACGAGTTCAGGGCGTGCGACAGTTACGGGGATTGCAATCCCTGCGACGTGAAGGTGAAGACCAATCGATTCCAGCAGTTTGGGCATACCTCTGTGGAGATAGTCGACGTGGATGGTCTTGCCCAATGAAAATACTCATCATCAAGCTTGGCTACTCGGAGACCCTTGACCCCGAAATGGGCAAGGTCACCAGCCTGGGCGACGTGCTGCGGACGACTCCGCTGCTCACGGCCCTGTTGGAGCTGCACCCCAGCGCCCAGATCACCTGGCTGGTAGACGAGGCGGCCTTTGGCCTGCTGGCGGGCAACATGCTGATCCACCGCATCCTCGTGGCGGACGCCTTTGTGCCCTTCCAGCTGATGCGCGAGAAATTCGATATCGTCATCAACCTGGAGAAGCATCCCGGCGTGTGCGCACTGGCCGACATGGTCGACGCCTGGGCCCGGTACGGCTTCCGGTTCGACGCGGCCTCCGGGACCTACCTGGCCTACGAGAAGGGCCAGGCATTTATCGATTACATCCGGGACAAGGGCCAGCCCCTGTCCGACCGTTCCCCCTGGCAGCAGAACCTCATCGAGATGCTGGGCCTGGAGTGGAAGGAACAGCCGTATGTCCTGGGCTACCAGCCCGGCACAGAGGTGCGCTTCGATGTTGGTCTGAATCATCTGGTCGGTTCCAAATGGCCCACCAAACGTATGCCGGAGGCCCGCTGGGCAGAGGTCGCCAACGCCCTGGAGGCCCGCGGCCTGAGCGTCTCCTGGCAGGAGGGCCTCGACAATATCCAGTGCTATTGCGACTGGCTGTCTTCGTGCCGGGTGGTGCTGACGCAGGACAGCCTGGGGCTGCACCTGGCGCTGGCCTTGAAGCGTCGTGTCGTCGGCCTTTTCGGCCCCTCGGACCCGCAGGAGGTGTTCCTCTATGGCAGCGGTGAGCTGCACCGCCACGAGGGCTGCCCGCACATGCCCTGCTGCCAGCCGCACTGCGCCTGGGAGGAGCATTGCATGTCCTCCATCGCTACGGAGCCGATCATCGAGGCTGTGCTGCGCCAACTCCAGGCAGGGGAACGGTGATGCCCCACTTCAAGTTTGCGGTGCAACCGCAGTTTGCCCCCGAGGCTCCGGGCGGCCTTTTGAAAGGTCAAATAATTCACGACTGGCTCCAGAGCCAGGCCCTCGCCATGTCTGACGCCGCTCCAGGGGAGCAGGATTTCACCGCCCTTTCGGAGCGTTTGCTGCTCTCCGGGCAGAAGGACTTCCTCATCTGGGACGACCTGCTCAAGGCCGCGGAGATGAGTTACTTCGCGGACCAAACTCCGCTCAAGGGGCCGTCCATCGATTTCTGCTGCGGCTTCGGGTTCTGGACCAGCAGGATTCTGGGCAAGATCGACGTCGGGGTGGACCTTTTCCCGGAAAAGGGCGCTTATGCCCGCACCGTCGAGGAGTTCGTGTCGCGTGGTTTCATCGGCGGGGCCTACCGCTCGGTGCTGCAGGCCGACGTGACCGGCCCCCTGCCCCTGCCCGACGACTTCTTCGAAAGCATCATCTCGGTCTGCTCCCTGGAGCATATCGAACGCGCCGACAAGGTCCTGGCGACCATGGCCCGCATCCTCAAGCCTGGCGGGCGGGCCTATTTCAGCCTGCAAACGGGCCGCTACATCGAAACCTTCGAAGAGATATTCCACCCGGACTATGTGAACTGGGTGCGCGAGAGCTTCACCATCCATGTGGACCGCACCTGGAGGGAGTGGGAGGATATGCTGGGCCAGGCTGGCCTGACCATCGAGCACAGGAGATTCGTGCTTTCCGAGCGCGAGATGAAGCTCAAGGCCTTGACCTACTGGAAGAACCCCTTCGCACCGGTCCTGGGCGAGCTGGAGCTGGGGCAGGCCGTCAAGGACATTCCGGAGTTCCGCCGTCATTATTATGACAAGGTGCGCCAGTGGAGCCGCAGCGAGGTCGATCCCGACGAGGCGTCCATTGTCTGCTTCACCTGCAGGAAGAAGAGTTGACGTTGGGAGAGTGCGCCGCCGGGGCTGACCCTGGCCTGTCAGGGCGATGCCCCAAAACCGCTCGCCCGGAGCCGTGCGCTTGAATCAAGGAGCAGCCATGCAGTGCCCTCTGTGTAACGGTCCGGCGGAGATCGTCTTCCGGCGGTGTGGCCAGCCTGGCAGCGTGCACATGCCGCCGGGGCAGACCGTGGAGCTCGCCATAGCCGGCTGCCGGGACTGCGGTTTCTTCTGGAACGTGGACGCCTTTGCCGATCCTGTGGCCTTCACGGCCCTGCTGGCCCCGGCTTACAGGGCTTACAACCTGCTGGACAACGACCTGCACGGCTTCCCGTTGGTCGACGAGCGGACGCGGACGGCCAAGGGCTTCCTTGACGCACACTGCCATTGGCCAGCCTTGTCCTATGTCGTCGAGGTCGGCTCCAATCGTGGTGATTTCCTGGCCTATCTGAAGCAGTGCCACGCCCACCTGCAGCTGCTGGGGGTGGAGAGCTCGCCCCTGTCCCTGGTGGGAGTGCCTACGCTCTTCAACGATGTCCACGACATCCATTTCTCGCCCAGCTTCGACCTGGTCATAGCCCGCCAGGTGCTGGAGCACATGGCTGACCCGCTGCGCTTCCTGTTGCACCTGGCATCCTTTGTTCGCGAGGGGGGCTGGCTCCTGATTGAAGTGCCGGTGCTGGAAAACGAGCTGGCGGAGGGCGTGGACCCTTGGGTGGTGGAGCATGTGGGTCACTATTCCGCGCGTGCTCTGGAGGTTCTCGGGCAGCGCGCGGGCCTGACGCTTGTCGCCGTGGAGGATTCCTACCAGTTCAGCGCGCTGTTCCGCAGGGCTCCGCATCCCGGCCCGCTGTTCACCGGCATCAGCAACGCGCGCTGGGAACAGGTGCGCGCCTTCCTCGCCGGGGTGGAGGAGCAACAGGCCCGGTGGCGCGAGTGGGCGGAGCAGGGCGGGGCGATCTGCTTCTATGGGGCGAGCAACGTCTATTTGGCGATCAGCGCCGCGTTGCGGCAGGCCTGGGGCGAGGACTTCTGGCGGGACTGCCGCCTGACCCTTGTGGATGACTCCCCGAGCAGGCATGCCGAGGAGGTGGGCGGCCTCCGGGTGCAGTCCCTGGAGTCATACGCGCCAGAGGGCAAGACGCTCTATGTCGTTTGCGCCATGTACCAGTACCACCGGCAAAAGATGGTGCCCAGGGTCTTGGCCCGCATGGGGCCCGAGGACCGGCTGAGCGCCATGTGGACGCCGTTGCCGCGCTGAGGGGCGTGGTTCTAAAAGTCGAAGACACAGCACTCCATCTCGTCCCTCCTGCCTGCATCAGGTAGAACTTCGATCCGATGTGCTCGATTGCGATGTGTTGAAAAGGTTGTCTAGCGTTCAAAACAAATATTTATTGCATGCACATTATGTTTGTACAATTCTACCACAAGATTTGAACAGAGCTATTTATGGAGGTCTGCTCCGCCAAGACCTCGCACAGTAAAGATAGGGTAATGTAAAAGCGCGACACTAATCCCAAACGTACTGGGAATGGCTGACAACGACGTCAAACTCGGGAGCGTTTTGCTTTAGCTGAGCAATAATGCTTTCGAAGTGGCATGAGCAGATGAATATTGGCAGTTTGGGCATAGAATTCAAATCAAAAGGCGTTACAACTGGAACGCCGTCCTTTGTCGTTCCAATTTTGAAAGAATCATTCTCAATGAAAGCTTTAATGTTATGCCCTTTAAAAATGTCCTTAACGCCTTCGAAAAATCCTCCGGTGCCCCAAATATAAACGTCCTTCGCATTGATGTTTACAAGAACATCTGAGAAGTAGCGAGCCGCCGCCGCAAGTCCTGACCCAGAAGGGCCAAATGCGCAATCATCTTTCAGCGCATCAAATTGGCCCCAACCAAAGTCTGGAATTTCCAGTTTGCTGATGCTGTAATATTCTTCTAGCAATCCTGTTCTATCGAGGTAGCTTCGCTGTACAAAGAATGCATAATGAGAAATTATTGTAGACCCACAGAACGCATTTAACTTTCCCATCTCAACAGGCTTGTCAACCGTGAGATAAAATTCATCAAGCTTCCAGTGAGGTATAACGCCCCCAAACGCAGCGAAGTCTTCGCCAAACCAGGCGCAGCAGTTAATGGATATTGTAAAGTTAAACATAAAATCGTCATACCTAAACATGTCAAGAGAACCTTGCCTGTATTGATCGAGGAAGAGTTTGTGAACGCGTTCAGCAAAAAGATTGTCTGCATATGTTACACCATCTCCTGCCCACGGTGATACATTAGTCAAACTCTGCTCGTCAAGCAGTCCATAACATTTGTGCATATATGTACAAACAGCGTTGTTGATTGTCATTGGAAGACACAAGAAAGCGTTACGTTTATTTATGCGGAAGTCGACAAACTTTTCAAAAAAATCATTTTCTATAAATACAACGTCGTCATCTAGCTTGATGTATATTGTGTTCGCTTGTATTGCTGTTTGGTAGAATCGACCTACATTGTCCGTTCTGACAGCGCTCTTCATTGGAGGAGCGGCGACGAGATGTATCTTGTCAAACATGCCAGCGACAATATCCATATATCTCAGGTCATTATCGTTAGACGTGTTCACCCACAGGTGGATTTCATCGATAATTTCTTCGCTGACGAGGTACGGGATCAAAGCATGCAGGTAGCGCCTTCTTCCCGCGGGGACAACGCAGACAACCTTCAACCCTTTGCGCATCAGCTTTCTCCTTCAGGGCCCTCAAGGGGTCTCTTTGTTATGAAACTCTACAGATGAGCAAATGTTGCGCCAACGGATCTAGTCGTTGTGGTGAGTGTCCTGCCGTCGCAGCCGATGCCCCGCGAGGGTAGGGTTGTTGTGACCAAATATCTTTCTGTTTGATGATACCATATAGTGGCGCGATTGACCATTTTTGCAAGTCCCTAAGCATTAAAACAATACTGTTGCTAGGTTACGGAGTCGGTGTGTCACACGTGACTGCCACATTGAACACCTGCTCGATGGCGAGATGGTTCATTATTCGCAAACGTCAAAGAAGAATCAGCTTTCCATTAAAGAGTGGAATCTTCGATAGCTCGTTGTAAATAGGCATGCAATTTGGTGTTGATATTAGCACATTGTCAATATTCCCTATGTTGTCAATGCAGTACTGTTGAGGCACTATACTAATCCCTGCGATGTTACTGCCATGTTTTCGTGTGTCTTTGTCGACTATGAATTTGACATAATATGCAAGTTTAGGGAAGTTGGTAAGCATTCGTTCAGTGAAGTCACCACCACACCAAATTGCGATTCTTTGTTGTGTCCCAACCGTCAATCGCTCAGACTCGAGATTCTCGATAAGGATTCTCTGTCTGTAGTCGTGTAGGCTTTCATCGCTACGTTCTGCTCCACCCCAAAGATGCTGATACAATTCCTGCGTTGGGGTCGTGTTAGAAGTCGAGTCCTTCATTTTCCTGGCGACAAAGTACAGAAGCGCTCCCTGGAATAGCGAGAAGGGAAGTTTTGAAATGTGCTCAAAGATGTACCATCCGTCCGAATTAACGAATATATATTTCATCTCGAGGATTTGATAGCCATTGGCTTGATAGTATTCCTTTAACAGGCAGGGAGAAAACTGATAGAAGCCGTGATCTACAAATCCATTTGTTGGGGCAAGATGTATAATTATGCCACCATTTTTAAGTAGGTGATGCACTGTGGCGAATGCATTTACTGGATTGAAAACGTGCTCTATTGTACCACCATTGTAAATTACATCAAATTGTTCAGGTATTTGATCGTTGTTGCTGCTATTTAAGTCGATAATGTAATCAGCATTTTCATAGTCATTTGCATCTGAGGAATATGCATCTACACCAAGTGCTCCAAAAAATGTTTTATCGTTTAGATACTGTACGCCAATGTCGGTTCTGTAGTAGGTGTTGTTTTTTATATGTCCCGAGATGTCATTTATAAAGATGATCCGACCCCCATCTTTCGAAGCAAATCCTCCAAGCTCAAGAGCTTTCAGGAATTGCTCGTCCGTGAGTTCCACGGTCTGTCTGCCTAGTTGTAGCAGCTTCCCCTTGCACTTCAGCTTGGAGAAAGTCTTTGCGAACAAGGCTGCGACTTCAAAGTTGATGCCCATATGATCCTCCGTGTTTTCACTCTATGGTATCATCCTGCCCTAGAAGTCGAGGGCTGCGGCCATCACCGCGTTCCAGGACTTCTCCGTGGGCTCCACCCGTGTCAGCCATTCGTAATGGAAAAGCAGGCGAAAGCCGCACCCGGCCAGATGATCGCGCAGCTCCGGCTCGAAGAAGTAGCGCATGCTGTGGACTTCCTCGGTCTGGCTGATGCGGTCGGCGCCTTTGTCGTGGGCGAAGATGGTATAATGCACGTCCACCAGGTTGCGGCCAGGGTGCGTGTGCGGCTCGGCAATGCGCGTGATCTTGAGCGCGTCGCTCTCCAGACGCTTCACCGCCACCTTGGGCGGGTCCGCGAGGACCCCGGGGCCGTGCCAGAAATCGAACAGGAAGATCCCACCGGGAGCGAGATGGCTTCGCGCGGTCGCCAGCATGGCCTGCAGGTCTTCGGTGGCGGTCTGGTAGCTCAGCACATGAAACAGCGCCGCGACAACATCGAAGCGCTGCCCCAGCCGGAGCGAACGGACATCGCCAAACCGGAAGCTGACGGTCTTTTGCCTCTCCGGTGCGGCCAAGAGCTTCGCCTTGGCGAGCTCGAGGCTCACGGCGGAGAAATCAACGCCCGTGACCTCGTACCCGAGCTCGGCCAGCGGGAAAGCGTGGCCGCCCGTGCCGCAGCCCAGGTCCAGCAGCGTGGCCGCGCCGGGGCGCTGGGCCTGGACCAGTCCGTGGACGTAGCGCGCCTCGCCCGGGTAGTCCTTACCATTGTACAGCAGGTCGTAATAGTTTGAGTAATCCTGGAAGATGTTCATGCCAGCACGCTCCGCAGGGCGGCAGCGGCCCGCTCTATGTGCTCGTCCCGCAGGGCGAGACCGCTGGGCAGGTAGAAGCCGCGCCGGGCCAGCCGCTCGGCGTGGGGATGGCGTTCCTCCCGGAACAGGCCCATGCGCATGAACACAGGCTGCTCGTGCATGGGCCAGAAAAAGGGCCGCGTGCCGATGCCTTCGCGGTGCAGCCGCTGCATGGCCTCGGGCACGGTGAGGCCCAGCGTCTCGTCAAGCACCACGCCGAAGACCCAATAGACGTTGTCTGCCCAGGGCGTCGCCGCCTGCGGCAGTTGGAGGCCGGGCACATCGGCCAGCAGGCGCTGGTAGCGGGCGCCTATGGCCCTCTTGCGCGCCAAGAATTCGTCCAGCCGCTCAAGCTGCGCCACCCCGAGGGCCGCCTGCAGGTTGGTCATGCGCAGGTTCCAGCCGAGTTCCTCGTGCACGAAGCGCCGTCCGGGCTGGAAGCATAGGTTGCGCAGGCTGCGGCAGCGTTCCGCCAGGTCCGGGTCGTCGGTGATGATCATGCCGCCTTCGCCGGTGGTGACGTGCTTGTTGGGGTAGAAGCTGAACACGCCCAGGTGCCCGATGCCGCCGCAGGGCTTGCCCGCGCAGGTCTGGCCGATGGCCTCCGCGGCGTCCTCGATGACGGCCAGGCCGTGCTGCTGGGCAAGCTCCATGAGCGGCGCCATGTCCACGGGCAGGCCGTAGAGGTGCACCGGCATCAGGGCGCGCGTGCGCGGGGTGATGCGTGCAGCCACCTGGGCCACATCCATGTTCCAGGTCAGCGGATCGCAGTCCACGAGAACGGGGGTGGCGCCGCAGCGCACCACGGCTGCGGCGCAGGAGATGATGGTGAAGGCGGGCAGGATGACCTCGTCGCCCGGGGCCAGGTTCAGCGCCGCCACGGCAGCCTCCAGTGCGGCGGTGCCGTTGGTTACGGCGATGCCGAAGCGCTTGCCCACCCGTGCGGCCATGGCCTGCTCGAAGCGCTCCACAAAGGGACCCTCGGAGGATATCCAGCCGGTTTTAATGCACTGCGCCAGATAGCGATGCTCGTTGCCGTCCAGGAGCGGCTCGTTCACCGGGATGAAGCCGGAGGTGTCAGGCATGGGGCGTGTCTCCATGGGGCTCGCGGGGGAGGTGTGGGGCCGCGCCGGAGGGCGCAAGGGACATGAGGATGTCCGCCAGGCCGTTGCAAAGCCGGTAACGGGCGATGATGGGCCAGAAGATGGGGAAGTGCTCCTTGTGGCCGTGTCGCTTCTGGATCAGCTGGGCGTTGTGCCGCAGGATGCCGGACGCTGCGGAGACGCCGTACAGGTATTTCTTGGAAAACTCGAAGCGCAGCAGCAAGAGCGCGTTGGCCGCCCCTTCGCTCAGCTCCAGGTCCAGGAACTGGTGCAGGGTGTCCTCGCTGAGGTTGTACTTGATCGCGAAGTACCACCATTTCTGCAGCCGGGCGATCTTATCCGCATCGGGGATCTTGAGGCCGGTGCGGTCAAAGAAGCTTGGCGCGTAGGCGATCTCATTCTCGTTGATGAATCCCTGCGCGACACAATAGCCCGCCAGCCTGGTGTTGGGGTAGGGCTGCAGGATGGAGACCCAGCTGTCGTCGACGCGGTGCTTCCTGTTGAACTCCAGGGTGGCCAGGGCGTCGCGCAGGGGGTCGGCCACGGGCATGCCGATCATGTTCTGCATGCGTGTCTTGATCTTGTGCTTGCTGAGCAGGCGGATGGCCTGCACGATCTGCTCGTTACGGATGTGCCCGCGGTTGAGGATGTCTTTCTGCACCATGGGATCGGCGGATTCCAGGGCGAAATTGATCATGAAAAGCCCGGCCTTCTTGAGCCGCATGAGCAGCTCCTCATCCAGCAGGTTGAGGCTGAAGCAGCAGAGAAAGGGCAGGCCGACCCGCACCGGATAGCTCTCGCAGAATTCCTCAATCCAGGCCCGCTTGAGCAGGAAATTGTCGTCAATGAACATCACCTGTTCCAGGGGGTAGCGGGCCTTGACCTCCCGAATCTCGTCCAGCACGTCGTCCACGCTGCGCTTTTGGAGAAAGTGCTGCTGCGACTTGAACTTTTCCTTCCAGGCGTGGTTGTAGCAATAGCTGCAGGAGTAAGGGCAGTCGCGGCAGGTGATGAAGTTCTTCATGGGGTTGTTGCGAAACTCCGGGAACCTGTAGAACAGCTCCCGGTCCGGAAAGGGCAGGGTGCCCAGGTCCGCCAGGTCGTAGCAAAGCATTCGCTCCGGGGCCCTACCCTCCACGATGTCCACCATGGCCAGCTCGCCCTGGCCGACAACGACGTAGTCCGCAGCGTCCTCGGGTATCTCGGAAGAAAAGAAGGTGGCGTGCGGCCCCCCGGCGATGACGGCCAGCCCGTACCGGGAGCGCAGCTCCGAAGCGAGGGCGAGCAGGGGTCCGTGGGAGCCCGTGACCAGGCTCACGGCCAGAAAATCCGGCCGGAAGCTGGCGATGAGGCCATGCACGTCCTCGCGCTCGATCCAGCAGAGCATGGACTGATGACCGGCTTCCCGCAGCGCGGCGGAGAGGTACATTATGCCCAACTTCTCGTTGCGCAGTTCGGACTCGAGGAAGAGGATTCTTGCCATACGACGTGTCACTCGCTGATTGTTGGGCTCGCCCGGCTGCCGGGGAACACCCCCTGGCCTGTGCGACAATGCAAGATGCGTGAAAGCTGGAAACAGGGCCTGAACCGGGCAATCCCGTCCTGCTGTCCTTGCGCCATGATCCGAGCGCGCCGGTGCTTGCGAGGGAACCGGCCTGTCAGAAGTTTAAGGTATGCTGATATGTCCCCAATGGCTGCGCAGTCAATACGTGCGGAAATGACCATCTCCCGGAAGGTCTGAAGTGAGCTCGGCCGGAGCGTTTCCTGAGGAAAAAGTGTTTGAGGGGGAGGGCGATGGGTGCTAAAACGGCCTGCCAGGACTGAGCGGGCAGGTCTTTTGGGGCAGCGCATGGATTTTGCATGCTGGGGGCTAAAGACACGGTTGCAGGCAGCTGCACAGCCAGAAGGCTTCAATGATTATAGCCGGAACCATCGACTCTCGCCTGGGGGAATACGTGCGCAGCGCAATGCCGGGCGCGGGGTTGCACTGCTTCGTCCGTCGCCCTGGGCCCTCCTGCCCGCCCTGGGCTGGAGCCGGGGCAAGCAAGCCCCCATGTGGTAGAGTTCGAGTCGCCGCTGCATGTAAGTGTTTCCGCGTGCTGGCCTTGGCGCCCTTGAAAGCTTCGGGCGGCGGCACCTCCGGGCAAAGCTTGCGCTGGGTTGCGGTGAAGGCGGCGAGGCGTTGATGGAGAAGTCCCTGTCCAAAGCTGTCGCGCCCCTGCGCATCCTGCTTGGCCAGCTCGCGGCCAATGGCGACTGCCTCTACGCGACCACAGTGGCCCGCCAGATCAAGCACGACCATCCCGACTGCCACCTGACCTGGTGCATCAGCTCGCTGTGCAGCCATCTGCTCCTGAACAACCCCGACGTCGATGAGGTCTGGGAGTATCCCATGGCCAACAGGCTGGACAACGCCAAGCGCTGGGGAGAGCTGGAGTTGGAGGCCGCGCGCCTGCTGGCTCAGGGCCGCTATGACCGTGCCTACCTGACGCAGCTCTACCCGGCGAACATGCAGAACTACGACGGGACGATCCGGCCCAGCCTGCTGCGGGGTTATGGCGCGCCTATCACTGTGCCGGTGCGCTCCATCCTGCGGCCCACGGAGCAGGAGCAGGAGCGGGTGCGGGGCTTTGCCGAGGCCACTGGGCTCCTGGATTATGAGCACCGCATCCTGTTCGAATGCTCCTCGGCCAGCCATCAGTCCTTCGTGACGCCGGAGTTCGCCCTGCGCGTGGCCGAGCTGCTGCTCCGCCGCCTGCCGGGTGCCTGCGTCGTTTTGTCCTCGCACCAGCGGGTGCAGACGGACAACCCGGCCATCATCGACGGCAGCGTGCTGAGCATCCGCGAGACGGCCTGCCTGGCGCCGCTGTGCACACTGTTTGCCGGTTGCGGCAGCGGCCTCACCGTGGTGGCCACCACCACCGAGCAGGCCCCCCAGGACCTCCCCGTGGTGCAGTTCCTGCTGCGGGACACCTCGGTCTACGCCTCTTTTGCGGAGGACTTCGCCTATTGGGAGCTGGGGGCGGAGCGGTTCATCGAGACCTCCGACGAAGATCCGGAGCACGCCGCCGCCCTCCTCGCGGCCGTGTGCTGGGAGGGCGTGGCCGCCGCCCGCGCGGTCTACCACGCGCCCCTTCCCCTGACCTTCGACCACTACCTGAGTCTTGTGCGCCAGCTGCTCTTGGGGCGCGGTCGCTCCGTGGACGCGGCGCGTTCGCTCCTGCTGACCACGGAGCGTTTCGGCTGGGACGCGACCCTGCTGGAATACGCCCATCGCGAGGTGGCCCCGGCCATGACCGGCCTGGGACGGCGTCAGGCTGCGGACGGCCCGGAAATGCTGGCACGGCTCTACGACGCCATGCACGCGGCCAGGGGCGTGTGCCTGCGGCGCAAGACCTTTGTCTTCGACGTGGCCAGCGTTGGCGACGTGCCTCTGCCGCAGCCCTTAAGCTTCGTGGTGGACGCCCGCCTCAACCTGGGCCAGCTGGAGGCGGACCTGGAGGCATCGGCCAGTGCCCTGGGGGAGGCTATTCGCACCAAGGGTGAGGAGTGCCCGCAGCGCTTCCGGGGCGATGCCGTGGGAGCCGCCACCTTTTCCGGGACCTGGCGCGAGAGCCCGCCGCTGTCCCTGCTGGTCCGGCCAGCGCCTAATTTCAATGTCCTGCCGCCAAACGAGCTTGAAGTGGCGGAAAGGGCCGCTGGCGTGGTGCAGCAGGACGACGACGCGCAAACCCCACCTGCCTGGCTCGACCTGTGTCGCCAGGGAGCGGTAGTCCTGGTGACCCCGAGCCCGGCCCTGCGCCGGAGCCAGCTGGCCCAGGCCGGTTTCGACGTGGGCTTGATCCGCGTGCTGGCGCCCCGCTATGGCGAATTTCCGGAGCGCCGGGGCGGCTTCTTGCGCGCTGCGGAGGACAGCTTTGTGCACTGGCTGGGGCGCGAGGCCCTGGCCGCCGAGCCTTCCCGGTACCTGTTTGAGCCGTATCTGGACTGCGCTACGGACGTGGCTCTGCTGCGCGGCCTGCTCAAGCCCGGCCAGGCCATCGGCTTCACCGACGGGGGACTGCTCCCCGCTCCGGAAGGTTTTGGCGGGCTGTCCACGCATGCCCCTTCCGGAGCGCGGCTCTACCTGGAGCCCGGGCCGGACTGGCTGGCTGGACCGCCCCGGCTGGAGCCCTGCCACGCCTGGCCGCGCATCTCCGTGGTCATGCCGAGCTTCAACCAGGCCCGCTTCGTGCGGGAGGCCCTGGACTCCGTTTTGGATCAAGGCTATCCGAATCTGGAACTCATGGTGCTCGACCCCGGCTCCACGGACGGCACGCGGGAGATTCTGGAGGAGTACCGGCCAAGACTGAGCCGCCTGGTGCTGGAACCCGACGAAGGGCAGTCCGACGCCCTGCAGCGAGGCCTTGCCCTGGCCAGCGGCACGGTGCTGACGTGGCTGTGCACCGACGACAGGCTGGAGCCCGGTTCACTGTTCCGCGCGGCGGAGGCGCTGGACCGCTACGGCGCGGACTTGGTGGTGGGCGGCTGCCTGCGCATCGACGACGAGGGGCGGGAACTGTTCCGGCACCAGTGCTTGCTGCCCTTCGGCGCGCCATGCAGGCTGCCGGTGCTGGACATCGTCGATTTTTTGGGCTCGTGGCAGCTGGGAAACTATTTCTACCAGCCCGAGGTGTTCTTTACTGCGGATATCTGGCGGCGCTCCGGGGCGATGCTCTGGAAGTCGGCCTACTACGGCATGGACTACGACCTCTGGGTGCGCATGGCCCTGGCCGGTGCGAGCATTGTCCACGTGCCGCAGGTGTTTGCGGCCAGCCGGGAGCAGTGCGAGCAGAAGACGTGCCTGGACGGATCGCGCAGTCCGTATCTGTTTCAGGTGGAGAATTTCATGAAGTCCTACTCCGGCATGGTGCGAGCCATGTTCGCCGGGGCTTTGCAGCCCTAATCCCAGGAGGTGCCATGCATCCGAGAATAATTAAGCGTTGCCGGGTCTGCGGCAACGCCACCCTTGAAAAGACAATGGACTTCGGGGAGCAGTATCTTCAGGGCTCCTTCGTGAAACCCGGCTGCCAGATGCCCCCGAGGCGCAAGCTTCCGCTGGAGCTTGTGCGCTGCGACCCCTCCGCCCAGGAGAACGCCTGTGGCCTGCTGCAGCTGGCCCACACCTTTCCGCCGGAGATCCTCTACGCCAACTACTGGTACCGTTCCGGCACCAACGCAACCATGCGCGACCATCTCCTCGGCATCGTGGAGAGCATCCAGAATGTGGCCGGACCGCTCGGCCCGGGCAGCAAGGTGCTCGACATCGGCTGCAACGACGGCACGCTGCTCGGGGCCTATCCGGCGCATGTGGCCAAGGTCGGGGTGGACCCTTCGGACATCGCGCGGGAGATTGCGCCCCCGGTCCAGGTGATCAACACCGTGTTCCCCTCGGCCGACGCCCTTGCAGGCATCGGCGAGCAGAGCGTGGACGTCGTCACCAGCATCGCCATGTTCTACGACCTGGACGATCCCGTGGCCTTTGTCCGGGCGGTGCGCTCGCTGCTCAAGGAGAAGGGCGTATGGGTGCTGGAGATGTCCTACCTGCCGCTCATGCTCGCGCGGAACGCCTTTGACACCGTGTGCCACGAACACCTGGAGTACTACACCCTGGATGTGCTTGGGCACATCATGGCCCAGGCCGGGCTCAAGATATTCAAGGCTGGGCTGAACGAGATCAACGGGGGCAGCCTGCGTTGCTACGTCTGCCGTCAGGAATGCGTAGCCTTCGGCACCCCGGCGGACACCGATTTCCTCAACTGGCTGCGCATCCGCGAGTTTGAGATGGAACTCGACACTCCCGCTCCGTACAAGGAGTTCCAGCACCGGGTGGAGTTGCTTCGCGCGGACACCACGGCCCTCTTGACGCGCCTGCGCTCCGACGGCGCGCGCATCCACGTGTACGGGGCCTCCACCAAGGGCAACGTGCTGCTGCAATGGTACGGCCTGAGCCGGCTGTGGATCGCCGCCGCCGCAGACCGCAACCCCGTCAAGGTGGGCGCGAGCACCCTGGGCACGGAGATCCCCATCATCGACGAAGCGAGCTCCCGGGCCATGAAGCCGGACTACTACCTGGTGCTCCCCTGGCATTTTTTGCCGGAGTTCCTGCGCCGGGAGCGGGAGACCGTCCGCGCGGGCACCAAGCTCATCGTCCCCCTGCCGGAACTCATGGTGGTGGAGGAAGCCAACATCGACGCGCTCATCGCCGAGTTCGACGCGCGCGTGGCCAAGGGCAGCAATTCGGTGGAGGCGCTCATCGCAGGGTACCGGACATGACCAAAAGCCTCGTGCTTGGCGCTGGCGGCCAGGACGGCAGCTATCTGGCCGAACACCTGGTGCGGCGCGGCCATGAGGTCGTCGGCGTGGGTCGCGCGCCCGGCGCCGGTGCGCATGCTCCTGCAGGCGGCTACCGCTACCGCAGTCTGGATGTCGCCGCTGCCCCGGCCCTGCGCAGGCTTCTGGACGCGGAGGCCCCGGACAGGGTGTTCCACTTTGCGGCGGTGCACGGCTCCGCCGGTTTCGCCTACGAGCCGGTGTGGGGCCAGGCCCTGGCGGTGAACTCCGGGGCCCTGCACACGGTGCTGGAGTATGCTCGCCAGTGTGCCAGGCCGGTGGGCGTGGTCTACGCCAGTTCGTGCAAGGTCCTGGGCGATCCGCTCAAGGGTACGCTGGACGAGGATTCGCCGCGCAGCGCCACCTGCCTGTACACCATCACGAAGCTGGCGGCGGAGGAGCTGCTCAAGCAATACCGCGCGCGCCACGGCGTGGCAGGGAGCATCGTCACCCTGTTCAACCACGAGTCGGTGCGCAGGCCGCCGGACTTCTTCTTTCCCCGCCTGGCGCGCGAGCTGGCGCGCTGCCTTGCGGACCCGGCGCATGAGTTTGCGGTGCGGACGCTGGATTTCTATTGCGACTGGGGCGCGGCCGAGGAGTACATGGATCTCGTGTGTGAGCTGGCGGAGCGCGCTCCGGGCCAGGACACGCTGCTGGCCAGCGGCGTCACCTGGCATGGCCGGGATTTTGTGCGCGGGCTGTTCGCCCGGCATGGGCTTGAGGCCGACCGCCACGTGCGCGAGACGGAAGGCGCGGGCGCTTGTGCTCCGGTGGCCTTCCAGGCCGACATCTCCCGGCTGGTGCGGCTGGCGGGGCGCGGTCCCGCGCGGCACCCCTACGAAGTTCTGGACGAGCTGCTGGCCGGGGAGCGGCCGGAGGTGCGGCATGACCGGGCAGAATGATATCATTGCACGGCTGGAGCGGCTGGCCCGCGCCCAGGAGACCCAGCTCATGCTGGCCGGGCGCCAGGCCTGCTGGGCCTTGCGCGGGCGCAAGCTGGAGTGCCTGGCTGATGCCGAGTTCAAGGTGTCCTCCCAGTTCGGGGAGGACGGCATCATCGAGTGGCTGGTGCAGACGCTGCCACAGGGTGACGAGCGCTTCGTGGAGTTCGGAGTGGAGAACTACCGCGAGGCCAACACGCGCTTCCTGTTGCAGAACCGCAACTGGAAGGGGCTCATCCTCGACGGCGGCGCAGGGCTGGAGGAGAGCCTGCACGCAGATGGCGAGCTGCTCTGGCGCCACGACCTGACCGCAGCCTCGGTCTTCATCACGGCGGAGAACATCGACGAACTGCTGACCCGGCACGGCTACACCGGCGAGATCGGGCTCCTGAGCGTCGACATCGACGGCAACGACTACTGGGTGTTGAACAGCATCCGGGCGGTTTCGCCGCGCATCCTCGTCGTGGAATACAACTCGATCTTCGGCGACAGGTGGCCGGTGAGCATTCCCTATCAGCCGGACTACACCCGCTTCGCAGGACACCACAGCGGCCTGTATTTCGGTGCGTCCATCCAGGCCCTGCTGCATTGGGCCGGGGAGAACGGCTACGGCTTCGCCGGGACCTGCTCCAACGGCATCAACGCCTTTTTCGTCCGCGACGACCTCTTCCCCCAGGTGCGCGACCGACTGGCCGCAACGCGCTCCTTCCCCTCCCGCCACCGCGACGCCCGCGACAGCCAGGGGCGGTTGGCCTACACCGGCGGCCGGGCCCGCACAGAGCTCATTATGGACCTGCCTCTGGTGCGGGTGGACACCATGGCCCCCTGCACCCTGCGCGAGCTGGGCGACCCCTTCACCCCCGACTAGAGCTGAGCCGCCGGGAACTGCTGGCGTTCAGTCCTTTCCGCTTTCTTGCCGTTGGCCCAGGCGCTCCAGGTAGCTCTGCGCCGGGCCGAAGTGCGGGGAATGCCTCGGCTCGCGCCGGAACTCGGCCTCCGCCTCGGCGAGGTCTCCGCGCTCGAAGAGCACCTGGCCGCGCTTGTGGTGCAGCCCCGGGTGCTCCGGCGCCAAGCCCGCAAGCTCGTCCAGCGCGGTGTCGGACTCGTCATAGCGCTTCGCGTAGCGCAGCACGTCCGAGAGGTTCAGCCGGTAATCGAGCTGATCTGGAGCCCGTTCAATGGCCCAGCCGAACGACAATGCCGAGGGGGCGTGCCAGCCGGTCCGGGCCAAGGCCGCGCCAAGGCGCCACCAGAACGTCGCACCGAGCCGGGAGGCAGGGCTGCCCGCTTCGACCTGGCAGGCCAGGAAGCTCCCGGGAGCACTTGGGGCCGGGTCTTTGGAGCAGTCCCGCGATAATCCGTCAAGGTATGCTTCCAAAAGGTCCAGCTGCCCGTGCAAAACAAAGTCGAACTCCTCCTGGCCGCCGCTGTCGAGACATTGACGCAGGGTCTTGATGACGTCCTCGCGCCGCCCCAGGTCGTCCAGCGCCAGTGCCTTGCGCAGCAGCGTCACGGCGTCGCCGGGGTGCTGGGCCAGGGCGCTGTCGAAGCGCTCCAGAGCCAACTGGGGGTTGCCCGCGTGGAGCAGGCAAAGGCCTTGGCGCAGCAGTTCCGCGTACGGAGGGGCCAAGGGGGTGGTGGTCAGCAAGGACAGCAGGTTTGCGCTCTGGGGTGTCAGGCCGAAGGTCTTGTCGAGCTGCGCGTTGCGGACCTCAGGCGTGAAGCAGGCCATGAACCGGGAGAGATTGTCGGCATAGGGCTCCGGTCCCTGGGCCAGCAGCTTGGCAAAGCCCCGGCGGAAGTCCTGCTCGTCGCCGTGGGCGAAGCACAGCCCAAGGCCGTGGGCCTGGGTGCGCCAGGCCATGAGCCCGACATCCGGCGCCAGGGTAGGTTTGCCAGCGGCAAAGGCCTGAAGCTGCGGGCCGGAGGAGCCGTAGTGGCAGGAGTAGGGCAGGGGCAGAAACGGGGTTTTGGGGTGGACGAGGGCGAGCCGGAACAGGGGCTCGGCCACGTAGCCCCAGCGCACGAAGACCCGGCCCTGGGCGTCCAGCTCCGCCAGGAGCGTGTCGATAGCGTCCTCGTCGTTGTCCGGCACTCGTTGGCCGAGCAGCACGCAAGAGGCCCCTGGCGTGGCCTGCACAGCGCGCAGGACCCACAGCGGATTCTTGCGCCGGTCAATCTTGCCCAGCAGCGGCAGCACAGGGCCTTGGGCGCGGTCCATAAAATCCTGCAGGGCCTGGCTGTCAGCGGCATCATGGGCGGAAAGGGCTTGGCCGGGCTCCCGACCCGGCGGGTCGGCAAAAATATCCGGCAGGAGGACGAGGTGCTCCTCGCCGGGATCCAGCGCGGCCGTCTGGTACTCGTCCAGCGTCAGCACGGCGCGGAAGGGCTTGCGGGCGCGGAGCACCCGGTCCAAGGCGCTGGCGTAGAGGTCCTTGCGGCCCAGGTAGCAGTCGCGGTGGCCGAAGGTGACCAGGCCCACCGTGGGTGTGGGAAAGGCGAAGCCGGGCGGCAGGATGTGCTCCGCGTGGAACAGGAATTCGTCGGTGCTGAGCAGGATGCTGGCCACGGGCTGCAGCTCCCGCTGGGCCTGGAGCAGCTCGGCGCAGGCCTGGACCCGCAATTCCGTCTTGGACGCCGCAGCCTGCCGCTGGTCCAGGTGCTCCCCTGGATTCACGTCCAGGATCTGGACCCGCTTGTCGGCCTGGTAGCTGCGCTGATAGCTGGTTTTTGCAAGGCCCCGGCCCAGCAGGGCGACGCAAAATCCGCGCGACAGCGCCCACTGGGTCAGGGTGTCGGCGTAGACAAGGAAATGCCCGTAGTTGAACAGGTTGTGGATGAGCAGCAGTGGCTTGCGGCTTGCGGCTGGCTGTGCGCTTTCCGGCGGCTCCACGGTGTCTGGGTTCTCCTGGCGGGGTGGGTGATTTCGCATGTTCTCTGGATTTACTGCCCGGTTGCTTGGGGTGTCAAGCTTGCGCCTTGTGCCGCGCGGGGGCTGCCGTGTCCGTGCCAACAGATTGCCATGCCATCACATAAGCCAAGCTGCGTCGCGCTGTCCAGCGGACCAGCCTGTCTGCTTGCGCGCAGGATTGCGGGGGGGTATACCCCCCTCGGGGAGGTGGTCGG
>JAHIUD010000041.1 GCA_018817515.1 Pseudomonadota bacterium
AGTCGAACAGGCCCGGGGCGGTGGGATTCAGCTTTATGGCCAGCCGCGCCAGCACCCGGGCACGCCTGGGCCGCCCCTGAGTCAGGCGGATGCTCACGGAGAGAGCCACCGCCGCGGAATGCTCGCGGGTGATCTCAAACAGCGCCAGCAGCTTCTCCATGGCCTCGTCCAGCCGACCGGCGTCGCGGTGCGCAACGGCCTGACGATAAAGCTCCCAGACCTCTGGACCATGCTCCACCGGCGGCAGGCGCAGCGGGATGTCGAAGGCCCTGCTGCATTGGCTGCAGGGCAGTTGGTGCGCGTGCCGGTCGCGGTGCATGGGCGTTTGCTCCAGATGCTCGAAGACCAGCTCGGCGCCGCAATGTGGACAGAGGCAGCGGACGGATGCCGAGCCGTCGGCCTCGACACTCGCGGAGACAAGCTTTCCGGGCCAGAGCATGCCTTCGTGCATCAGCCACACGCAACGGATGAGCTCCAGGAACTCCTCCTCCGGCAGCTGCGTCATGTTGACCATGGGGCAGCCCTGCTCGATGAAGGCGATCTTGTCCTTGATGACGCCACGGGCCAGGGCGTCGTGGTAGATCTTGGTGCCCGGCCAGCAGTCGATCTTGCCCAGGTTCACGCAGTACTGCCGGTGGTCGATCCACCATTCCAGGGTCTGCCAGGCCGTCTCCACGGTCTCCGCCGGATCGCCGAAGATGAAATTGCCGAAGGACGACATGCGGGTTTGGTGGGTCAGCTCAAGGGCGCGCTCGATCTCGGAGGGCTTGAGCTTCTTGTTCATGCTCGCCAGCACTTCCGGGCTCATGCTCTCCAGGCCGTAGAACACCGTGGAGCAGCCGGTCTTGCGCATGCGCCTGAGCAGCTTCTCGTCCACCACGGAGCAGCGCATCTGGGCGTACCAGGAGATGCCGAGCGGCTCCACCTTGTCGCAGAATTCGTAGATGCGCTCCTTGCGCAGGGCAAAGACCTCGTCCATGAGCCCCACCGCGTTGATCCCGTAGCTGTCGATGAGGTGGCGTATCTCGCGGATGACGTAGTCGATGGAGTGGGCCCGGTGCTTGCCGCGCCCCAGCGCGCTGTAGCAGAAGGTGCAGTGGAACGGGCAGCCACGGCTGGAGATCATGTCGTGGGCTCCCACATGCTCGTAGCAGGTGCCGAAATCAAAGCCCGCGTAGTCTGGGAACGGGATGCTGTCCAAATCCTCGATGAAGGGCCGGGGGGCGGTGCGGATGGTGCGACCCTCGGCGTCGCGGTAAAGGATGCCCGTCACCTGGCCAAGGTCGCCGCCCTGCTCCAGGGTGCGCAGGATGTCCACAGCCGCGGCCTCGCCCTCGCCGATGACGCCGATGTCCGGCTTAAGCGAGTCGAACACGTCGGGTTCGCTGCCCAGGATGCCGCCGCCCAGCAGGGTGACCACGCCAGGCAGCTGCTCCTTGGCGGTCTTAAGCATCCATTTGACGAACTGATAGGACGGCGTGAGCGCGCCCACGCCCAGCACATCGGGCCGCTCCTGCTCAAGCAGGCGGCGGAACTCCCCCTGCCAGTCGTCGTCCAGGGCGCTGTTGTGGCAGACCACCTGAAAGCCGTGCTTCTTGAGCATCCCGGAAACATAGGCGATGCCCACGGGGAAATAGTAACGGGAGAGCAGCGCATAGGGCGGTGCGACGAGTAGGATTTTCATGGCTGCCTGTCTGTCCTCCTGTCCGATGGTGGTCCAAGCCGACTGCCTGACGCCACGGGGTCCCGCTCACGCAGGACGAAGAGTACTTGGCGCGACACCGCGCCTTCTCTGGCTACATCACGCAGTAAAGCACCGTGTCCAGCAGGCAGCAGGAATGATGCCCCACGTACATCTTGTATTCCGGCACAAGGCTCTTGATGTACTGCGGAATATCCCACAGATCCTGATCCTTGTGGTACAGGCAAATCTGCAGGCGGGGCTTATGGCGCCGGATGACCTCGGCTGCGCCCATGAGCGCAGCCAACTCCGCGCCCTCGATGTCCAGCTTGATGAGGTCCACGCGCGCAATGCCCTCCGCCTCCACGTAACTGTCCAGGGTCACGGCCTCCACGCGCACCTCGCCTGTGGAACAGACGTGGTTGCTGTGGCCTGTGGGAGACTCCTCCTCGAAGCAGAGCTCCTCGTTCTTGTCCCAAAGGGCCTTGTTCACGGGGAATGCCCCAGCCAGCCCCCTCGCGGCGATGGTCGCGCCCAGATGCTGAAAGGACTGCTGCGTGGGCTCAAACAAGTGCATGGCACAATCCCCGCCACAATCTTCGAGAAACAGGTCCAGGGTGTCGCCGGAGGCCGCACCGCCGTCGATGATGCAATCCCCGGGACGGGCCTTGACCAGCGGATGCCGATAGGTGGGATAGTCCGCGTAGTAGGTCATGGCGACGCCACGGAAGCGCACCTGCAAGGCGCCCCGGTACTGCGCGCGGGACTCCTCATCCGCCAGGCTGTCATAAACAGCGCGCACTTTCTCCCCGTTTTCCGTCAGGCTGCGGGTTGGGTATACGCCGTAGTCGTCAGTGTAGATGCCCCGCACCCCCAGGTCCCACAGCTGTCGCACGATGCGCTCCTGCGCCCAACTGCACACGATGACGGGCAACCCGGCGGCCTGCACAGCCAGCGTCTGCGGAGCCAGCACGGGAACGCCGTCCAGCAGCGTGCCCTGGCGCTTGGTATCGTTGTCGGCATAGCAGCGCACGTTCACGCCAAGGCGGACCAGGCGTTCCCGGCAGCGCCTGCCTCGCTCCCCCGTGCCGAAAACCACGATTTCAAGGGGCATGTCCACAGCAAAGGGGTCAAAGACCACCCCTTGCCGCACATCCAGCAACGACTCCAGCATCAAACCCCTCCGCCTCCTAAAAATGTTGTCACGCAAGCCCAACTCCGGGTCGGGCTGGTCTTGATCTTCTCGCTCATGGGCGTAAAGCGCGTCATGCGTTCTCCTCGCGCTTCTCATTTGCCTGCGCCGGGGCAGGCAGTATCTTGAACTTGATGCTCATGGGCGTGTAGCGCTTGGTGCGCCACTGCTCCATGACCAGCCGCAGATAACGCCAAAGCGGCTTCGGGAACACCTGGGGGTACTCGGCCACAAGCCCGGGCAATTCGGAGAGCTTCACCAGCCGCAACAGGAATTTCACCAAACCCGTGCCCATGAAGATGGGGTAGAACACGTCGTAATTGTTCAGCACGTGCCGGATCATGGTCCAGCGGAACAGGTCGTGGGGCGGGTGCTTGTCCAGGTTGCCCACGCTGTTGATGTTGCCCAGCACCGGATTGGTGCCGAAGTTGTTGCCCCCGTGGCGGCGGTAGCAGCCGTGGATGGTGGGGATCAGGAGCGAGTCGCCGATCAAATGGCAGAAATGCGCGATGTAGTAGTCCGCGCAGATGCGGAACGTGGTGCCGTCGCGCGGCATGATGAGTTCCACCGTGCTGCGCCGGAAGACCATGGAGCTCGACGTGGCCCAGATCCACAGCCCGTTCTGGAAGCTGGTCTTCTGCACGTGGCGGTAGTGGCCCTTGGACTGGTGGTCCATGTGCTGGCCGCCGATGATCTCGCCGTGCGCATTGATCTGGTACTGGTTGGAGCTGGTGAAGGCCACGGTGGCCACGGACAAATGCGCGCGCAGGTGCGCCTCCAGGAAGTCCTCCAGGAGGACGTCGTCGGCGTCGAGCATGCACACGAAGGCCCCGGTGGCGACGTACAACCCGTCGCGGAAGGCCTCCATCTGGCCGCCGTTTTCCACGCGCTGGAGCAGCGTGAAGCGTCCCCCGGCCTCGGGGCTGTCCACAAAGGCGCGCACAGCGGCGACAGTGCCGTCGGTGGACACGTCATCCACCACGATGCACTCCCAGTTGTCGTAGGTCTGGCGCGTCACGGAGCGCAGGCACTCCACGATGTAGGCCTCATAGTTGTAGCTGGTGACGATGAAGCTGACGCGAGGCTTCTGCATCCGCGCGCGGTCCAGCCGCTGGTCCAGGAGGGCCTGGGGCAGAGCCACGGGCAACTGGTCCGGTTCGGGCTTGGCGCGCCTGGCGATGAGGTCGTGGATGGACATGCAGGTCACTCCAGGTATGGCGTTACAGCGCCCAGACGGCGTCTTCGGGCTCGACGATCTTGCGCTGCTGGTTGATGTAGTGGCGCGGATCGGTGATTGGAGCTGATGTGGCGATGGCCTTTGCCTCGTCGGTGCCGAAGAAGGCCGCGTAGTCGCCGTGGAAGCCGTCACAAATCTGGCGCATGCCGCAGGTCCCGCAGGCCGGGGTCTCGCGGTAGCCGCAGTGCTCGCGGGCGCGGATCAGCGCGCTGTGGCGGTACTCGTCGTCCACGCTGATGGACGGGTCCGTCAGATAGTCCGGCTGGCTCTTGAACATGGGCGAGCGGTAATTGGCCTCGCGCAGGCTTATGAGCGGCGAAAGCCCGCCGTCCCTCATGCGCTGCGGCTTCATGTCCGTGAACGACCAGGAGGCGTAGTCCCATTCGTGCAGGTCGTAGGGCAGCTGCTGGAAATTGTAGAGGTGCTTGCGGTAGTCTTCCGGCACCTGGCACAGCGGGAAATAGCGCACGTTGACTTCGATGTCCGCGCTGCGCAGAATGTCCATGGCGGGCACCAGCGACTGGGCCACCACGGAGTAGGCGGCCACGTCGTCCAGCGAACGCTCGCCCTTCTGCTGGTCCTCAAACGGGTTGAAGGCGATGAAGTTCACCGCGCGCGCCCCCACGCTGACGGCCAGCTTCGCCACGTCGGCCAGGTGCGGCAGGGAGGACTTGGTGAGCACGCAGTTGAAGCGCACGGGCATGCCTATGGCCACGCAATTGTCCAGCGCCTGCATCTGCAGCTTGTGCGCGCCGGGCACGCCCACCACGTCGTCGTAATTCTGGCCCAGGCCGTGGACGCTGACCAGCAGGTCGCGCACGCCGGAGTCCTTGAGCCTCTGGCAGGCGTCGCGCTTGGCCAGCACCAGGGCGTTGGTGATGAGCGTGGGCAGAAGCCCGATGGCGGCGCTGTGGCTGCACAGCTCCTCGATGCCGGGGAATATCGTCGGCTCGCCGCCCTGGATGTCGATGGCGTTGTTGCCGTAGTGGTGGCGCAGGATGTCAAAGATGCTCTTGGCCTTGTCGAGGCTCATGAACGGGTGCTCAGGGTGGTCCCTGGCCTCGATGCGCGTCTGGAAATAGCAGAAGCGGCAGCGCAGGTTGCAGGTCTGGCCCAGCCAGATGACGCCCCGGCGGGTCAGGACGCGTTTGGTGGTCTTTTCGAAACTCGGCAGCTGATTGGTGGTGCTCATTTGGGGGTCCCGGCGCAAGCGCCCTTGGTTTCTCCGGCGCAGACGCCGCCGGCTTCGTCAGCCAGGCGCTCGGCTATGCGGCCGCGGTATTCAAGCTCGGTCTCGCGCTCCACTTCACTCATGTACCAGTTGGGGCCGGGATTCCAGTCCTCGGCCAGGCCGCCGCCGTAGATCTCCACGCGGCCGCGCTGGGCCTTGGGCGAGCGGATGGCCAGCAGAGCCTCCAGGTTGCCGGGGCTCACGTCGTCGATCTCCTGGGCGCTGGGCCTGCGCTTGAGCGGAATGGCGCAGCCGCAACGCGGACAAGCGCGCTGTTTCTGCTCGGTGAAGTCCGCGGGCACGCGCTTCCACCAGCCGGGCTCCACCGGCCAGCCGCCGGGCCCGTCGAAAAGCATGTCGAAGCTGGCCGCCACCTCGCAAAAAAACGCACCCTTGGGCGTGATGGAGGCGGACCAGTACTTCTGGATCCAGCAGTCGTCGATGAGCCGCCACATTTCATCCCGGTCGGCCACGACCTCCTCCGCCGCCACCAGGAGGGGCTGGTGCAGGATCTGGTCGACGCTGTGGTCGTTGAAATAGAAGTTGCCGTAGACCTCGCGGATGAGCGCGCCGTACTTCTCTCCCTGGGCCTTGGGCACGGTGGACCACAGCCCCCGGCGCTTCTTGTCGGTGATCTTGAGCGCCAGATACTCGGCCATCTCGGCAAACTGTGGGTGCAGGAGCGGCTCCCCGCCGATCATGCCGACCATCCCAGGGAAATCCACAAGGGAATCCACCGCGCGGCGAAAAGTCTCCATGTCCATGAAGAACGGCTTGCGGTGGTGCCCGGTGAAGCGCGTGCAGTTGGAGCAGCGGTTCATGCAAGCGTTGGTCACGTCGATCTGGATAATCTGCATTTCGGACAGAGGGATCATTTGCTCTCCTTGGCTCCGGCGCTGGCCGGGGCCGTTTGGCGCGGAAACGCCGCCAAAGCCACACTCTGGCGTGCCAGGCCAGGCCAGGCGCTGCGCCAAAAACACGTCACCTTGGATCAGCTCCTGGCAAAACTGCAAGGGCCGCGCCAGGGGAATATTCTCCCTGCCCAGAGCCGTCGCGCACGGCATCCGCACGCCCGAGTCCATGTTTCCGAGTCCATGGCCCGGCTGCGACAAAAACAGGCAGGACTCCGGGCCCCTGCTCTGCGCTCACAACCGGACCGGACGCCCCTCTAGTCCGGCGATGGCCGCGCGCATGTCGGCCAGGGGCTCACGTTTCAGCGCAAAGGCCGGCAGGTAGGCTCGGCGAGAGGCGCAAAGCGGCGGACTGCCCGGCATCGCGGCGAAGGGGGCCAGCCCGGACAGCCCGTGCAGCAGAATGTACTTGGGGTCCAGCCCGTCGCAATAGTCCATGGCCGCGCAGTCCCGGCAATGGGCGGGAAAGACCTTGAAGGCGTCGCCGCGCTCGGCCACGATGTCCACCGCCCCGCCTGACCCGTGGGCGCCGAAATCAAGCCGCCGCTCGCCGCGCACAAGCGCGTAAATGTCGCGCGGGCCGTCCACGGGCACGGGCAAAAGCTCAGCGCAATATTCGGGCTCGCGCTCCGGGTTGCCCGCGCGGTTCATCCACTCGTGCGGGTCATGGTGCACGCCCACAACGCCGACGATGTGCTTTTCCAACCCCGGCGCGGCGCACAGGGGCAGGTAGCGGATGGTCACGGCAACCCCTGCGGCCTCCAGGATCGCCACCGCGCGCGCAAGGGGCCCGGCCATGTCCGCGTAGGCTGCCTGCAGCCCGGCGATGCTCGCGGGAGAGTCCCAGCGGTAGTAGGCGTTGAAGACGATGAAATTGTGGTGGTACACTCCGCGCGCGGCGGAAAGCTCGGCGATGCCCGGCAGGTCGTCCAGGTTGCCCGCGTGGATCACCGTGTTGGCGCAGTACTGGAAGCCGATGGAGTCCAGGGCGTCCATGGCCGCCAGGACCTTCCCCAGCGAGCCGCGCGTGGCCGCGAAAAAGCCGTCCTCTGTGGCTGCATGCAGCGAAAAGAGAAAGTCCGTCACCCCGGCTTCGAGCAGGGTGTCCAGGAGGTTCTGCCCACCGCCGCCCTCGCGCATCAAAAACTGGCCCAGGGTGATGACGCGCACGCTCATGCGGCGTTCTCTGGCCCGGCGCACCATGTCCGGCAGGCCCTCGTGCATGGCGGGCTCGCCGCCGGTGATGTCGAAGTTGATGAGGCCATGGTCGGCCATGAGGTCGATGATGCGCAGGCAGTCTTCGGTGGAACGGAAGCTGGCGTGGCGCAGAGCCCCGTGCTGGCTGCCGGGCTGGCTGCCGGGCTGGCTGCCGGGCTGGCCCTGCTCTTCAGCCATGAAGCTGTAGTAGCAGAAACGGCAGGAGTGGGCGCATTTCAGGCCAACGTCGAGCACGCCGCTACGTGAGAGCTCCCCCGGGGGGTGGAATTGATACTCGCC
>JAHIUD010000042.1 GCA_018817515.1 Pseudomonadota bacterium
GAAACGCGCCGACGCCTGGCGCAGGGATTCCTGACGGGCCGTGAACTGGGCCACGGACCGGGTCAGGGTGCCTTCGTCGATGACCGGGCCCATGGCCGCAAGCTGCCTTTGGGCCTGGGCCAGCTCCTGGCGCTGCGCCACTGCGCGCTGCTCGATCATGAACCCTGCCGCGCCGATGAGCAAAAGCCCCGCAGCCAGGGCAAAGAGCAGGAACTGGGAGATCCGCTGCTTGGCGAGCGCGGACGAGCGCTGCTTGTAGTTGCGCAGAAGGTTGATGCCCTTGTCCGCCGAGGAGAGGCCGGCCGCCAGGGCCGGGGCCAGGGCCATGCGGTCGATGGGCGATACGGAGTCCGGCTTGGACGGGAGCATGGTTGTGGAGTCAAACGCCTGGTGCGGGTAGCCCAGCTGCGCGGCCAGGGCGTCCAGCACCCGCTGGTTGCGGAAGATGCGCCCGCTCAAGTGCAGGATGTCGCAACGCTGCTGGCTGGCGGTGGCGTAGTACTCCAGGGTGCGCTCCACCTGCTTGGCCAGGCGGTCGACAGCCGGACCGATGGCCTCAAGCGTTTCAGCCTCACTCAAGACGTGGCCCGGACTCACGCCCTTGGGCACCGGTCCGCCCAGCAGCGCGTGCCGCAGGAGCCCCTTGGCCTGGACGGCGTCCACGGGTGTGAGCACCCCTGGCCCGCCCGGAGCATTTTCCGTGGCCGCCTTGGCCCCGCCCGGCGGTGGCAGCTCCAATTCCACCACAGCGGTGGGCTTGGGCTTGGAGAGATCCTGGAAGTGCACCAGCACGGCCTCGGCCATGCTGTCCGTGCCGGAGCGGATGAAGCGGCTGAAGCGCAGGGCCCCGTCCGCGTAGAGGCCGATGGTCGAGGCGTCCTCCTCCACATGGATGTTCGCGGCCAGGGTGAAACCCCTTGGCCCGCCGGGCAGCCGGTACAAGGCCTGCATGGCGCTGGGCAGGGTGGTGATGCCCTCCAGCGGCCAGCCTGCCTCGCGGAAGGCATCGCGCAGGCGGTCCACGTCCACGCGCCGGGCCAGGCAGGTCAGCACGTCCAGGCGCGCTTCCTTGGACTCCTTGGTCGGCCCCAGGACCAGGTAGTCCATGGCGTACTCGGCCTCGGCGAACTTCTTCTCCTTCTGCTGGGTCCAGTAGACTGCGGCGTCAAGCTTTGCGCCGGAGAGCTTGGGCACGGTGAGGACGTTCAAATCCAGATCCTGGGAGCGCAAAACCGCCCAGATCCTGACATTGGACGCCTTGTCCCGGACGCTCTCAAGGCAGGTGCGCAAAAAGGCGGGAAAGCCCTTGTCCCCGAACGCCTGGTCAGGGCCGAAGGGAAAGCGGGTGGAGAATTGGATGGTGCCGCCAGAGACGATGGCCATGCTCAAACGCCCGGAGGTCATGCTTATGCCCAGCACGGCGGACTTTTTCGCCCCACCGAAGGACAGCTGGCGATTCCAGAAGGGCTTTTTCGCCGCCGTGGCGGCTTTGGCGGGCTTTTGCTGGCCGTTCATCTTGGCGCCGGGCATGTCGCCCGTCGGGGAGCCTGGTCCGGCGCCTGGCGCGGCAACGGATTCTGCGGGCTCGGCCTTGAGCGAGGCCCCAGTCTTCTTGTCCTTCGACTTTTTCAAGGACGCAAAGGCTTCCCCACTGCGAATGGACCGCAGCAGATTCTCTGTGGAGGAGAGCCTTTCCTTGAGGTTCACGCTTGCCCCTACGCCCTTGTCAGATCCTGGAAATCCGCGCCGGACAACGGCTGGCCGCCATCTTCGACAGCCGCTGGGATTCCCCCGGCGGGCTGGCGTCATGGACTCTTTGGACGAAGACCTGACTATTTCTAAACTATTTGTAGTTTTCAGATGAGCATTAGGGTTATCTTGATACAAGTGTCAACCCCAGGAGTCTTGAAATGCCTCGTGTAATACGCTTCTTTTCCGCCAGTATGTACTCACTCCGGCATGCTCACGCCGTTTACATCAGGCGTAAAGTCATATAGATAAATAGCCGAATAGGATTATCAGGTCAGAGGGTCTCAGGGGGGGCGCATGAGCCAGACAAATATTCTGCTTGAATCCGGCACCAATGAGCTGGAGCTCGTTGAATTCTACATCGACGAGAAGGCAGACGCGTCGGGCAAGACGTATCGGGGATACTACGGCGTCAACGTCGCGAAAGTCCTGGAGATCATCCGCCTCCCCGCAGTGACGCAGCTGCCGGAGATTCCGCACCCCGCAGTCATGGGCGCCTTCAACCTGCGCTCGCGCATCATCCCCCTGGTCGACCTGTCCCTGTGGCTGGGCAAGGGCGAGTCCGTGGCCGAGGAAAGCACCAAGGTCATCGTCAGCGAATTCAATCGCATGATCTCGGCCTTCATGGTCTCCGGCGTCACGCGCATCCACCGCCTGAGCTGGACCCAGGTGGAGGCCCCGGGCAGGCACCTGAACGAGTACTCGGGCAACAGCGTCACCGGCGTGGTGCGCTTTGACGACCGCATCCTGCTCGTGCTCGACATGGAGAAGATCGTGGCCGACCTGAACCCGGGCCTTGCCATGAAGATCGAAGAAGGCGCCATGGCCTCCATCGAGGAAGCCAAGCGGCCCTCCAAGAAGGAACATTTCCGCGCGCTCATCGCCGACGACTCCACCAGCATCCGCCGCATGATCGGCACCATGCTGGAAAAGGCCGGGTTCGAGGTCACCCAGACCGTCAACGGCCAGGACGCCTGGAACGTGCTCATGGACGTGAAGCGCCGCGCCGCCGAGGAGAACAAGCCGCTCTCCGAGTTCTTCGACATCATGGTCTCGGACATCGAGATGCCGGAGATGGACGGCCACAACCTGACCAAGCGCGTCAAGGACGACCCCGTCCTCAAGGGCATGCCGGTGATCCTGTTCTCCTCGCTCATCACCGACCGGCTGCGCCACAAGGGCGAGGCCGTGGGCGCCGACGACCAGATCAGCAAGCCCAACATCACCGACCTGACCCGGCGCGCCTTTGAGCTCATCGCCCAGTACCAGAACATCGAACTCTAGCCCGCGCGCCTGCCGACGAAAAGGCCGGAAGGATCTGCTCCTCCCGGCCTTTTTCATTTTCTTGGCGCTGCGCTAAAACGGCTTGCCGCCCTACTCCTCCGGCTCCTTCACGTAGCCGCAGTCCTTCACCGGGCAGGCGATGTGCAGGCCCTTGGCCTTGGTGTTCTTCTCCACCAGCAGGATGGAGCCGCACTGCGGGCAGGGGCCCGGCACCGGGCGGTCCCAGAAGGCCTGGGTGCACTGCGGGTAGCGGCTGCACGAATAGAACACCTTGCCCCCGCGCGAGCTCTTCTCCACCAGCTCGCCGTCGCAGCCCTCTTTCGGGCAGGGCACGCCGGTGGGCAAGGGCTCGGTGTGCTTGCACTTGGGGTAGCCCGTGCAGGCGATGAACCGGCTGCCCTTGCGCGCGGTCTTGACCACCATTGGCTTACCGCATTCCGGGCAGGTGCCGGCCTCGACGACCTGCGGGGCGGCCAGGATCTCGATGACGCCCTCTTCGGTGCGCTTGAAGTTCTTGATGTTCTTGCACTTGGGGTAGCCGGTGCAGCCCAGGAACTGCTCACGCGCGTTGCCCCGGCGCGGGGTCTTCACCGCAAAGGGGCTGCCGCACAACTCGCAGAGGATGTCCGTGATCTCGTCCCTGGCCTTGTCGCTGGGCAGGATCTTGCCCTGCTCGTCGCGGGTGAACTCCTTGATGTTCTTGCAGTCCGGGTAGCCGGAGCAGCCCAGAAACTCGCCCATCTTGCCGAACTTCACGTGCATAGGCTTGCCGCAGAGGTCGCAGGAGACGCCGGAGTCGATGGTGGCGCGCTCCATTTCGGCCCCGGCCAGCTTCAGCGCCGGGATGAAGTCGACCATGAACTCCTCGATGACCTCGGCCCAGGCCCGCGAACCGGCGGCGATCTCGTCGAGCTTGCGCTCCATGCCTGCGGTGAAGCCGATGTCCATGAGCGTGGCGAAGTGCGCCACCAGCTTGTCGCTCACCGTGGTGCCGAGTTCGGAGGGCGCAAAGCGCTTTTCCTCCATGCTCACGTACTCGCGGTCCTGGAGCGTGCTGATGATGGCCGCATACGTGCTCGGGCGGCCGATGCCCTGCTCCTCCAGCGCCTTGACCAGCGTGGCTTCGGTGTAGCGCGGGGGCGGCTGGGTGAACTTCTGCTCGCTGGTGAGCTCAAGCAGCTTCAGCGCCTCGGCGATGGTCAGCTTGGGCAGCTGGTTGGCGTCGTCCCCGTCCTCGACCACGGCGTCCGGGTCCGGCGCCTCCAGGCCCTGGACCTTCAAAAAGCCGGGGAACAGCAGGCGCTCGCCCTTGGCCCGCCACAAGGTCTTGCCGTTCTTCACGGTGACGGTGGTGTCGTGGAAGCGCGCGTCGGCCATCTGCGAGGCCACGAAGCGCCGCCAGATGAGCTGGTAGAGCTTGAACTGGTCGGGCGGGAGGAAGCTCTTCACCGCCTCCGGGGTCAGGGTCACGTCAACGGGGCGGCAGGCCTCGTGGCCGTCCTGGGCGCCGCCCTTGGACTTGTGGACCTTGACCTTGGCCGGGGCATACTTGTCGCCGTAGCGCTCCAGAATGAACTCGCGGGCGGCCACCTTGGCCTCGTCGGCGATGCGCACGGAGTCGGTACGCATGTAGGTGATGAGGGCCACCGTGCCCTTTTCGCCCAGCTCCACGCCCTCGTAGAGCTTCTGGGCCGCGCCCATGGTCTTCTTGGCCGGGTAGCCCAGCGCCCGGTTGGCCACCTGCTGCAGGCTCGAGGTGGTGAACGGCGGCGGCGGGCTCTTGGCGCGCTCCTTCTCGTCCACGGCCTCGACCTCGAAGGTCCCGGCGCGCACGCTCTTCTCCAGGGCCTCGGCGGCGTCCCGGCTGCCGATTTCCTTCAGGCCCGGGGCCACTGTCTTGGTGCCGATCTTCCAGAGATCGGTGCGGAACGGCGGCGGGTTCTCGCCCTCCAGCCGGGCCTTGAGCGCCCAGTGCTCCACGGCCTCAAAGGCCCGGCGCTCGCGCTCGCGGTCCACGATGAGGCGCAGGGCCACGGACTGCACGCGCCCGGCGCTGATGCCGCGCTTGACGTGCTTCCAGAGGATGGGGGAAATCTTGTAGCCCACCAGCCGGTCGAGCACTCTGCGCGCCTGCTGCGCGCCCACCAGGTCGTCGTTGATGGGGCGCGGATGCTCCAGCGCCTCCTTCACCGCGCGGGCGGTGATCTCGTTGAACTGGATACGGCTGACATTGGTGTTCTGGCCCTTGATGAGCTCGGCCACGTGCCAGCCGATGGCCTCCCCTTCGCGGTCAGGGTCGGGCGCGAGGTAGACGTGGGCAGCGGCCTTGGCGGCTTTCCGCAGGCGGCCCACCACATCCTCCTTGCCCTTGATGATCTCGTAGCGCGGCAGGTAGCCGTTTTGCTCGTCCAGGCCCATGTCGCCCCTGGGAAGATCGCGCACGTGGCCCACGGAGGCCTCCACGACAAAGTCCTTGCCGAGGAATTTGCCGATGGTCTTCACCTTTGCAGGGGACTCAACGATGATGAGGTCTTTTGTCATGATGGGGGAGGCTATAGCCACCCCTTGGACGGTTGGCAAGGGGCGGGGTGGACGAACGGGTCGCCAGGGGGGGGACCAGATGACCCCCTGCATCCGCCTGGGGCGGCCCCGCCCGGACCCTCGCGCACAAATGAGCAAACACTCACGCCCCCCAGAGCCTTGACCACCGGCATTGACTCATCTATGACTCCATCCAATATTGCTATGCGAGAGGGTATCCTGTGCCTGACCGGAACTACAAGTTCTCCTGGAATCTCATTGGCGATCTGAAGCTGGGGAGGCCCAACCTCGGATCAAGCATGCGCGTGGAAGTGTATCGGCTGATGCAATTCACCCTGCGCGACATCCTTGAAGCCCAGTTCGGGACGCAGAAGACCGACGAAGTCTTCCACTCCGCCGGAAAACTCGCCGGAATGGAATTCTACAAGGCCTTCTTCGGGCACATCACCGAGTTCAACGAGTTCGTGAAGGTTCTGCAGGAGACCCTGCGCGAGCTGGGCATCGGCATCCTGCGCGTGGAGCAGGCGGACAGGGTCAAGGGCTCGTTTGTGCTCACCGTGTCCGAGGACCTGGACTGCTCCGGCCTGCCGGAGCTGGGCTACGGCGTCTGCGTCTACGACGAGGGCTTCATCGCCGGGTTGCTGGAAAGCTTCACCGGCGCGCGCTACAAAGTCAAAGAGGTGGACTGCTGGTGCACCGGCGGGCGCACCTGCAAGTTCACCGCTGAGACCGAATGAGCGACGCCGCAGGAGGGCGCGAACAGCCCGAAGTCAGGCGCCTGCTGGAATTCCTCCTTGAGGCCCTGCAGGCCGTGGAGGTCCGGCCCGACCTGCCCGAGGACCTGGCCCAGGTGCCGGGTCTGGCCCCGCTCTATGCGCTGGTCCTCGACATGCGCCGCTTCCTCCTGGGCCTGAGCCAGGGCGACCTGCAGCAAAAGCTGGAGCACAAGGGCTACCTGCCCGGCGTGCTCAAGACCTTCCAGTCCAACCTGAGCCACCTGACCTGGCAGACCCAGATGGTCGCCGAGGGCGACTTCTCCCAGCGGGTGGACTTCCTGGGCGAGTTCTCCCAGGCCTTCAACTCCATGATCCTGCGCCTGCGCGACTCCATCGAGGCCCTGCGCGAGAGCGAGCTCAAGTTCCGCACCGTGGCCGACTTCACCAACGACTGGGAATACTGGGTGGACAAGAATGGCCGGTTCCTCTGGGTCTCCCCCGCCTGCGTGCGGCTCACCGGCTACAAGCCCGAGGACTTCGTGGCCGACCCGCTTCTGCTGCACACCCTGGTGCACCCCGAAGACCGGGCCCAGTTCCAGGCGCACTTCGCCGACATCGGCCGCAGCGACGCCCCGCACTGCGACATGGACTTCCGCGTGCAGGACCGCAGCGGGCACCAATTCTGGGTGCAGCACACCTGCCACCCGGTTTTCGCGCCGGACGGCGCTCATCTGGGCCGCCGCGGCTGCAACCGCGACATCACCGCGCGCAAGGAGCTGGAAGAGGAGCTCAAGCGCCGGGCCGCCACGGACTTCCTCACCGGAGTCAGCAACCGGCGCAACTTCATGCACCGCGCGCAAGAGGAGCTGCTGCGCAGCCAGCGCTACGGGCACAGCCTTGCACTGCTCATGCTCGACATCGACACGTTCAAGAGCATCAACGACACTCATGGCCACGCCATGGGCGATGCGGTCATCAAGGCCGTTGTCGCGGCCTGCCACCAGAACCTGCGCCAGGTCGACATCCTTGGCCGCCTGGGCGGAGAGGAGTTCGTCGCGCTGCTGCCGCAGACGGACCAGGCCGGGGCCCTGGCCATATGCGAACGCGTGCGCCAGGCCGTGGGGGGCATCAATATCCCGGCCAAAGAAGGCATGATCAGCGTGACCGCCAGCCTGGGCCTGGCCGAACTGCGCCGTGGCGAAAGCCTGGACGCGCTCATGCGCCGGGCGGATACGGCGCTCTACCGGGCCAAGGGCGGGGGCCGCAACCGCACCTGCGCCGACGATGCATCGGAAGACGAAACGGCCTAGCCTTTCCCAATAATCCGGCCACTACCCCAAGGCCCGTAGGCACAGCCCGCACGCCACAAAAAAGCCCCGGGCCTTGCAGCCAGGGGCTTTGCTGCGCCACGCGCAAGCGTCCGTTCAGGACAACCAGGCGTAGGCGATAACGAAAATCAGAGCGTTAAGCGGGATGGCGACGTAGAGGAGCAGTTCACGTTTTGTCATGGCGGCCCTCCTTTCAGGGAGTTATACAGCATTGGCGATGCGTTGCAAGAGGGGGGGGCCTGGGCTCGGTCAAAGCGCGAACGGCAACCGGCCGGCAGCCGCTCCCCATGGCGAGCGCGCGCGATACCGGACGCCACGCTAGGAGAACCAGCAATAGACGACAAGGGCAAGAATAAGGACAAACGGGACAACAACGTACAGGATCAATTCGCGCATTGTCATGGCCGCCTCCCTTTTGCCTCTCCATACAACATCGCCAAGGCGTTGCAAGCGCCGCGCAACGTCCTTTGATACCACGCGAAAAAGCCCCCGCTCCAGGCCGGAACGGGGGCTTGAGGCTTTCGCCGTGGCTTGGGGCTTAGGCCAGGGCCTGGGCCGGGGTGACGGTCGGAATGCCCAGGGCCTCGCCAACGGCAGCGCAGGTCAGCTGGCCCTTGTGGGTGTTCAGGCCCAGCGCCAGGGCCGGGTCCTCGCGCAGGGCGTCGAGGCCCTTGGCGGCCAGCTTCAGCGCGTAGGGCAGGGTCTGGTTGACCAGAGCGAAGGTGCTGGTGCGGGGCACGGCGCCGGGCATGTTGGCCACGCCGTAGTGCACCACGCCGTCAACAACATAGGTCGGGTTGTCGTGGGTGGTGGCGTGGATGGTCTCCACGCAGCCGCCCTGGTCCACGGCCACGTCCACGATGACCGAGCCTTCGCGCATGGTGCCGATCATCTCGCGGGTGACGAGCTTGGGGGCCTTGGCGCCCACCACCAGCACCGCGCCCACCACCAGGTCGGCGTCCTGCACGGCGGCGCGCAGGTTCGGCTCGGTGGAGCTCATGGTGACGATGCGGCTGCCGAAGATGTCGTCCAGGTACTGCAGGCGGCTGTGGGAGAGGTCCAGCACGGTGACGCGCGCGCCCAGGCCCACGGCGATCTTGGCCGCGTTGGTGCCGACCACGCCGCCGCCGATGATGACGACGTTGGCCGGGGCCACGCCCGGCACGCCGCCCAGCAGCATGCCGCGTCCGCCCTGGGATTTCTCCAGCGCGTGCGCGCCCACCTGCGGAGCCATGCGGCCCGCGACCTCGCTCATGGGCAGGAGCAGCGGCAGGGAGCGGTCGGCCAGCTGCACGGTCTCATAGGCCACGCCAGTGGTCCCGGCGGCAAGCAGGGCCTTTGTCTGGGCCTCGTCCGCAGCCAGGTGCAGGTAGGTGAAAAGCAGCAGGTCGGAGCGCAGGAAGCCGTACTCCGCGGCCATGGGCTCCTTGACCTTGATGACCATCTCGGCGGCCCAGGCCTCGGCGGCCGTGGCCACGACATTTGCTCCGGCCACGGCGTACTCGGCGTCGGCCAGGCCCGAGCCAACGCCCGCGCCCTGCTGCACCAGCACGATGTGGCCGCGACGGACAAGGGTTTCCACCGCGCCGGGGGTCATGGAAACGCGATTCTCCAGCGTCTTGATTTCCTTGGGGATACCGATGATCATGGCTATTCCTCGTTTTTGGTTTGGATGTTTTCTGCGAACCAGGTGCGTGCGCCTCTAGGCAGGGGAATCCACTTGCGCCGCGCCTTCATGACAACAAAGGACTCGCTGGAGGCGATGCCGCCCACGCCGGACAGATCGCGGTCCAGAAAATCGTAAAGCCCGGAGACGTCCTCGGAGAGCACGACCTCCACCAGAATATCGTAACGGCCGGTGACCACGGCCGCCCAGTTCACGTCAGGCAGGTCGGCTATCTCCGTGAGCTTCTTGTCGAGCTGCATGTGGCTCATGAGCTTGATGCCCACCAGGGCCACGGTGAGGCCCTTGACCTGGAAGGGGTCCACCAGCCCGGCCACGCGCAGCAACCCCTGGCTGATGAGGCTCTTCATGCGCGTGCGGATGGTCGGCGCGGTGACGCCCAGGCGCTCGGCCAGGGTCCCGGCGCTGGCCTGGCCATCCTCGGCCAGGGCGGCCACGATGCGCCGGTCCGCAATGTCGACATTCTTTCTCATTGGCGCATCCCCCTATCATTTTTTTTCGATTTCGAAAATCAACAAGGTAAAAATATTCCATTCGCATAATACTTGTCAAGAGACCGCGCGAATTTTCTCCGCAGCGCCGCACGCCCACGCCTTGTGGGGAGGCTACGCTTGGTGTAGCATGTGCCAAACCCTTGGTCCATAATGTCCTGTCCCAAGTCAGGAGGATTCCTGTGGCGTCCGAAATACGTCTGCTTTCCGTAGCCGAAATCGCCCGCAGGCTGGGTGTGCCCGAGTCTACCGTGCACTACTGGAAGAACCGCTTCGCCCAGCACCTGCCCAGCCAGGGCTCGGGCCGCCAGAAGCGTTTCCGGCCCGAGGCCGTGGACGTGTTCCGCGTCATTGCCGAGATGTTCAGCCTGGGCCACAGCACCCAGGACGTCATGGAGACCCTGGGCAAGCGCTTCCCGCTCACCGCCACCATGGACGGCGACCCCAACGCCGTGGGCACTGACGGTCCCTTCGGCCAACGCGAAGACCACCAGGGCCAGGACCAGCAGAACCCCGCCGCCCGGGCCGACACGGCCCTGCGCATGGCCGCCGTCATGGGCAAGGAGATGGGCGCGGAGATCGCCCGCAGCATCGCCGATGGTCTGCGCCGCATCGGCGGCCAGCCGCAGCTGGAAGGCCAGGACCTCGTCGCCCTGCCCGCCCTGGACTCCGAGCAGCTCGACGCCATCAAGAACGCCGTGGACCAGAGCTGCACGCGCCTGGACGCGCAAAGCGGCGAGGTGGCGCGCATGGCCGAGGAGAATGCCGAGCTCAAGGCCAAGCTGGCCGTGCTCGAGACCGAACTGGTGCGCCTGCGCAAGGACCGCCGGGAGATGGAGAAGTACCTCCTTGACAAGATAAAAAGCATGTCTACTTAAGTGCTGTCGGGGGACGCCACACCCCCCGCGATGGCCCCTCTCCTCCATTCGCCCTGCCAAGGCCCCGCCCCAAAGCGGGGCCTTGTGCGGTGGACGCACCGGAGGCCAGGGCCAAACAAAATGACCACCAGCAAGGAGACCGCAGATGACTGCCCAAGCCACCTATGAATTCAAGGCCGAGATCAAACAGCTCCTCGACATCCTCGTGCACTCGCTCTACACCGAGCGCGAAATCTTCCTGCGCGAGCTGGTCTCAAACGCCTCCGACGCCCTGGACAAACTGCGCATCGTCACCGCGACCTCCGAGAGCGCCGACGCGGATAACGGCGCGGAAAGCGCCACGCAGGACGAGGCCCCCCTTGAGATCCGCATCGAGGCCGACAAGGACGCAAAGACCCTGACCATCTCCGACAACGGCATCGGCATGACCGAGGCCGAACTCGTGGAGAACATCGGCACCATCGCCCACTCCGGCTCCTCCAGCTTCCTCAAGGCCCTCAAGGAATCCGGGAATTCCTCTGCCGACGGCATCATCGGCCGCTTCGGCGTGGGCTTCTACTCCGTGTACATGGTCGCCCAGAGCGTCTCCATCACCACCCGCAGCTACCGCGCCGACGCTCAACCCGTGGAATGGATCTCCGACGGCCAGGGCGCCTACACCATCCGCGAACTCACAGGCGACGACGCAGCCGCAGCAACGCGCGGCACCAAGATCGTGATCAGCCTCAAGGACGACTACGTGGCCGAGTTCACCGAACAAGACGACCTGCGCCAAGTCATCCGCAAGCACTCCAACTTCATCGGCTTCCCCATCCTCGTGGGCGGCGAGCGCGCCAACACCGTGCCCGCCCTGTGGCGCGAGCCCAAGTTCCAGATCACCAAGGAACAGTACAAGGAGTTCTACTCCTTCCTGACCTACGACCACGACGAGCCGCTGGACACCCTGCACTTAAGCGTCGACGCGCCCGTACAATTCAACGCGCTCTGCTTCATCCCCAAGAAGAGCAAGGACTTCATGGGCTTCGACCGCGAGGACTGGGGCCTTGACCTCTACGTCCGCCGCGTGCTCATCCAGCGCCAGAACAAGGACCTGATCCCGCAGCACCTGATGTTCGTGCGCGGCGTGGTCGACACCGAAGACCTGCCGCTGAACATCAGCCGCGAGACCCTCCAGGACAACCTGCTCATCCGCAAGATCAACACCACGCTGGCCAAACAGGTGCTCTCCCACCTGGCCAAGATGGCCGAGGACAAGGACGCCTACGCCGAGTTCTGGCGCGAACACTCCCGCGTGTTCAAGGCCGGGTACATGGACTTCGCCAACCGCGAAGCCTTTGCCGGCCTCTTACGCTTCAACTCCAGCTCCTGCGAGACCGCCGAGGAACTCGTGTCCTTCGACGAGTACATCTCGCGCGCCAAGCTGGACCAGAAGAAGATCTACTTCGCCTTCGGCCCCAGCCGCGAGGCCCTGCGCCTCAACCCGCATCTGGAGATCTTCCGCAAGAAGGGCGTCGAGGTGCTCTACCTCTTCGAACCCATCGACGAGTTCGTCATGGACGCCCTGCGCAAGCACAAGGACTTCGACCTCACCCCGGCCGAGGTGGCCAAGCCCGAAGACCTCGCCAGCCTTCCCGATGTCGACACCGACAGCCCCGAGGCCGCTGAGACCGCACCCGAACAGCCCGCGCTGGACGCACTGTTCGAACGCTTCAAGACCATCCTCGGCGACGGCGTCACCGAAGTGCGCGCCTCGGCGCGGCTCACCGGCAGCCCGTGCTGCCTCGTGAACCCCGACGGCCAGACCACGTCCTCCATGGACAAGATCATGCGCCACATGAGCCACGACACCTCCGTGCCCAAAAAGGTCATGGAGCTGAACCCCAAGCACGAGATCATCCGCAACCTCGCCAGCCTGAACCAGGCCGACCCGGCAGACCCCTTCGTCGAACAGGCCGCGCGCCAACTCTTCGAGTCCGCACTGCTGCTCGAAGGCTACCTCACCGACCCGCACGCCCTGGTGGGCCGCGTCCAGGACCTGCTCGCCAAGTCCAGCGGCTGGTACACCAAGGCCAAGTAGGAAGAGAAGATTCGCTGGGGGGCTTGAAGCCCCCCCCCGTAACGCGAAGGGCCCCTTCCGGCACAAAACAGCTAGAAGGGGCCCTTCGCTTTTGGTTGTCATGGGAGATATATTACCAGAAGGCACGGCGCGACAAAAGGTGTGCCTTGTGGCGTTGGGAGGTATTGACACGCACATGCATAGATGATCCTATTGCAATGCGTCTGTGGATGCGGCCTCACTCCGCGTCTGACACCACGGATGTTGCCAACGAGAGTTGGCGCCCCCCGGTATTTGTCCACCGGGGGGCTTCCCTTCTGTAGCACGCAGCCCCTCAAGCGGGGCCAACCGCGTTCGGATTTTCGTGGGTCCCCCCACGGAAATCCGAACGCATTGTTTGCGGGCCAGCCCAGCCGCGCCCGCTGCCCTCGCCACCCTGGCCCAGGCCCTACGGGGATTCCAAAGGGCCTCAGGCCCTTTGGCCGCCGGAGGCTCTTCTCTCCCTTCTCTCCCCTGCCCTGGCCTTACGCCAGGGTTTCGCCGGCCTCGCGCATGAGTTTCGCTATCTCCAGCTTGTGCGGGCAGACGGCTTCGGCCCGGCTGTAGTCGGCGGTGGCGAGCCTTTGGCGCATGTCGGCGGGCAGTTCGGCAAAAAGGCCTTGGCCCAGGCCGGGTTCGGAGTAGCCGCGCTGATACATGAGCCCGCGCATGACCTCCCGCACGGGCAGTCCGTTTGTGGCGTTCTGGCAAATGCTGGCGCAGCCCGCGCAGTAGCCGCCTGCTTCGGCGCAGGCCAGGGCGTAGAGCGAGCCGGTTTCGGCGGCGGAGAGGGCCGTCTTGTCGCGCGCGGCAGCCACATTGGCCCCGAGGATGGCGATGGAGGGCATTTGCGAGCAGATGCTGGCGATATTTTTGTTTTCCCACACGGCCTTGAGCCGGGCCTGCTTTTCGGTGAAGCCGCGCTTGAGGAACTGCTCGGCCACTTTCAGTTCGGCTTCGCTGGGGTTGGTGGCAGGGCCCATGCCTTGGGTCTTCATGGCCACGAGGCCGATGCCGGCCTTGGCGCAGGCGTCGACGGCGGCCTGCATGGCGGGCTTGTGCATGACGTGGATGTTGTAGGTGAACATGATGACGTCGAGGTTCGCGGCGGGTCCGCCCTCCTTGGCGGCGGCCTGGAGCAGCTCCTCCATGTTGGAGTGGGTGCTGAAGCCGAAGTAGCGCATCTTACCGGCCTTTTTCATATCCGCAGCCCAGGCGCGGACCCTGGGCGTGAGCGGGCTCATGGAGTCGATGCCGTGCACGAAGAACAGATCGACGTAGCTGGTGCTGAGCCGCGCCAGGGATTTCTCGAAGCGATCGGGGAAGGTGTCCAGACCCTCGCGCGGGGTCAGCTTGGTGACGAGGAAGACCTCCTTGCGGCGGTCCGGGTTTTTGGCGAAGAAGCGGCCAAAGCCCTCCTCGGACTGGCCCCGGCCATAGTATTCGGCGGTATCCCAGTAGGTCACGCCCCAGTTGAGGGCCTGGCGCAGCAGGAGCTGGTTGTTGATGGTATCGAACATGCCGCCCAGGGCCAGGGCGGGCACCTCCACGCCGGTCTTGCCGAGCATGCGCCTGGGCATGGGGCCTGGCGCGGCGGTCGCGGCCAGGGCCTCCCCCACGGACAAGGCCGGGGCGGCGGCTCCGGCAACGGAAAGGGCGGCGGCGCCCAGGCCCAGGGTCTTGAGGAAATTCCTGCGGGACTTGTCGTGGTGCGGATTCTTCGCGGACATGGCTCGCCTCCTTTGGCGTTGTCGTATGGCGTTGTCGTTCTCTGTCTCGATCAAATCAGCATGCGCCCCGGACCGGAGCGCGACTCGTTCTCGAAGCTCACGCGCACACCGCGCAAGCCCGCGATGGGACATTCGTGCTCGCAGACCCCGCAGCCGATGCAGCGCGCGGCGTCAACGTAAGGCTTTTGCAGACGCACCACGACCTCCACCACACTGCCGGGCGAGAGCTTCCAGCCCTGCTTGGCGTCAGGCGCGGCGTCCAGGGTCAGGGTCTGGCCCTGCTCGGCCCAGATGGCGGCGTTGATGCGCCTGAGTCCCGCCTCCGGGGAGGCCATGGCTGACAGGCCCGCAGGACGCAGGTAGTAGTCGCCGCTGCCCAGGTTGACGGTGGGTCTCGGCAGCCCCGCCAGGGAGAGCCTGGAGCCCTGGGCGGCGACGAAATCGGCCTGGCCGAAGCGGATGGGTTCAAAGATGGTGCGCGTATAGATGGCCTTGGGGGAGACCGGGCACAGTTCCTGGCAGACCAGGCAGGGCCGTTCAAAGGCCCAGGGCAGGCAGCGCGAGCGGTCGAAGAAGGCCGTGCCCAGGCGCACCGGGCCCTTGGCGGCGAACTTGCCCTGGCCGAGCTTCTCGTCCAGCGTCAGGGGCCGGATGGCGGCGGTGGGGCAAACGTTGCCGCAGGCCACGCACTGCACCTGGCAGCCGCTCGTGCCCAGGCGATAGTTCAGCACCGGGGTCCACAGGCCCTCCAGGCCCGCCTCGGTCAAAGCCGGCTGGATGACGTTGGTGGGGCACACGCGCATGCACTGGCCGCAGCGCAGGCAGCGCGAGAGGAAGCGCGCCTCGTCCAGCGAACCGGGCGGGCGGATCAGGAGCGGGTTCTTGCCGGTTTCGGCCAAGCCGCCGATGGTCCACAAGGGCGCGGACAGCGCGCCGGTGAGCGCGGCGAACAGAAAGCCCCGGCGCGTGGGCTCGGGCAGGTGTTCCTCCCCGCCTGCGGAGGCGCGCCCGGCAAAGGTCATGCGCTCCTTGGGGCAGGCGTCCAGGCAGTTCATGCACATGAGGCACTCGCTGGCCACCAGCGCGCCGGACGGACTGCACGCGCCCTCGCAGTACGTGTCGCACAGGGTGCAGTTGCCACATTCGCCGTGAGCCGCGTCGTCACGCTTGCCCATGCGCCAGGGCGCAAAGCGGTTCAGCAGGCCGAACAGCGCGCCCAGGGGGCAGACATAGCGGCAGAAGAACCGGGGCCGCAGGAAATTCAGGCCCAGGATGGCGGCGAACACGGTGAAGAGCAGCCAGGCCGAGGCATAGTGCCGGGGCTTGAGGAACAGGGCCTGGAACCCGGCGTCGACAACCGGGGCCACGGTCATGTTCAGCGAGCGGAACAAAAGCGGCAGGGGGTCGAGCAGGCCCGTCTGCAAGCTGCCGAAGCAGGCCGAGGCCAAGAGGAAGGCCAGGACGTAGTACTTGGCCGCCTGCCAGGGGCTGTGGCGGTTGTCGGCCAGGCGGGCGCGCAATGCGGCGGCGCGGGCGCCGGGGATTTTGGCCGTGACGCGCCGGGCCAGCCAGCCCACGGCCTGGTTCAGCGCGCCCAGCGGGCAGGCGAAGCCGCAGAAGACCCGGCCCAGGAAGGCCGTGAGCGCGATGACCGGTATGGCCCAGAGCAGCTGCGCGTACCAGGTGCGCGTGGCCAAGAGCGTGCCCAGGGCGGTGAGCGGGTCGAGCTGGAGGATGAAGTTGACCTGCCAGCCGGACAACCGCCAGAAGGTCGCGCCCAGGGTGGCCACGGCGCAAAGCCAAAGGGTCAGCAGCACGAAGAAGATCTGGGAGATGCGGCGGGCCGTGACGATGTTGAGGGGTATCCGCATGGCTTACGCCCCCAGGTCCAGGAACTGCGGGTTCAGGGCCTTGTAGTCCGCGTTGCCCGCGCCCGCCGTCTCGGCCAGCTTGATGTACGGGGCCTCGGTGACGGCGCGCCCCAAAAGCTCCATGCCGAAGCTGTCCGCCGCCACGGGGTCCGTGGTCACGGCCATGACGTGCATGGCCTTGAGGTCCGAGAGCGAGCCGCCCGTGGGCCCGTTGGTCAGCATCACGGTGACGCCGTCGAGCACGCAGAGCGTGGGCCGGACCAAGAGCGCCAGCTCGGCGATGATCCCGTTGATGTCCTGGTGGAACACGTTGCGCCGCCCGCCCAGCAGGCCGTAGAAATTCTTGAGCGTCATGGAGGCCCCGGCGCGGCGGTGGTCCTTCACGGGTGAGAGCGCGATCACCTTGGTGACGCCCTTGAAGGGTCCGGCCAGGGTGGGCCAGTCGCGGATGAGGCGGCCGCCGATATTGCCTGAGGGGGGTACGCTCACCGGGACGAACAGGTTCTCGCCCGGCAAAATGACCTTGGCCCCGCTCTTGGCGGCGGCCTCACTGATGCCCGTGAGCGCGAAGCAGCTCTCCGGGCTGTGGACGGGGTTGTCCGTGAGCGCCACGGAGGCCGCCCCGGCGGCCAGGCACAGGCTGGTCACGGCGGCCACCAGGTCCGGGTGGGTGGTGGCCCCCAAAAGCGGCGAGGTGGCAAACGCCGCGTTGACCTTCAAGAGCACGCGGTCGCCGGGTTTGATGAACGCGCCCAGGCCGCCGAGCGCCGCCAGCGCCCGCTCCAGCATGGCCTTGCGGTCCGGCTGCGCGGCCTGGGAATTGGCCGGGACCACGCCCCGCACAATGGCCATGCGCCCGGGCTTGCCGCGCAGCTCGGGCAGGGAATAGTCGCCCAGGCCCTTGGCCGAGGTGGCGGCGCCGACCGGATCAGAGGCGGGCGGCCCGTTTGCGTCCAGCAAGGCGGCGGCCAGCCCAACGCCGGTGAGGGCGATGGCCGAGGCTCCGGCGGCGCGCTTCAGGAAGTCGCGGCGCGAAAGTTCTTGCGGAGTCAGCTCCGGCGGGGTCGCCTCATGTTCCGGTGCGCTCATTTGTCCAACCCCTTGGCCTTCAGGGCCATGTCCAAGGCTGTCGCCAGCTTCAAGGCCGTGGTCAGGTCCGGGGCCTCGTGCACCCCGGCGAGCAGCGGCCCGCGCGTGAACAAAACCTCCACGCCGATGCCCTCAAGCGTCAGCACCACCGCCCCGCTAGGCGCACCCGGCACGGCCTGCGCGGCAAAGCCGTTGTCTGTCAGGTAGCGCCGGTACAGCTCCAGCTGGGCCTTGGCCTCGGCAGGGCTTTTGCGGCGCGACAGCAGAGCCGCAGCCCCGCCAAAGCTCGCATCATACTCCGCCGTGTACACGCTGGTCAGGCCCTGGCAGCCGAAGGCGTCGGCCACGGCCAAGCGGAGGCTGTCGGCCTTGAGCCCGGCAACGGGGAAGAGGTCCGGGGGCGAGAGGTCGGCGGCGGGCTGGGCCCCGGACTTCGCCTCGGCTTTGGTGCCGGATTGCGCCTCGGCCTTGGCCTCCCGGGCAGGCGCAAGCCCGGCCAGCACGGCCTTGGCCAGGGCCTCCAGGGCCGGGCGCTGGCCCGTGCGGTCGGCGATGACCTCCAGATAGTCGGAGCCGCTGGTCAGGAACAGGGCGTTCTCGGTGAGGTAGCCGTTCTTGGCCAGGGGGCTCTGGGTCGCGCCCTGCCTGCGCTGGCCGCTGAACGCGGCAAAGGCCGCATCCGGGGACTTCATGCGGTAGAGGTACAGCTCCACCCTGCCCAGGCCGGCCTGATAGCTGCGGCAGGCCATGGCCGCGAACCCGGCGGCCAGGTACAGCTCGGCCTTGCCGTCGATCTTGTCCGACAGGGTGGTGGGGTTGAAAGACTCGGCTGCGGCCAGGGCCTTTACGCCAGGGACTGCATCGGGCAACAGCGAGGCCAGGGTGGCCTGTTTCGCGCCGCCTGCTGCGGACGTTCCGGGGGTCTCGGGCGTCGCCAGGGCTGCGGCCGCCACAGAGCCACCAGGCTGGGCCGCCACACCGGCCTTGGGCGCGGGCGCGCGCAGGGACACCAGCACCGCAGGGTTCAACTGCGGCTGCCGCACCAGCAGATAGGCGGCGATGGCGCAGACCAGCGCCAGCACGGCCAATGAGGCGTTGCGCTGCGCAGTGCTGATGGTCCTCTCGCGTGCGGCCATGGCGTGGGCTCCCGGTGCTGGCTAACGTCCTGCGGACTTGCCCTTGTCGAGGTCGAAAACAGGGGTCAGGCGGCCTTCCTCGCGCAGCACGTCCTCCAGATTCCGGGGCACCAGCTGGCCGTTGACGGACAGGAAGCGCAGCTCCCCGGTGAGCGCCAGGCCCGCCGCCTCGGCCTTCTTGAGGCCTTCCAGCGCCGCTGCATAGTGCCGCGCGGCCTTGCTGCCGTGGAACTGGCTGCGCCACTTGAGCCAGGCCTCGGGCGTGCTGCCGGGCGCGGTGACGAACACCGCATGGGTCACCTGGCCGGGGCAGTCCTCCTCCAGCGTCAGGCTGAACTCATAGGGCGGAGCATTCTTGCGGGCGGCCAGCTCCCTCACCCGCTCCAGCTCGCCCTTCTCGATGAGCCAGGCGGTGGGGCAGGCGCGGGTGCGCACGTAGGCAGAGATGGGGCCGTACACGCCACGGGGGGCGTCCTCGTCGGCGGTGAAGAGCGCGTTGAGCACCGCGTGCGAGGGCTGGTAGGCCACGAGGTCGCCCTCCTGGCGCAGCTCCTGGGCTTTCTGGCTCAGCACATGTTTGTTCTCAGGCAGCCGGGGCTCTGGCAGGGGGGGCGCGGCCAGGGCTGGCAGGGCCACGGCCAGGGCGCACAAAAACAGGGATAGGACAACAGTGCGGCGGGGCATGGTCCCTCCGGAAGTTGGCGGTGGGGGACAAGGTTTACTCATGTAGCAGAATAAGGAAACAGCCCGGCAAGGTCAACAACGGACAGCAATGATAGCGGCTGCCGGAGGGAGGCGGAAGAACCTGCCGGCTCAGCCCCAGAGCCCGTAGCAGAGCGTCACCAGCAGGATGCTGGCCACGCGCAGGGCCTGGTTGCTGACGATGAGGTTCAGCGCCAGGCCGGGCTTGAAGATGCCCGCGTAGTACGGGAACTGGTGGCGGATGGCGCGCACCGGCGAGGACAGGATGTTGCCCACCAGCAGCGCCAGCACCAGCTGCTTGGTGGTGAGCCCGCCGGTGGCCACCAGCGCGCCCGCCGCGGCGTAGCCCGCCGTGGTCTCCGCCGCCATGTGGAAGCCGATGATGCCCATGGCCTGGGGCGGCAGCCAAGACAGAAAGGCGATGTTCTCGGCCATCCAGGTCTCCATGGCGTCGAACGCGCCCCAGCGCTTGAGGAAGAACATGGCCATGTAGATGGGGATGGTGTAGTAGACCATGCGCGGCAGGCGGCGCATGAAGCGCTTCCAGGTTTTTTGGAGCGCCGCGCGCCAGTCCCACTTGGGGTCCTCGGACAGCAGGCAGGCCACGCAGCCCTCGGCCAGGGGCGGCAGGGTCAGGCGTCCCAGGATCACGATGCCCACCGTGCGCAACAGCGCCGCAGCAACGGTCAGGCTGACATAGTACACCGCCGCCTGGCCGATGAAGGGCGCGGCGATGAAGAACAGCGTGGGCAGGTGCAGAAAGTACGTGGGCAGGCTGTTGAAGAGGTTGGAGAGGACGACCTCGCGCCGGGTCATGACGCCCTTTTCGTGGGCCTCGGCGAGCATGGCGTTGGCCGCCGCGCCGGAGAAGAACGCCAGCGAGAAGCTGGCCCCGGCCACGTCCTTGAGCCTGCCCAGGCGCACCAGTGGCTGGGCGATCCTGGCCACGGCGCGGGTCCAGTGCAGGGCCTCGATGAGCGTGCCCACGAACAGGCCGATGCTCACGGACAAAAGCAGGCGCGACAGGGGCACGGCCAGCCCATGCCAAAACGCGGCCAGAGTCAGTGGATCAGAAGGGTTGTGCAGCAAGGCTTACGCGTCCCCGTATTCCGACGCGGCCTGAAACTCCGCCAGCTCGTCCGCGGCCATGCGCCGGGTCTGGGCCTCGGCCGGGAATCTCCCCCCGCGCACCTCCGCGCAATAGGCGCTCAAGGCCTCGCGGGCCGGGGTCCAGAGGTCGACGTACTGCTTGACGAAGCTGGGCCTGAGCCCCGGGCACAGCCCCACGATGTCGTGGAACACCAGCACCTGGCCGTCGCAGTCCGGCCCGGCCCCGATGCCGATGGTGGGGATGTCGATCTCGCGGGTGATGCGCGCGGCGACCTCTGCGGGCACGGCCTCCAGCACCAGGGCGAAGCACCCGGCCTCGGCCAGGGCCTTGGCATCGGCCACGAGCTTCCTGGCGGCGCGGGCGGTCTTGCCCTGGGCCTTGAAGCCGCCCAGCCGCGCGATCTGCTGCGGGGTCAGCCCCAGGTGGCCCATGACCGGGATGCCTGCGGCGAGCATGGCCTTGATGTGCGGGATGAACTCGGCCCCGCCCTCCAGCTTCACGGCGCGGGCCCCGGCCTCCTGCAGAAAGCGCCCGGCATTGGCCACCGCCGTCTCGATGCCGGTCTGGTAGGACAAGAAGGGCATGTCGCCCACGAGCAGCGCGCTTTTGACGGCGCGGGAGGTCGCCTTGGTGTGGTGCAGCATGTCGGCCATGGTCACGCCGAGCGTGTCCGGCAGGCCCAGGCAGACGTTGCCCAGCGAGTCGCCCACGAGGATGACGTCGGCCCCTGCGGCATCGGCGAGCAGGCCGGTGGGGTAGTCGTAGGCCGTGAGCACGGCGAGCTTGCGCGCGCCCTTGGCGGCCAGGATGTCCGGTGCGGTGAGCTGTTTCTGCGGCATGGCGGTCCTCACATTGGTCTTGAGGGATTGAGCGTGCGGGATATAATTTGGCGAGCCCGCAATTCGGGCAGGGCTGGAAGGTAGGGCCGCGCGGGCGCGCAGTCAAGCCGCAACCCCTTCGGGGCGTTCATCGGCCTGTAGACCCTTTGCAGCCACCAGGGGCCCGGCTCCACTGCGAATCCAGGCGCAAGCGAGGCTACAGCAGGAACACCGGCGCCAGCGCGCCCTTGTACAGCCCTTCGGCGTTGGCGGGCACGGCGATGAGCCCGTCGGCGTCGAGCAGGGTTTTGAGCAGGCCGGACTTGCCCAGCACCGGGTGGGCCAGGGGCACGCTTCCGGGCCGGGCCTCCAGCCGCACGCGCACGAAGTCCTCGCGCCCGGGGCGGCTGGCGATGTTGCGGGCCAGCTCGGCCATGAACAGCGGCGGCCCGACGGAGAGGGGGGGCAAGGTGGACAAGGCGGACAAGGCCGTCGCATCGCCCGCCAGATGCCGCAAGAAGGGCTTCACCAGCACGGCCATGACCACCTGGGCCGAGGTCACCTGGCCCGGCAGGCCGATGACGGTCTTCCCCCCGACCGTGGCCAGGATGGTGGGCTTGCCCGGGCTCATGGCGATGCCGTGGGCAAGGATCAAGGCGCCGGGCTGGGCCTGCATGGCGGCGACGGTGTGGTCGCGCGCGCCCAGCGAGCTGCCGCCGGACACCAGCACCACGTCGTTTTCCGCCAGGGCCGCGGCCAGGGCCTGGGTGAGCTGCGGCAGGTCGTCGGGGATGATGCCGAGCGCCTTGGCCTCGGCGCCAGCCTCCTGCGCCAGGCAGCACAGCGCGGCCGAGTTCACGTCGCGGATCTGGCCGGGGCGCGGGGTGGCATTGGCCGGGACCAGCTCGTCGCCGGTGGAGAGCACGCCCACGCGCGGCCTGCGGCCAACGCTGGCGCTGGTGAGGCCGAGGGCGGACAAAAGCCCGATATCCTGGGCGCGCAGGGTGCGGCCCCGGGGCAGGGCCACGCCGCCCGCGCGCATGTCCTCGCCCGGGAGCATGACGTTCTCGCCGGGCGCGGCGCTCTTGCGCACCTCGATGGTTTCGACTTTTCCGGCGTCTGCACCGCCAAGCTGGCCCCCGCCGAGTTGGCCCCCCCCAAGCTGGCCGGTATGCTCCACCATGACCACGGCATCGGCCCCGTCGGGCAGGCTGCCGCCGGTGGGGATGCGCGCGGCCTGGCCGGACCCCAGGCGGATGTCCGTGCCGGAACCCGCCGCCCCGCTGCCAGCCCAGTCTATGCGCAGGTCGGCCACGCAGTCCACGTAGGCCGGGTTGGTCTCGGTGGCGCCGAACACGTCGCGCGCGGCCAGGGCGTAGCCGTCCATGGAGGCCCGCGCAGTCTGGGGCAGGTCCTCGGGCGAGGTGATGTCACCGGCCAGCACGCGGCCCAGGGCCGCCGCAAGGCTGACTTCCTCGGCCGCCAGGGGCGCGCAGGAGGCCAAGAGCGCGGCGAACTCCCCGCGGCTGACCACGTTCAGGAAACCGTGGCCGTCAAGGGTTTTGCCGGGCGGGGTATTGTCTGGAGCTGTCATGCGCGTCCGGTCATGCGTTGAGCCGGGCCTCAGCCCAGGTGGATGTCCACGGCGCCGGGACCGAAGCCCTTGAGCTCGCGCAGCATGCCCAGGATGCCGCCGCGCAGCATGCGCTCGATGAACGGGTTGAGCGCCAGGGGCTGGCCGTTGATATTGATCTTCAGCTCGCCGTTCATGGCCACGCAGTCGGCCTCGGTGGCGTCTCCGGCCACGATCTCCGCAGCCAGGGCGCGGCAGTTCTCGCGGCCGCAGCCGCCGCAGTCCAGCCCGGGCAGCAGGAAGCCGCCATGGGCCGCGATGCGCGCCAGGCCCGCGATGTCGCGGGTGGCCATGACCCCTTCCAGGGCCACGTCGCCGTAGGCGGCCAGCGCCAGCTCCGGGTCCAGGTCGTTTGCTGTGGCTTCGTCGGGCGCGATGATGATGCGCGGCATGACGCCCAGGGTCTTGCCGCCCTCCAGCACCAGGATGTCGGTGTTCACCAGGGGGATGAGGTCGCACAGCGGCTTTTCGCCCGGCCAGGACACGAAGCTGCCGCCGGGCGAAAACCCGATGACCGTCTCGGCGGACTCGCGGAAGCGCGCGGTGTCGGTCTCGGCCTTCTCGTCAAAGCCGTGGTGCGAGTGCTTGGCCAGGGTCACCGTGAGGCCCTGCTCTCTCAGGGCCTGGGCCAATTCCATGGCCAGGGTGGTCTTGCCGGATTTCTTGTAGCCGACGACGGCGATTGCGCGCATGGGGACTCCTCGTGCTAACGGGTGATTTCGGTGCCGATGCCGCCGGGGGTGAACATTTCAAGCAGGACGCAGTTCTCCACGCGTCCGTCGATGATGTGGACCTTCTCCACGCCGCCCAGCACCGCTTCCAGGCAGCACTGGAGCTTGGGGATCATGCCGCCCACCACGACGCCTTTTTCAATGGCCTCGAAAGCTTGGGTGCTGGTCATGCTGGGGATGAGCTTCTTGTCGCGGTCCAGCACGCCGGGCACGTCGGTCAAGAGGTGCAGGCGCTTGGCCCGGATGGCCGCGGCCACGGCCCCGGCCACGGAGTCGGCGTTGATGTTGTAGGTGTTGCCAAGGTCGTCCACGCCCACGGGCGCGATGACCGGGATGATGCCGATGCCCATGAGCGATTTGAGCACGCCGGTCTCGATGCTCAGCACCTCGCCCACCATGCCGAGGTCGATGATCTCCGGCGGCGCGGCGGCGCTCTCCACGGCCAGTTCCTTCTTCTCGGCGCGGATGAGCATGCCGTCCTTGCCGGACAGGCCCACGGCGCGGCCCCCCGCAAGATTGATGAGGTTCACGATCTCTTTGTTGACCTTGCCCACCAGCACCATCTCCACCACATTCATGGTGGCGTCGTCGGTGACGCGCAGGCCCTGGCGGAAATGGCTCTCGATGTTCAGGGCTTTCAGCATCTGCCCGATCTGCGGACCGCCGCCGTGCACGATGATGGGGTTGACCCCGATGTACTTGAGCAGCACCACGCTCTTGGCGAAGCTCTGCTTGAGCGTCTCGTCGATCATGGCGTTGCCGCCGTACTTGATGACCACGGTCTGCCCGGCGAACTCGCGGATGTAGGGCAGGGTCTCGATGATCATGCGCGCCCGCTCGGCCTCGTGGGCCAGGTCGCGGTGGGCCGCAGAGGAAGTGACGGGCGGGCAGACGAACTCGGCCTTGGGGGCGTCGTGCGTGGACATGGCGGGACCTCCGGGAAAACAACTGGCGCTGGCGCGGCACAGGACAAGACCCGGCAGACAGGCGCGAGAGCGGATATTCGCCTGGGGGGGCGGTTCTGTCAAGGCGGGCTAACAAAGAGGCCCGGCCTCCCCGGTGTGGGGGAGGCCGGGCCGTTTTTGTTGGGGAAGAGGGGGGCGGTCAGGGCTTGGGCACGTACCTGATCTTCGTTTCGCCCGAATTGGGTTCCCAGGACTCGCTTGTAAGATCGTACTCCAGCCCGCGTTCCAGGGGGGTGATGTCCATGTCATGCAGGCTGATGCTGACGCGGTAGCGTGCGCCATGCCGCATCAATCCCCCCTGTCCGTGCGGGGCGAGGTACGGGGCCAGCATCCGCAGCACGAAGGTGCCGTTTGCATTATTCTGGGCAGGCTGGGCCAGTACCTTCTCCATCGTCCAGCCATCAGGCCGCACCGACAGAAAATGCAGCACGGCCTGGCCGGGATCGGCTTTGCTTGATATGGCAAGAAGGTGCGGCTCAAGGGTCGCATACCAGGCACGGGAGTTCATCCTGTCGATATTCGCACAGCTCCCCAAGCGTACCTCATAGGAACGCAAACTCAACGTGTCAGTCTGGAAGATTTGCTGTTTATACAAGCGGACGAGCAGCTCCATGGAGTCGTTCATGGGCAGGCTCTCGCCCAGGGCCTGCGAATCCAGGTAGTTGGGCTGGCCCGGCCCGCCGCCCACCTGGAGCAGAAGCGCGGGCTGGGCCTCCAGGTTGATCTCCATGACCGAGGTCTGCATGCGGCCGCCGGGCAGCGCAGTCAGGCGGTCGATCCTGTAGCGCTTGGGGTTCGGCACGGCGTTTGAGGAGCGGTATTCCGGCACGCTCCGCAGGTCTTTCCAACGTACGGCCACCGGGCCGCGCCAAAGGTACGACTTCGACCGGCTGTCGAGGAGGTCGGCCACAAAGCCCACAAACAGGCGCTCGCCGCTGCCGTCGGGTTCCGGCACGGAGAACATGGACACGTGGGCGTACTGCGGTCCGAGCGCGCGTGGCGCCTCCTGTGTGCCTGTGAAGACGATGCGTCGGGCCAGGGGGTCGCTCAGGCCATACTCCTCGACGACTTCGGCGGTTTCCCTCGCCAGAGCTGGCGAGGCGAGGCTGAGAAGGATGAGACACAGCGCGAAGATGCTGCTCATGTTTGGCCCCTTGCGTCATTTCCTGTATACGTTGATATGGTAGTGGTCCTTGTGGCCATTGATCAGGCCTTGATCTCTCGGAATTTCTGGATCGAGTTGCCTCCACCTTCTATTCTCGCCCTTTTCCCAACATCCGGTCGGCCCCAGAACTTGGTTGACATTGCCGTCTTTCTTCGCCTGCTCTTCCATGTTCTTCGCCGCCTGTCGCGCCCGTTCGCCTTCCTCGCCTTGGGCTTTTCCCAAGTCCTTCACCGGAATGCCGTTCACTTTGTTGATGTCCACGGCGCGGCCCTCGGCGTGGGGGCCTGTCTCGCCGTCCCTCCTGCCGCTGTTCACGTTGATGGAGTCAAGTTGAGGGTTGTCCTTCCGCAGGTTCTCCACGGTCTCGCGCATCTGGGGCGCCAATTTTTCATGCGTCGGGCCGCGCCCAGCCTCGTCGTTCTTCCATGTCACCTCCGCCGGAGCCTTTGAAGGTGGTGAAACCACCTGGCCCGTCTTGGCTGGCGGCGCCACCTTCCCGCGCACTTCATGCGGCGGCGTGACCTTGCCCCGGTACACCGGGCCGCTTGATGCGCCGCCGCCTGTTTCGCCGTAGTACCCATGCCAGCCGTAGGGCTGCGGCTTGTGGCCCGCGCCAATTTTGGTGCCGCCGCCAGAGCCCGTTGCGGAGCCATCCGCAGCCGCGCCCAGGCTGAGCAGCGTCCGGGGCTCCGGCGGCGTCCAGTCCTTGTCTTTGGCCACCACCCACCAGTCGGGCTCAGCCCCGCCTCGCGGGCGGTTCTGGATGTCCTTGTGGCTGAAAACCGGCGCATGACCGCCGCGTTCATCAACGATCCATAGCCGTCTACCTTGATTGTCTGTAAGCATAGGGAAGCTCCAATGAATTTGCAATGGAGTATAGCATGAACTTTTGAGGCAGGACAAAAATCACCCATTTTGGGCCGGGAAAAGGACAAAAATAGCGGGTTGACAGGGCTTGCCGCACACAAGCCGAAAGGGCTGTTTCAGGTTCCTCCTGAAACAGCCCTTTCGGCGCAAAATGGGGGTCTGGGGGCCGCTGCTCCCGGTGGGGTCCAGGGGCGGGGCCCCTGCGGGGATCAGGGGACGGAGCCCCTGCGCTGGGCCTACCTGGCGGTCTTGGGCTGCGCGCCAGCGGCCCGGCGGTAGAGGATGCGCTCGTAGCCGGAGGAGATGGTGCGCGCCACGCTGCTCGGCAGGCCGAGGTCGCGCAGGCGGCAATACACGTGCAGAGGGTTCAGGTAGTGCTGGGCGGCAGAGGCGTTCTGGCTGTTCATGATCATCGCTCCTGTTACTTCCCTTATCGACGCAAGGGACGCGGTGCATTAGCAAAGGGCCCCGGCAGGGCGCAAGGGGGCCGGGCGCGAAATACGCAGCCGTTTCGTAGCGCCGCGGAGCGGGTGCCGCCGCGCCCTTGCCGTGCGCCCGGCAATGGCGTATGTGTTGCAGATACGGTGGAGGGTGTCCGCTATGGACTGGCTGTTCGCTGCACATGTGCTCTGGTTTCTGACGGGCGCGGTCTTTCTCCTGGCGGAGATGGCCCTGCCCGGCTTCGTGCTGCTGTTCTTCGCCATCGGCTCCTTTGCCGCGGCCCTGGCCGCCTGGGCCGGCCTGGCGTTAAGCGGCCAGTTCATGGTCTTCTTGGCCGTGTCCCTGGCCGGGGTTGGCCTTTTGCGGCGCATGTTCCTGCGCATCTTCCAGGGCCGCGTGCAGGACCAGGCCCCGGAAGCCCATGGCCCGGCAGCGGGCGCGGCAGGCGATGGCGCAGTCGAAGACGACGCGGCGGGCAAGGCCGCGCTGGTCACACGGACCATCACGCCAAGCGTGCCGGGGGAGATCAAGTTCCGGGGCAGCTTCTGGCGCGCGGAAGCCAGCGTCGACATCGGCGAGGGCGAGAACGTGGTCATCCTGGGCCAGACCAAACACGACACCGGCGCGTACACCGTGCGCCCGGCCGCAGGGGAGAAATAGCCATGGACGCAGGCGTCTTCATTCTCGTCATCCTGGCGATCCTCGTCATCATCGTCTTCGCCAAGACCGCCGTGGTGGTGCCCCAGAAGTCGGAATTCATCGTCGAGCGCCTGGGCAAATACTCCACCACCCTGGGCGCCGGCTTCCACATCCTCATCCCCTTCATCGACCGCGTGGCCTACAAGCGCTCCATGAAGGAGGAAGTGCTGGAGATCCCGCCCCAGGTCTGCATCACCCGCGACAACGTGAGCGTGTCCATCGACGGCGTGGTCTACCTCGAGGTGCGCGACTCCAAGCTCTCCTGCTACGGCATCGTGGACTACTACCAGGCCGCCATCCAGCTTTCGCAAACGAGCCTGCGCTCGGCCATCGGCAAGATCGACCTGGACAAGACCTTTGAGACCCGCGAGGCCATCAACCACCAGGTCATCACCGCCGTGGACGAGGCCGCGCTCAACTGGGGCATCAAGGTCCTGCGCTACGAGATCAAGGACATCAACCCGCCCCAGAGCATCATGGCGGCCATGGAGCTGCAGGTGAAGGCCGAGCGCGAGAAGCGCGCCGAGATCATGCGCAGCGAGGGCGAGCGCCAGGCCCGCATCAACATGGCCGAGGGCCAGCGCCAGCAGGCCATCAACGTGTCCGAGGGCGAAAAGCAGAAGCGCGTCAACGAGGCCGAGGGCCGCGGCAGCGAGATCGAGATCGTGGCCCAGGCCACCGCCGAGGGCATCCGCCGCGTGGCCCAGGC
>JAHIUD010000043.1 GCA_018817515.1 Pseudomonadota bacterium
AGTGCAACAAAGAAAAAGGGTTTACGAAGTTACTCGTAAACCCTTGATCTTTCTGGTGGAGCTGGAGGGAATTGAACCCACGGCCTCTTGAATGCCATTCAAGCGCTCTCCCAACTGAGCTACAGCCCCACGGCGTTGGGAAGGCCTGTCTAGCGAACAGGGGGCTTGTCTGTCAATATAAAAACTGCGTGGCCCCAAAAAATGGGCAAGCTTGGCCCGCCGTTGCGTCTGCTTGCGCTTTCACGTAAACATCGGCCAGAACGGGCCAAGCCCCGAACACCTGCAACACCGGATGTTCAATGTCCCGCACGCTCCTGCGCATCGCAACCAAGCTCGCCTGGGTGGCCGTGGTCTTCTTCGGCATCACGGTCATCAGCTTCTGGGTCATCCACCTGGCCCCGGGCAAGCCCACGGACATGCAGACAACGCTGAATCCCGGCGCCTCCGCCGTGGCCCGCGAGAGGCTGGAGAAGCTCTACGGCCTGGACCAGCCCATCTACGTGCAGTACGGGCAGTGGGTGGGCCGCATGGCAAGGCTCGACTTCGGCCGCTCCATGTCCGGCGATGGACGCCCTGTCTGGGACAAGATCGAGGAGCGCCTGCCCTTGACCTTCGGCATGAACATCGTCTCGCTCATCCTGACTCTCGCCATCGCCATCCCCATCGGGGTGCGCGCGGCCTGGCGGCAGGGCGCGGTCTTCGACCGTGTTTCAACGGTCATTGTATTTGCGGGGTTCGCCATGCCCAGCTTCTGGCTGGCGCTTCTGCTCATGCTGCTTTTGGGCATCATCTGGCCTGTGCTGCCCATCTCCGGGCTCACCAGCCTGGGGTATGAGAAGCTCTCAACCGGGGGCAAGATCTGGGACGTCTGCAGGCACCTGGCCCTGCCGGTGTTTCTATACACCTTCGGCTCGCTGGCCGGCATGTCGCGCTTCATGCGTACGAGCATGCTGGAGGTGCTGCGCCAGGATTACATCCTCACCGCGCGCGCCAAGGGCCTGCCCGCCCGGACCGTCATCTTCCGCCACGCGCTGAGAAACGCACTCATGCCCGTCATCACCATCCTCGGCCTGTCCGTGCCCGGCCTCATCGGCGGCAGCGTCATCATTGAGTCCATCTTCGCCCTGCCGGGCCTGGGCCAGCTCTTCTACCAGGCGGTGATGAGCCGCGACTACCCGCTGATCATGGGCTCGCTTGTGCTCGGCGCGGTGCTCACCCTGGCCGGGAACCTGCTGGCCGACGTGGGCTACGGCCTGGCCGATCCGCGCATCCGCAATTCGGGTCGCGACGGAGGCGAGTCATGAGCGGACCCAAGGCTGGAAAGAAGAAGCCCCTGCGCCCGCCCACCTGGCTGGCGCGCTACGGCATGCTCTCCGCCGGGCTGATCCTTGTGGGCGGCATGAGCCTGGCCGCCATCCTGGCCCCGCTGCTTGCGCCCTACAATCCCAACGCCATCAACGTGGACGCCATGCTGCTCACGCCCTCTGCCGCGCATCTGCTCGGCACCGACGCGCTGGGCCGGGACGTGTTCTCGCGCATTCTCTTTGGCGCGCGGGTGTCGCTCTGGGTGGGGTTTGTGGCCGTGGGCATCTCCTCGGCCATCGGGCTGGTGCTGGGGCTGGTGGCGGGCTATTTCGGGCGGCTCACGGACGAGATCATCATGCGCGGGGTGGACGTGATGCTCTGCTTCCCGTCGTTCTTTTTGATCCTGGCGGTCATCGCCTTTCTGGAGCCGAGCCTGGTCACCATCATGGCCGTCATCGGGCTGACCTCGTGGATGGGCGTGGCGCGGCTGGTGCGCGCCGAGACGCTGAGCTTGCGCGGGCGCGACTTTGTTCTGGCGGCCAAGGTGGCCGGGGCCGGGCCGGTGCGCATCATCTTCCGGCACATCCTGCCCAATGCGCTGGCCCCGGTGCTGGTCTCGGCCACGCTGGGCATCGCCGGGGCCATTCTCGTGGAGTCGTCGCTGTCCTTTTTGGGCCTGGGCGTGCAGCCGCCGGATGCCTCCTGGGGCAACATGCTGCTGGACGGCAAGGAGGTGCTGGAGATCGCGCCCTGGCTCTCCGTGTTCCCGGGCCTGGCGATCCTGTTCACCGTGCTCGGTTACAACCTGCTGGGCGAGAGCCTGCGCGACCTGCTGGACCCGCGCTTGCGGAGGTGAGGATGGCCGAGTGTATCGCCGAGCCAATCGCAGACCGTTTCCGCTACCCTGAATTTGAGGCCAGGCACCCCTGGCTTGTGCGCCTCCTCGACGCCTACCATATCTCGGACACGGCCACGCGCGCGGACCTGGAGCGCGAGACGGCCAAGCGGGGCGTTGCCGTGGCCTGCGGGCCGGGTTGCCGCAACTGCTGCATCGACCAGTGCATCCCGGTGACCGAGTTCGAGGTGCTGGGCATCTGGTGGTACGCTTCCGAGATCCTGGAAGGCGAGGTCAGGGCCGGGCTCATGCAGCGCCTGCTGGGCTTTGGCGCGGTGGGCGAATGCGCCTTCCTGGTGGACGGTCGCTGCTCGGTCTATCCGCTCCGGCCCTTTGTCTGCCGCCAGTACCATGTGTTCAGCCAGCCCTGCGCGCCCGGGGAGAACGTCTCCGAGACCCGCAACCGCGACGTGTTCCGGGGCGCGCAGGACAGCGGCCGCGAGCTGGCCTGGCAGATCATCCCGCTGTACGGGGTGGCCGAGGAAAACGTTGATTGGCTCTTCGAGAGCGGCTATGTGTCCCGCAAGGGAAAACATCTGCACACCTTGCCCCTGGACAACATCGTCATGCACATGAAAACCACCGCCCACCGCAAAAAGGCCCGCAATGCTTGAGCTGCTGCGCATCCGCGACCTGGCGCTCATCGAGGACGCCGAGCTTGAGTTCGCGCCGGGCATGAACGCGCTCACCGGCGAGACCGGCGCGGGCAAGAGCTTCATCGTGCGCGCCATCGACTTTCTCACCGGCGAGCCCATGAGCGCCGACCTGGTGCGCCCCGGCAAGGACAAGGCCGTGGTCGAGGCCGTGTTCGTGGTTCAGGAGGACGGCGGCCCGCCCGAGGATATGATCATCCGCCGCGAGCTCTCCGCCGACACGGGCCGCAGCCGCGTCTTCGTCAACGACCGCCTGGGTTCGCTGGACACCCTGCGCGACCTGCGCGCCGGGCTCGTTTTGCACACCAGCCAGCACGGCCAGCAGAAGTTGCTGCAGCCCGCCCACCAGGCCCGCATCCTCGACGCCTTTCTGGCCGACCCCGGCGTAATTCCCGCGCGTGATGCTGCCCTGGCCGCCGTGCGCGCCGTGCAGACCGCCCGGGCCGAGCTGGAGGCCAAGGTGGCCGACCTTTCGCGCCAGCGGGAATTTCTGGAGTTTCAGCGCACCGAGATCGCCAAGGTGGCCCCGCACCCCGGCGAGGAGGACGAGCTCTTGGTGCGCAAGGCGGGCCTGAAGGACCACGAGCGCCAGGAAGAGTCCCGCTCGCGCGCGCTGGAGGCGCTGCTGGGCGAGGTCCCGCTGGCCGCCCAGGTGGGCGAGCTGGCGCGCGCCTTGAGCCAACTGGCCGCCTTTGACCCGGCCTTTGGCCAGGACAAGGACGTGGCCGAGGACTTCCGGCACCAGCTGGCCAGCCTGGAGACGCGCATCCGCCGTCTGGACGCCAGGGGCGAGGGCGACGACATCGAGGCCATCGAGGCCCGGCTGTTCGAACTGGCCAAGCTCAAGCGCAAGCTGGGCAAGGGTTTGGACGAGATCGTGGACCTGGGCCGCCAGGCGGAGGAGAACCTGTCCTTTCTGGACTCCTGCGCGCTGGACGCCCGCCGCCTGGAGCGCGAGGAGGCCGAGGCTGCAGCCAGCCTGGGCCAGGCGCTGGACGCGCTCAACGCCGCCCGCGCCGCCGCCGCCGAGGACCTGAGCGCCCGGCTGGGCCGCGAGCTGGCCGGCCTGGGCTTCTCGGAGCACGCGCGGGTGGAGTTCGCCTTTGAGCCTGTGGAGATTTACGCCGGGCCTGACGGGGCCTTATGCGAGCAGCGCGCCCGCCTGTTCTGGGTGCCCAACCCCGGCCAGCCCCCGCGCCCGCTGGACAAGATCGCCTCGGGCGGCGAGCTTTCGCGCTTTCTGCTGGCCCTGGCCAGTCTGCGGGCCGAGTCCGCGCAGCCCACGCTGATCTTCGACGAGGTCGACGCGGGCATCGGCGGGCACACGCTGATCCGCGTGGGCGAGCGGCTGGTGGACCTGGCAGGCAAGCAGCAGATGATCCTCATCACCCACTGGCCGCAATTGGCCAAGCTGGCCAAACGGCACTTCCTGGTGCGCAAGGACGTCATCGACGGCCTGACCTTTACCGGGTGCGTGCGCCTGGGGCAGAGCGAGATCGAGGCCGAGCTGGTGCGCATGTCCGGCGGCGGGAGCGACTGACCACACCTTCCCGCCCGGAATCCCTCGTCTGAAATTCGTCGGCCCCTGGCCGTGCCCTGCCGGAAATCCCCGCCCCTTGCTGCCACGCCTGCGCGTGGTTATACTCCTCCCATGCGCTGGGCCGCGTTTTGCATTGGAATGCCCAGCCAAGGAGTCTTGCCATGAACCTTCGCCTGAAACGACATCTGAAACGGGCCGCCCTGTTGTGCCTGGTTCTCGCTGTCGCCGCCTGCGCCAAGGCCGCCTACACCAACCGTAGCCAGTTGTTGCTCATCAGCGAGGGGCAGGAGACGCAGCTCGGGCTGCAGGCCGCCCAGGACGTGGTGAAGAAAGAGAAGATGAGCACCGACCGGATCCAGACCGAGCGCGTGAAGCGCATCGGGAGGCGCATCGCCATTGCCGCCAACAAGCCGGACTACAAGTGGGAGTTCTTCCTCATCGACAAGGACACGGTGAACGCCTTCTGCCTGCCGGGCGGCAAGGTCTTCGTGTATACGGGCATTCTGGAGCTGGCCACCACCAACGACGAGCTGGCCGCCATCATGGGGCACGAGATCGCCCACGCCTTGGAGCGCCACGGCGGCGAGCGCATGAGCACCGCGCTGATGCTCCAGATGGGCGGGCAGGCGGCGAGCATGGCCATCGGCGCGGGCAGCAGCCCGGCCATGGGCCAGGTGTTCTCCCAGGCGTATGGCATCGGCTCCCAGGTGGGGGTGCTGCTGCCGCACAGCCGCACCCAGGAGTCCGAGGCCGACGAGGTGGGCATGATCCTGGCGGCCATGGCCGGGTATGAGCCCGCGGGCGCGCTGACCCTGTGGCAGAAGATGGACGCCTACAGCGCCAAGAAGGGCCAGAACCCGCCCGCGTTTCTGTCCACCCACCCGGCCACCAAGCAGCGCATCGCGGACATCCGCGCCAAGATGGGCGCAATCCGCGCCAAGTACTACCGCCAGCAGCTCTTGAACTAGGCTCTGGCCAAGGACTCCTGATGATCCTCTGCACCAGCTGCGGCACCAAGAACGCGGACGACGCGCACACCTGCGAGAAATGCGGGCGCAAGCTGCAGTCGCGCTGGTCGCGGCCGGGCGGGCTGGACGCGCAGAACGGCAACGGCGCCAATGGCGCCAGCGGCGATTCGGGCGGCTCCATCTTGCCGGAAGAGGTCTGGGAGTTCGTGGAGCCCGTGGTGCTGAGCGTGGAGGAGGGCGCGGACACGCTGGTCAAGGCCTGCGCGGAGACCTGGGCGTATGCGCTGATACTGATCGTCGGGGCCGGGGTGTACATCGGCAGCGAGGACTGGCGCTACCTTGCCGGGAGCGTCGCTCTGGCGGCGGTGCTGGCCTGGGCCCGGGGGATTTGAGGCGTTGACTTCTATAGACCAAGGTACCACCTTTTGGTATGGTGAGGTTGGAAGTCAGTCATGCCATGAAATCAAAAGGCGGCTCTATGCGTACATGTGACCCCAGCCAATGCCCAATATGCAAAGGCACAGCCAAGCGTTTTAGAAAAGGCAACTTCGACGCCTATGTTGTCATTTGCGATAGGTGTGGTGATTTTGGGATTACTGATACGGCACTTGTTAACATTAGAGGGGAATATTTTAGCGAAAGGGAAATCGCGAATGCTTCTGGCTGGCTCCGCGAGAACCAGGGCTATGAGATTACGTCATATAATGCTGATGGACTAAAGAATATAAATCCAATTTCATATTCTGAACGTGCAGACCGCCTACTTCGTAAGATAGGAAAGGTAACGTCATTTGCTGGTGAAGAGGTCAAGATAGATAGCTCTTGGATTAGTTCTGCTTGGTGTGCACACGAAAAGGAAATGAGATCTTTGCTAAATTTCTTGAGTGAGTCAGATTTGGTTGTAGTTAATGGCCCTTTGCCAGAATATCAAACTGTTGTTGTTAGGCCAAATGGTTGGATGCGAATCGATGACTTGTCTAAAGTGGGCTCCGCTGGTGATCAAGGATTTGTGGCAATGTGGTTTGATCAGAGCATGTCAGAGGCATATGCTGTAGCAATATCGAAAGCCATTGCAGACGCTGGGTACAGGCCACACCGCGTAGATAATAGAGAGCATAATGGCAAGATTGACGATGAGATAGTTTCAGAAATTAGGAAGAGCAGATTCGTAGTTGCTGATTTCTCCGGTCACCGAGGCGGTGTATATTATGAGGCTGGATTTGCAAAATGTCTTGGAATTGAGGTATTTTGGACGTGCAGGGAGGATTATTTCAAAGAGCTTCATTTTGATATCAGACAATACAATTGCATTGAGTGGAAGATGAACGAACTCGATGAATTCAGGCAACGTTTGCGTTTCAGGATAGAGAGCGTTTTGGGACAGGGGCCAGTTAAGAAATAGCCCACTACAATGCCACAGCTTTCCATTCCCACCCTCCACTTCCGCGTCACCGGCCTGGTCCAGCACGTCTGGTTCCGGGGCTGGACCATTGAGACAGCCCGCGCGCTTGGCCTAAACGGCTGGGTGCGCAACATGCCCGACGGCTCTGTTGCCGGGCAGGCCCAGGCGCGCGAGGAGAGCGAAGCGGGCAGGGCGGCGCTGGAGCGCTTCCGCCAGGCCTTGACGGTGGGCCCGCCCTCCGCGCGCGTTGACCTTGTCGACGCGGGCTACATCGACCTCCCCGAGCGCTTCGACGGCTTCAGCGTGCGCTACTGAGCATTGCCGGGAAATCCGCCCCGCCAGGGATCTCTGGCCTCAATACATGTGCATGCGCCGGATGAGCCAGGGCCGCGAGGGCGCGCAGGCCACCAGCGCAGCGCCGAAGCAGGCGAACCCGAGCAGCCCGAACTGCCATTGCGGGTCCGGGTACACGTAGAGCACCACGCGCAGGCCGCTGCCCCACAGGAACAGCGCAAAGGCCGTCAGCAGCAGGATGAGCCACTGCGCCGGGCGGTTGCCATGGGCGAACTGCATGCAGAGGTTGGGCATGGCCCGGCCGAACAGCACTGCCAGCGCGTAGGCCAGCGCCGCCGAGCCTCCCACGAAGATGAACCAGGGGTTGAGCCCCAGGCCCCGGTTGAAGAGGCCCACGTCGCCGTGCTGGGCAAAGGCGCGCATGAGGATGTAGGCGATGAGCTCCATCAGGTTGGCCACCACGAACCAGTAGAGGAAGTGGAACGACCAGCGCCCGCGCGGCCTGCCCCGGCGCAGCAGCGCCAGCCCGAACACGACGATGGTCCAGTGCATGACCAGCGGGCACACGCCGATGATGGCCGCGTCCACCAACTGGCCCGTGGCGAACATATCTCTGTATCCCACGCCCTCGTCCCAGCCGGTCATCGTCAGCGGGTTGCCCCAGATGATGTCGAGCGGGCTGTCCATGTGTCCGAGCAGCCAGGCCATGGTGCTGTGGGTGAACTCGTGGGAGAGCACGACCACGGTTTGCAGCGCCGCGAAGCTCACTACGACGATGAGCGCGTAGGTGGTGGCGTCGCGAAAGCGGACGGAGGTCGGCATGCGGCGTGCTCCAACTGGCCGCGGGCTGCTGCCTGCGGGTAGGGCGGACGACTTCGCGCCGGGACCGGGCACGGGGCGCCTGATCCTGATCTATACGCCAGTATATTTGGAAATCAGCGCGCAAGTCAACGAAAGAGGGCCAGACCTGGGCAGGCCGGGGCAAAAGGTCTTGGAATGGGCAGTTTTGGCCAGGAATTCCCCGTTTTTCCGTACTTCGCCCTTGCCAGGGCCGAATTATGAATTACACTAGTACGGTTCGGCCCATCGGGACAGCCCGTGTCCTGGCCGGGCCAACACCATCGTTCAGGAGCCAGTCATTTTGAAACGCAAGAAAAGTCCGACCAAACCGGCCCGTCTCCGCCGCCGCGCAGGTGCGCTCACAGCCGCCAAGCGCTTGGCCCAGGCGGCCCAGGAAAGGTATATGCACGACAAACACGACCCCCACGCAAGCTTCATGGCGGGTGATTTGAGCGAGGGCGGCATCCCCCTGGTGGGCGGCCCCAGCGACGACAAGACCCCGCGCCCGGACATCCCGGCCATCATGCCGGTGCTGCCCGTGCGCGACATCGTGGTCTTCAACTACATGATTCTGCCGCTCTTCGTGGGCCGCGAGAAATCCGTCAAGGCCGTGGATGCGGCCCTGTCCGGCGACCGCTACATCCTCATCCTCTCGCAGAAAGACGAGACCGTGGACGACCCCAAGGCCGAGGACATGTACCAGGTGGGCACCGTGGGCATGATCATGCGCATGCTGAAGATGCCCGATGGTCGCCTCAAGGTGCTGGTGCAGGGGCTTTCCCGCGCCCGGGTGAAGCGCTTCGTCACCGACGACCCCTTCCACCTGGCCGAGGTCGAGGCCCTGCCCGAGATCGAGGGCAAGGACCTGACCAGCGAGCAGGAAGCGCTCATCCGCTCCTCGCGCGAGCTCTCGGAGAAGATCCTGAGCCTGCGCGGCATCTCGCCCGCGGACATCATGGGCGTGCTCAACTCCGTGGCCGAGCCCGGCCGCCTGGCCGACCTCATCGCCAGCAACCTGCGCATGAAGGTGGCCGATGCACAGGCCATCCTGGAGTGCGAGGAGCCGGTGGAACGCCTGCGCATGGTCAACGACCAGCTGGTGAAGGAGGCCGAGGTGGCCTCCATGCAGAACAAGATCCAGTCCATGGCGCGCGAAGGCATGGACAAGGCCCAGCGCGACTTCTTCCTGCGCGAGCAGATGAAGGCCATCAAGCGCGAGCTGGGCGACGAGGGCGGCGAGGACGAGGAGATCGAGGGCCTGAAGAAGGCCATCGAGAAAGCCGGCATGCCCAAGGACGTCAAGAAGGAGGCCCTGAAGCAGTTGGGCCGCCTGGAGTCCATGCACCCGGATTCCTCCGAGGCCACGGTGATCCGCACCTACCTCGACTGGATGACCGAGCTGCCCTGGAAGAAGCAGTCCAAGGACCGCCTGGACATCAAGGCCGCCAAGGTCATCCTGGACGACGACCACTTTGACCTGGAGAAGGTCAAGGAGCGTATCCTGGAGTACCTGGCCGTGCGCCAGCTGAACCCCAAGATGAAGGGCCCGATCCTGTGCTTCGTGGGGCCTCCGGGCGTGGGCAAGACCAGCCTGGGCCGTTCCATTGCGCGGAGCCTGGGGCGCAAGTTCCATCGCCTGAGCCTTGGCGGCATGCGCGACGAGGCCGAGATTCGCGGCCACAGGCGCACGTACATCGGGGCCATGCCCGGCCGCATCATCCAGGGCATCAAGGGCTGCGCCACGCGCAATCCCGTGATCATGCTGGACGAGGTGGACAAGCTCGGCAACGACTTCCGGGGCGATCCGTCCTCGGCGCTGCTGGAGGTGCTGGACCCGGAGCAGAACTTCAGCTTCACCGACCACTACCTGAACGTGCCCTTTGACCTGTCGGCGGTGATGTTCATCTGCACGGCCAACAGCCTGGACACCATCCCCGGCCCGCTGCTGGACCGCATGGAGGTCATCCGCATCACCGGCTACACCGAGCAGGAGAAGGTCAAGATCGCCCGGCGCTTCGTCATGCCGCGCCAGGCCAAGGACAACGGCCTGAAGGAGTCCGAGGTCAAGCTCACCGACGAGGTGCTGGCCCAGATCGTGCGCGAGTACACCCGCGAGGCGGGCCTGCGCAACCTGGAGCGCGAGATCGGGAGCATTTGCCGCAAGCTGGCGCGCAAGAAGGCCGAGGGCGAGAAGGGCCCGTTCGCCGTCAACGAGAAGAACCTGCACAAGTACCTGGGCACGCCGCACTTCCTTGAAGACGAGAAGGAGCTGGTGCTGCCCCCCGGCGTTGTCACCGGGCTGGCCTGGACCCCGTACGGTGGCGAGATGCTGCACGTGGAGGTCTCGACCGTGCCCGGCACGGGCAAGCTTCTGCTCACCGGCAAGCTGGGCGATGTCATGAAGGAATCGGCCCAGGCGGCGGTTTCGCTGTGCCGGGCCAAGGCCGAGCAGTACGGCATCCCCACGGACTTCCACGAGAAGCGCGACATCCATATCCACGTGCCTGCGGGCGCCACGCCCAAGGACGGCCCCTCGGCGGGCGTGACCCTGGTCACGGCGCTCATCTCCTCGCTCTCGGGCATCCCGGTGAGCGCGGAGACCTGCATGACCGGGGAGATCTCGCTGCGCGGCCGTGTGCTGCCCGTGGGCGGCATCAAGGAGAAGATCCTGGCGGCCGTGGGCCAGGGCATGAAGCGCGTGCTCATCCCGGCCCAGAACAAGAAGGACCTGCAGGACATCCCCGAGGACCTGCGCGCCCGCATCAGCATCAAGTTCGTGGAGCGCGTGGACGAGGTCTGGCCCCTGGTGCGGCGCCAAGGCTGTGGCCGAGGCCAATGCCGAGGCCAAGGCCAAGCCTGTCGCCAAGCCTGCGGCCAAGGCCCCGGCCAAGGCCCCGGCCAAGGCTCCGGCCAAGGCTCAGGCCAAGGCCAAGCCTGTCGCTAAGCCTGTGACCAAGGCCCCGGCCAAAGCCCCGGCCAAGGCCCCGGCGAAGCCCAAGCCCAAGGCCAAGCCCAAGGCCAAGCCGAAGAAGGGCTAGCCTCACCCCCGACCCCCGCAAGATACGGGGCGGCCAGGAGCAGCACTCCGGGCCGCCCCGTTTGTTTTGCCTGGCCAGCAGGCAGCCTGCCGGACCAGCGGTTGACTGTCGCGGCAGCGGTATTACCCTGGGTCTCTGCGTTGCCAGCAGGGCGGAATTGCGCTATGTCCAGGCGGCCCTGAAGGCGCGCCATGGCGCTCGCCCCGCGGGCCATCAACACAAAAGGAACCAGCCATGCCCATATTCGAATATGTCTGCAAACGGTGCAAGAACCAGTTCGAGGAAATTGTCTTCGGCCAGGAAGAGACGGCGGCGTGCCCCTCCTGCGGGTCCACCAAGACGGAGAAGCTCATGAGCTGCTGCCGCGCCAAGACCGGCGGGGCCAAAGGCGCGGGCGGAGGCGACGACGCCCCGGCGGCCACCGCGTCCGCACCCTCGTCCCGTGGCGGCTGCGCAGGCTGCTCCGGCGGCTCCTGCTCCACCTGCGGCTAGGTCGGCGGTCCATCTGATGAAACACGTCACCATCGCCACGCGCGGCAGCATGCTGGCCCTCTGGCAGGCCGAGCACATTTCGTCGCTTCTGCGCGCCCAGTACCCCGGCCTCGAAGTTGAGCTGCTGAAGATCAAGACCACCGGCGACAAGATCCTGGACGTGCCCCTGGCCAAGGTCGGCGGCAAGGGCCTGTTCGTGAAGGAGATCGAGGAGGCGCTGCTGGACGGCCGCGCGGACCTCGCCGTGCACAGCATGAAGGACGTGCCCACCGAGCTGCCGCCCGAGCTCATCGTGGGGGTCAATCCCGTGCGCGAGGCCCCCACGGACTCACTGTTGTCCGTGCAGTACGACGGCCTGGACGCCCTGCCCAAGGGCGCCAAAGTCGGCACCAGCAGCCTGCGCCGCCAGGCCCAGCTTTTGACCCTGCGGCCCGATCTGGTCATCGAGTCCTTGCGCGGCAACCTGGACACCCGCGTGCGCAAACTCCTTGAGGGCCAGTTCGACGCCATCGTGGTGGCCACTGCGGGCCTGAACCGTTTGAATCTTTCCGCGCCCAAGCACGAGATCCTCGGCCCGCCGCGCTTCCTGCCAGCCGTGGCCCAGGGGGCGCTGGGCATCGAATACCGCCGGGATCGCCCGGAGATGGCCGAGCTTCTGGCCTTCCTGAACCACCCGGAAACTGCGGCCCAGGTGGCTGCCGAGCGCGCCTTCCTGACCGGCCTGGACGGCGGCTGCCAGGTGCCCATCGCGGCCTGGAGCCAGCTTGCGGGCGATCAGCTGAGCCTCACTGGCTTCGTGGCCGGGGTCAATGGCGAGACCCCCATCCGGCTCTCGGCCAGCGGCACGGCGGACAAGGCCTGGGACCTGGGCGCGAAGCTGGCGGACCAGGTGCTGGCCGCCGGCGGCAAGGCCATCCTGGACGAGGTCTACGCCAGGAGCTAGTCATTATGCAGGAGTTGGCATGGGCGCAGTTCCCGATCCGCATGTCCTGAAGGACTTCCGGCGCATTCCCGGCGTGGGCAAGGCCATCGCCGTGGACCTCTGGGACCTGGGTTTGCGCAGCGTTGACGCGTTGCGCGGGCGCGACCCGGAAACGCTCTACGCCGACATGGAAGTGCTGGCCGGGCGGCACGTGGACCGTTGCATGCTCTATGTCCTGCGTTGCGCCGTATACTTCGCCGAGACCGCCGAGCCGGACCCCGAACGCCTGAAGTGGTGGAACTGGAAGGACTGATCGCCACTGATTGATTCCGCAAGACGCCGAAAGGGCTGGCCTGGGAACTCCCTGGGCCAGCCCTTTCGGTTGTGTGAGCCGGGCGCCTTTACACGGGCACGGGTTTTGGCTGCGCGCCGTGGTGGAGCACCTGGGGGAAGCACACGAGGATGCCGCCCATGATCAGGCCACCGATGACGGTCTTCACCAGGCCGTCGGTCATTCGCGTGGCCCTGTCGCCAAGGTCCTTCCACATTGCGCTCCCTCCCCCTCGCCAGCCCGCCGCAGGCGCGGGCTGGAAAGCCGATTGAGATCGATGCGGGCGGGGCCTGCGCCGCTGGAAGCGTCTGTCGACGCCCGCCTTAGCTCTTCTGATTCACCATGCCGTCCATGATGTCGCGCAGTTGTGAGGCCAGGGCCTTGAGCTCCTCCACCTTGCGGGCGGCCTCGTCCATGCCGACAGATGTGCGTTGGGCGATGTCGCTGATGGATGCCACGGACATGTTGATCTCGGCGCTGGTGGCGGACTGCTCCTCCACTGCCGCAGCGATGCTGCGGACCTGGTCCGTGGTGCGGTTGGACATGACCACGATTTCCTGCAGGGCCTCGCCGGAGGTGCTGGCCAGCGTGGCGGTCTGCTCGATGGTGTGGACGGTGCCGTCCACGTGCTCAACGTTGGTGCGCGTGCCGCGCTGGATGTTGGAGATGGCGTCGCCCACTTCCTTGGTGGCGGTCATGGTCTTTTCGGCCAGCTTGCGCACTTCGTCGGCGACAACAGCGAAGCCTCGTCCTGCGTCGCCTGCGCGCGCCGCTTCAATGGCGGCGTTGAGCGCGAGCAGGTTGGTCTGGTCGGCGATGTCGCTGATGACGTTCATGATCTGGCCGATGGCCTCGGCCTGCTTGCCCAGCCCTGCCATTTCGCTCTTGAGCTCCACAGCCTGGCTTTGCACCTGCTTCACGGACTCCATGACCTGCCGCACCACGCCCTCGCCGCTCTGGGCCTTCTGGGCCGCATTGTCCGCGCCATTGGCCGCGCCGGAGGCGCTTTCGGCGGCTGAGTGGATGGCGTCGCTCATCTCGCTCATGGCGGTGGAGGTGTGGACAACCCGCTCAAGCTGTTGGGCCGCGCCGTCTTCCACCTCGCCGATGAGCGATTCCAGGGCGGCGGAGCACTGGGTCAGGGTGCGCACCACGTCTTCAGCGCTTTGCGCGGCTTCGGTGACGGCCTTGTTCTGGGCCAGGATGCGCGCCTCTTGCCCGCGAAGTTCGGTCAGGTCCGTGTACAGGCACAGCGCGCCCATGAGCGCGCCGGTGATGTTGTTGTAGAGCGGCGAGGCCACGATGTTGATCTGGCGCTTGCCGCCCTTGCGGCCGGTAAGCTCCACCTCGCGGGAGATGGTGCGCTTCTCCGCCATGGCCGTGCTGAGCACGGTCTGGCGCGAGGCGTCGCCGTAGAAGAAGAGGGCCACGTTCTGGCCATAATGGTCTTCGGGCTTGCCTTCCTGTTCGAGAATATCAACGAGAGCCTGGTTGGTCTGGATCAGCGTACTTGCCTCATCCACCACGACGTAGGGCGACATGATGCCGTTGAGCACCCCCTGAGTGTACCCCAGCGAGGTTTGGACCTTCTCGGCCATGGCGCACAGGGCCTCGCCGACCTCACGGAATTCGCCCTGGAAATTGCCCTCCAGGCACTGGTTGAAGTTGCCTTCGGCCTGGCTGCGGGCAAAGCTGCGGATGTTCGTCAACGACCCCAGGATCATGCGCCAGGCCAAGACGAGCAGGACCACGACCAGGGCGAGAATGGCGCCCACCGTGCCCAGAGTGACCCACAAGGCCTTGGCCTCGCGGGCGGTGTAAGCTTCGTAGGCGGTCTTGGACTTGGTGGCCTGCTCATCCATGAGCTTCTGGACCACGGCCTTGACCTCGCGCCACTTCTTGGTCTCCTTGTCGTTCAAAACGTCCGCCGCAGCCTGGATCTTGGCGTCCAGGGCCAGGGTCATGACCTCGCTCTTCAGGGCGTGGTCCGCGTCCCACAGCGGGCCGAGGGCGCGCAGCTGCTCCTGCGCCGGTCCCTTGGCCAGGGCGGTGGCCTCTTGCAGGGCCTTGCGGAACTTGGCGTCAGCGGCGTCATAGTTGGCCTTGGCTTTCTTGTCGGCGGGGTTGAGCAGCACGTTGCGCGTGGCCTGGCCGGTCTGCAGGCCCTGGGCGTACATCTCCTGGAGGTGCCCCAGCAGGGCTTCATCCACGTGGATGATCTCCTCGAAGGTGCGCGCGGTGCGCTGGGCGGACAGCGTGAAGAGCAAAAGGGTAACTGCGAACCCGGCAAGGGTGACGGCGGCAAGCAGGGCGAGCAAAGCTTTAATGCTCAAGCGTTTCAAGGAAACCTCCAGGGGGTATGTGTCGATCCCTTCGTCCTGTGGGACGGCGTACGTTTACGCTACGGGTTACTACCCTAACGCTGTACATGTAACATATGTGTTTGTCAAAGATATGCGAAAAGGTGTGGATACTATTTGTCCGGTCACTAGAATACAACAGCCTCGAACCAGAAGATTTCCGTCTCCGGCTCGCGCCAGGCGTTTGCGGGCAGTCCGGCCTTGCGGCAGGTCTGGGCCAGGAACTGTTCGCGGTCCCAGCCCCATTCCACCGGAACCTGGGGCAGCAGCAGGCCCTGGTTGCCGCCCCGGCGCATGATCAGCCCGTGCCGGCCGATCTTCACCCGTTGCGGGTCCGGGCAGGGCTCAAGCGGCCCCATGATGGAAATTTCGAGTTCCAGGCCGTCCATCTCAGCCACGGTCAGCGGGTTGAAGCGCGGGTCCTGGAAGGCCGCCGCCAGGGCCATGTTCCAGACGGTCTGGTAGAGCGGTCCGCGGCCCACGAGGTTGCCTATGCAGCCGCGCAGGTTCCCGCCGCGCTTCAGCGTCACAAAGGCCCCCAGCTCGCTTTTCAGCAGTTCGGTCGCTGGCTCCGGCGGCGTCGCCGGTCCACGGCCCGTGAGCTGGCTGGCGATGGCCAGGCGTACAAGATCCTTCAGGTAGCTTTGTTCTTCGGCCGAGAGGCTCAGGTGGAAGGAGTCCATGGAAACCTCCGGGTGGCGTCAGGCGTCTTTGGGCAGGAAGTCTTGCTCCAGGCCGGGGCTGGCCAGGTAGGGCAGGGCGTTTTGGCCGCAGGTGGCTGGCTGCGCTCCCTGCACATGCACGTGGCGGTCCCGGACGGACAAGCGCCCCTGGGCCAGCCAGGACACGGCCTGGGGGTAGATGCAGTGCTCCAGCTTGAGGATGCGCGCGGCCAGGCCCTCGTGGTCGTCGCCCGGCAGGGCGGGCACGGCGGCCTGAATGATCACCGGGCCGTGGTCCATGATCTCGTCCACGAAGTGCACGCTGCATCCGGCCAGACGCACGCCGTAGTCGCACGCGTCTGCGGCGCCGTGGGTGCCGGGAAAGCTGGGCAATAGCGCGGGGTGGATGTTCACAACGGCTTGGGGAAAGGCGCGCAGGAATTCCGGGGTCAGCATGCGCATGAACCCGGCCAGCAGCACCGCGCCCGTGCCAGAGCTGATGCCGTGGTCGTTTATGACGCGCACCATCTCGGCGTCGAAGCCCTGGCGCGAGGAGAAATCCGTGTGCGGACGGCTCCAGGTGGACACGCTCCGGTTGCGGGCGCGCACCAGGCCATAGGCGTCGGGCTTGTTGGACAGGACAACGCGGACCTCGGCATCGATGACGCCCGCTTCGATCTTGTCCAGGATGGACTGTAGGTTGGAACCGCCGCCGGAGACGAGTACGGCCAGGGGAAAGGGCATGGGCACTCCATGTTTTGGCTTGGCCGCGCCGGATCAGGCAGGTGCGGCACTCAGGGCTCTCTAGCCTCTTTCGTGGCGGAAGGGAACCGCCGAAAACCAGGCGCTGCTTGCGCTTGTCAACCGCGCTGCGAGTGCTTATATTCACAGTGCATGCGGTGAGGTATTTTGCCTTAACCGCCAACATAGCAGAGGGAATTAATGTCGATAGCGACCGTTACCCGCCGTCTGAGCGGGCTGTGTCTTGTTTTGTTCGCTGCACTCGTCCTTTTCGCACCCGGCCAGGCTCAGGCCGCCCCCCTGCCCCAGCCCGTGGAGCAGAGCCTGGGCGCGCTTCTTGACTTAAGCCTGAAACGCAACGCTGAAGTCAACCAGGAGAGCTTTCAGGGAGTGCTTGATTTTGTGTCCCAGGCCAAGGGCGACGCCCGCGACCTGATCCCCGCGCGCCGTTTCGACGCCAACGGGACCGTGCTGCGCGTGACCATGAAGACCTCGCTCTCCCGGCTCATGCGCTACTGCTACAACCCGGCCATCCCGAACTACCTGATCTTCCCCAGCGTTCTGCGCCTGGGCGGCTGGCACAAGGGCAGCGACATCCTGGACAAGGACACCAAGCCCTGGCTGCACCTGGCCAAGCTGGACAAGCCCGTGGCCCTGTGGGGCTCGGAATACGAGGTCAACGCCCCGGATTCCTTCGGCGGCGGCTACTACCGCTATGACCTGAACCGGCTGATCATCCTGACCAAGGTCAACGGCAAGAACGTGCTCATCTCGGTCAGCAAGCAGAAGGACAAGTCCAGCGTGGGCAAGAAGGCCGTCATCCTCGACGACGGCGACTGGAGCTACTTCTACTCCGGCATCAACGGCCTGAACAAGGGCCTCATCGGCTGGGCCGACACCTACATGTACGACTCCGCCTCGGTGCAGGTGTTCATCGAGGACTCCCCCAACCAGACCACCTTCATGCTCTTCAAGTGGCTGCGCGCTGGCTGGGCCGGAATGAACATGGTCCAGAAGGACCACATCAACGAGGGCTCCACCCGCTACGCCAAGGCCTTCAAGAAGATCGTGGAATCCGACCGCCTGCCCGACCCCGATGAGCTGGCCCTGCGCGTGCGCGAGCTGTCGACCATGAGCGACGCCGACCTGGAGCACAAGATCGCGGCATACTCCGTGGCCATCGAGAACATCGCCAAGAAGTCCCCGTCCATGGACAAGAGCGAATTCCAGAAGGTGGTGGAGGGCGGCAAGTACGGGCGCATCATGAACCGCGAGGAGCGCCTGAGCGCCATCCTGGTGGAGTACCTGAAGAGCCGTCTGGGCAAGACCCCGCTGGTGGATTTCACCGGCATGCCCACCCTGCGCCACAAGGCCGGATAGTCCCGGCCACCAGAGAGGAGCCTGCCATGCTGCTGCCGGAATCCGACGCCAAGTTCAAGTATTGCCCGCTGCTCAAAACGCGCGACGACAAGATGAAGTTCTGCCTGGGCTCCATGTGCATGCTCTGGAGGCACGCCGAGGCCGACAAGACCGGCGTGGACGACCTGGGCTTCTGCGGCGCGGCCGGGCCCGTGGCCATGCTCGCCGCGCTCTCCGGCGGCGACGAGACCGCGCCCAAGCCGTCCCTGTTCGGCGAGGACGACTAGCCCGGATGCGCGGCCCAGCCTCGGCCAAGCCCCAGCCACCGGCGCCCCTGGCCGGGTGCGCGCGCCTGCTCGCACACTGCCCGGACCGCTCGGGCATCGTGGCCGCCGTGAGCGGCTTTCTGCACCAGCGCGGCGTGAACATCATCCACTCCGACCAGCACTCCACCGACCCCGAGGGCGGACGCTTCTTCATGCGCCAGGAGTTCTACCTGCCCGGCCTGGAAGGCAGCATCGAGGAACTCGCGCGCGATTTCGGCCGCGAAGTGGCCGACCGCTACCAGATGAACTGGAGCGTGGTGCTCGCCGGGCGCAAGAAGCGCGTGGCCGTGCTCGTGTCCAGGCTGGACCACGCCCTCATGGACCTCCTGTGGCGCGTGGGCCGCGGCGAACTGCACGCCGAGGTGCCCATCGTCATCAGCAACCACCCGGACCTCAGGCCCGCCGTGGAGGCCTTCGGCGTGCGCTTCGAGCATGTGCACGTGCCCGAAGTGCACGACGCCCCGCGCGGCCGCGGCCTCACCGTGCCTGAAGAAAAAATGCTGGCGCTGCTGGAGGCCCCGGAAGACCTGCCCGGCTGCCCCGTGGACCTGGTGGTGCTGGCGCGTTACATGCGCATCCTCTCGCCCGCCTTCGTCAAACGCTTCCCCCAGCGCATCATCAACATCCACCATTCCTTCCTGCCCGCCTTCGAGGGCGCGGACCCGTACCGCCGTGCCGTGGAACGCGGGGTCAAGCTCATCGGTGCCACCGCCCACTATGTCACCGGAAAACTCGACAAGGGCCCCATCATCGAGCAGGACGTCATCCGCGTTTCGCACCGGCACCGCCTGGACGAGCTGAAGATCCTGGGCCGCGACATCGAACGCCAGGTGCTCTCCCGCGCCGTGCGCTGGCACCTGGAAGACCGCGTGCTCGTCGACGGCAACAAGACCATCGTGTTCGCCTAGACAAGAGCCTCCGGCGGCCGTGGGCCTGAGGCCCCCGGACCCCCCCATACGGGCTGGCCGGGGCGGCTGGGGCAGAGGTGTCGGCTTGGCTGGCCTTGGCAATGCGTGCGGAGTTTCGAGGGGGGACCCTCGAAACTCCGCACGCGGTTGGCCCTTTTTAAGAGGCTTGGTGAAGAGGCCAGGAGCAAGACGCTCTCCCGTGGCTCCCCAAAGAAAGCCGGAAGGGCTGTTCAGGTTCCTCCTGAAACAGCCCTTCCGGCGCAATGAGGGGGTCTGGGGGACTTCAAGTCCCCCAGCCGCCGGAGGCTATTCCGCCGACTGCGCAGCGCCGGGCGGCACGGGCGCGGCGTTTTGCTGCTGGAGCACGCCGTACTTTGAGAGCAGTTCGGTGAGTTTGGCCTTGACGTTTTGTGTGGTGCGGGCCACCTGTGCCAGGTCGATGACCACCAGGAAGTCGTGGCGCAGCGGGGCCTTGTCCCACAGGATGCGGATGGCGGCGGCCAGGGGCTCCTCCAGTTGCAGCACCTGCATCAGCGCGGCCAGTTGCTGCGTGTTCTTGGTCTTGAACAGCAGCATGTCCGGGCGTGTGGGGTCCTGGGTCCAGATCTGGCTTTTGCGGATGCGCGAGAGCTTGAGGCTGGCCAGGGCGTCCACGGCGGGCACGAGGCTTCTGCGGGCGCTCACGCTGCGCACGCTGACCTTGGCCCCCTCGTCGCGCGCCCTGTCGCGCAGGAGTCCCACGAAGGCACTCTCCATCAGGTAGAACAGCACGCGCTCCAGGGATTCGATGGACAGGCCCTGGGACAGGGAGCGCACGGCCTCCAGCTCGTCGGAGCGCAGGGTGCCCAGCGCGGTGAGGAAATGCTCGCGCGCCTGGCTCAGGACAAGCATGGCGCCAAGGGCCAGGGCCACGGCCTGCTCCATGATGAAGGGCAGGGGGTGCTTTTCCTGGGGGGGCTGGCCGCTGGCCCGGGCCTGCATGGCGCGGTAGAGGCTTTGGGCCACGGGGTCCATGCAGACGATGTAGGCGGCGCTCTCCAGGTGTTCCAGGAGCAGGTCGCCGGGCAGGAAGGACAGGCCCTTGAGCAGGCAGGACTGGACGATCTTGCGTATGGCCTGGGACTCGGCGTCCTCGGCGCTGGCGCTTTCAAAGGCCGTCTGCACGCGGGTTTTGGGGATCTCGCCCGGTGTGTCGTGCAGGGTGGCCAGCACGTCGTCGAACAGAAAGCGGATGATGACCTGCTGGCCTTCCTTGGTGAGCTGAAACTTGCTTGCGCTGGTGAGCTGGTCGTAGCCTTCGGCGATGTGCTGGGCGATGAAGCGCTCCACGAATTCACGCCAGAAGCTTTGGTCCATCTGGCGGGTCTTGATGAGATCGGCGAACTGCGAAAGCCCGGGCGCGCCGAAGTGGCGCATGATGAGCTCCTCGTAGTTGTCCGTGGTCAGCCCCATGGCAAAGACCATGCCCTGCACGCTCTTGACCAGCAGGGACTCGGTGTTGCGCAGCAGGGCGGTGGATTGGGCCAGGGCGGCCTCGTCACCGGCGGCCTGTTCCTTGTCCACGCGGTTTAAAAGCAGGGGGAAATTGCTGGCCAGCTTGCGCAAAAAGGCATCGGCAGGGTGGTCGGTGCGGCGGCAGAGGGTGTTGATGATGCTCTGCTGCTGGGTTTCCAGCATGGGATATTCGCTGATGCCCCCGCTGTTGATCTCGATGAACGCCAGCAGAAGCTCGCGCTCCAGCACCTCGCGCACGGTGCTTCTTTCCTTGAGCGGGCGCAGGGCGGCAAAGTAGGCCTCAAGGCGCGCGGGCCATTGCGGTCTGGTTCCGGCGCCTGGGAGCGCTTGTTCGTCCTGATCTGCAGGCTGTTGTACCAAAGTCCCTTCCTGGCCGAGGGTGTGCGCACCCATTTCTGACCTGAGTCAGCATTCCTTCGGCCTCTTTGTGTAAAAAATCAAGGGGGCAGGCGCATATTCCATTGGATGGGACGAGGTTTCCCGTCCTCCACGGCGAGATTTGCTGTCCGGTTGGCCCAAGCGGAGGTCTCCCGGCCCGCTGTCTGAGCGGCCAAAGCCAGTGTCCAAGCGGCCTTCAGGGCGGGCGTCGCGCCTGTGCCGCCTTGCTTTCACCCGGCCTTATGGCGCAAGGGCAAGCCATCGGCCAGGGCAGCGCGGACGTTGCAATTTCTGGCGGACAGGCTACAAATCGGAACAGGTGCTGCGGAGGAGATATTCGCGCGCCAGGCAGGGGGCCAAAGCATGCGCTTTCTCGATTTTGTCCGGCAGCAGGGCTACAGCCCGTATCATGGCACTGTGTCTGCCGCAGTGTATGCCTATTTCCGTTGCGACCATCCGGCCAGGGCCCGCTGGTTCCACCGGCCCGGCAGCTATCAGTGTGCTGGCTGCGCCCAACAATGTGAGACCGACAGCCCCGACGGTTTCCAAATCTTCCTTCTGACGGACCACCGCGATGCCTGATACCTCACGCTCTCTCACCCGTCTGCTGCTTTCGGCCCTGGTTCTTGTCCTGTGTCTGCTGGCCGCCGCGCCAAAGGCCCAGGCCGCCGGGGACGAAGCCAATCTTTCCCTGTGCAAGCAGGTGCTGTCGCGCATGCTTTGCAAGAACTTGAGCGAGTTCGGCTACGTGGGGAAGGCCGGGGACGGGGTGTATATCATCTCCGTCTTCTACGCCTCCAAGAACTCGGAATACCTCTGCGCAGCCATGCCCGACGGGCAGTTGATCCTGCAGGACCGCACCTGGCACCCCACGCGCCGGGTCATCTCCTACACGCCGGATTCCGACGGCAAGTGCCTCAACGCCACCTTCTCCTCCCCGGAATGCCCTAACCGGAAGCCCATCAAGGCCTGCCCGCCCAAGACCGCCAAGGACGAAAAGGAGCAGGTCAGGGAGACCTTCTGGGTCCGGCCCATTCCCCAGATTCTGGAGGAGGAGTACAAGGCCATGAACGCGCAACCCCAGCAGAACGCCACCGCGCCTGCGACGCCTTAAGCCCCGGGGAAGTCGCAGGGCAGAATGCATTTGGCCTTGCCTGGGCCTTTGAAAAGATGGATACTGCCAGCATGACCATCCCCGCGCAGGAACCAGAGGTCCAGAAGGACCACAAGGCCATTTTTGTGGCGCGCCAGCCCATCTTCGACGCACACGAGAAGGTCTGGGCCTATGAGCTGCTCTTTCGGAGCAGCGCCCTGGCCAAGACCGCCGACGTCACCGAGGATGACCTGGCCACGGCCTCGGTCATCGCCGACGGCTTCTCCCTGGCCTTCTCCGGGATGGACAAGTCCCGAAAAGCCTTCATCAATTTTCCCCAGCGCCTGCTCTTGGACAACTCGGTCTACGCCCTGCCGAAGGAGATCTGCGTGGTCGAGGTGCTGGAGACCATCACCCCCACGCCTGAGATGATCGTGGCCCTCCGGCGCCTCAAGGAGCAGGGCTACGTCATCGCCCTGGACGACTACGTGGGCCAGCCCGGCTTTGAGGAGGTCATCGCCCTGGCGGACATCGTCAAGGTGGAGGTGCTGGGCATGACGCCGGAGCGCATGAAGTCCATCGGCGAGGATTTGCGCAAGCACGGCTGCCGCCTGCTGGCCGAGAAGGTGGAGGACCGGGCCACCTACGATTTGGCCAAGAGCCTCGGGTTTTCGTTGTTTCAGGGATATTACTTCAGCCGTCCGGAGACCATGACCGGGAGCAAGGTGCCCACCCCAGTGCTGGCCAAGATGCGCCTTTTGCGCGCCCTGGCCGGCGAGGACTTCGACGTGCGCGAGCTCTCCCAGATCATCTCCTCGGACCCCAGCGTAAGCTACCGCCTGCTCAACTTCATCAACTCCGCTGCCTTCTCGCTGCGCTCCAAGATCCAGTCCATCCAGCAGGCCCTGATGCTGCTGGGCAAGCAGCAGATCAAGCAGTGGTTCCTGGCGGTGATCATCTCCGACTTCGACAGCACCTCCAAGGTGCAGGAGGCGGCCTACACCTCCCTGCAGCGCGCCCGCTACCTGGAGAGCATGGGCAAGCTCCTCGGCGACCACGCCTTCCCGTCCGAGACGCTGTTCATGCTGGGGCTGTTCTCCAAGCTCGACGTGCTTCTGGCCCAGCCCATGAACAAGCTGCTTGAGAACATCCCGCTGAACAAGGACGTGGAGGCCGCGCTTCTGTCCAAGCCCTCGCCCTACTGGTCCTGGCTGTCGCTGGTGGAGGACATCGAGATCGCCAACTGGGAGGATGTGGAGGATTTCCTGGAGAGCAGGACCCTGGACCGGGAGGCCTCGGCCATGAACTACACCGAGTCCATCGAGTGGACCCAGACCCTGCTCAAGTGCAAGGGGGGCGAGAGCTGAACATGCCCCGCGCCCTGTTCTGCGTGGTCGTTCTGGCGCTGTTCCTGACCTCTTTTCCCGCCAGCCGGGCCCTGGCCCAAGAGGCCCCGCCCCTTGAGGCCGACAGCTCGGCCAAGCCCGCTCCCCTGCCTGTCCCGCCCCGTCCCGCTGCGCCCCGTCCCGCTGCGGGCAAGCCCCTTTCCTTCAAGCCGGGGCAGTCTGGCAAGCCGGTGCCGTCTGGCCCAACCGTGGCCAAGGCCCCGGGAGCTACAGGCCAGACCCTGGCGCGGCCCAAGGCGCGCGGTCCGGCGGTGAAGGACGACGGCAAGCGCTACCTGCGCTCCCGCGACGAGAACCACGACGGCCGCATCAGCCGCGAGGAGTTCCTGGCGGGCACCAAGAAGCGGTTCAGCCAGATGGATCTCAACCGTGACGGGGTCCTCTCCGCCCAGGAGGCCCAGGCGGCCAAGGCCAAGCTGCTGGAGCGCAAGGCCAAGAGCGACGCCAGGCGCCGGGCCCAGGGCAAGCCAGGCAAGTCCACCGTGCGCGCGGCCAGGGGGGACAGGCCGGTCAAACCCTATCTCTCGGTTGTTGACGCCAACAAGGATGGCCGCGTGAGCCGCAAGGAGTATCTGGCCAAGCGCGAGAAGACGTTCGCCGAACTGGACCTGAACCACGACGGGGTCATCTCCAAAGAGGAGGCCCAGGCGGCCAAGACGAAGCTGCTCAAGCGGCGTGGGGAGCGCAAGGCTGTGGCCCAAAGGAAGGAGTCCGAGCGCAAGGCTGGCAAAGCGGCCCGGTCGGAGATAAGGTCAGAGGCCACGGCTTCAGCCCAAGCCCCGCAGGCTCCCTAGATCTTCATGCGCACGTTGTAGATCTTCCCGTTGCGCTGCACACTCAGGATAAGCTGTGTGTGCATCTGGTAGCGGTAGAAGGCCCCCAGCAGGTCCGCCTCGCTTTTGGTGCGGCGGCTGCCCACCTGGAGCAGCACATCGCCCGGCTTGAGGCCCAGCCGCGCCGCCGGGCCGTCCGCCCGCACCTCGCCCACCATGACGCCGCCGCCCGCGTCCCTGGCTGGAGTAAAGCCCCAGCGCCAGCCGAGCAGCCCCAGGCTGGCCTTGCGGTCTAGCACCTGCGGGGCCAGCCGGACCTCGAAGGGCGCGTCGCCCCGGCGCAGCTTCACGCTGATGGTGTCGCCTTTGGCGTAGTCGAGCAGAAGCCCCAAAAACTGCGACTTGTCCTGCACCTTGTGCGCGCCGATGGCCAGAAGCGCATCGCCGGGCTTGATGCCGGCGGCCTCGGCCGGGGTCTGGGGGAATACGTCCGTGACCACCATGCCGCCGACCTGGCTGAGCCCGAACCCTGCCGCCTGGTCCTGGCCCATGTCCTCGCCCAGCAGCCCCAGCCAGATGTGCGCCACCCGGCCCGTGGCGATGAGCTCCTCCAGCACGCGGCGGGCCTTGTTGATGGGGATGGCGAAACCCAGGCCCTCGCCCTTGGAGAAGACGGCGGCGTTGATGCCCACCACTTCGCCCAGGATGTTCAAGAGCGGCCCGCCGGAGTTGCCGGGGTTGATGGCGGCGTCGGTCTGGATGAGCCCGGCGATGTAGCTTTCCTTGGTCTTCACCGAGCGGTTCGCCGCCGAGATCACGCCCGTGGTCACCGTGTGCGAAAGCCCGAAGGGGTTGCCGATGGTGATGACCGGCTCGCCGATCATGAGGTCCGAGGAATCGCCCATGCGCGCCTGGGGCAGCGCCGGGTGCTCGCCCGCAGGCATCTCCAGGCGCAGCACGGCCAGGTCGATGTCCGGGTCCGCGCCCACCAGGCTGGCCTGGAACTCGCGGCCATCGTGCAGGCGCGCGGTGATCTGGGCCGCGCCGGAGATGACATGGGCGTTGGTCAGGACATAGCCGAGCCTGCCGTCGATGATGACGCCCGAGCCCAGGCTGCGGGTGGGGGGCTTGTGCTTCTGCTGCGGGCCGCCCGGCAGGCCCAGGAAGTGCTGCAACGGAGTGCTGGCCGCAAAGGGCTCCTGGCCCGTGGCCAGCGCGCTGATGATGCTCACCACCGCCGGACCGGCCTCCTGGACCACGCGCACCACCGGGGTGCGGCGCGGGTTGTCGTCCCTGTTGGCCTGCGGAATGGTGGTGTATTGGCTGGCCTGGGCTGCGGCCTTCGGCTGCGTCTGCCTCGGCGCGGCCAGGGCGCTGGCGCAAAGGAAGGTGCTGGCGCAAAGAAGGGTGCTGGTGCAAAGAAGGGTGCTGGTGCAAAGGAAGGCGGCGAGAAGCGGCAGCAGGAGCAGGGGCTTTGGTGAACTCGTCATGGGTGTTCTCCGTCAGTCTTGGGAGGGCTGTGACTGGCCAGATGAAGCTCCATGCAAGCGTCTGTCAAGGCTTTTTGGCTCCGGCCCTTGCGCGTCGGCGGGCCGCCTCCACGGGTGAAGGGCGCTTTGCGCCGGCCTGGCCCCTGCGAAGTCCCTAGATCTTCAAGCGCAGGTTGTAGAACAGCTCGCCGCGCTGCACGCTCACGATGAGCGTGGTGTGCATCTGATACCGGCAGAAGGCCCCCAGCAGGTCGCCCTTGTCTTTGATGCGGCGGGCGCCCACCTGGTGCACGATGTCGCCCGGTTCGAACCCGATGCGCTCAGCCGGTCCGCCAGCGCGTACTTCGTCCACCCGGGCCCCGCCGGACGGACCCGCCGCCGCCACCGCCAGGCCCCAGCGGTGCAGGATGAGGCTGCGGCCCGTCTTGGGGTCAAGCACCTGGGGGACCACCTGCGCCTGGATGGGCGCGCGGCCCCGGCGCAACGTCATTTTGACCGGGCCGCCCTTGGAGGCAGCGTGCATGAGCAGCGGGCACTGGGACTTCTCCTGCACCTCGCTGCCGTCGATGGTCAACAGCGCGTCGCCGGTCTTGATGCCCGCAGCCGCAGCCGGTGTTCCGGGCAGCACCTCGGTGATCAGCATGCCGCGCACGCGGTCGAGCCCGAACTGGGCGGCCTGGGCCTGGTCCATGTCCTCGCCCACAAGCCCGACCCAGACGTGCGATACATGGCCCGTGCTGATGAGTTCGCGCAGGATGCTTGTGGCCCGGTTGACGGGGATGGCGAAGTTCAGGCCCTGCCCGCGGTTGTAGACTGCGGCGTTGATGCCCACCATCTGCCCGAGCGAGTTCAGGAGCGGCCCGCCGGAACTGCCGGGGTTGATGGCGGCGTCGGTTTGGATGAGACCGGTGATGGTCGTGGGCCCGGCGCTCACGGAGCGGTCCATGGCCGAGACGACGCCCGTGGTCACGGTGTGCGCGAGGCCGTAGGGGTTGCCGATGGCGATGACCGACTCGCCGATCATGACCCCTGAGGAGTTGCCCATGCGGATTTGCGGCAGCGCAGGGGAGCCCGCTGGCAGTTCCAGGCGCAGCACCGCCAGGTCGGTGTCCGCATCGGCCCCCACCATTTTCGCCCGGTATTCCCGGCCGCCCAGGAGGCGCACGGTCACCTGGGTCGCGCCCAGGATGACGTGGGCATTGGTGAGGACCAGGGCCCGTTTTCCGTCGATGATGACGCCGGAGCCCAGGCTATGCGCGTCGGACATTTGAGGAAGCTGGCTGGTGGGATTGGCCGCCGGGCCTGCTGTGGAGGCCGAGGAGAAGGGGGACGTCTCACGCGAGCGTGAGCTGAAGATGCTCACCACCGCTGTACCGGCCTCCTGCACCACCCGCACCGTCGCGCTGCGGCGCGTGCGCATCTCGCTGGCGGATGCAGGCGTCTCCTGCTCCGCCGGGGCGAAATGCCGGGCAGGCCCGGCCTGCGCTTTAGCAGCGGCCAGGGCCTGGGCGTGGTTGGCCCTGCCGCCTGTGGGCAGGCCGGTGCACAACATGAGTCCCGTGAACAACATCAGCAAAAGAAGGCGCTTGAATTTGCTCGACATGGGCCGCTCTCCATCAGTTGAGAGATGAGTCGGGGGCCCATCATAAACCAGTGCTGTCGTCAGTCAAGGGCCTTGCTGTTCTGTTCCGCCCGGGTGGGATATTTGCCGCAGGCGAAGCGCGGGCTCTCCGGGCAGAAGCCGAGGGATTCGCATTTGGCTCCGGCAGTGGCGAAGATGGCGGGCAGCTCGGCCTTGCACAGGGCCAGCATGGCCTCTGCCAGGGCGCGGATCTCCCACTGGGCGCGCAGGCAGCAGCGCAGGTGGAAGAAGTGCAAGAGCGCCCGGCAGTTCATGGTGATGACGATCTTGGTCTCCGCCGCCTGGGGCAGCACGAAGCGCGCGTCTTCCTTTGACTTCTCCTTGCGCCCGTGGGCGTCCAGGATGGATTTCAGGTCGCGGTAGGCGTTTCCCACCTCGTCCATGAAGGCCTCGAAGCGGGCCCTGGCTTCCGGGATCTTGGCGATGGCCGGGGGCAGGATGAAGTCCATGTCCGAGCCGTCGACGTAGCGCTGGCTTTGCTGGGAGTAGGAGGCCAGGCGGTGGCGCACGATCTGGTGCGAACAGGCCCGGGAGATGCCCTCCACCGCGAAGGTGAAACTGGCGTGCTCGATGGGGCTGTCGTGCCCGCTCTCCAGCACCTTGCGCACGAAATCGGCCTGGGCCTCGCGGTCCACCTCGCCGGAAAGGAGCCTTGGCCACATGTCGGCCACGAAGCCCGCGTGGTAGCACTGGCGGAAAGCGGCATAGATGAGGGCCAGGGCGTCGGGGGTGCTGGCGAGGAGTTCGACCTTGAGTGGTTTGACGGGCATGGGGGCTCCGAAAGGATGAGGTTCGTCCGCGCGCTACATGCGCACGCGCTCCAGGACATCGGCCAGCACCTCGGCCAGGGGCGCGTCGGCCGGGGCCATGAGGTGCAGGGTCTGCATGAACAGCGGCTCGTAGGAGGTGCGCAGGCGGCCCAGCCGCTCGCGTGCCTGGGCCTGCTCCTCGGGCGTGCCGACCTGGCGCTGGGCCATGGCCTCCACGCTGGCCATGAGGTAGAGCACCCGGCCCGTAGACTGGATGCGCTGGCGGAAGGCCTCGCCCAGCAGCAGCTTGTGGGGCACCTCCACAATGGCCTGGCCGCTGGCCAGGATGCGCTCAAGGGCCTCGCCCGGTTCATCGAGGGGCAAGGTGTGCGCCGCGCAGCCCAGCTCGCGGGCCAGGCCCTCGGCCACGGCGGACTTGCCGCTGCCGGGCAGCCCGATGATATAAAGGATGCCGCCGCCGGGCATTTGGGGCCTGGGGGCCGGAGTGTCGTGGCGCACAACCGTGGCCTTGTCCGGTTCGTCCACCTGAAATTCTTGCCGGATGAACTCTGTCACCTGTATGCTCCCTGTGGGCCTTGCCCCTGCTCTCGCAGCCTGTTGCCGCATGCGGACAGGCAGGGTATAGCCCAACCAGAGGCCAGGGACAAGCCGTACGGCTGATGGCCGAATCTCGCGAGCGGGAGGGGCGTATGCCGAGAGAACTGGTGCACTGGATGGTGGCCGAGCGCGCAGCCGCGCTGCTGGACTCCGGCCCCTTTGGCCCGGCCCTGAGGAAATGCCCGAACGGCTTGCGCTATGGCGCGGTGTTCCACGATGTGCTCTTCTACCTGCGCGGCGAGCATCCCGAGGTGCTCAAGCTCCTGCCGCAGCGCCTGCACGGGGTCCACGGCGAGGACACCTATGAGCTGCTGCGGACCTATGCCCCGCACATGTTCAAGTTGCGCAGCATGGCGCTGCCCACGGCCTTTTTCGTGGGGCTTGTTTCGCATATCTTCGCCGATGCCACGATCCACCCCATGGTCTACCACTTTACGGGAAACTACTACGACGAGGATCCCGTGCGCCGCACCAAGGCCGTGCGCAGGCACCGCACCCTGGAAACGCTGCTGGACATGGTTGCCGCCGGGGGGCCGGAGGCGGTGGAGAAGACCTCGCTGCGGGCAGTGGTCAATGGCGTGGAGGGGCCGCTTTCCCTGGCCTTTCCGCAGGAGCTCTTGGGCGGCATGGCCGGAGTGGAGGCCGCGACTGCCACCAAGAGCTATGCCGACGCCCTGGACACCTTTTGCACAGTGCAGGCCCTGACCCGCATGCCGACCCTGGCCAACCTGCTGCGCGAGTTCGAGGGCTGGCTTCCGGACAAGGGGCGCGAGGTGGCGGCCCTGTTCTACGCGCCGAAACTTTGGGACCTGCGCGCCTCGGTGTCCGGTCCGCTGACCTTCCGCAATCCCATCACGGGCAATGTGTTCACCCAGTCCCTGGACGGGCTCATGGATCTGGCCGCGCGCCAGACGGCCTGGTTCTGCGCCAGCCAGGCGCAGAGCCTGAGCGCCAACGGCAGCCTGGCCGAGACCGCGCCCGGGCCTTCCCTGGACATGGGGGTTGCGAGCGTATCCTCCAGCCAGGCCAGCCACTTCGCGGCGCGCGTCCTGCCGCCGGAATAGGCCCGCAGGCAGAAACCAGCCGATCCCTCCCGCAGCACTCGAAGCCTCCGAATCACCTGAAGCACCCGGCCCGGCATGGCCCCGCCTCTTCGCCCGCAAGCGAGGAGACGGGGTCGCGCCATTTCTGCGCCGCGGCATTATTCCAAGGCAGCATGAAAAAAAGTTGCCTGCCTGCCTAAAGAATTCCGGCGGCAGTCCGAAAAGGAGTGCGTAGAAACAATCGGATTGGCCCCTCAGGCGATGTCGCCCCATGAGGACCACCGAATGGCATGGAAGCCAAAAAACATTCAAGGAGGAAATGGTTATGTCACTTACCATTAACCACAACATGATGGCTCAATCGACTGCCCGTATTCTGGGACAGTCCTATCAGGCCCTGGCCACTTCGACTCAGCGCCTGTCTTCGGGTCTGCGCGTGAACACCGCAGCCGACGACGCCGCCGGCTTGGCAGTCCGCGAAATCATGCGCGCGGAAATCACGAGCTTGCAGCAGGGCATCCGCAACGCCAATGACGCCATCTCGATGATCCAGACCGCTGACGGCGCGCTGGGCGTTATCGACGAGAAGCTCATCCGCATGAAGGAACTGGCCATGCAGGCGTCCACCGGCACCTACTCGTCGGACCAGCGCCTCATCATCGACTCGGAGTACCAGGCCATGGCTTCGGAAATTACCCGAATCGCCAACGCCACCGACTTCAACGGCATTCACCTGCTCAACGGCAACCTCTCCGGCACCTCCGCCACCCACAACGGCAATGGCATCAAGGCCACCGGCCCCATGAAGGTCCACTTCGGCACCGGCAACGACTCCGCTGAAGACTACTACTACATTTCCATCAGCGGCTCCACGGCCTCGTCCCTGGGCGTTGGCCTCTCCGCCACCGGCGCCAACGGCAAGTCCATCTCCACCCAGGCCCTGGCTCAGCAGGCCCTGGACGCCCTGAACAACGCCATCATCTCCAAGGACAAGATCCGCGCCAACCTGGGCTCCATGCAGAACCGTCTGCAGAACACCATCACCAACCTGGCCATCCAGGCTGAGAACACCCAGGCTGCCGAGTCGAGCGTCTCCGACGTCGACGTGGCCACGGAAATGACCGAGTTCACCCGTCAGCAGATTCTGACCCAGTCTGCGGTGGCCATGCTGTCCCAGGCCAACGGCCTCGGCCGACTGGCCATGCAGCTCATCGGCGGCTAACGCTAGCGGGCGCAAGGTCCCTCAACGGCAATAGGAAACACATGGGCCGCCGCAAGGCGGCCCATGTCATTCTGGCACCAGGCTTGCAAAATATCCGTGGGGTAACAGGACCAGGAAATATTTTCCCTCACAGAGGTGGCAAGCATGGCAACGTCGATTACATCCGCATACACTTCCGGGCAGGTCAACATCAGTGGCCTGGGCAACGGCACGGACTTCAACGCCCTCATTGACGGGCTGGTGAAGGCCGAAACAGTCCACATCACCACTCTGGAGAACTGGAAGCAGGATTGGAACGACAAGGTCGAGCAGTTCCAGGCGCTCAACACCAAGATGCTCTCGCTTAAGACAACGCTGGAAGGCATCGACACAATGGACTCCTTCGTGGTCAAGGCCGTCTCCACCACCGATTCCACGGCCCTCACCGCCACGGCGGACAGCACCGCCCAGGTTTCCACGCACAGCGTCATCGTCGGCCAGCTGGCCCAGAACGACATCCTGACCACGGCTTCCGGCGTGAGTTTCCTCACCACCTCTGTGATGACCTCCAACTCCAACATCACTTTTTCCTACGCGGGCACCAGCATCACCCTCTCCAACGTTTCCGCGGGCACCACCCTCACGGGTCTGGTCAACTACATCAACAACAACGCCCTTTGCAGCGGCAAGATCAAGGCGACCACCATCTATGACGGCTCGGTCTACCACCTGCAGATCTACGGCCTGGGCCAGGGCGACGCAAACCAGGTGATCATCTCGAACACCGGCGGCCTGGTCTTCCAGCCCGCAGCCTTTGACAATACCCAGAACGCCCAAAGCTCGCACATCAAGGTTGATGGATATCCCGTGGGCGCGGCCACCTGGCTCTCGCGAGATTCGAACACGGTGTCGGACATCGTCCCCGGCGTGACGTTGAACCTCAAGAAGGCCGACCCTACAAACGTCTTGCAGATAGACATCAGCACTGACAAGGAAGCCATCAAGGAGAACATCAAAACCTTCGTGGCCCAGGTTAATGAAGTGCGCACCATGATCAAGGAGATGACCAAGGTCGACACGACGAACGCCGACAGCCCGAAGGCCTCGCTGCTCACCGGCAACTACGCCGTGCAGATGATCTCCACGCAGCTCAAGGACGTCTGCGCCGACAAGGCGCTTGGTTTCAATTATTACAGCGTGTCCGGGGGCACCATCACCGGCGATTACTTTTCGTCGCTGTCCCAGCTCGGCATCAGCACCGACTCGGACCAGGGCTCAATCACCAGCGGCCTGCTCGTCCTCGACGAGGATGTGCTGAACAGCGCCCTGGCTACCGACCCGGACGCCGTGGCCAAGCTCTTCGCCGCCGACTACCTGGGCGAGAGCCAGTCCCCGGACTTCACCTACCTCTCGCACATCGGCGGCACCACCAAGGCCGGAAGCTACGAGGTGAGCATCACCACCGACGGCACGGGGATCACCAGCGCCACCATCAACGGGCATGCCGCCGGAATCGACGGCTGGAGGATCACCGGCGCCTATGGCTACGACGAGGCGGGTCTCGTCATCCAGTTGGACAACCAGGTGCTGAACAACACCACCACCGGCACGGTTAACCTGAAGCTGGGCAAGGCCGGGGAGATGATCAGCAAGCTCAAGGAGATCACCAGCAGCACCACCGGCCCCCTGCACATTCTGGAAGAGAACTACGGCGACATCACCGACAGCATCGACAAGAAGATCGACTACGAAACCACACGCATCGCCAAGCTCAAGGCGTCGATGCAGGAAAAATACGCGCGGCTGGATGCGCTCCTGGGGAAGCTTGCTCAACAGCAGACTCAGTTGACGAGCGCCATCACCCAGCTCACCAGCTAGCGTAGGCTCAAGCAAGCAGGAGGAGGCGAAGCCCATGCTCAAGGCCGCCAAGGCATATCTTTCAACGCAGGTCACCACCGCCACCCAGGGTGATCTGCTGCTTATGCTGTATGACACGGCCATCAAGCACATCAAGCTGGCCAAGGACAAGATCGCCGAGCGCGACTTCGCAGCCAAGGGCATCCTCATCACCAAGGCCATTGAGATCATCAGCGAGCTGCACGAGAGCCTGAACAAGGAGAGGGGCGGAGACGTCGCCCTGAACCTGAGCCGCATGTACTTCATGTGCAACACCAGGTTGTTGCAGGCGAATATGGAGATGAATCCGAAGAAGCTGGATGAGGTGGTGGCGATCTTGACCGGCCTGCGCCAGGCCTTCGCCCAGATCATTCCGGGTCAGGAGGGCAGGGCCCCGGCCTCGCAGTCCGCTGTGCTGCGCCCGGAGGCGGAATCTGCGCCAGCCGCCAAGCCTGTTGCCGCCGCGCCGTCCTACCCGACGGCGTATCCGTCAGCCTACCCGCTGTCGGGCACCCCAGCGGTCACCCCGCCTGCTGCCCAGCCTGCAACCCCGACCGCGATACCCGAGGCGTCGCCAGCCGCGCCCGAGGCGTCTGTTGCAGCAGTGGCGCCCGTTGCCGAGACCGCCGAGACCGCCGCAGTCGCGCCGGAACCCGACCGCGCTCCGGTGAACACCGCGCGTTTCCGGGCCGCCAGCGCCTACGCCAATTCCCACTAGCGCTCTGTCACAGCCGGCAGTCCGCTGCGCTGCAACAGAAAGATCAAAGCCTCACGTACCGGAAGTGCGTGAGGCTTTGATCTTTTTGCGCCAGCAGCGCAACCGTCCTGAATGACCTGTAATTATTACTTGGAACGGTCCGCCAGCGCTAGATGGCGATGATCAGCGGCACCACAACGGGGTCGCGGTCGAGCACGGTGCGGAAGAAGCGCCGCAGCGCCATGCGCACGCGCTCCTTGAGCTTCTTGATATTGCCCTTGGGGGCGTTCTCTACTTCCTCCATGACCACGCACTTGGCGTCCTCCAGCAGGTGGGCGTATTGCTGCTCGAACACGAAGCCCTTGGACACGATGTCCGGGCCCAGCGTGATCTCGCCGGTCTCCTTGTCGATGACCAGAAGCACCACCACCATGCCTTCCCCGGCCAGAAGCTGGCGTTCTTTCAGCACGCTCTGGCCCACGTCGCCCACACCCTTGCCGTCCACCAGGATGCGCTCGGCGGGAACGGCGTCCTCCAGGCGGATGCCCTGGGACAAAATGGTCAGGGGCTGCCCGTCCTCCAGGACCATGGCCCGCTCGGGCATGACGCCGCACTCCACGGCCAGGCGCGAGTGCTTCACCAGGTGGCGGTATTCGCCGTGGATGGGCACGAAGTACTTGGGCCGAACCGCCTCCAGCATGATGCGCAGCTCCTCGCGGTGGGCGTGGCCCGAGGCGTGGATGGCCTGGACCTTCTCGTAGAGCACCTCTGCGCCCAGCTTGTAGAGCCGGTTGATGACCTTGGTGATGGCCAGCACGTTGCCGGGGATGAAGCGTGAGGAGAGGAGCACCAGGTCGCCCTTCTTGATGCGCATCTGGCGGTGCTCGTCCAGCGACATGCGCGACAGCGCGGCCAGCGGCTCGCCCTGGGAGCCGGTGACCACAAGCACCACCTGCTCGTCGGGCAGGCTTGAGGTCTCCTCCACCTCCAGCAGGGTGCCGGCGGGGATGCGCAGATAGCCGAGCTCGCGCGCCAGGTCGATGTTGCGGGCCAGGCTCTTGCCGGAAATGGCGACCTTGCGCCCGCAGGCGGCGGCCAGGTCGAAGATCTCCTGCAGGCGCTGGATGTGGCTGGAGAACAGCGTGACGATGATGCGGCCTCTCGCCTTGTCGAAGATCTCGCGCAGGGAGGCCATGATCTCGCGCTCGGTAAGCGCGAAGCCGTCGCGCTCGACGTTGGTCGAGTCGGAGAGCAGGAGCTTGACCCCGGGCTCGGCGAAGCGGCGGATGGCGTCCATGTCGGTCATGTGGCCGTCCATGGGGTTGCGGTCGATCTTGAAGTCGCCGGTGTGCAGCACGCGCCCCATGGGGGTCTCGATGCCCAGCGCGTAGCCCTTGATGATGGAGTGGCAGACCGGGATGAAGTTGAAGGCGAACGGGCCTATCTCCACGCGGTCGCCGGGCTTCACGGGCCTAAGGTCGGCCGGGATGCCGCGTTCTTTCAGCTTGGCGTTCACCAGGGCCAGGGTGAAGTCCGAGCCGTACACCGGTACGTCGATGTGCGGCAAAAGCCAGGGCAGGGCGCCGATGTGGTCCTCGTGCCCGTGGGTCAGCACCACGGCCTTGAGCTTGTCTTTTTCGGCCAGGATGTGCTCAAAGCGCGGGATGACCACGTCCACGCCGAAGAGGTAGTCCTCGGGGAACATGAGCCCGCAGTCCACCAGCACGGTGGAGCCCTGGGCCTTGAAGGCCATGCAGTTGAGGCCGATTTCCCCCAGGCCGCCCAGGGGATGGATGGTCAGTTCGTCCTGGCCGTGTGTCAGCGCCATATTTTTGGTCAGCTCCTTGCCAGTTTTTGGTAGGCGTCGTTCATGAGGGCGTACATGTCGTCCTTGAACTTTTCGCGGTCTTTCATGGTGTAGGCGCTGGGGTCCACCGGGGGCAGGGCGCGCAGGCGCACCGGCTGGTCGGGGTTGAAGAAGCGCTTGCCCTTGGGCAAGATCTTGCCGGTGCCATCCATGACCAGCGGGGCCACGGGCAGGCCGCACTTGAGCGCCAGCACCACGGCGCCCACCTTGAAGTCCATGAGCTTGTCGAGGTCGGTGTTGCGCGTGCCCTCGGGGAAGATGAGCGGCGAGATGCCGCCCTGCGCTGCCGCTGCGGCCTCGTCCAGGCTCTTCATGGCCGAGCGGCGGTTTTCGCGCCGGATGGAAATGTGCCCGGCATTGCCCAGGGCCTTGCCGTAAATGGGGATCTTGAACAGGCTCTCCTTGGCCACGAAGCGCATGTGGTAGTCCCTCAGGACGTCGAACAGGATGGGGATGTCGAACAGGCTCTGGTGATTGCACATGAACACGTAGTGGCCGTTGGGGTCCAGGGCGGAGAGGTCGGCCTGGACCTTGATGCCCGCCATGCGCAGCATGAAGCTGCCATAGGTTTTGCCCGGCCAGTCGCGCTCGTCGGCGGTGGCCTTTTCCTGGTCCAGCAAAAGCTGCTTGATGCTGTAGTAGATCGTGGTAGGCACGAGCATGAAGAAGAAGCGCAGTACTCTGAACATAACCATCCCTGTGAGTGTCTTGTAGACGCTCCTCTACGTGAAAAGACAGCCCTGCACAAGCCAGCCCGCAACAGATGTTCCGGGCCGGACAGGGCCGCTGCATGCTGTCCGGGTGCGTCATGAAAAAGGCGGCGGAGATGTACCCCGCCGCCCGTGCAATGCATGCGTCGCCCGCCTGGGTTATTCCTCTTCGGCGGCCTCGCGCTTGTTCTCCTCGATGACCTTGGCCGCGATGGGCGGCGGGCATTCCTCGTAGTTGGAGAACTCCATGGTGAAGGTGCCCTGGCCGCCGGTCATGGAGCGCAGGTCCGGGGCGTATTTGAGCACCTCGCTCATGGGCACGTGGGCCTTGATCTCCGTGACGCCGCCCTGGGAATCGCTGCCCAGCACCTTGCCGCGGCGGCTGGAGAGGTCGCCGATGACGTCGCCCATGTGGGCGTCGGGCACGGCCACGGTGACCGTCATGATGGGTTCGAGCAGGATCATCTTGGCCTTTTCGCAGGCCTTCTTGAAGGCGATGGCCCCGGCGATCTTGAAGGCCATTTCCGAGGAGTCCACGTTGTGGAAGCTGCCGTCGTACAGGGTGACCTTGAAGTCGATGATGGGGAAGCCCGCCAGCACGCCGCGCGCCGCGGATTCCTGCACGCCCTTGTCCACGGCCGGGATGTACTGGCGCGGGATGGACCCGCCCACGATGGCGTCCACATACTGGTAGCCCGACCCCTTGGGCAGGGGCTCCAGGTGGATCCAGCAGTCGCCGAACTGGCCGCGGCCGCCGGTCTGCTTCTTGTGGCGGCCCTGGATCTCGCGCGCCGCAGTCTTCACGGTCTCGCGGTAGGGCACCTTGGGGGTCTTTAGGACGATTTCCACCTTGTAGCGGCGCTTGGCGCGCTCCACGCTGATCTCGATGTGGTTCTGGCCCATGCCGGAAAGCAGGGTGTCGGCGGTCTCCTCGTCGCGTCCGAGCTTCAATGTCACGTCCTCGTCCAGCAGCTTGGCCATGGCCTGGTAGACCTTGTCCTCGTCGCCCTTCTCCTTGGAGGCCAGGGCGAAGGTGATGAGCGTGGGCGGCAGGGTGGGCTTTTTCAGCGCAAAGGGGGCCTTGTCCGAGGACAGGGAGTCGCCGGTCTTGGTGTCCTTGAGCTTGGCCAGGGTGACGATGGCGCCAGGGCCCAGCGGGGTCTTGCAGGGCACCTGCTCCTTGCCGTTGGTCAAGAGCAGCTGGCCCATGCGCTCCTGCTGGCCGGTGCGCGAGTTGACCAGGGTCAGGTCGCCGCTGAGCGTGCCGGAGAGCACGCGCATGATGGTGAGCTGCCCGGCGAAGGGATCGGCCAGGGTCTTGAACACGAAGCCCGCCACGGGCGCGGCCTCAACGCTCTCGCGGGCGCTGCCGTCCTCGCCGTCCCAGTAGGCGTGGTCGAGCGGGCTTGGCAGCACGGCCTGGATGACGTCGAGCAGCTGCGGGCCGCCCATGTTGTTCAGCGCGCTGCCGATGACCACGGGCACCAGCTCGCCGCTTTTGACACCGGCCACGAGCGCGCTCTTGAGCTCTTCGGGGGTCAGCTCGCCGGCCTCCAGGTACTTCTCCATGAGCGCTTCGTCGCTCTCGGCGATGTTCTCGATCATGGCCTCGCGCAGGGGCGTGGACAGGGCCGAGACGTCCGCCGGGACTGCGCCGGTGGTCACGCCGCCCTTGCCGTCGAACATGAGCGCCGTGTCTTCGAGCATGTCGACCACGCCCTTGAAGCCCTCGCGTTCGCCGATGGGGTAGTTGAGAAGCACAGGCTTGATGCCGAGGCTTTCCTTGAGCCCGCTGAAAGCGGTCTGGAAGTCGGCGCGGTCGCGGTCCATCTTGTTGATGAAGACAACGGCGGGCAGCCCGGCCTTTTTGACCTCGCTCCAGGCCTTGCGGGTAAGCGGCTTGACGCCGTCCACGGCGTCGATGACGAAGACCACGGCGTCGGCGGCGGCCAGGGCGTAGGGCAGGTCGCCGTTGAAGTTGTTGTCGCCAGGGGTGTCGATGAGGAAATGCTGGTTCTTGTTCCACTTGAAATTGGCGAAGCTCGGCTGGATGGAGCCCCGGCGCTTGATCTCTTCGGGCTCGAAATCGAGCACGGTGGTGCCGTCTTCAATCTTTCCCAGTCTGTTGGTCACACCTGCATTGAACAGAAGCATTTCAGCGACAGAGGTTTTTCCGCTGCCGCCATGTCCGACCAGAGCATACGTCCTTTGAGATTTGAGCGCTTCCGACATCCCTCACTCCATGTGTATCGAGTTTACCGCCGGGAGTTGTCTTCCTGGCGGGTCGTGGACCGCCTGCCTAGAATCTTCAAGGTCTAGTGGTATAGAGAGAGGCTGGCGAGATTGTCAAGGGCGGGGGGCGGATGGGGGGCGTCCTTGGTCCGAGTCTCATGCTTCAATGCATCTTGCCGAGGGTTTTTCTTTCCGATAATAAGCCTGCATTGGAGGAATGCCCATGCGCCGCTTCGCCCGCCTGCTGCCCCTTGTGGGTCTTGTCCTGCTGCTCTTGCTCCAATCGGCTTTCGCCGCGCCGCAACGAGAAAGGCGGGTGGCGCTCATCATCGGAAACAGCGCCTACAAGGACGCCCCGCTGAAAAACCCGGTCAACGATGCCCGCGACATGGCGGCGGCTCTGAAAAAGCTCGGCTTCGAGGCCACGCTTCTGACCGACGCCACCATGCAGCAGATGGAGTCCGCCGTGCGCGAGTTCGGGCTCAAGCTGCGCCAGGGCGGCATGGGCCTGTTCTACTATGCCGGGCATGGGGTGCAGGTGGGGGGCAACAACTACCTTGTGCCGGTGAAGGCCGTGATCCAGTCCGAGAGCGACGTGAAGTACGGTTGCCTGGACGCGGGGCTGGTGCTGGGCAAGATGGAGGACGCGGGCAACGGCCTGAACCTCATCATCCTCGACGCCTGCCGCAACAACCCCTTTGCCCGCAGTTTCCGCTCGGCGGAGCAGGGCCTGGCCAAGATGGACGCGCCCACGGGCTCGCTCATCGCCTATGCCACCTCTCCGGGCAAGACCGCCGCCGATGGAGATGGCAAGAACGGCCTGTACACCAAGCACCTCTTGAAAAATATCGCGACGCCTGGCCTTTCCGTGGAGGATCTGTTCAAGCGCGTGCGCCAGGGCGTGGCCGGGGACTCGGCCAGGAAGCAGGTGCCCTGGGAGGCCAGCTCCCTCATCGGCCAGTTTTCTTTTGCGGGCGGCGAGCAGACGGTGGAGCAGCCTAAACCGTTGGCCTTGGCGCCCGCTCCCAAGGAGGTGCCGAAGCAGGCGCCGCCCCCGGCCGCCGAACCCAAGGCCGCCGAACCCAAAGCGGGTGACACCTGGCGCGACCCGACCACGGGCATGGAGTTCGTTTGGGTGCCGGGGGGCACGTTCGAGATGGGCTGCGGCTCGTGGGCGGGCGACTGCAAGGCTGATGAAAAGCCGGTGCACGTGGTGCGGCTGGACGGCTTCTGGCTGGGCCGGTTTGAGGTGACCCAGGGCCAATGGCAGATAATCATGGAGAGCAATCCCTCCTACTTCAAGGAGGGGGACAATTTCCCGGTGGAGATGGTTTCCTGGAAGGACGCCAAAGGGTATATCTCCAGGTTGAACGCGCAGGGCTCGGCCAAGTTCCGGCTGCCCACGGAGGCCGAATGGGAATATGCGGCCCGCAGCGGCGGCAAGCCGGAGAAATACGCGGGTGGGAACGACCTCGGCCTGGTGGCCTGGTTTCACTCCAACAGCGGCAGCTCCACGCATGAGGTCGGCACCAAGGCCCCAAACGGCCTCGGGCTCTATGACATGACCGGCAATGTCCGGGAGTGGTGCGAAGACGTGTATGGCCCGTACCCTTCGGCCCCGCAGGAAAATCCTGTGGTGACGGTGGGCTGGTCGCGCTTGTCGCGTGGCGGCAGCTGGGCCTTTGTGCCGGAGATGGTTCGGGCAGCCTACCGGCTAAAGGAACAACCAAATTCCGCATACGGAGACAGCGGCTTCCGCCTTGTCCGGACCGACTGAATTGCGGGCAGGGGAGGCGGGATGTGAGGCGGGATGTGAGGCGGAGGAAAGCCAAAGCCTTAGACGCTTTGACCCCGCCCGCCCGGCAGAACCGCGCTTCGTGACCGCCACTGCGGTTCCTCGTCCACCACGCCCCCGAACAGCGAGAGCTGCTTGGGGACTTTGCGCTCCTCGTCGAGCAGTTCGGCCTCGGAGATCAGCGTGCCGTCGGTCAAGATGTGCGCCACGGCCACGCCCTGTTCGCGCAGGACCTTGCCCAGAAGCAGCCTGCGGTGGCAGTGCCGGGGGTTGTCCTCGCCGCAGGTCAGCGCCATGCTGTAGCCCTTGGCGAGGCCGTCCAGGAGCCGGTTGATGCCCACCTGGAAGGCCTCGGTATCTGCGATGCGGTCGTAGAGCACGTACCCCTCGTCATCGTAGAAGCCGGGGTTGTCGGGCATGCCGCCCAGCTCCCGGCCCAGGTACAGGTAGCGCAGGCCGTAGGCCGTGGCCGACGCCTCGATCTTGTCCTTGTTGAAGTGCGGGGTGTAGCTGGCGTAGGGTTTGGAGCGCACGTCCACCAGCACCTGGATGCCGTGGTAGCGCAGGTTGGCCAGGAAGGAATGCACAGGCAGGTTGGAAAAACCGGCAGTGTACACGGTGCCCGCCACGAATTCCGGCGCTTCAAAGGTATTACGTCCTGCCATGATCTTGTCCCTAGGCAGACTGTCTGTATACGTCAAGCTGTTTCTTTGCGAAGGTCAAGCCTCTTGCCGAGGCCGGGCCAGGGCTTGCGGCATCAGGCCGGGCAATGTATCGTGCGCCGCAGCATCACTGGAAACAGCTCGCGCACGCATGCTGCGCTCATCCACCGCCCGCCAAGGAGGCCGCCCATGCCGCTCAAGGATTACCAGGACGCCCTGACCCGCCTGCAAAAAGGCCTGGCCCAGGCCTACAAGGACTCGCCCCAGGTGCTCAACGTGCCCGGCCAGTCCGTGGCCTGCAAGGTGGACCCGGACTACTACCTGGCGTTGGAGCCCGTGTTCCTGGTCCTCATGGCGCGCTGGGCCGTGTCCTTCCCGGAGGCCGTGCTGGAGACCCTGTCCCACACCGGCAACGCCATCGTGTGCAAGCCCTTGTCCACGCACATCATTCCGCTTTCCGTGACCTGGGGCGGCCAGGACTTCGAGGTCCAGGCCATGTTCCTGCAGGCGGACTTCGTGGACCGCGCGCTTAAGCTCTATGCCGGGGCGGCCGCGCCGCTGCCCGTGGCCGACCTGCGCATCCGCACCGCCGACCGCGGCGCAGTGGAGGCCTTCTTCGGCGATTCCACCCCGCCAAAGAGCCTGGCCTACCTGTAGCCCCTGGCGGCTTTCGCGCCGTAAACGCAAAAGGGCGATCCACCAAGTCTCAGGTGGGTCGCCCTTTTGCGTGGGGGAGAGTCGGTGCGCGGGTCTAGTCGTCGCTGGCGTTGGGGCACTTGGGCCGCAGGATGCAGATGGAGCAGCCCTCGCTGTAGGGCATGCGCGTGAACACCGCGAACTGGCGGTTCACCGTGCCCTCCTTGTTCCAGATGAGCCCCAGCTTCTCAAAGGCCTTCAGGATGCCTGCGGTGGGCTTGGGCAGGGGCGCGCAGCCCTTGTCGGCCAGTTCGGGCACCACGTTCTGCGCGGCGGACATGACCATGTGGATGGCCAGGTTGTGGAAGGCCATGCCCGCGCCCGGCGAGTCCTGCCAGATGCCCTCGATCTCCTCCTCCACGGGCTCTTCCAGCCAGAGGATGATGTGCCCGCCCTCGCCCGGCGCTGCCGGGTCGGTGATCTTGTAGGCGCGCAGATATTTCTCGGCCCAGGTGTCGAAGCGCGGCTCCAGCTCTTCCAGCAGGTCGTGCTCGATGCGCGTCTCGCCGGAAAGCTCGCAGTAGGTGAACAGGTCGAACTCCGGGTGGGCGTCGAGTGCGTCCACCTGGATGGGCCCCACAGGCTTCTTGGCTGCGGGCTTTTTTATCGCTGGTTTGGCTGCTGCGGTTTTCTTGGGGGCGGCCTTGGCGGCAGCGGGTTTCTTGGTCGCAGGCTTCTTGGTCGTGGTCACGCGGAGCTCCTCTTTGGCCTTACACGGCCTCTTTGTCGGCCAAAAGCGCGGCCTTGAGCGATTCGTCCAGGGTCGGATGGGGGAACATGAAGGCCTCGGCTTCCTCGCGGGTCCAGCCGAGCTTGATGATCAGCGTGGCGAAGCAGGCTAGGCGCGAGACGCCCGCCCCCACCGCCGTGATGCCCGCGACCTTGCCGTCGCGCCAGATGCATTTGACGAAGCCCGCCGTGGCCGCGTGGGCCTGGGCGATGGGGTTGGCGATGAGCTGCGCGCGGCTGACGAGCACGGACGAGCCCTGGGCCTTGGCTTCCTCGGCCATGGTGCCCGCGCGGAAGACCTCTGGCGCGCCATAGAGGATGCTCGGCACCGGGCCGGAATCGTAGGGCTTGGCGGTGCGGCCCAGCAGCCGCTCGACCACGTAATGGGCCTGGTGGCTGGCGGCGTGGGCCAGGAGCATGCGCCCGTTGACGTCGCCCACGGCAGAGACGTTCGGCGCGGCCTGAAGCTGCGCATCGGTCTGGATGTAGCCCGCGCCGTTTAGGGTCGCGCCCAGGGCCTCCAGCCCCAGGTCGGCTGTGTTGGGCTTGCGGCCCACGGCGATGAGCGCGCAGTCCGCGTGAAGCTCCTCGCCGCCTTCCAGCGTCAGCACGGCCTCTTCGCCGCGCGTCTTGACCGAGGCCACCTTGACCCCGAGCCGGAGATCCCAGCCCTGGCGCTTGAACACGCTCTCCAGCGTCTTGCTGACCTCCGGGTCTTCCATGCCAGCCAGGCGCGGCAGGGCGTCCACCAGGGTGATGGTCGCGCCCATGCGGTGCGCGGCCTGGGCCATCTCCAGCCCGATGAACCCGCCGCCCACCACGATGAGGCTTTTGGGCATCTCGGCGAGCGCCAGCAGCCCTGTGGAGTCGAGCACGCGTGCCCCGTCTGGCGCAAGGCCGGGGAAGCTGCCGGGGCGCGAACCCGTGGCCACGATGAGGTTGCGGTAGCTCAGGGGCGTGGGCCCTTCGGCGGTGGCCACCTCCAGGCTTCCTGCCGCGACCACGCGCCCCAGGCCGGGCACGAGGTCCACGCCGAGCTGCGCCAGGCGCATGCCCATGGCCTTGCGCGTGGCCGCGAGGTACTTGTCCTTGCGGGTTTGCAGGGCGGCGAAGTCGATGTCCACGCTGCCCGTGGCCACGCGCATCTTGGCCTGCGCGGCCAGCTCGTCCACGGCCTCGGTTGCGCCGAGCCAGAGCTTGGTGGGAATGCAGCCTCGGTTCAGGCAGGTGCCGCCGAGCTCGGCGGCCTCCACCAGCGCGGTTTTGAGTCCCGAACCGGCGGCCTCGATGGCGGCGTCGAAACCGCCGGGGCCGCCGCCCAGGATCACAAGATCATACGTTGTCGCCATAGTGTCCTACTGGTGGCCGAAAAAGGCCGCCGTTACAGGTCGCCTGCAATCGTTCTAAAGGTCGTCCGTCAGCTCCATGCTGCGGGCTGCGCGGGTCTCGTCCAGGCGCGTCACCGGGAGCGTGGTGGGCGCGTCGTGGGCCAGCTCCGGGTTGGCCCGGGCCTCTTCCAGCAGCGCGATGAGGTCATCGGCGAACTGGTCGAGCGTGTCCAGACTCTCGGTCTCGGTGGGCTCGAACATGAGCGCCTCCTTGACGATGAGCGGGAAGTAGATGGTGGGGGCGTGGTAGCCACGGTCCAGCAGCATCTTGGCGATGTCCAGCGCGCGCACGTGGCAACCGGACAGGTTGCAGGCGCTGGCCACGAACTCGTGCATGCAGATGCGGTCAAAGGGCACGTCGAGCACCTTGTCCAGGCGCTTGCGCAGGTAGTTTGCGGCCAGCACGGCGTTCTCGGTGGCGCGGGTCAGGCCCTTGCCGCCCAGGCGCAGGATGTAGGCGTAGGCTTTGAGCACCACGCCGAAGTTGCCGTAGAACGGGGCCACGTAGCCGATGGACTTGGGGAAGTCGTAGTTCAGGAAGAACTGGCCGTCCTCCAGCTTCTCCACGCGGGAGACGGGCAGGTACGGCACCAGCCGCTCGCTGACGCCCACCGGGCCAGCGCCCGGACCGCCGCCGCCGTGGGGCGTGGCGAAGGTCTTGTGCAGGTTCAGGTGCACCACGTCGAAGCCTGCGTCGCCCACGCGCATCTTGCCCATGATGGCGTTCAGGTTCGCGCCGTCATAGTAGAGCAGGGCGTCGACGCTTCTGAGCATCTCGACGATTTTCGGCAGGTTCTTCTCGAACAGGCCCAGGGTGTTCGGGCAGGTCATCATCATGCCCGCCACGGAGTCGTCCAGCACCTTGGCCAGCTCGTCGGGATCGACAATGCCGTCCTTGCTGGGCAGGTTGACGACCTCGTAGCCCGCGATGGCCGCGCTGGCGGGGTTGGTGCCGTGGGCGGAGTCCGGGCAGATGATCTTGGTCTTCTTGTTGCCCTTATCCTTGTGGTAGGCGGCGATGATCATGACGCCGGTGAGCTCGCCGTGCGCGCCCGCCATGGGGTGCAGGGTGAAGGCCTGCATGCCGCAGATCTCGCACAAGAGCCGCTCGGTCTCGTACATGACCTCCAGCGCGCCCTGGCACAGGCGGCCAGCGCCGCCAAGCTGCGGCAGCACCGGGTGCAGCCTTGTGAAGCCGGGCAGGGCGGCCACGTTCTCGGTGAACTTGGGGTTGTATTTCATGGTGCAGGAGCCCAGCGGATAGAAGTTCCCGTCCACGCCGAAGTTGCGCCGGGAAAGCTGGGTGAAGTGGCGCACCACGTCCAGTTCGGACAAGGACGGCAGGCCAGCGGGCTTCTGGCGGAGCAGGCCTTGGGGCAGCAGTTCGCTGGAGGCCTTGCCGGCCTTCTCGGGCCAGACGCCTTCGCGGCCGGGATCGGATTTCTTGAAGACTGTGTTCATATGCGTGTCCTTCATGCGAGAATTCCGCGCAGCATTTCGGCCAGGATGCCGATCTGCTCCACGGAGGTCTTTTCGGTGCAGGCCACCAGAAGCGCGTTCTCCAGCCCCGGATAGTAGCGGCCCAGCGGGAAGCCGGGCACAAAGCCGCGCGCGGTCAACTTGTCGATGGCCTGATAGGCGTTCACCGGCAGGGTGATGGCGAACTCGTTGCCAAAGGGCGCGGAGCCCAGGAGCTTTACGCCGGGGATGGCGGTGAGGCGCTCGGCCGCGTAGTGCGCGCGCTCGATGCAGATTTCCGCCGTGCGCTTGAGGCCTTCCTCGCCCAGCAGGCACAGGTGCATCAGCGAGCGCAGGGCGCACAGGGCCTGGTTGGAGCAGATGTTGCTCGTGGCCTTCTGGCGGCGGATGTGCTGCTCGCGGGCCTGCAGGGTCAAAACGTAGCCGGTGCGGCCCTTGGTATCCACCGTGCGGCCCACCATGCGGCCGGGCATCTGGCGGACCATGTCCTTGGTGCAGGTCATGATGCCGAGGTACGGGCCGCCGAAGGAAAGCGGCAGGCCCAGGCTCTGGCCCTCGGCCACGGCCACGTCCGCGCCCATCTCGCCGGGGCTCTTCAGCACCGACTGGAGCACCGGGTAGACCGAGATGACGTTGACCACGCCCTTCTGCTTGGCTGCGGCGAAGAGCGCGCTGAAGTCGTTGACGCTGCCGAAGAAGTTCGGGTTCTGCACCAGCACGGCGGCGGTCTGGTCGTCCAGGGCGCTGGTGAGCGCGGCCAGGTCGCAGTTGCCGTCCTTGTGGGCGATGGTCACCAGCTCCAGGTTCAGGTTGGCCGTGTAGGAGCCGAGCATGACCCGGTAGATGGGGCTCACGGCCTCGCAGACCACGAGCTTGCGGCGGTCGGTATGGCGCACGGCCATCATGGCCGCCTCGAACAGCGCGGTGCCGCCGTCATACACGCTGGCATTGGCGAAGCTCAGGCCGGTCAGGCGCGTCACGGCGGTCTGGTACTCGAAGATGGCCTGCAGCGTGCCCTGGCTGGCCTCGGGCTGGTAGGGCGTGTAGGCGGTGTAGAACTCGCTGCGCATGGAAAGGGCGTCCACGGCGGCCGGGATGTGGTGGTCGTAGAACCCGGCGCCCAGGAAGCTCACCTGGCCGCTGGCGTTTTTGGCGGCAAGCGCCTCCATGTGGGCCAGCACGGCCATCTCGCTCTTGCCTTCAGGCAGGTCGAAGCTCTTGGGGCGCATGGCCGGGCCGATCTCGGCGAAGAGCGCCTCCACCGAGGGCGCGCCAATGACGCCGAGCATCCGCCGGATGTCCTCCGGGGTATGCGGAACGTAGGGCATGTTGTTCTCCTTGCGGAAAGTGTTGCCGAGAGTCGGCTAGTGGGCTTCCTCGGCGCAGACCTGGGCGTAGGCGTCGGCGTCCAGCAGGCCTTCGGGGGCGCCGGAGAGCTTCACCTTGATCATCCAACCGGCGCCGTAGGGCTCCTGGTTGATGGCCTCGGGCGCGCTGTCCAGGGCGGCGTTGACCTCGGTGACGGTGCCGCTGACGGGCGAGTAAAGCTCGCTGGCGGCCTTCACGCTCTCCACAGAGCCCATCTCGGCCCCGGCGGTGACGGTGGCGCCCACCTTGGGCAGGTCGACGTAGGTCAGGTCGCCCAGCTGTTCCTGGGCAAAGTGGGTGATGCCGACGGTGGCGCTGTCGCCCTCGATCTTGGCCCACTCATGGCTCTTGGCGTATTTCAGGTCCTTGGGAATCATCGGGGTGTCCTCCTTGAGGGAAGGTTGATATTCAGAGCGGTTGCCACAATCGTCGTTAATGATTGGGTATCTGCGAGCGCTCTCAAGGCATGTACAGTCTCCGCAGCGCTGCCGCCGGGGCGTGCCGCGCTTTCGGCGTTTGATATACAGCCCGGAGGTCGAAAAGAAAAGCCTGGAATTATGGCGGCAACAAATTCGTCTCCACCGCAGGGGGAGCGCAGCGATTTACGCAGTTCACTTGCGTAGCGAAGAATTTTGTTATACAATTCAAACAAGAGTTCTATATAAGAGGGCTTTTTCCCCCCTGGCCCTCACAGCTCCATACGGCGCCGGTCGCTTGCGCCTGGCGGATGTGCTGAGGTCTATGCCATGAGCACTCTTTTGATCGACTCTGAAAGCGTGGATGCTGCGAGCAAGCGGAAGAAGGTGCTTGATGTGCTGGATCTCGTCCTGGCCCAGCGCCCCACGCTGAAGCTTGAGTGCGGCTCAGGTGTCGCAGTCCTCAACGACGTCACAGCCAGCATGCTCTCGCACTGCACTTCCGGCGTCACCGTCGAGGTCGCCGCCCTTGACGGCGCTTCACCGCAGTGGGTCGGAACCGAAGTCACGTGCCTCTTTCGTATCTATGAGTCAAAACTCCATGCGGGAGCGCACATGCTTAGCTTCACCAGCCGCATATGTTCCGTGCAGCGCCAGCCGAACGGGGTCGTGACCTTGGTGCTGGCGCTGCCGGAATCCATCGGCCGTGTGCAGCGGCGGCGCAGCGTGCGGGTTGACGTGAGCCAGGACAAGGTGCCAGCGCTCAAGGTCTGGCCCGAGCTGCCCTCTGGCGTGCCGGTGGCCAAGAAGCCGCCCCTGCTGGACACTGAGGAATGCGCCAGCGAGGGCTTTCGGGTGCACAACATCTCCGCCACCGGCATTTCGCTGAAGGTGGCGGTAGAACTTATGCGTCAGGCGCTGCCACGGCAAAACAAGGGCCAGCGCTTCTCGCTGTTCTTCACCGCCCTGAGCAGCCCGGAATGCCCGCCAGCGCATTTCTGGGTCAACGCGACGCTGCGAAACATCATCGACAGGCCGCAGGAGTCCGAGATCTGCCTGGGGTTCGAGTTCATCGCCGAGGGCGAGCTCGATGACCGCAAGCGTATCGTCTGGCACCCGCTGAAGTTCGATGAAGTCAGCGGCCTGGGCAAGTTCATCTTCAAGTGGAACCTGGATAATTCCCGCGATAAAGCGCTCGTGGAGTGCTAGCCGCTTGGCCTGCTTTCGGCGCATCGCCACAGGGGGACGCCCGTGGCTTTGCGTCCGGTTGCTTGCGCTTTGGCCTGAGCCTGCCCAGCGGCCCGGAAGGGTTGACAGAGTGGCGGGCGATGCGCATGTTCCCGCAATCTGACGAGCCGACTATTTGACGAGCTGACTGTCGCGAGTTGACTCTCGCGAGTGGACTATCTGACGAGCCGCTTTTGGCCGCCACCTACCAGGAGAAACACCAAGATGAAACCCATCGCCATCGCCGGACTCGCCCTTGTCGCCCTGCTGCTCATCGGCGGCATGACCATGGTCTCCACCAACAACGACATCATCACCCTGGACGCCCAGGTTGACCAGATGACCGGCCAGGTGAACAGCGCCCTGCAACGCCGCCTGGACCTCATCCCCAACCTGGTGGAGACGGTGAAGGGCTATGCCAGTCATGAGAACGAGACCCTGACCGCCGTCATCGCCGCGCGCGCCTCGGCCACGCAGGTGAAGCTCGACGCCTCCACCATGACCGACCCGAACAAGCTGGCCCAGTTCAACCAGGCGCAGGGGCAGCTCAGCGCCGCCCTGGGCAAGCTCATGGTGGTCAGCGAGCAGTACCCCAACCTCAAGGCCGATGCGCATTTCGTGGAGCTCATGACCCAGCTTGAGGGCACGGAGAACCGCATCAAGATCGAGCGCGACAACTACAACAAGGCCGCCACGGCCCTGAACATCAAGATCCGCACCTTCCCCGGCAGCCTGGTCAACTCGCTCATGGCGAACATCGCCAAGCGCGAGGTCTTCCAGTCCGAGGAAGCCGCCAAGACCGCGCCCAAGGTCAGCTTCGGGACCGAAAAGAAGTCCTAAGGCATGAGGCGGCTTCTCCTCGCCCTTGGCCTGCTGCTGCTGGCCGCAACGGCGGTTTTCGCCCTCGACGTTCCGCCGCATGGCGACCAGTGGGTGGTGGACACGGCGCGGCTGCTCCCGCCTGCGGAAAAGGAAGCGCTGGGCGCGTCCCTGCGCGACTATGCCGAGCGGTCCGGCAACCAGATCGTGGTGCTGACCATCCCCGGCCTGGAGGGCGAGGATCTGGCCGCCTACGCCAACCGCGTGGCGCGCGAGTGGGCCGTGGGCCAGAAGGACGCTAACAACGGGGTGCTTCTGCTGGTGTCCGTGGCCGAGCGCAAGGTGCGCTTCGAGGTGGGCCGGGGCATCGAGGACAAGCTGCCGGACATCACGGCCAAGCGCATCCAGCAGCAGATCACGGTGCCGAACTTCAAGGCCGGGCGCTATGCCCAGGGCATCATCCAGAGCGTGGCCGCCATCCGCCAGGTCCTGGGCGATGTCCCGGGCGAAGGCCCTGCTAGCGGGCAGACTGCCGCGCCCCGCCCTGCGCCCGCGCCTGATCCCCTGTCGGTGTTCACGCTGGTGCTGCTCTTTGTGGCCGTGCTGCTGGGCGTGGCCTATTACCGGCGCAACTCCTCGCGCCACGGCGGGCCTGGCGGAGCTGGCGGCGACAGGCACTCCTTCTTCCTCGGCCTGCTGCTGGGCCTCCTCTCCAGCATCTTCCGTGGCCGGGGCGGCGGTGGCGGCGGCTTCGGCGGCGGTGGCGGCGGTGGCGGCGATGGCGGCTTCTCCGGCGGCGGCGGCGACTTC
>JAHIUD010000044.1 GCA_018817515.1 Pseudomonadota bacterium
AGGCGGGGGTACACCCGATCCCTTTCCGAACTCGGAAGTTAAGCCCGCCATCGCCGATGATACTACGGTTCTAATCGTGGGAAAGTAGGTCGCTGCCAGGACTTTATTTAAAAGGCTCCTTCGAAAGAGGGAGCCTTTTTCTTTCGCCCGCATGCCAAGGCCTAGCGCTCCTCCCACACCGAAGGTATCGCGCGGATTTTGCCAGCGCCGAGCAAATCTCCACAATCTCGCAACTCCCCCTTGACCTGACCGGGCCAGCTTTTTACAACGTCCCGGTTACATCAATCCGCCCCGCTCAAACTCCAAGGAGATTCCCAATGGCCGTCCACGTGGTCGATCACCCGCTGGTCAAGCACAAGCTTGGCCTGCTGCGCAAACACGATGTCTCAACCAGCCTGTTTCGCGATGTCACCAAGGAGATAGCCCGGCTGCTCACCTACGAGGCCACAAAGGACCTGGAGGTGGAGAAGCGCATGATCAAAGGCTGGGCCGGGGAGGTCGAGACCGAGCGCATCAAGGGCAAGAAGATCACGGTGGTGCCCATCCTGCGCGCGGGTCTGGGCATGATGGACGGGGTGCTGGACATGATCCCCGGCGCCAAGGTCAGCGTGGTCGGTTTCTACCGCAACGAGGAGACCCTTGAGCCGGTGAAGTACTATGTGAAGCTGGCGCGCAACATCAAGGCGCGCATGGCCATCATCCTCGACCCCATGCTGGCCACGGGCGGCACGCTGGACGCCACCATCGACCTCTTGAAAAAGGCCGGCTGCAGGCAGATCCGCGGACTGTTCCTGGTGGCCGCGCCCGAGGGTATCAAGCGCATCACCGAGAAGCACCCGGACATCGACCTCTACTGCGCCTCCATCGACGAGCGCCTGAACGAGCAGGGCTACATCCTGCCGGGCCTGGGCGACGCTGGCGACAAGATCTTCGGCACCAAATAGGCTCGCACGCTTCTGGCTCTTCCCGCAGGCACACCCAAACTCACGGAGCGCACCCCAATGGCTACACAGACGGCGAAACAGCAGACCAGACGCATCATCCAGGTCGAGGAAAAGGTCCCCTTTCTGGAAGGCATTCCCCTAAGTTTTCAGCACCTTTTCGCCATGTTCGGGGCGAGCGTCCTGGTGCCCACCCTGTTCAAGATCGACCCGGCCATTGTGCTGTTGATGAACGGCATCGGCACCCTGATCTACCTGTTCCTCTGCAAGGGCAAGGCGCCCGCGTTTTTGGGCTCCAGCTTCGCCTTCCTCTCGCCCGTCTTCGTCGTGCTGGGCGCCAACCAGGACCTCTGGGGCGCAAACTATTCCTACGCGCTGGGCGGCTTCATCGCCTCGGGCTGCGTGTTCATCCTTGTGGCGCTGATCATCTGGAAGTTCGGGTCCGACTGGATCAAGACCGTGCTGCCCCCGGCCACCATGGGCCCCATCGTGGCGCTCATCGGCCTGGAGCTGGCCAGCGTGGCCACCGGCATGGCGGGCATCATGCCCGATGCCAAGACCGGCAACTACGACATGAACGCGGTGATCATCTCCATGGTCACGCTGTTGACCGTGGCCTTCGGCTCGCTGATCTTCCGCGGCTTCATGGCCGTCATCCCGGTGCTTGTGGGCATCGCCGTGGGCTACGCCACCTCGCTCGGCCTGGGGGTCGTCAAGTTTGATGCCATGCTGGCCGCGCCGGTGCTGGCCATGCCCACCATGTACGTGCCCAAGTTTGACATCAACGCCGTGCTGATCATCATCCCGGCGGCGCTGGTGGTCATCTCCGAGCACATCGGGCACCTGGTGGTCACGGGCAACATCGTGGAGCGCGACCTGGTCAAGGATCCCGGCCTGCACCGCTCGCTCATGAGCGATGGCGTGTCCACCGTGCTTTCCGGGTTCTTCGGCTCCGTGCCGACCACGACCTACGGCGAGAACATCGGCGTCATGGCCATCACGCGCGTGTACTCGGTCTGGGTCATCGGCGGCGCGGCGGTGATCTCCATCGTCCTGGCCTTCATCGGCAAGCTGTCGGCCTTCATCCAGTCCATCCCGGTGCCGGTCATCGGCGGCGTGTCGATCCTGCTGTTCGGCGTCATCGCGGCCTCGGGCATCCGCATGCTGGTGGAGGCCAAGGTGGACTACTCCAGGCCCATCAACCTGATCCTGACGGCCATCACGTTCATCGTGGGCATCAGCGGCGCGGCGGTGAAGCTCGGCACGGTGCAGCTCAAAGGCATGGCCCTGGCCACGGTCGTGGGCATGCTTTTGTCGCTGATTTTCCACCTGCTGGAGCGCGGCGGCCTGCTGAATTCCGGCCCTGTGGCCGACGCCGCAGACGTGTAGCCTTTTTCGAGCCCTCTGAAACGAGTCAGGCCCCTGCGAGTGATCGTGGGGGCCTGTTTTTGTTTGGGGGCTAGATTCCGGCTAGCGGCTGGGCTTGTCAGTGGTATTAGCGTGCTGCAATTCAATGTAATCTTGATCCGTTGCGACAAATACCTTGTCAAACATAGTCGCATGGGCCGGAAATTCACTCAGCGTGAACATTGAAGACCCTTTTGTTTTGTCCACGAATATTAGCAGCCAACTTTCGTCGTATTCTCTTCGATATTTCCGAAGCCCAGCATCTTTCCTTGAAAGTCGTTCTGCAAGCGCCTCTTCTCGTACTTTCTTAACCCACCCTATGCTATTGTTAACACATTGCCATCTCGCATGAGCAGGGTCTTGCACGACAGACAAATACAACGTGAATTTTTCATATTCATGGCGTGACTTCATATCGAGTAGGGTATCAGAAAAACGTAAGACTCCAGAACATATGCTAGCAGCATACTTGTCAATCATAGTGCTTTTGATATCGCTAAAGTCAAATATAACAGAGGCAGATATGTTTAAGCCTGTATTTAATGAAATGAAGTTGCTTCTGGCTCTAGAAACACATTCTCGCCTGATTGATTCCTGTTCGCGTTCCTTCTCCACAGTAAACCGCATGTGCTCAAGGGAGATTTTGCGTATGCCTTGCTTAATAACAGCATCTGGAGGATCATTTGAAGGGAAGCAATAATTACTTTCAGCTACCCCAAGCATTTTAAGAAAGAGCGAAATTTGATGATTTTGCTCCCGAGCATTTCGCGATGATACCTTGCTCACCCACTCCTACCCCCGCTCCACCACCGTCTTTCCGATGGGCGCCATGCTTGCCCCCACAAGCTTCAGGTGCTGCAGGCCGAAGGGGATGCCGATGATGGTGATGAAGCAGAGCAGGGCCGAGCACAGGTGGCCGATGGCCAGCCAGATGCCGCCGCAGCAGAACCAGATGATGTTGCCGATGAGGCCCAGCGGCCCGGTGCCGATGTCATCCACCCCGGTGAGGGTGCGGCGGCTGACGATCTCCCGGCCGAACGGCCACAGGCAGAAGCTCCCGAGCATGAAGCAGGCGCGGCCCCAGGGGATGCCGATGATGGAAATGAACATGATGAGGCCCAGCAGATACCAGCCAAGGCCCATGACGAGCCCGCCGAAAACAAACCAGATGAGATTGCCGATCAGACGCACGCGTTGCCCCCTGCGTTAGTTCATTCCTTCCATGACGTTGTCGACCATGACATCCTTGGTCGTGTACGAACCCTTCTTGATGACGTAGCGCTTGAGCGCGTAATCGATCTGGTCGATGTAATCGAGCTTGCCCCAGCCGTCGTCGTCGATAAGCCGCGCCACGTCGTCCAAAAACGGCTCCACGTCGATGTAGTGGCCCTCGAAGTCCACGGCCAGGATGCGGTCCTTGTACACCACCTGGTCAAAGGGCATGGACTGGCGGATCTCCTCAAAGGCCTCGGGCGAGAGCCCGTGGATGTCCGCATACACGCGCACGGCTTCCATTTCAGTCTCCGGTAATGCGGGGCCGGGGCCTAACGGCCCAGGCTCGCCAGGTCGTTCAGGATGATTCCGGCGGCGCGGGCGGCGGCGCCCGGTGCGCCCACCTTGGCCCGCAGCCCGGCCAGCTCTGCGCGCGCCGCTTCCAGGGCCTCCTCGCCCTCGGGTCCGGGGTCGAGCCAGGGCCGCAGCCGTTCGGCAAAGAACGTTGCCTTGGCCCTGTCCTGGATGAGTTCCGGGAACACCTCGCGGTCCAGGATGAGGTTCGGCAGGCTGCCGAACTTGACCTGCACCACCAGCTTGCCGATGGCGTAGCTTAAGCCCGAGAGGCGGTAGGACATGACCGTGGGCGTGCCGATGAGCGCGGCCTCCAGCGTCACCGTGCCGCTGGCCGCCAGCAGCGCGCGGCTTTTGCGCATCATGCGGTAGCGCTCCTCGGGCTCGACAAGCTCCACCGGCAAGTCTGGCGGGAGGAAAGAGCGCAAATACTCCGCGTCCAGCCCGGGCGCGCGGGCCATGGTCACACGCAGGTTCGGGAGCTCGCGCCGCAGCAGCAGCGCGGCCTGGGCGAACTCCGGCAGCAGCGCGGCGACCTCCTTGCGGCGGCTGCCGGGCAAAAGGCCCAGCAGGTCCGGGTCGGGCCGGATGGCGTCGAGCTCGGCCAGCGGCATCTGGTCCATGAGCGGGTGGCCCACGTAGTCCACGTCCATGCCGCGCGCGGCGTAGAAATCTTTTTCGAATGGCAGGATGCACAGCACCCGGCGCGTGAACCGGCGCAGGAATTCCACCCGGCCCGAGCGCCAGGCCCAGACCTGCGGGCTCACGTAATAGTAGACCGGGATGCCGAGCTTTTTGGCCATGCGGGCCACGCGGAAGTGGAAGTCCGGGCAGTCGATGAGGATGAGCGCGCGCGGCTTCGTCTCCACAAGGGCGCGCTTGACCTCGCCCAGCAGCTTGAGGATGCGCGGCAGGCCGGAGAGCACCTCGGTGAGGCCCACGAGCGAGATCAGGCGCATGGGGAAGCGCACGTCGCAACCGGCCTTGGTGAGGGCCGGGCCGCCCATGCCCACAGCGTTGAGTCCGGGTTCGATGGCGCGCAGCTCGCCCAGCAGGGAGGCCGCGTGGATGTCGCCGGAGGCCTCGCCCGCGCTGATCCAGATGGGTCCAGGGTTGTTCATGCGCGATAAATAGCGTGAATCAGCGCATGCGGCAAGCAAGCCTGGCCGGGCTGCGGCACGGGGTGCTCGCCGCGGGTTGCATTGCCGGGGCGGAGCATGTAGGAATCCCGATGCCCGCGCCAATGCCGGGCGTCACACGCGAAACTGGAGTTGGAACATGCTGAAAGTCGGCGTCATCGGCCTGGGCTGGATGGGAAAAGTGCACCTGCGCAATTACAGCGAGATGCACGGCATTGAGGTCATGGGCGTGGTCGATACCGACCAGGCCACCCTGGACGAGGTGTCCGCGCGCTTTGGCGTGGCCACCTTCACCAATCTGGACGACCTGCTGGCCAAGGGGCTGGACGCGGTGAGCGTCTGCGTGCCCACGAGCCTGCACCACAGCGTGGGCCTGAAGGTCATCGCCAGCGGCGCTTCGCTGCTTATCGAGAAACCCCTGGCCGCGACCTCCGTGGAGGGCGCGGAACTCGTGGCCGCTGCCAAGGCCAAGGGCGTGTCGCTCATGGTCGGGCACATCGAGCGCTTCAACCCGGCAGTGCAGCGCGTGAAGGAACTGGTTGGCGACGACGTGATCTCCATCCAGATCGAGCGCGTGGGACCGTACCCGCCGCGCATCCAGGACGTGGGCGTCATCCGCGACCTGGGCTCGCACGACATCGACCTGATCCGCTTCTTGACCGGCTCGGAGTTCAGCCAGGTGTATGCCGTGATGACGAGCAGCACCGGCGGGCACGAGGACAATGCGCTCATCACCGCGCAGATGGAAAGCGGTGTGCTGGCCAACGTCAACACCAACTGGGTGACGCCGTACAAATCGCGCAAGATCCGCGTGGCCTGCAAGAGCAAGTTCATCACCGCCGACCTGGTGACCCAGGACGTGAAGGAATACAGCCAGTTCTCAACCTACGACAAGAGCTACTCCGTGCGCGAGTGGCCCATGGTCTACCGCGAGCCGGTGAAGGAGGAGCTGACGGCGTTCCTCAAGGCCGTGCGCGACAAGACCCCGGTGCCCATCACTGGCGAGGACGGCCTGGCTGTGCTGAAGGTCATCGAGCGCATCTTCGCCTGTGGCGAGGGCGGCTGCAGGCCGTAAACCGCCAGCGTATTTTCATGTATGAGCGGCTCGCCGGGGAACTGGCGGGCCGCTTTGCTTTTTCCCACCTCCTCGTGTAGACTCCACTAATCCTGAAGTTGTACGCGGAGGAGACGCGCCCATGCCCAGCAGGATTCTGCTCATCGAGGACGACGAGGCCTTCCGGCGCATGCTGGGGGAGGCCTTGGCCGACCTCGGGCACGAGGTGGTGCCCACCGGCAGCGCCGAGGACGGCCTGGTCTTGGCGCGGGCGCCGGCGGCCGAGGGCGAGTTCGACCTCATTCTCACTGATGTGCGCCTGCCCGGCATGACCGGCGTCGAGGCCCTCCCGCTGCTGCGCGAGGCCTCGCCAGGCACCGAGATCATAGTCATGACCGCCTACACCGACCACGAGACAGCGCTGGACGCCATGCGCCACGGCGCCAGCGACTTCTTCACCAAGCCCTTCCGCCTGAGCGAGATGCAGATCGTGGTGGCACGCGCCCTGGAAAAGCGCTCGCTCAAGCGCGAGATCGGCGCCCTGCGCGAGGTGCTGCGCCAGGGACGACCGGGCCGTACCGCCGTAGGCGAGGGCCCGGCCATGCGCGCCGTGCTGGCCTTTGTGGAGCGCGTGGCCCCGCTGGACACCTCGGTGCTCATCCTGGGCGAATCGGGCACGGGCAAGGAAGTCGTGGCCGACCTGATCCACGAGGCCAGCCCGCGTGGCATCGGCCCCTTTGTGAAGGTCAACTGCGCCAGCATCCCCGAAAATCTTCTGGAGAGCGAGCTCTTTGGCCACGAGAAGGGCGCTTTTACCGGGGCTTTCATGGCCAAGGCAGGCAAGTTCGAGCTGGCCAAGGGCGGCAGCCTGCTTTTGGACGAGATCGGCGACATGCCCTTGCACTTGCAGCCCAAGCTTCTGCGCGCCGTGGAGCAGAAGCAGTCCGAGCGCGTGGGCGGTAATAAGCCTCTGCACTTCGACGTGCGCATCATCGCCGCCACCAACGTGGACTTGGCCCGGCGCGTGGCCGACAAGGCTTTCCGCGAGGACCTGTACTATCGTCTGAACGTGGCCGCCATCCACCTGCCCGCCCTGCGCGAGCGCAAGGAAGACATCCCGCTCCTGGCCGCGCATTTCGTGCGCCAGTTCAACGAACGCACCGGCGCGGACATTCCGCCTCCGGGCCAGGCCGCTCTGGACAGGCTCATGGCTCAGAGCTGGCCGGGCAATGTGCGCCAGTTCGCCAACGTGGTGGAGCGCGCGGCCATCTTCAGCCGCTCGGGCACCATCACCGCCGCCGATGTGGAACTGGCCCTGGCCGAGGGCGCGCAGGTGCTCACCGCAGGCACGGACGGCCAGCCCCTGTCCCTGCGCCTGACCTTGAACGAGGTGGAGCGCAGCCTGATCCTGGCCGCCCTGCGCCAGGCTGGCGGGGTGCAGACCCGCGCGGCCAAGGCCCTGGGCATCACCCCCACCAATCTCTGGAACAAGCTCCAGAAGCACGCCATCGACCCCTCAGAACTATTATCGCCGTCGTTGTAATTATCCATTATTTATGGATTGACATGTTTTTGCGAGGGTATAGTACACGAATCATGTATTTATTGTAATGAGCCAATTATACAGGATTATTTAGTTGAATCGCTCCTTTCTGTCTGCCCGTGTCTTGTTCTGGGGTATGGGGCGCGTGCAGACACCCACCACAAATAATGGATTTTTGCTCTCTAGGGTTCTCCCTCTATAGCTCTGTCTTGGGACCGAATCATCGTTCGTAATGCGCTATGATGTTGCGCTATATTTTGTGCGCCACGCTGTTTCTCGCAGTTTGGCTCAGAGCTGGCACGCCTGTTGCTCAATGGGAGATCAGGAATCGGTCGCTGGACCGCAACAAACATCGAAACACAAACCCCAGGAGGACACCATGTTGACCAGACTGCTGCAGCTGACCCGTGACGACGAAGGCGCAACCGCTCTTGAGTATGGACTGATCGCCGCCCTCATCGCCGGCGTCATCGTGATCTCTGTCACCGCCCTGGGCGGCAAGGTGTCGACCACCTTCGACACCATCACCAAGGCCATGCCGTAAACGAGACCGGTCACTCACCGCCACGGAGAGAGTCCAGTCCAAGACAAGAACTCGGCACAGCAGGCGGGCGAACCGCCGGAACCGGACGGGGAGCGTGGGACCAAGCGCCACGCCCCCGTCCGGACCCAGCCCCCCCCGAAAGCCGACACGAATCCGGTACGGAATCAAGACACGAAACAGGTCACGTAACAGGACACGAGGGAGAGCGCTATGGACCCCATCATTTTCGCAACAGTCGCCCTCTCCCTGGCCGTGGCCACCGTCATCGACCTGCGCTGTCAGCGCATCCCCAATGCCCTCACCATTCCCACCGCCCTTGCGGCGTTGGCCTACCACCTGCTGATCCAGGGGCCTGACGGCCTCTGGGCCAGTCTTTCCGGGCTCGGCCTAGGCCTTGGCCTCATGCTCGCGCCCTATCTTTTCCGGGTCATGGGCGGCGGCGACGTCAAGCTCATGGCCGCAGTAGGCGCCTGGGTCGGCCCGCAAATCGTGCTGGTGGCCTTCTTGCTGACCAGCCTGGCTGGCGGCCTGTATGCCCTGGTGGTGCTTGCCGGGCGCTCGGACGCACTGCGCAGCACGTTCGCGCGCCTGCGTCCGGCCCTGTACGCCGCCTGCGCCACCGGTGAATTCCACTACCAGCCCGCGCCGGCATCTTCGATGGGAACCGCCGGTCTGCCGAAGCTCTGCTACGGCCTGGCCATCGCCGCGGGAACCCTGGCCGCCATGCTTCGCGCCGTGTCCAGCTCCGGCTGGCTGGTCGGGTAGGGGGCCTTATGAGCGGCTCGCTCAAGTCAATCATCCAACTGGGGCTGGCCCTGCTGCTCGCGCTTTGCGCGGGCGTTCTCGTCTTCCAGTGGCTGCAGGCCAAGTCCACTGCCGGTCGCGGCCTGGCCGTGAAGACCGCCCCCCTGGTGGTGGCCTCGCGCGAGCTGCCCGCCGGAACCAAGCTGGCCCCGGACATGCTGCGCATCCAGAACTATCCCGAGGCCATGATGCCCGCCCAGCGGTACGCCACGGTCAAGGAGGTCGAGGGCCGCATCCTGGCCTCGAGCATGTCGGCCAATGAGCCCCTGACGCCGTCGCGCCTGGCGGGCGAGGCCGCCGCCGGGGGCATCAGCGCGGTCATCACCCACGGCAAGCGCGCCATGGCCGTCAAGGGCAACAAGGTAATGGGCCTGGCCGGCCTGATCCGCCCGGGCAACATGGTCGACGTGCTGGTGACCCTGGCCCAGGACAACGATGCCTCCAAGACCATGACCAAGGTGGTGCTGGAGAACGTGCCCGTGCTGTCCGCCGGTTCGCAGCTGGCCGTGGGCGCGGACGAGGCCGCGCAGGTGGCGGACATCTACACCCTGGAATTGACCCCGCAGGAGAGCGAGAAGGTGGCCTTGGCCTCTACTCAGGGAACTTTGCACTTCGCCCTGCGCAATGCCTCCGATACCGAGACCGTGCTCACCGAGGGCGCCAACGCCCGCACGGCCCTGGCCTCCTACCGCACCCAGCGCGTGGCGCGCGGCCCTGGCACCTCCGTTGAAATCATCACCGGCTCCAAGCGCAGCCAGGTGACGTTCTAACCAAGGCAGGTCTCCCATGCGCGCCGCTCAAACTTTCCGCACCGCCCTCGCCAGCCTGGCGCTGCTGCTTTTGGCCCTGTCGTCGTCGACCCCGGCCCAGGCCCAGCCCCGCCAGCCCCAGCAGGCCGTGCCCAATGTCACCGTATCCCATGCCCCGCAGGCCCTGGAGCTGGCCGTGGGCCGCTCCATCATCGTCAACAGCGACCAGGACATCCGGCGCATCTCGCTCGCCGCGCCGGACACCGCCGATGTGCTCCTGCTCTCCCCGCGCCAGGTGTACCTGACCGGCAAGGCCCCCGGCGCCACCAACCTGACCCTTTGGGGCGCGGGCGAGGCCGTCATGGCCATCTTTGACCTGGACGTGTCCCCGGACCAGACCCAGCTCAAGCGCATGCTCGCCAGCGTTCTGCCCAACGAGCGCGGCATCCGCGTGGTCTCAAGCGGCAAGACCATCCTGCTCACCGGCAGCGTGTCCAGCGCGCCCAGCCTGGCCACGGCCCTGTCCCTGGCCGAGACCTTCGCCCCGGGCAAGGTCCAGAACTTGCTCAGCGTGGGCGGTGTGCAGCAGGTCATGCTGGAGGTGCGCGTGGCCGAGATGAGCCGAAACGTGCTGCAACGCCTAGGCATTGACTTCAATCTACTTGCCGGCGGCAATATCGTGCAGTCACTGCTCGGCCAGTTCACGACAGAAGCCTCGGACGGAAAGATCTCGCCGACGAAGAGTGTGGGCGCCATCGTGAAGCCAAACCTGGGCGGGGGAAATATCCTGAATGCTTACATCGACGCCCTTAAGGAAAACGGGCTCGTGAAGGTGCTGGCCGAGCCGAACCTCATCTGCATCTCGGGCAAGAGCGCCAGCTTCCTGGCCGGTGGCGAGATCCCCATCCCCATCCCGCAGGCGCTGGGCACCGTGGCCATCGAGTACAAGCCCTTCGGCGTGGGCCTCAATTTCACGCCCATGGTGCTGGACTCCGGGCGCATCAGCATCCAGGTGAATCCTGAGGTCTCCGAGCTCGATTACTCGCTTGGCGTGACCATCAACAGCTGGCAGATCCCGGGCCTGACCACCCGCCGGGCCAGCACCACGGTGGAGCTGGCCAGCGGCCAGAGCTTCGCCATCGCCGGGCTCATCAAGGACTCCACGCGCGAGAGCATCAAGAAGTTCCCCGGCCTGGGTGACCTGCCCGTGCTGGGCGCGCTGTTTCGCAGCAGCGAGTTCCGCAAGAACGAGACGGAGCTTGTGATCATCGTGACCCCGCACCTGGTGAAGCCGCTGGACATGGCCAAGCAGACCCTGCCCACCGACGGCTTCAAGGAGCCCACGCCCTACGAATTTTTCGTCACCGGCCAGCTGGAGGGCAAGCCCGGCGCGGCACGTCCGTCTCAGACCAGCCCGTCTCAGGCCAGTCCTTTGTCCCAGACCCCCGGCCAGGGGCGTGAAGGCAGGCCCACGGGGTCCGCCGGTTTCGATGGTCCCTTTGGCGCGGCCCTGCCCGCAGGCGAATAGGAGAAGGACACCATGAACGCCCGCACCCTGACCTTCATCGCCGCGCTGTCGGCCCTGGCTCTGCTTTCGGGCTGCGGCATGGAGCCGACCCGTCCGGCCCTGGACGCCACCTGGGGCATGTCCGTGCGCATGGCCGTGGAGAATCAGAAGCTTGATCCGACCCCTGCCAGCGACCGTGCCGTGGTCGGCCTGGACGGGGTCTACGCCAGGAACGCCCTGGAAGCCTATCGCAAGAGTTCGGACCCTGAATCCAAGGACAGCAAGGACAAGCTGCCCGATGCCATCCTCTTCACCAAGAAGGAGGGAAAGTGATGAATGCTCCCCAACGAAACAGACGCGCCAGGGGCCAGCGGGGAGGGATCTCCGTGGAGGCCGCGCTGCTATTGCCCATCTTCATGCTGCTGCTGCTGGCCTTTGTGGATTTCGGCCGGCTCATGTGGACCCAGACCGTGGTCAACTCCGCTGCGGCTGAGGCCGCGCGCCTGGCCGTGCTGCCCGAGCCCAGCGATGCGCAGGTGGCCGACCTGGCCACCAAGCGTGTGCTGGACGGCGGCATCAAGACCTTGCCTTCGGTGTCTGTGGGCGCCCGCAGCGCCAACACCCCGGTGTCCGTCACCGTGAGCGTGGCCTTCGATTTCCTGGTCCTGGCCGACTTGGCCCCGGAGATCCTGGCCCACAGGGTGCTTTCCTCCACTTCCGTCATGGTTCACCAACCCTAGGGAGGACGCCATGGACACCAAGAACAAGCGCGAGAAGGGTTCCGCAACGTTGGAGTTCGGCCTGGCAGTGGCCCTGGTGCTGGCACCGATGCTGCTCGGCCTGGTCGACTTCGGCCGCTACCTGGACGTGAGCCACACGGTGTCGCGCGCAGCCCACGAGGGCGTGTTCGAGGCCTCGCGCGGGCACGACCCGTTGTTCAGCGTGCAGAACTACGTGCAAAGCTCCGGGCTCGATCCGGCCAAGGTCAGCGTGAGCCTGACCCCGCCCCTGGACGGCTCCACGCGCGGCCAGGCCATGCAGATCACCGTTTCCTACAATCTCTCCGGCTATGCCCTGGCCACCTGGGGAGGTCTCTTTCCGGAGGCCTTCTCCACCAAGGCCACGGCGCGGCGCGAGTGAGCGGGAGGACATCATGAACACCACCACTGCGCGATCCCTGTACGCCAATGAGCGCGGCTCCGTGGGCCTGGTCCTGGCCCTGGTCATGGCCACCCTGGCGGGCGTCGCCGCTCTGGCCCTGGACCTTGGAGCCATGCACGTGCGCCGCAGCAGCCTGCAGACCTCCGCCGACTCCGCGGCCCTGGCCGGGGCGAATGCGATCATTTCCTACGGCTCGGACCTGACCAAGGTGCGCACCGTCATCCTGGACTTCGCCAAGGCCAACCTGGACGGCCAGGACCAGCCCGACACCGCTGTGCAGGCCTCGGACATCGTTTTCTACAAGAACGGCGTGCCGGACACCACCTCGCCCAACCAGGTGGAGGTGACGGTGCGCCGGGCCCAGGTGCGCGGCAACCCCATGGAGCTGTTCTTCGGCAAGGCGGTGAACGTGAACTCCGCCGACATCTCGGCCAAGGCGCGCGCAGGCGTGGTGACCGCCGACTCCAGCCGGAACCTCAAGCCTTGGAGCGTGGCCACCAAGTTCACCTGGAACGACTACGCGGACTGTCGCTACAGCGGCAACTACGGCAACGGCGTGCTCGACGTGGACAGCGCCAAGGAGATGGCCTCCGTGGTGGTGCAGGGCTATGGCACGGCGGATCTGGGCGTGAAGGTCGTGCTCAAGGTCGGCGACCCCCACGACGTCATCGTGCCCAGCCAGTATAACGCCATCGACTACCCGCCGCTGAACAAGGGCGTGCCGGTGGTGGGCGCCGCGGAATATCGCGAGAACATCGACGGCAGCGGCGGCTCCAACGTGGTGCTCGTGGAGCCCGGCGACCAGCTCCAGACCGAGCCGGGCGACAAGCTTGGCCCCACCAAGCAGGGCGTGCAGAACCTCATCGCCCAGGACCCCGGTGCCTACTGGGACGCGGGCACCCGGTCCATCAAGGGCAGCGCCTACAAGGACCCGCTCTTGAGCCCGCGCGTGGCCATCATCCCCTTCTACGACCCGCGCTTCCCGCCGGTCTCCGGCCGCAGCTACGTCACCGTGGTGCACCTGGGCGCGGTGTTCATCGAGGGCATCGACTGCAAGACCAACGTCACCGGCCGGTACATCACCACCGTGCCCGTTATGCCCAAGGGCGCCGACAGCGGCAACGGCATGCTCGCCGTGGCCAGGCTCATCCAGGACTCCAGCCGGGGCGCCAGCAACTAGGAACAGGTCCAGGACCAAGTGAAGCAGCCAGGAGACGCGCCATGAACAGCCGGAAGATCACCGTCACAGTGGAAGCCGTGCTGGAGCCGCGCCGCGAGGAAATGCTCCTGGCCCTGGCCGCCCTGGAAGGGGTCGCGGTCCTGCCGGACGCCGCCGCGCGTCATTCTGATTTACCCGATTTGTCTGGCCTGGCCGACTTGATCATTCTGGCCCTGGGCACGGACCCCGCAGCGGACATGGCCCTGGCGGCGTTGTTGTCTGGGCCGGTGGTGCTGGTCGGGTCCGCTCCTGCCCCGGAGCTGCTGCTCTCGGCCATGCGCGCGGGCATCACCGAATACCTGGCCGAGCCCATTGTCGAGGCCGAGTTGCAGGCTGCCCTGGAGCGTATGCAGGAGCGCCGCCGCCCGCTCATGGCCTGGACTCCCTCTGTGGCTCAACCCCAGCCTCAGGGCCAGGGCGGACGCATCGTGCTGGTGCTGGGCGCCAAGGGCGGCATCGGCACCACCACCATGGCCGTGAATCTGGCCGACGCGCTGACCCGCCAGGGCTCCGGCCGTACGGCGCTTCTGGACCTGGCCCAGCCCCAGGGCGAGACCCCCATCTTCCTGGACCTGGAGCACGCGTACACCTGGGCCGACGTGGCCGCCAACATCGACCGCCTGGACGCAACCTATCTGGAGAGCGTCATGGCCCGGCACCATTCCGGGCTGGCCGTGCTGCCCGCGCCGGACTACAGCGCCGAGGCCTGCCTGGACCCCGCTGTGCTGCGCCAGATCCTGGAGCTGCTGCGCCGCGGCTACGCCCAGGTGGTCATAGACGGAGGCACCGGTCAGGGCGAGGCCACCCTGGAGGCCCTGGACATGGCCGACGACGTGCTGCTGGTCATGGATCTTTCACTGCCGTGCCTGGCGCGGGCCAAGCGTTTTCTGGAGGCGGTGCGGGCCACGCAGCCGCACCTGCTGCCGCGCCTGCGCCTAGTGGCCAACCGCAAGACCTCGGAGTCCGACATCGGCACGGCCGAGGCCGAGGGCATCCTGCAGCAGCCCATCGCCTGGGCCGTGGTCAACGACTACCAGGCTGCGCTTTCGGCCATCAACCAGGGCAAGACCCTGGCCGAGGCCGACCCCCGTTCGGCCATGGCCAAGGGCTTGGCCGCCATGGCCCGGGGCCTGTGCCGCGAGGTGCCAACCCCGGCAGGCAAGGCCGCCCAGGCCAGGGCCTCGGGTTCGCTTTGGGCGCGCCTGCGCAACTCTCCGCTCGGCCTCTCCCTGGCCCAGCGCAGCGCGTGAGGTGACCCATGGATCTTGCCGCACGACTGCAAAAGACCGCGCCGAGGCCGTCCGCACTGGGGGCTCCCGCGTCGAGGGCCCCCGACCACGGTACAAGCGCCCCGGCCCTGCGTCCCTCCCTGGGCTCGCGTCTCGTCGCGCCTGGAGCCGAGGGGGCGGTTGGCGACAAGGGCGAGCGGGCCAAGGCCGAACATGTCCGGAGCGACCAGTACCACGAGATCAAGAACAGCATCCACGACCGGCTCATCGATGTGCTGGACCTCGCGCTCCTGGACGCCCTGCCCAGGGAGGAGATGCGCCAGGAGATCAACCGCGTGGTGGAGCGCATCCTGCGCGAGGACTTCGCCCAGGCCCCGCTGAACCTAAGCGAGCGCAAGAGCCTCTTGGGCGAGATCGAGGACGAGGTGCTGGGCCTGGGGCCGCTTGAGCCCTATGTCAAGGACCCCACGGTCAACGACATCCTGGTCAACGGCTACCGCAACATCTACGTGGAGCGAAAGGGCATCCTGGAGCTCACCCCGGCCCGGTTCAAGGACGACGACCACCTGCGCAAGATCATCGACCGCATCGTCTCCCGCGTGGGCAGGCGCGTGGACGAGTCCTCGCCCATGGTCGACGCGCGCCTGGCCGACGGCTCCCGCGTGAACGCCATCATCCCGCCGCTGGCCATCGATGGCCCCTCGCTGTCCATCCGCAAGTTTTCCAAGGACCCGCTGGAGCTGGACGACCTGATCCGCTTCGGCGCGCTGCCCCCGGAGATCGGCACGGTACTCATGGGCATCGTGCAGTGCAGCCTGAACGTGCTCATCTCCGGCGGCACGGGCTCGGGCAAGACCACCATGCTGAACGTGCTCTCGCGCTTCATCCCCGAGGAGGAGCGCATCGTGACCATCGAGGACGCCGCGGAGCTGCAGCTCAAGCAGGCCCACGTGGTACGCCTGGAGACCAGGCCCATGAACATCGAGGGCCGGGGCGAGGTGACCCAGCGCGAGCTGGTGAAGAACTGCCTGCGCATGCGCCCGGACCGCATCATCATCGGCGAGGTGCGCGGGGCCGAGGCGCTGGACATGCTTCAGGCCATGAACACCGGCCACGACGGCTCCCTGGCCACCATCCACGCCAATACCCCGCGCGACGCCCTCATGCGCCTGGAGACCATGGTCGCCATGGCGGGCCTGAATATCTCCGACGTGTCGCTCAAGCGCTACGTCAGCTCGGCCATCGATGTCATCATCCAGGTCTCGCGCCTCATGGACGGCAGCCGCAAGCTCATCAGCTTCCAGGAGATCACCGGCATGGAGGGTGAGATGATCACCATGCAGGAGATCTTCGCCTTCGAGCAGACCGGCCTGGACGAGGGCGGCAAGGTCAAGGGACGCTTCGTGTCGCGCGGCATCCGGCCCAAGTTCTCCGAGCGCCTGGCGGCCCGGGGCGTGGCCCTGGACCAGCACCTTTTCGCCCCCATGAACGGGGCCGCCTGAGGAGGCTGCCATGCCCGGCCTCATCGCCCTGATCCTGGCCCTGGCCACCCTGTTCTTCGTGCTGTTCGTCATGAACGCCGTGGGTGCTGCGGCGCGCAAGCGCCACGAGCGCGTGGGCGAGCGGGTAAAGGCCCTGGCCCTGGCCGGGCCGGATGTCTCAAGCCAGGACATCGTGCGCCGCTCGGTCTTAAGCGAGGTGCCCTGGTTCCACCGCCTGCTGGCCGACATGAACTGGATCCGCGACTTTGAGCGCGTCATCCGCCAGGCCAAGATGACCGGCACCCCCGGCATGTACGTGCTGCTCTCCGCCGTCCTGGCCGTGGCGGGCTTTGGGGCGGCGCATCTCTTCACGGGCTCGTCCCTGGCCGCCTTGATAGCGGCATCGCTCCTCGGCCCGCTGCCCGTGGTGCGTGTGTACCGTCGCCGTGCGGCGCGCATGCAGAACCTCCAGCGCCAGCTGCCCGACGCGCTGGATTTGATCGCCCGCGCCCTCAAGGCCGGCAACACCTTTGCCGGGGGCATGCGCATGGTGGCCGACGAGTTCGCCGACCCCATCGGCCCGGAGTTCGGCATCACCCTCGATGAGATCAACTTCGGCATGGACACCGAGAAGGCCCTGCACAACCTCATGGAGCGCGTGGACTCACTCGACCTCAAGTTCTTCGTGGTTTCGGTGAACATCCAGCGCGAGACCGGCGGCAACCTCTCGGAGATCATCGGCAACACGGCCGCGCTCATCCGCGAGCGCTTCAAGATATATGGCCGCATCCGCATCCTTTCGGCGGAGGGCCGTATCTCGGCCATCGTGCTCCTGGCCATGCCCTTTGCGGCGGCGGGCGTCTTGTACCTGATCAAGCCCGACTACATGCTGCAGCTCGTCACCGAGCCCTTGGGCCAGCTCATGGTCAAGTCCGCCCTGGTGTCCATGACCATCGGCTATTTCATCATCCGGCGCCTGGTCAATTTCAAGGTCTAGGAGGCGCGCCATGAACAACGGCATGCTCATCCCGCTTTTGGCCTCGGTCCTGGCCTTCGCCTCGGTGCTGCTCCTGGGCTTCGGCGTGCTCAGCGCCCAGCGCGAGGCCGAGCGCTTTTCGCGCCTGCGCCAGAAGGTGGCCGGGTACGCGGGGGTCAACGATGCGCTTGCTCCCGCCGAGTCCGTGGCGGTTCGCCTGGGCCGCATGCTGGCCGAACTGGTCCGCGGCCTGGGCGCGCGCCTGGGCCCGAAGGAACAGGAAAGCCTGGGCCAGACGAAGCTCGACCTCATCCGCGCGGGTCTGCGTGGGCCGGGCGCGGTGCAGGCCTTTCATGGGGCCAAGGCCGCGCTCATGCTCATCCCGCCCAGCCTGTACCTCGGCGTGGTCTGGATCATGCCCAAGGCCCCGTCCGTGCAGGTCGTTGTCATCGGGGCGCTGGCCCTGGCCAGCCTGGGCGCGGTGCTGCCGGGCATGTGGCTGCGCCGCCGCATGGCCGCCCGGCGCTTGTCGCTGCTTTGCGAGCTGCCCGACGCGCTCGACCTGCTGGTGGTCTGCGTGGAGTCCGGCATGGGCCTGGACCAGGCCATCCACCGGGTCAGCGAGGAGCTGCGCGAGTCCGCCCCGGTGATCAGCGGTGAGCTGCGCACCATGACCCTGGAGATGCGCGCCGGACGCCAGCGCCAGCAGGCCCTGAAGGATCTGGCCGAACGCACGGGCATCGAGGACGTGCAGAGCCTGGTGACGCTGCTCGTACAGGCCGACACCTTCGGCATCAGCGTCGCGCGCACCCTGCGCGTGTATTCCGACACCTTGCGCACCAGCCGGTTCCAGCGCGCCGAGGAGACCGCCGCCAAGCTGCCCACCAAGCTCATGTTCCCGCTGGTGCTGTGCATCTTCCCGGCGCTGTTCGTGGTGCTCATCGGCCCGGCGGTGTTGCAGCTTTCCCACGTCTTCGCCCGCATGGGCCAGTGAAAGGAGGCCCTCATGCGCTTGATATTACGTTTCTGGAGAGGCCTCGGCCCGCTGCCGCTCATTGCCGCCCTGGCGCTCCTGCTCCCGGCCTGCGCCGCCCGGCAGGACAACGCCAGCGCGGATCTGCTTGATCCTGCCAATTCGGCGCGGCAGGAGTTCGTGGCCGACGTCCAGTTCAACGCAGGCCGCCTGCTGCTGGCGGTGCGGGGCTACGACAAGGCCCTTGTGGCGCGGCCTGGCGATGTCGGGCTGCTGGTCAAGAAGGGCCAGGCTCTGTTGCGCCTGAACCGACTCGACGAGTCCTTGGAGGCCTTCCGCTTGGCCGTGGCTGCCAGCCCGGAGTCTTCCGGCGCGCACTACGGGGCAGGGCAGGCCAGCGAGCGGCTGGGCAGGCGCGACGAGGCCCGGCAATCCTTTGAGCGCGCCGTGGCCCTGGCTCCGGGCAGTTGGCGCGCGCGCTGCCATCTGGGCGTGCTGTTCATGAACCAGGGCCAGCCGGACAAGGCCGAGGAACAGTTTCTGGCGGCTCTGGCCACGCCCAGATTCCAGGCGCAGGCCGTGGCCCAGGCTGGAACATCTTCCGGAGCCCAGGCCGTGCCAGGACGCGAGGAACTGCTGAACAACCTGGCCGTGGCCCAGGTCTTGGCTGGGCGGCCTGAAACGGCGGTAAAGACCTTCCGCCTGGCCATGCAGGGCTCCCGCGATCCTGAGCGCAGCGCCAACAACCTGGGCCTGCTGCTGGTGCGCCTGGGCCGCCCGGCAGAGGCCCTGGACGCCTTCCGCGCTGGCGGCAGCGACGCCCGCGCCCTGAACAACCTGGGCTACGCCTTGTACCTCCAGGGCGAGGTTGTCCGGGCCCAGGCCCTGTTCGAGAAGGCGCTGGACCTCTCGCCCGCGTATTACGTAACCGCAGGCGAGAACCTGAAGCAGGCGGTTGGCGGCGCACCGGCCGCTCCGACTAATATCGGCCTGGGTGCAGGGCAAAGCGCCGGAAGCCCTGGCGAGGCTGCTGCCCAGGGCAGGCCCAAGGACCGTGGCCACGGGGTCAGCACCACCAGCGAGGCCGCACCCCGTCTGGATTTGGAGCGCCTGTCGCTGACTGGGCGGGACGGAGAAGACCAGCATTTCGGCCAAGCCAGGCTGCTTGGCGAGGGCGCGGGACGGCAGTGGGCGTACTAGACATGGCTGACCGGCAGCCTTGTGCCTCGGGCTATAGCTGTGATACAAAATGGAGGAAGTTGAGCGGATGCTGTTTTTGGATCACCAATTTGAGGCCGGAAAACAAAGACTCATGCCGAAACCGTCGAAACGCACCAGCCTGGGCACCGCCGCGCCGCGAGCCACCAGCTCCCGTGGGGCTGACGCATCGTTGCGCCTGGCGCGGGGTCTGGCGGCCTGCTCGGACCTGCTGCACGGGGCCCGGCGCAACGGAGGCACTCTGGCCCGCGCCCTGGCGGCTCTGGCGCGCAAGGGCGGACTCTCCCGCGCAGCGATCTTCCTGAACCATGACGACCCCGAACATGGCCTGGGCTTGAGCCTTTTTGCCGAGGCCCAGGGCAACGGCACCCAGCCGTTGACGACCCCTGCGCCCGGGGAGCAGGTGGGCTACGCCGCCATGGGCCTGGGCCGCCTGGCGCAGGACCTGTTCAAGGGCAATGTCCTGCACGGCTCCAGTACGGATTTTCCCGAGTCCGAGCGCCCCTTCCTTGAACAGGACGGACCCGTGGCCACCGTGCTTCTGCCCATGCGCCACGACGGGGCCTGGCTGGGCTTTTTGCGTGTCGATGGGGCGGCCTCGCGCCGCTGGACCCTGGAGGAGCTGGCGCTTTTGCGGGTGTTGGCCGACCTCGTGGGTGGCCGGGTGGGCCGGGATCGCGCCGAGGCCTCGCTGCTTGTGGGGGCCCAGGCCCTGCGCGGCATGGTGGAGAACATGCCGGTGCTGGTGGTGGCCTTTGACGCCCACGGCGAGATCGTCTTCTGGAACCGCGAGTGCGAGCGCGTCTCCGGCTACTCCGCGGACGAGGTGCTGCACGATCGCGCCACCCCGGCACGCCTGTTCCCGGACGAGGCCTTCCGCCGCAGCCTGCGCGGCCGTGGCCAGGACCACCGCGATCTGGAAAGCCGCCTGACTTGCAAGGACGGAAGCGAGCGCATCATCGCCTGGTCCGACATCTCGCGCCAGTATCCGCTGCCGGGCTGGAAGGCCTGGCGCATCGGCGTGGACATGAGCCAGCGCCTGCTGGTGGAGCAGGCCGTGATCCAGGCCAAGCAGGAGTGGGAGAGCACGTTTGACTCCGTACCCGACCCCATCCTGCTTTTGGATGCGGATATGCGCGTGCGGCGGCTGAACATGGCCCTGGGCAGCCGTCTGGGCGTCCATCCGCGCAGCCTGGTGGGAAAATTTCTGGTGGAGGTGGCCGAGGAGGCCGGAGCCAACGAAGTCGCCGAGCGTATCCAGACCATGGCGGCCAGTTCGTTCTGCTCGTCCGAGGAGTTGACCATCCCGCGCTGGGGCGGGCACTTCCTGGTGGCTGTCTCGCCCTTCCATGGACGCGACGCTGCGCGCAGCGGATCCATCGTCGTGGCCCACGACATTTCGCACTGGAAGGAGCTGGAGCGTCAGCTCGAGCAGGCGCGTCGGCTGGAGGCCCTGGGCACCCTGGCCGGGGGCATCGCGCATGATTTCAACAACATCCTTGGCGTCATGCTGGGCTATGCGGAGATGCTGGAGGTTTCGCTGCGTGGCGGGCCGCAGGAACGCCGCGTGGAGGAGATCCTGCGCGCCGGGACCCGCGCCAAGGAACTCATCGCCCAGATCCTGACCTTCAGCCGCCAGGGCGAGGGCAACCCGGTTCCCCTGCGTCTGACGCCGCTGGTCAAGGAGGTGCTCCAGCACCTGCTGGTGTCCATGCCGCAGGGCATCAGCATACGCCGCCGCTTCGACAGCGCGGCCGATCTGGTGCTGGGCGACCCGACCCTGGTGCACCAGGTGGTGCTCAACCTGTGCACCAACGCCGTGCAGGCCATGCGCGACTCCGGCGGCATCCTGGAGGTCGCCGTGGACGAGCTGTACCTGGGCGCGGACCGTGCGCCGGACCTCTCGACCCTGGACCCCGGCACCTATGTGCGGCTGCGCGTGCGCGACACCGGACCGGGCATCCCGCCGGCCATCGTCGAGCGCATCTTCGACCCCTTTTTCACCACCAAGCGTCCGGGCGAGGGCACGGGCATGGGCCTTGCGGTGGTCCACGGCATTGTCCACAAGCTCGGCGGACGGATCAGCGTGGAGAGCGTGGCGGGTCTTGGCACCACCATGCGCGTGCTGTTGCCGCGCGCGCGCGGCGGCGAGGCCCAGGCCCAGCCGGAGGCCCAGACCACGGCGCCGGGCCAGGCACACATCCTGCTGGTGGATGACGAATTGCCCCTTGTGGACGTCTGGCGCGAGGCGCTGACCGGCCTGGGCTACCAGGTCACCACGGCAACCAGCGGCGAGCAGGCCTTGACCCTCTTTGCCGCGAGCCCGGATGGCTTTGACCTGGTGCTCACGGACCAGATCCTGCCGGGCCTGTCCGGCACGGATTTCGTGGGGGGAGTGCGGGCGCTTCGCCCCGCCTTGCCGGTCATCGTGTGGACGGGCCACAGCGATGCCGCCGCGCGGGAGGCCGCAGCGGGCCTGGGCGTGTTTGAGATTTTGTCCAAGCCTGTGCGCCAGGCCGATCTTGTCCGCAGCCTGGAGCGCGCCATGGCGCCGGAAAGCCTTCCCCTGGAAGGATGAGCAGCAGCGCCTGCCTAGAGCGCTTGCTTGAGCAGGGGCAGGCGGCGCAGCACGAAGTGTGTCAGCGGGAAGGTCAGGCCGATGCCAAGCGCCGTCACCGCGAAGAACGACTGAAGCGGGCCCAGGCTGGTTCCGGCCAGCGCATACTGGAGCAGCGTCACCACAGGCACGTGGAAGACGTAGACCGCAAATGCATTGTCCGACAAGATCTTCATCAGCCTTGTCTGCTGGGGAAAGCGCTCCCTGGTCAGGGTCAAGAGCCCGGCGCAGAAACCCACGCAGAGCACGCTCTCCCACACCGCGCGGTTGGCTGCGGCAATGGAGAACCCGCCGATCCTGATGGGCAGGGGCAGCCCCGCGCCGCGTGCCATCCAAACAACCACACAGGCCGCCCCGATGCCGAGCCAGGTCCAGCCCGCGCGGGCCGGGAAGCGTTCGAACCAGTCGCGGCGCGCAGCCACAATGCCGAGCACGAACATGGTCACGTACTGCGGCATGTGCGCGAACTCGATCTCCCAGATGCCCAGCAGCACCTTCCAATCGTCCACGCTCCACCAGATGCGGATGAGAAACGTGCTGGCCGCGAGCCAGAGCGTCAGCCCGGCCAGGGCCAGATGCGCCGTGTGCGCGGCGATGGGCTCGGTTGGGCGTTTTGATGGGGCCGTGTCACGTCCGCCGGCCAGGAGCCGGTACAGCGCGTACACGCCGCCGAAGATGAACAGGTTCTCGATGAACCAGAGGTGGATGAACTCAAGATGGATGCCGGGGTCGCCGGGCCAGCCCAGCGGCCTGTCGGCGATGCCCAGGTACACGCCCTGGAAGAAATCCCAGTAGGGTACGGCGGGCAGGTGCTTGAAGAGCACCTCGTGGTAGTAGATGAAGATGGGGGTGATGCCCAGGACCATGAGCGCGGCGGGCACGCCGAAGCGCCACAGGCGGTCCAGCACGAAGCGGCCCGGCCCCTTGCGGTCCACGCTGCCGGGGTGGAAATACCCGGCCATGAGGAAGAACAGGCCCATGAAGAAGGCCTCGTTGACGCCGAAGAAGAGGTGGATCCAGTGCGAGCGCAGCGGCGACTGGAACAGCCACCAGCCATCGCTGCCGTAGGGCTGGCCCGCGTGGTGCGCTACCACCAGCATGGACAGGAAGACGCGCACGTTGTCGATGTAGGCCAGACGGCTGCCGGGCTTGGCCGGTGGGATCAGGGCCGGTGGGATCAGGGCGGATGCGCTCACGTGATGCTCCTAAAGGGTGCGGCCTATTTCTGCGGCGCGATGCCTGCCCCTTGCAGAATGGCCAAGGCTATCTGCTCATATTCCTTGTTGAAATGATGTCCGCCGGGCAGGACCAAGTTCTTTACGTTGGGAGCCTGGTAGTTCTGGCAGAGCGTGCCTTGCTCCTCGCTGCCGCAGACCAGCAGCACCGGGGTCTTGGCGAGTTTGGGCATTTCCGGGATCAGGGCGTGGCCCTCGGGCCGGTTCTCTTCCGTCAGCCAGTTGGACAGGCGGAACTCGAACTCCGTGTGCGTGCCCGGTCCGAGCATGGCCACCAGGGTCAGCTTCTCGCGGGTGGGCGCGCTCATGCGCCCGGCCATGAAGGGCATGACGTCCGCGCCGATGGAGTAGCCCACCACGATGAAGCGCTCGGCACCCCACTGGGCGGCGTAGTGCGTCAGGGTGCGCTCCAGGTCATAGGCCATTTCGTCGGCTTCGCGCTTGTTCCAAAAATATTTCAGGGAGTTGAATCCGACAACATTGACGCCGTGAGCGGCCAGGATGTCGCCGATCTGCTGGTCGATGCCCGCCCAGCCTCCGTCGCCGGTGACGATGACGGCCAGCGTCTTGCCGGGATTGGCCGCCGGGAGCTCCACCAGGGGCAGGTCGCTGGCGTCGGCGTGGGGCGAAGCCGCAGTCCCCGCAGTCTTGGCCGGGGCCATGGCGTTGAGGGATTCCAGAAAGGCCGCGCGCCACAGGCCTGGATCGGCCAGCTTGCTCCCGCCCTTATCGAGCTCGACCACGCGCGCGCCCGGCACCTGGCTGGTGAAGGCCCTGGCCGCGTCCGGGCTGAAGGTCTCGTCCTTGCCGCCCTGGAGCAGCACCAGCGCGCCGAAGGGTTTGCTGACCGGAAACAGGATTATGCCGGGAGTCGCGCCCGGAGCTGTTTCGGGGGCGCTTTCGAACTTGAGGCCGTTGGCCGCGCAGAAAGGCTTGCCCAGGGCCAGCCGGGGCGAGAAGCCGAGGGTGATGGCCCCGCTGAAGGTCTCCTTGGGGGCCTGGGCAAAGGTGGCGTAGGCCACGGCGGCGCCCTCGCCGAAACCGGCCAGCACGGGCAGGTGGTAGCCCTTGAAGCCCAGCGTCTTCTGCACGATCTTGCTCAGGCCCTCGAACTCCCAGGCCTGGTAGAAGCAGCCCTCGGCCTTGGCGCGCTGGGGCGCGATGAGCCGGGCCGTGTCGATGCCCACCACCGTGGCGTCCATGTCTGCGATGGTGCGCGCGGCGCGGTCCATCTGTGCGTCCCAGCCGCCCTCGGACAAGAGCAGCACGGTGCGGCCGGGCTCGCCCCCGTTGTGGTCCTGGTCGCGGTAGATGAGCACCTCGCCGAACACGCCGAAGCTGAGCTTCTCCGGGGCCTTCTCCGGCTTTGCGCAGGCTGTGCCCGCCAGACAAAGGGCCAGAAGCAGCAGGGCCAGGCAGGACGCGAAAAGGGATGTGGTGGACCGTTTCATTTGACCATGACTCCGCGCACGCCGCCCGACACGAGGGTGGCGATGTTGGCCAGCACGCGCGGCGGCACGGTGCCGCCTGGGCAGGCCAGGTATTTGGATTCCCAGATGGGGTCGAACTTGTCCTTGAACCGTCTTAAGCCCTGGAAATTGTAGAGCGTTCCACCATAGCTGTAAAGCATTCCGCCCAGGCGCGTCCAGGTGGGCGCAAGAAAGTGCCGCTCCAGGCCGGAGAAGGGCGCCATGCCCAGGTTGAACCACTGGTAGCCCTGCTCGCGGCCCCAGAGCATGAGCATGATGTAGAGGTACTCCATGACGCTGGTGGGCGCTTCCGGCGCGTAGCGCATGAGGTCCACGGAGAGCTCCTCGCGGCCGTCGCACTCCCACAGGTTGGCGAAGGCGACTATGCGGCCCTCCCGGCGCACCAGGGCGATGGCGCAGCCCTTGAGGTATTCCACGTGGAAGAAGCCCAGGGAGAACTTCTTTTCGCGCGCGTTCTTGGAGGCCAGCCAGGCGTCGGACACGGCGCGCAGCTCGGGCATAAGCCCGGGAACGGCGCTGGCGGGCGCGAGTTCGAAGACGCAGCCTTCCTTCTCGATCATGTTGCGCGTGTAGCGCAGGCCCTTGCGCGCCTGCCCGGCCAGGGAGAATTCCTGCAGGTTCACCCGCGCCTCCTCGCCGATCTTGACGATGGCCAGGCCCAGGTCCAGGTACAGCGGCAGGTTTTCCTTGCCAGCCTGATAGAAGGCGGTCCACCCGGCGTAGAGGTCCACCATCTCCCGGAAGCGCCAGGCCAGCTCCTCGCGCGCGGCGGCCGGGCCCACGGGGTCGCCCATGCAGACCCAGCTGCGTCCGGCCACGGCGTACATGAGAAAGCCCGTGCCGTCCTGGCTCACCAGAAAGCTCTTGTCGCGCAGCATGGCCAGGTGGGCGAAGGTGTTGGGCGACTTGGCCACCACCGCGCGCACGGTCTGCATGTCGCCTTCGCTGGCAGGCACGTAGCGGGGCCGGGCGGAGCGCATGAGGCGCAGCGCGGCCACGAAGACCACGCCCACCAGGATGCCCACCGTGGCGCGCATGAAACGGCTGGCCTCGTCCTCGAAGGTGAACACCCACCACAGCGAGCGGTCCAGGGCGTCGTCGCCGTAGGCCATGACGCCCAGGAGCATGGAGCAGCCCAGCGCCAGCACGATGGCCGTGATCCAGCCCAGGGTGAAGCCCTCGGACAGCAGCGAGGCCCTGCGGTAGAAGAACTTGTGGCAGGGCAGAAGCGCCAGCAGGAGCACGGTGAGGAAGAAAGCCTCCTCGTAGTCCAGGCCCTTGAGCAGGCTGGCGATGATGCCCATGAAGAGCACCATGGCGGTGACGTAGTAGGCCGCGTCCAGGCGCTTGTGCAGGCCGCGGGCCAGGATGAGCAGGCCCAGGCCCGCCAGGCTGCCCATGAAGTGCGAGGCCTCCAGCACCCCCAGGGGCAGGAAGTTCTCAAGCCAGTTCAGGCGCGAGGACACCGAAGGAGTGGCGCCGGAGAAGAGCAGGATCGCCCCGGCCAGGAAGGTGGTCACGGCAAGGGCGCGCGGGGCCACCACGGGCAGCCAGTCGCCCAGAAAGGCCAGGATGCCCTTGAGCGTGTTTTTGGCGGCGATTGTCTCGCGGATGCCGAGCAGCGCGCCAGCCACGGCCAAAGGCGCGGCGTAGTAGACCAGGCGGTAGGTCACCAGGGTGGCGAAAAGCGTGGGCGCGGGGATGCGCGGGGTCAACAGGAAGATCAGGCAGGACTCGAACACGCCCAGCCCGCCGGGCACCTGGCTGATGAGGCCCGCGATCTGCCCGAGGAGGAAGGCCCCCAGCACCAGCGGAAAGTTCGGGCTGACCCAGGGCGGCAGCAGGGCGTAGAACACCGCCGCCGCCAGCGCCCAGTCCAGCGAGGCCACGGTGACCTGGAGCAGCGCGCTCTTGAACTCCGGCAGCAGCAGCTCGAACTTCCCGATGCGCCAGGTGGGCTCCTTGCGCGATGCGGCCAGGAGGTAAACGAAAGGTGGCAGGAGCAGGAGGAAGCCCAGGGGCCGCGTGGTGTGGAAGGGCAGGCTGACCCAGTCCGGCAGGGGCAGGGGCTGCACGGTGAAGATGATGCCGCCGATGGAGAACAGCCCCAGCCACAAGGTCAGGGTGGTGAAGACCACGATTTTGGCGATCTCCGCCGGGCTGAGTCCCCAGGAGGTGTACAGCCGGTAGCGCACCGAGCTTCCGGCCAGAGTGGACAGCCCGATGGTGTTGCTGAAGGCGTTGCCCGCAAAGGAGGCGAAGGCCGCGCGCACGTGGGCCAGGGGGTGGCCGATGTAGTGCAGGGCCAGGATGTCGTAGCCCGCCAGCACGGCGAAGTTCACCGCCGTGAGCCCGAAGGCCAGGAGCAGGTCGTGCTGGGTCTCCGAGGCCAGGGTGTCCAGGATTTCCTGGAGGCTGTGCCCCGCGAGCTGCGCGGAAAGCGCCCAGCCCGCTGCGGCGAGCAGGGCCAGGGCCAGGGCAGGTCCGAAGAATGGCTTAAGCCGCTTGAGCATTCAATTCTCCCCGCCAATGGGGGGCGGCAGGTGTGGTTCTGCCGCTGTGGGGTGTGCATCCCGAAGCCTGAATCCCGCCTGCAACGCCGGATGATACGTCGGACGCCAAGTCGTCTCCTTGGCGCAACTGAAAAGCATACTTTGCGAGGCCAGTGCTCGTCAAATACCGAGTGGCCCGGTGGCGGCCATTTTTGTCGGGAACTCGGCCCCGGAGAAAATGACCTGCCACAAGCGCTCGAAAGCGTGCCCGGTGTTGTCCGCATCGTCGGGGTCGGCCAGCACAAGGTCCAGGGCGTGGCGGTAGAAGGCCTCGGGCCGCGCTTGGATGCGCTCGGCGCGCACGAGCATGTTGCCTGTGGAGGCCCGGGCGATGAACTCCTGGGGCGCCGGGGCCTGGAACAGCGCCTCAAAGGTCTTGGCCACGGGGATGTCCTTGCCCCAGCCCTTCCAGCGGCCTTCCTTGGCCGGGTCGGCCAGGTCGTGCGGGCGGCCCAGGCCGTCGCAGCGCAGGCGGAACCAGGCCAGCCCGGCAAAGGGGGTGTCCTTGGCCGTCAGTTCCAGCAGGCGCAGGCGCAGACCCTCGGGTGTGGCTTGCGGCCGCTCTTCGTTTCGAGGGGGCGGGGCCAGATGCGCGAAGGGGTTGCCCTGCACGAAAGCCGTGTAGCGCGGCAGGCCGTGGTAGCGCGCCAGGATGTGCGTCAGGTACGTGTGCGCCTCGCGGCCCAGGTTGGGCAGGGCACGGACCTCGGCCCCCGGCGGCAGGCTGGACAGGTCCAGCTCCGGCCCCTTGTTGTAGACCACGCAGGGCAGGCCGACCTCGCGCAGCCACGAGAGGTCTTCGCGGTAGCGCGCCACCACGAGCTGAATATCTGCGGTGCTAGTCGTCATGTCCGTGGCAGGCCTCGCATTCGTCGCCTTCCTCCCCGTCCTCGATGAGGTACGCACGCAGGAAGGTCGGGTAGGCGCCGTTTGAGTAGGTGCCGGAGCCGTAGCCCACGGCCAGCACGCTGCCCAGCGGCAGCGGCCCGTAGGAAGCGGCCATGGTCTTGACCAGGCAAAGGCCCGTGGGCGTGGCCAGCTCCATGCCGGACTCGGTGGCGAAGGTGCGCATGCCCTTGGCCAGCTCGGCGCAAGCCGGGGCAGGCACCGGGAAGCGTCCGTGGGAGAACTCCACGAACCCGGAGCCCAGGTTCACGGGCGAGGCCACAACGCGGTCCGCGCCGCTGGCCTCGGCCAGCAGGATGGCGCCCAGCACGTCGACCACGGTGTCCACCGCGCCCACCTCGTGGAAGTGGATGCGTTCCAGCGGCTCGTTGTGGACCGTGGCCTCGGCGATGGCCAGGCGCGTCAGGGCCTCGATGCTGCCTTCCTTGACGCGCTGCGGCAGCTCCGCCGTGCCGACGATGCGCGTCAGGTCGGCCAGGTGGCGCAGGGGCTGGGGGCATTCGTCCAGCACTTCCACACGGCGCGTGCGGATGCCCTGGATCATCTGCTCGGAAAAGCGCACGGACACGCCGGGCAGGCCAAGCGCGGCCACGGCCTCGGTAAGCAGCTGCGGGCCGTCCTCGAACATGTCCGAAAGGGCGGCCAGGAGCATGTCGCCGGAGACGCCCAAGGCGCATTCAAGATAGAGAGTTTTCACGCAGGGTTATCCTTTGCTTGCGGTCACGCACTGGGCGTTGATGATATGGGCCATGTATCCGGCCCCGAAGCCGTTGTCGATGTTCACCACGGTGACGCCCGGGGCGCAGGAGTTGAGCATGGTCAACAGCGCGGCCAGGCCGCCGAAGCTGGCGCCATAGCCCACGCTGGTGGGCACGGCGATGACCGGCGCGGCCACGGCCCCGCCCACCACGGACGGCAGCGCGCCGTCCATGCCCGCCACAGCCACCACGGCGCGGGCGTCCAGAAAGTCGTCCAGCACCGAGAGGAAGCGGTGGATGCCCGCCACCCCGCAGTCGAAGTGGCGCACTACACGGCTGCCCAGGTGCTCGGCCACGCGCGCGGCTTCCTCGGCCACTGGCATGTCCGCCGTGCCCGCGCTGACCACGATGACCTTGCCCACCAGCTCCACGGGCTCGCGCGTGACGCTCAGCACGCGGGAGATGGGGTCGTAGTGTGCGCCGGGCAGGTGCCGCACGGCTTCGAAATGCGCGGCGTTGGCGCGGGTGCCCAGCACACGGCCATTGGCCTGGGCCAGCTCCTGAAAGATGTGCGCCACGTGCTCCGGGGTCTTGCCCTGGCAGAACACCACCTCGGGCTGGCCCTTGCGCAGCAGGCGGTGGTGGTCCAGCCGGGCGAACCCGGCGTCGGCGTAGCTGTGGCCGGTCAACTGGCGCTTGATCTCCTCAGCCGTGACCCGCCCCTGGCGGAATTCCTCAAGCAGCGCGTCCACGTTCACAGGCGTTCTCCCAGATCAAAGTGTGCAAAACCGATGAATCGCGCCCGTTCCGCCAGCCGCGCGGCCAGGCTCTGGGCCAGCAGAAGCTGGGCCGGGCGCACCAGCAGTTGCACTCCGTCTTGCCCGCCATTCGTACAGCCTTTGGGGCCACCATTTTGGCAGGCCACCAGCCGCGCGCGCAGGTCGACAAGCCCCAGCTCCCGCGCCGTGCGCTCCAGGGCCTCGATGGCCGTGAGGCGCTTGAAGGTCAGCGCGACGCCCTCGGGCACCCGGGTGGCTAGGCAGGAGTTGGACGGGTCCTCGGCGTTGGGCAGGCCCACCAGCCGCGCCAACTGGCGCACCCCGGCCTTGTCGATGCCACAAGCGGCAAGCGGCGAGTGCGCGCCGTATTCGGCCACAGCCCGCCTGCCCGGACGCGCCGGGTCGTCGTCGGCGTTGGTGCCCTCGGCCAGGGCCACATCCGGCCCCAGGTTTTCCAGCGCCGCAGCGCGAACTTCAGAGAGCACCAGCCCCTTGCACAGGTAGCAGCGCTCCGGCCCGTTGGCCCGCAGGCCCGCGTCGGCCAGGGCCGACATGCTGCGCACCAGCACCCGCGCGCCGCGCTCGCGTCCGAGGAACATGGCCAGCCGGTCGGCGCGCTCGCGCTCCGCCGCGCAGACGAATTCCGAACGCACAGCCACGCCCACGGCCCGCTGGCCAAGCGCCACAGCCGCAGCCCAAAGCGCCAGCGAGCTGTCCACACCGCCGGAAAAGGCCACAGCCACCGGACGGTCTGAGCCGATGGCGCGGAAGGCGTCGATGAGTCTGGTCAGTCGTGGGTCCATGTATGTGCTCTGTCCATGCTTTGCCGAGCTGGCCACCCAGGAAGGGGGCGTGGGCATCTACTGTTTCCCGGCAAGGTCCATGTTCCCTTAATCTTCGTCCCTGGGCTGGGCCTTGCGCGGCTGTGGGCCGAAAAGCACGTCCATGTTCTCGGCGTCCATGGCCTGATACCCGAGAATATTGGACGCGGGCAGGAAAAAGGCTTCCTCGACGAGGGGTTCAAACCCGCCCTGTCCATCGCTTAGTTCAATGAACGGTGTGAGAAAGGCGCCAAGCGCGTTCAGGCCGCACAGATGGAGCATGGTGAAGCCTTTGGACGTGTCACGGTGCTTGGGCGTCTGGTAGGCGAGCAGCCCTTCCGGGATGGCTTTCAAATAAATCCGCAGGCCGGTGAAGGGCTCGATGAAATCGCGCAAGGCCAAGGCTTCCGCGAATTCCGCACCGATCCAGTTGTCAAAGGCCTGCGGAATTTTCACGTCCAGATATGTTACGCAAAGCTCCATTTTGCCTGGCTCCTTGGTCTGTCGGGGCTTGGCGCCGCCCGCCCGCCATAGGACGTCACCTTCGCCAAGGCCCCAGGCGCTGTCAAGGACAAGCGTGCGGCGTTTCTTCGATGACCTTGATGCGCTGCCAGTGGCCGCTGCGGAAGCGCAGGGAGAAGGAGAGCGCCAGGGTGGCGATGTAGGCCGTGAGGCAGAGCCACGGGCCGTGGATGCCGCCGGTGCCGGTCTGGACGAGGAGCCAGGTGGGCAGGATGAGTACGCCCATGCTGGCGGCGAGCATGGTCAGCATGACGAAGCGGGTGTCGCCCGCGCCTTTGAGCGCGCCGAAGTAGATGATGGAGACGCCGTCAATGAGGCTGTAGAGCGCCACGTAGCGCAGCAGCACCACGCCCATGTCCTTGATGTCGGCGAAGGCCGGGGTGCCGGGCAGCGGAGCGACGCCGGGCGTGGTCTCAAAGAGGTTGAGCAGCGGGCCGGGCAGCAGCACGAAGATGAGGCCAACGGCCCACATCCAGGCAAGGGACAGGCGCAGGATGTTGCCCGTGGCGCGCTGGGCGATGTCCGGGCGTTTCTGGCCCTGGCTGCGGCCCACGAGGATGCTCGTGGCGATGGACATGCCGATGATGGGCAGATAGGTCAGCGAGTTGATGGAGAAGGCGATGTTCGTGGCCGAGAGCGCCACCAGCCCCAGGCGGCCGACCAGCAGCGAGAACCCGGTGAGAGCCAGGATGTCGAGGAAGAACTGCACGCCCGCAGGGGCGCCGATGCGCATGAGCCGGAGCAGCATCTCCGCGTCCGGGCGGGGCATGGCGGCGATCTTGTGGCGCGCCCTGGCCTCTGGCGAGAGCACGATGAGCGCCACGAACAGCAGGCAGATTATGGCGCTGCCCGCCACCGTGGCCATGGCCGCGCCGCGCAGGCCCAGTTCCGGCGCGCCCCATTTGCCGAAGATCAGCGCGTAGTCCAGCGGGATGTTCAGCGCGGCTCCGGCCAGGTTCACCAGCATCACCGGAACCGTGCGCTCCAGCCCGGAAAAGTACGACGAAAGCGTGGTGGACAAAATCATGAAGCCCCCGCCCAGGGTGAGGATGAAGAAGTAATCGGCCTCCAGGGCGCGCACCTCCTCCGGGTGGCCGGCCCAGGCGAACAGCGGCCCGCCGAGGAAGGCCAGGCCCGCAAGGATGAGCGCCGCAGCCAGGCTGAACCACACGCCCTGCCACAGCGCCGGGCCCACGCGCTCCGGGCGGCAGGCCCCGGCATATTGCGCCACCAGCACGCTGACGCAGCTGGCCACGCCCATGAAAAAGCCCAGGAACATGAAGGAAGTAAGGCCCGCAGGCACCGAGGCGGCGATCTCGGCCACGCTGTGGCGGCCCAGAAACACACGGTCCGTGAACTGCATGAGGGTCATGGTGCCCATGCTGACCATGAGCGGCGTGCCGATGGCCAGGGCCTCGCGGATGCCGCCGGGGCCTTGCCATCTGCTGGTCCAGCTTTCCTTCACTGCGTTCATACCGCCTGCCCGGCGCAGAACCCGGAGGCCCAGGCCCATTGCAGGTTGTACCCGCCGAGTTCGCCCGCCACGTCAAGCGCCTCGCCGATGGCGAAGAGCCCGGGCAGCTTGCGGCACTCGAAGGTCTTGGGCGAAAACTGCGTGGTGCAAAGCCCGCCGCTGGCGGCCTCGGCCCGGGTCATGCCCAGCGTGCCCGAGGGCGATACGCGCCAGGCGTGCACGATGTCGGCCAGGGCCTGCATCTGCGCCTTGGACAGCTCCGCGCACTTGCGCTGGGCCAGGGCGGTGAGCTCCGGCGTCAGCGCGCTTATGAGGGCGTCCGCCAGCCTGCGCGGCACGAGGCCCGCCAGCACGGTCCGCGCCTGGAGCCTGCCATGGGCCGGGTCGCGCAGGAGCTGCTTCAGGTCGGCTGCGGGCGCGAGGTCGATGGTCAGGGCCTCGCCCTTGCGCCAGTGTGACGAGATCTGCAGCACCGCCGGGCCGGACAGGCCCTGGTGGGTGAACAGCAGGCCGTCGGTGTAGGTTTTGCCCAGGCTTGACACGGCGGCGCTGGCGACGCTCAGGCCCGAGAGCTCCCGGCACAGGGCGAGCATGGATCCGGTGCAGGTGAGCGGCGTCAGCGCGGGCCGGGCCGGGAGATGCGTCAGGCCCAGGGCCCCGGAGAGCCGGGCGATGGAGTCCGAGCCGCCCAGGGCGGGCCAGGCCGGGCTGCCCAGGGCGAGGACCACGCGCGGGGCGCTGAGCGTGCCCTTGTCCGTGTCGACGATGAAGCCGGTACCGTCAGGCGTTTGGGTCGGGGTGACGGCCTCCACCCGGTGGTTCAGCAGGAAGCGGCATCCGGCCTTGCGGCAGGCCCCTTCCAGGGCGTCGGTCAGCGGGGTGGCCCCCTGGTCGCAGAACATGCGGCCAAAGTCCTCCTTGCTGGCCGAAAGGCCGAGCCCTTCCAGCAGGGTCAGGAAATTCTGCGGGGTAAAGCGCTTGAGCGCCTGGGCCGCGAACTTCGGGTTGGCCGAGAGGTAGTGCGCCGGGGAGGCGTCCAGGTTGGTGCAGTTGCAGCGCCCGCCGCCCGAGGCGCGAAGCTTGCGGGCAGTGATCTCGGAGGCGTCCACCAGGGTCGCGCGGCGGCCCCTGCGGGCTGCGGCGAGGGCGCAAAGGAGCCCGGCCGGGCCAGCCCCCAGGATGAGGACGTGCGGCTGGAAGTCGGTGTATGATTTGGGTTGGCGCATGGCGCGGTTGTAGGGGATGCGCGCCGGGAACACAAGCCGCGCAACCGGCTCCCCCTTCCCATCCGCCGCAGACTGTGCTAGGAACACGGCTGGAGCGCGGCTCCGAAAACTTCAAGAGGGGTGGGTCATGGATTTCACTTTCTTTTTCGCCGGATTGTTCAGTGTCATCGCGGCTCTGTTGGTCATCAAGAAGACGACCCCGAACGGACACCACTAGGCCCTGAGCCTCGCGCCGTTCGTTCGTTTACGTTCCTTGCCGGTCTTTTTGGGCGGTGAGGGGCACGGCTTTTCGGCCCGCTTCGGCGGGCCTTTTTTATGGCGCCGCTCTTGTTGTGATCACTTTGGCGGGGTAAGTCCGGTGGTCCAGCCCAGCTCGCGCAGGCGCATGGCAATCGCGCGGGCGGCCAGGGCGTGGGCGTGGGCGTTCCAGTGGCCGTCGGTTTTGAAGGCAAAGGGCTGGTGGTGCTGTCCGAAGTCCCTGCTGAACACCGGGTGCAGGTCCATGAAGGGGATGGAGAGCCGCGCGGCCTCCTCTGCCGCCATGCGGTTCAGGCGGAGCGCACCTGTGGTGTAGTCCTGGGCCTGGGCGCTGCCCGCTTCACCCCGCTCGATGGGTCCGCGCACGCCGTCCATGACCAGGAGCAACCTAACCCCGGCCTGGGCTGTTTCCGCAGCCAGCCGCCCGAAGAGATACGCCGTGGCGCGGCGGTCCAGGGCCTCGCGCCCGGCCAGGTCGCTGATGTCGATGTTGGCCTGGTACTTGCCTGGCTGTTCCTGCTGCAGGAAAAGTCGGCGCAAGCCCTCGAAGCGCACCTGCCGCCCGTAGGCCAGGTAGCGCCAAGTGGCGCTCAGGTCGCGGATGCGTGAGGTCAGGCCCTGCCGGTACGACGCTGGCGTGAGCTCCGTCACGGAACCACCGGCTCCCTCGCCCTGTTCCAGGCGCAGGTGCAGAAAGCTCTTGGTGTACATGCCCGGCACGTCGCGCCAGGATTCGTCAAAGTCATTGTGCACCAGAAGCACCACGAGCACGTCCGGCCTGGCTGGCAGGGCGGCCTTGCGGGCCATGTGCAGATACTGCGAGAGCGGCGCGCCGCTTGCGCCGTAGCGGTACACCTCCGTGCCCGGGCCCAGGTCCCGTTCGAGGTCTTCGGCCATACTCTGATCCGGCGGCACCTGCAGGGCCTCCACGAACGAGTCGCCAACCAGGGCGATGCGCTGCTGGCCGGGAGTGCGTGCAAGCGGATAGTCCGCGCGGGCCGAGTTCCAGCCCTGGGCGTTGATGCTGAAGGGCGCGCGCACGTCTCCCGACCAGTACGTGCCGCGCTGGCCGGGCCTGTGGCGCAGCACGCCGTCGATGAAGGCTGGTGCAGGCAGGTCCGGGGCCGGGACCACGAAGCGGAAGAACAGCTCCGCAGCCAGCAGCAGCACGAGCAGGCTGGCGGGAACGAGCAGGAGGCTTGTGAGCAGCTCGGAATGTTTGCGGGCGAAGCTCTGGGACATGAAACCTCTGGGTCGCGGCTTTCTTGGAGGGCGGCCAGGGCGTGGGCTGGGCGCTTGCGTTCCCGGCCCGCCACCCTGTACATGGGGATGTCGGCGCCTTTGATGGCGCGAATTGTCTATACGAAAGACCAGCACCGCAGGCAAGGCCTGGGACACGGCCTGGGCCTGGGTCAGGGAGGATTCATGCGCATCATCTCGTGGAACGTCAACGGCTACCGCGCCGTGCTCCAGAAGGGCTTTGTGGACTGGCTGGCCGCCTGCGGGGCGGACGTGGTCATGCTCCAGGAGACCAAGGCCGAGCCGGAGCAGATCTCCGAGGCCGAGCGCGGCCCGGCGGGCTACGAGGGCCTGTGGAACTGGTCCAAGGGCCGCAAGGGCTATTCCGGCACGGCCTGCCTGTACAAAACCGAGCCTCTGGCCCACTCCTTTGGCCTGGGCGACCCGCGCTACCGGGGCGAGGGCCGGGTGGTGCACCTGGAGTACCCGGACTTCCACCTGTTCAACATCTACTTCCCCAACGGGCAGAAGGATGAGGAGCGCCTGGGCTACAAGCTCGGCTTTTACGACGCCTTTCTGGCCCAGGCCGAGGAGCTGCGCAAGGACAAACCCATCGTGGTCGGCGGCGACTTCAACACCGCGCACACCGCCATCGACCTGAAGAACCCCAAGGCCAACGAGAAGACCTCGGGCTTTTTGCCCATCGAGCGCGCCTGGCTCGACAAGTTCGTGGCCCACGGCTACGTGGACACCTTCCGGCTGTTTGAGCCCGGCCCAGGGCATTATTCGTGGTGGAGCTACCGCTACAACGCCCGCATGAACAACGCCGGGTGGCGCATCGACTATTTTTTCGTGTCCGAGGAGCTGCGGGACCGGGTCAAGCGTGCCTGGATCGAGCCGGATGTGCAGGGCTCGGACCACTGCCCGGTGGGTGTGGAGATCGTTTAGGGGTTCGGTTCGCTGGGAGGCAGGCCCGGCGCACGGCTGGGCGCTTAGACGTGTCAGGCCCCGCGCTTGAAGCCGATCTCGACCTCGCAGTCCTTCACGACGACCGGGATGCGCCGCACACCATTGGTGAGCCGGAGCATTTCCTCAAGCAGCAGCGGGTCGGCCAGGACGTCAAGGAACACCGCCTCAGGCCAGGCCTCGCGGGCGCGCCTGGTGTGCGGGCAGCCGTCCTTGCCGTAGATGCGAATGGCGTCCTTGCCGATGGTGTCCTTGGGCATGGCCCCTAAATAGTCTTGAGCAGGCTCGATGTATAGCTGTTGATGGTGCTGCTGGAGATATTATTCGCATAGTAGGTCTTGTAATTGCTTTCCTTGGCCTTGATGGCCGCCTGCACTTCGCTCAGCTCGAGCGTGCCATCCTTGTCCGTGTCCAGCTTGTCGAAGGCTGTGGTTGAAAGGGCGGCCTCGGTGCGGGACAGACTTCCGTCCTTGTCCGCGTCCTTGTTCGTGACGAAGCTGACTGCGGCCTTTGCGGAATACGTGCTGTCGCTTGCCGCGGGCGTGAGCTTGGTGTTCTCAAGCAGGCTTGCCAGCGTGTTGGAAATGCTGCTGCTGGTGCCATTGGTCTCGTAGAAGGCCTCTACGGTCGACTCCTGGTCCGTAAGGCCGGCGCGGATTTCCTTCTGGCTGAGCACGCCGTTGCCGTCCGTGTCCAGCTTGTCGAAGGCTTTCGCGGAGAGGCCTGCCTCGGTGCTGGAGAGAGTGCTGTTCCCGTCCTTGTCGTTTTCCTTGATGTACTTTGCGGCGGCGAGGTTGGCGTAGGTGTCCGTGAGCGAGCCTGCCGAGTCCTCGAGCAACGACGTGGTATTGTCGTTTTTGCTGCTGGCCTTCCTGTTCGTGTAGTATGCCTGGATGGCGGCATCCTGGCCCTTGAGGCCGTCCTTCATCTCCGAAAGGTCGATCTTGCCGTTCTTGTCGGCGTCGAGCTTGTCAAAGGCCTCCTGGGAAAGGGTGACCTCGTCGATGGTCAGGCACTTGTCCTTGTCCTTGTCGTTGTCCTTCACGTATTTGGCGGCGGCCAGATTGGAGTACGTGCCTTCGGGCAGGCCCGAGGTCGCGTCACCGTTGGCGTACATATACTGCAAGTTGGCCAGCTTGGGATTGATGCGCATAATTTTCCCCCCTGGATGTTTGCTGCGTAGCGTGCAGAATTCGGGCCAGGGCGTGCGGCGGCAGAAAGCTCCCTTGCCAGCTTTGGCACGGCGGGCTATGTTTCGAGGTACCGTGCTAAACCCCATACCCAAGCGGAGCCTGTCATGAAACGAGCGATGGTCCTGACCCTGGCGCTGAGCGTATTTTCCACCCCGGCCCTGGCTGGCTGGGCCGATATGCTGGACAAGGTGCAGACGCAGCTGCCTGCGGCCTCTTCGTCCTCTTCCAGTGGCATCAACGCCAACCTGTCCGAGCTCGACGCCAGCAAGGGGCTCAAGGAAGCCCTGGCCAAGGGCACCCAGAAGGCCGTGGCCGCGCTGGGCAAAAGCGACGGTTATTTCGGCAACCAGGCCGTGAAGATTCTGCTGCCCGAGTCGCTGCAGAAGCTGGAGACGCCCCTGCGCCTGGCCGGACAGGGCAAGCTTGTGGATGACCTTGTGCTGGCCATGAACCGCGCGGCGGAGAAGGCCGTGCCCCAGGCTGCGAACATCCTGGGCGATGCCGTGAAGAACATGAGCGTGCAGGACGCCAAGGGAATTCTCTCCGGACCGCAGGACTCCGCCACGCAGTATTTCCGCAAGTCCAGCGGAACGAAGATCGGCGAGATGATGCAGCCCATCATCACCAAGGCCATGGACAGCGTGGGCGTGGGCAAGGCCTTCAACAAGCTGGCCGCCAACCCGCTGGCCGCGGGCCTGGCCCAGAACTACGGCCTGGACCTGAACGGCTACGTCAACGCCAAGGCCCAGGACGGGCTGTTTACGCTCATCGCCCAGGAGGAGAAGAGCATCCGCGAAAACCCGGCTGCGCGCACCACGGAGATTCTGAAGAAGGTCTTCGGCGGGAGCTAGGGGATAACAACACGGCGGCCCGGACATCCGCCCGGGCCGCCTCAACATTTGAAGTCAATCCCTACCAGTACAGGCCGGTGACGGGCACGTCCACGCCCGCGAGGTCAAGCCTGCCGTTCAAATCCATGATGCTGTGCCCCGCGCGCCAGGGCAGGTCGCGCCAGGCGAGGCCGGGGAAGGAACGCGAGATGACGATGGTGTCGCTCTCGCCGATGACCTTCGGAGCGTTGTCGGAGATCATCCGGCGCAGGTCCGGCAGGTGCTCCAGGGCATAGGCCATGTGGCTGCCGCTGTAGGCCACGGCGTAGATGGCCGGGTCGTAGATGCGGATCTGCACGCCCGCCTTGTCCAGTAGCGAACCAAGGATGACCAGGGGCGAGTCGCGCAGGTCGTCGGTGCGCTCCTTGAAGGCCAGGCCGAAAAGCCCCACGGACTTTGTGCCCGTGGCCATGATGCGCTCGGCCACGGCGCGTATCTGGGCCAGGTTGGATTCCTCCACGTGGGCCAGCATGGGCACCTTGACGCCAGCGCGGCGGCCATAGGTGTTCATGGCTGCGAGGTCCTTGCCCAGGCAACTGCCGCCGTAGGCGAAGCCGGGCTTGAAATACACCGGCGAGATGTTCAGCTTGGTGTCCAGGCAGAACACATCCATCACCGGCCGCGAGTCCACGCCCATGGACTTGCACAGCGCGCCGATCTCGTTGGCGAAGGTCACCTTCACCGCGTGGAAGCAGTTGTCCGCGTATTTGGCCACCGCCGCCGTGAGCGGGTCGGTGAAGACCACCGGGGCCTCGATGCCGGGATACAGGCTCTCGCAGAACTGTCTGCCGCAGCTCCCGCTGCAGCCGAAGACGATCTTGGACGGGTGGAAGAAGTCCTCGATGGCGTTGCCCTCGCGCAGGAACTCCGGGTGCACCACGTAGGCCGGGCTCTGGCGGCCCGCCAGGCGTTCCTCCAGCTTGGCGAGGATGTCCTGGTGTACCACGGGCAGGGCCGTGGAGCGCACCAGCATGGGACAGGTGCGTCCGCTCTCCAGGCGCAGGTCGGCGATCTCCAGGACCACCTTCTCCAGCACGCGCTGGTCCACGAAGCCGTCCGCCGCAGGCGGGGTGCCCACGCACAGCAGGCAGGCGTCTACGTCCTTGAAGGCCTCACGGCCATCAGTGGTGGCGCGGATGCGGCCCGTGGCCCGGTGCTTGTGCAGCATCTCCGGCAGTCCGGGCTCGACCATGGGGCTCTTGCCGGCGTTGATGAGCTCAACCTTGCCGGGGTTGGGGTCCGTGCCGACCATCTCGTGGCCCATCTCCGCCAGGCAGGCCATGGTGGTGCTGCCCACATAGCCAAGTCCGTAAACCGCGATCTTCATAAACAATCCGATGATTTTGCGAAGCTCCCCTCCGCTTGCTTCAGGAGGCGGTGGAGAAGCCCAGGATGCTCATCAATGTGCCAAAGGCTGGCGGCCTCAGCACGCCTATATATATCAATATAACAAATAGGAACGTCATAACATAGAATACCGTCAGGTAGAGTGCAATGGAATTCTTGACCATCCATTTGAGGCCCTCTGCGGGCGAGTAGCGTTGATCCTGGCGGTTTGCCCAGCGTTGGTTGGGCAGCCGGAAGAGCAGGTAGACCTTCACCGCGGCGTTCACCATTTGGTTGATGTACAGCACGAATGGATAGCTCATTTCGATGCGTCGATCATGGTAGAAGATGAGGCAGGCCAGGAACAGGCGCGTGAGCATGACCCAGAGCAGGTACGAGGTCCAGTAGGCCTTGCTGACGATGAACCCGGCAAAGAGCAGGGCCAGGGGCGCGGCCAGGGAAGTCCACATGGCGATGCGCTGGTCCATGATGCACCACCAGATGAAGAAGCCCACGCGCCGGGGCCCCAGGGCGATGGCCCGGGCGCCGTTGCGGAGCATGTTGCCGCTCCAGCGCAGCAGGTTCTGGACCATGCGGCTGTACATGTCCTCCGCGCGGATGGTGTCCACGGTCCAGCACATGGCGTCGGGCACGTAGAGCATTTCCGCGCGGTCCTTCAAGAGCGCGTACCAGGTGCTTTTGTCGTCGCCGGAGAGGAAGCGGAAGCGGCCCCACAGCCAGTGGTCAAGGCTGTCGGCCTCGATAAGGCGGATGAACTGGAGGTCCGTGACCTTCTTGGCGCGGAAGATGGACAGCCGCCCGGTGAGGGTGAGCACCTTGCCCGCCAGGGCGTGGGACTGCATGGCCATGTGCCGCTGGGCGAAACGCAGGTCGAACCAGCGGCGCAGCAGCTTCGGCCCATAGAGGATGGGCTGCTCGTCGGTGGTCAGGGCGTGCATGTTCGGCCTGAGGGCGAACAGCGGCAGGCAGCGCTTGAGGCAGCCGGGGCCCAGGATGGTGTCGCCGTCGATGAAGACCACGGGCGTGTCGCGGCCGATCTTCTGGCGCGAGATGGCCCGCAAGGCCAGTCCGATGGCGATGCGCTTGCCCGGCTGGTTCTGGCGCACGAAGACCACCTCGAGCTTGATGTTCCTGCCGAAGCGGTTGACGCTCTCCTGGATGATCTTTTCGTCCGCTGTGGTGCCGGACCCTACGAAGATGCGCGCGGGCACGCCGATGCGCTGAACCTCGTGGATGATGGCCAGGATGACCTTCTCGGTGACCACGCGCTCCTCGTAGAAGGTGGTCATCATGAACACGACTTCCTCGGGCCGCCAGCCGTGGTTCCAAAGGTAGTCGGCCTTGCCGCGCAGCTTGGGGAAGACGACCCTGCCGTAGATGATGGCGCGCACGAAGTGGGTGGTCCACCAGACATAGCGCCAGATGCCCAGGTAGGCCATGACCAGGATCCACTGGCCCCGGTCCGCGTCCCAGATGTTGTTGGGGAGGTTGAGAAAGCCCACGACCATGACGCCGAAGTACAGGAAGAGCTTGAGCAGCTCCTCCGCCTTCCAGCGGAAGGGACCCTGGTGTGCTACCCGTGCCATGCCTGCTGCCGGATCAGGAAGAAGAGGTTCACGGGCGTGACCTCGCCGCCCAGCAGGCCGGTCATGGCGGGAGTCTCCTCCTTGCCGTTCAGCGTTTCATAGACCAAGAGGGAGCGCACGGCCTTCTGGGTGTCGAAGGTGCCGCCCTTCTTGGCGTACTCGAACCCGGCACGGGCCCGTTTCTCATCGATGGGGGCCGTGGACTTGGCGAACTCGTAGTGGATGTCGCTCTTGGCGATGTGCTCGCGCAGGAAATCGTAAGCCTTGAGCACGGGCTCCTTGAACTGCCCGGTGATGAGCGCAATCTCCAGCCAGGACTCCAGGCCGTAGGCCTGGTAGTGCAGCGAGTTGCGCTCCTTGTGGTCCAAGGTCTCGCCCGTGGTCGCGTCGATGTTGGTCTTGAGGTGCGCCTGGGCCTCGGCCAAGGCCTTGTCGTAGGTGGCGTGGTCGTCCAGGGCGCGCGCCAGGAGCAGAAGCATCTTGATCTGGTGGGTGCGGTAGTTGTTGAACTGGCTCTTCTCGCCGTACTTCCAGGCCAGCTTGGCGTCGCGCATGCGCGCGAACCAGCCGAGCACGCTGGCGCGGTCCTGCTCGCTCATGTCGCAGCGCGCCAGGTCAAAGGCGTAGACCATCTTGTCCAGGCGCGTCTCGTCGATGGGATGTCCGGTGGGCTTGTTGGTCTTGGCCCAGGCCAGCAGGATGGCCGTGGCCCGGTCCAGGTACTTGCGCTCGCCCAGGACCCGGAAGGCCAGGGCCAGGTTCGCGGCGTTGTCGGCGTCCTGGAAGGCGCGGCGCGAGGCCATGAAGTCCGGGTCGTTCTTGTCCGTCTGGCCTGCGCTTTTGAGCGTGGCCACCGGGACCGGGGCCTTGTTCACGGCCTTTTCGGCCTCTGCGGCCAGTTGGGCGCGCGCGGGTGCGCTCAGGCTCTCGGGCTTGATCTGTGTGGAGAAGTGGCCCGGCCAGAGCAGGGACAGGTTGTCCTTGCAGGAGGTGGCGGCATCGGGCCAGACAGCGGCCCTGGTTGCGTTCTGCTGCCCGGACACGGGCACCAGCACTTGAGTTCCGGCCTCGGTCCGCTTGCTGGTGGGGCCCTGCATGCGCACAACCTCCCGGTATTCATAACTCATGGCCTGGTTGACGGCCTTGGCTTCCTCGGCCTTGTCTGCGTCGGAGCGGAAGAAATTGAACAGGCTGGCCAGCAGCCGGTTCGAAGGGTTGCGGGAGAAGTTCACGGTGCACGGGGTGCCGGTCTCGATGTCCTTGACCTCGACATTGCGCCCGTCCTTGACGAAGAACAGCGTGGCCACGGCGGTGCGGTCCACGGTGGTGCGCCAGTGATAGCGGCTGTCGGTTTCGTTGATGAACCCTCGCGAGCGGTCGATCTGGATGACCCGGGCCTCACGCTCGATGTTGAGCGAGGGGATGAAGACCTTGGCCACGGAGCCCAGGCGCACCTGGGTGGACTCGGCCTGGGTCAGGAATACCTCCAGGTAGCGGCTGTCGGAGCGCTCGAGCACGGCCAGATTGTCGCCGCGGTCCACGGTGTTGCCGGGGGTCTTGAGCACGCGCACCACATGGCCGTCAAAGGGCGCGCGCAGGATGAGCTCGCCGCCATTTTCGCCGTCATTCGGGCCGCCGTTCCCGCCGCCGACTCCACGGCCTGCGTTGCCCAGGCCGCTTTCCAGCTCGGCCACGCTTTTGCGCGCGGCCTCGATCTCGCCATTGAGGCCATAGCCCCGGCCCTCGATGCGGTCGCCGGAGAAGAACAGCCCGGAGCGGTTGAGTCCGCTTATGGCGACATGCGCGACACGCAGGTCGTTCTTGGCCAGGGCCAGGTCGTTCTCCAGCTTCTCCACCAGCTGCTGTGAGGATTCCAGCTCGGACTTGCTGATGACTCCCTGAGACTCCAGGGCCCTTTTTCGCTTGAGGTCATTCTTGGCCAGGGCGAGGTCCTGGCCCACGGCGGTGACGCGGTCCGAGGCGCTGGTCAGGCGCGAGTCGCCGACCTTGCCGTAGATGCCGCGGGCGGCATGTTCCGCGTTGCGTTGCGCCAGCAGGGTCTCCAGGCGGTAGCGGGCCGTGTTCAGGGCGATGAGGGCGTTGTAGCCAGCGCCGCCGTTGTTGGCGCCCTGCCCCATGAGCTTGATGACCGGCTCGCCCAGTTTGACGCTGCGGTCCACCGGGATAATGAGCCGTTCGAAGATGCCCGACACCGGAGCCACAAGGGGTTCTGTGGGGGCAACGACGACCCCTGCCTCCACTTCGATGCGCATGAAGTTGGCGTAGAGCGTGATGCCGATGTAGGTGAGGATGCCGCCGCCCAGCAGCAGGTACATGAGCAGGATGAGCATGCGCTTGGTGCTGCGGTGTGCCGGAACGGTATTGGCCTCTTCCACGAGGTCCATGTCCACGGGGGTGACGGGCATGTCCACCCGACGGATGGCGTCCTGGAAGCAGGCCATCTCGCCGGCGAGCAGCCCTTCGCTGAAGTACTTGAGCAATTCGAGGTTTTCTTCGCTGATGTCCTCGAACTGCACCGCCAACATTCCGTCACCGTCGCGCGGTGCGCGGACCACCTTGGAGGCCTGGCTGAAACTGATGTTGAAACCGCGAAAGTCGATGAGTAGCTTGGGATTGAAGATCTCGTCCTTCTTCAATATCCCTTGGTAGCCATCCAGGCGGAAGCCACCCATGCTCCAGTCCGCAGCCTTGTACAGCTTCCCCTCGACCTCCACGTGAATGGGCACGGAGAGGCGGTAGTGGAGCCGCTGGCTGGGTGTTTCTCGCGTTACTTCAGGCACTTGAATGAAACCTCATGTTGCTGCTAAACGTACCTTCATGTGGGGCGGAGGTGATGTCCTGTCGCCCGAGGAAATGCTAAGCAATAATCATTCCGAAGAATATGCCAGTGTTGCGGATGCCCTTACCAAACATATGCGCAAGCAGAGTGTGCGATATCCAGCCTGACCCCTGTCAAATTGTTATCGGCAGAAGCGGTGGCGACATTAGTCTTGCTGATCGATTGGCGCAAGCTGGTGGGGACCCCTCGTGCCGGAAGATTACCCGAAAGATGTGCTGCACATCCAGCTGCTGTCAAGAGGGGCTGCCGAATTCCTCTTGACGGCGAGGCTTGGCGTGGATAAGCAACATCTTCGTAACCGCCCTGCGTGACTGGCGAACGTGGAAGAAACCACGAGGAAGCGCAGGGTGCCCTAAGCCGCTCGCCTGGGCTTGCATCCCTCGAAACAGAGGGGTGCAACACCGACACCCTCCATCCGTTGGAGGCCCATTCGGAGGCGCCCATGCGACAATTCGCCCAAGCCACCACAGCCACCTTCACTGACCTGCGCCGCGACTTCTCGGTGTCTGCCGCCGTTGCCGGACTCATCGCCGTCGTCGTTTCCTATGGCGGTCCGGCAGCCATCATCTTCCAGGCCGCAGACAAGGCGGGCCTGTCCTCCGGCCAGGTCGCCAGCTGGATCTGGGCCATCTCCATCGGTTCCGGCCTGGCCGGGGTGGGTTTGAGCCTGCGCTACCGCGTGCCGGTCATCGTGGCCTGGTCCACCCCCGGCGCCGCGCTCTTGGCGGCAGGCTGGGCCGCATACTCCTACCCCGAAGCCATCGGGGCCTTTCTGCTGGCAGGCGTCGCCATCACCATCTTCGGGGCCACGGGGCTGTTCTCCGCGCTCATGGAGCGCATCCCCAGCGCCGTGGTCGCGGCCATGCTGGCGGGCATCCTGTTTCGCTTCGGGGTGGATGTGTTCACCTCGCTGCGCGGTGCGCCCCTGCTCGTGACGCCCATGCTGGCCTGCTACCTGGCCATGAAGCGCCTCAAGCCCCGCTACGCCATCCTGACAACCCTCTGCACCGGACTGGCCGCCGCCGCCGCCCTGGGCCTGCTGCACCTGGACAGCCTGGACGCCGCCCTGGCCCGGCCCGAGCTCACCACTCCGGTCTTCAGCCTGGGCGCGCTCATCGGCCTGGGCGTGCCGCTGTTCATGGTGACCATGACCGGCCAGAACGCTACCGGGCTCGGCGTATTGCGCACCGCAGGCTACAAGACGCCCGGCGGACCGCTCGTGGCCGCCACCGGTATCCTGTCCACGCTGCTTGCACCCTTTGGCGCGCACGGCATCAACCTCGCCGCCATCACCGCCGCCATCTGCACCGGACCCGAGGCGCACCACAGTCCCGACCGGCGCTACGTGGCCGGCGTGGTCTGCGGACTGGCCTATCTCGTCATCGGGCTTTTCGGCGCCACGCTGGTGGGAATCTTCGCCGCCCTGCCAGCAGCGCTTGTGGCCGCCATCTCCGGGCTCGCCCTCTTCGGGGCGCTCATGGCCGGACTCACTCAGGCCATGGAGGTAGAGGCACAGCGCGAGGCCGCGCTGGTGACCTTCCTGATCACCGTGTCCGGGGTCACGCTCTGGGGCATCGGCTCGGCCTTCTGGGGACTCGTCGGCGGCGTGCTCGCCAATGCCGCCCTGACAGCGCGCCGAGGCTAGACGGGAGAGAGAAAGAGAAGAAGAATAACCTCCGGTGGCCGGGGGGCCTGAGGCCCCCCGGACCCCCCCCATTAAGCCGAAAGGGCTGTTTCAGGAGGAACCTGAAACAGCCCTTTCGGCATTCATTGGGGAAGCCACGGGAGAGAGTTTTCTTCCTGGCTCTTGGCTTTGTTTCCCAAAAGGGGCCAACCGTGTTCGGATTTTTGAGGGTCTCCCCTCGAAAATCCGAACACATTGCCAGGGCCAAGCCAAACTGAGGCCTCTGCCCCGGCCGCCCCGGCCTGAGGCCATGCGGGGGGTCCGGGGGGACGTGTTCCCCCGGCCGCCGGAGGCTCTTGGCTCTTGCTAGTAGGGCAGGGAGCGCGAGCCTGGGGGAGCGATTTCCTCCCAGTCGGCGACGGGCGCGAGGTCTTGGGGCACGAATTCCCAGCGTTCGCCTTCGCGCAGGGAGTCTTCGGGGTTGTCGTCGTGGATGACGCGGTCAAGGGCTTCGGCTGCGGTGGGCAGGTCTTCTTCGACCATGGCCATGATGGTTTCGGGGTGGCGTTCGCCTTCTGGGGTGACGCGGTAGACGAGATAGAGCGTGCGCATGGTCCCTCCGGTGTGGTGTGTGTTGATCATGCCCCAGAACCGCCCCGCACGTAAAGCCCTGGGTGCTGGGCACTTGACGCATGCCACCCGGGGCTTCTAGTGTGCGCCGGACGTGTCCAGCGCCAGCGTGGTTTTGGCGCGCCAACCCTTGGAGCCCACATGCGTTTCTACGTCGTCTTCACCCTCATCTTCATGTTCATGCTCCTTGTGGTTTTGGCCCAGGTCCACCGCCAGGCCAGGCAGTCGCGGCGGGCCTATGTGCTGACGCTTCTGGGCGGGCTTTTTGTCAGTATGTTCTTGGCCAGCACCCGGCTCATGCCCGAGACCTGGCCCATGGCCCTGGCCCGCCCGGCCTGGTGGCTGGGCTATGGGACTTTTGGCCTGGTGGCCTACATGTTTCTGTTCCAGGTCGTACTGTTTGGCATCGAGCAGGTCTCACGGCTGGTCTTTCCTCCTTTGGCGCCTCGCTTGCGTTCGCCGCGGGCCCTGCTGGCGGTGATCGTCCTGACGCTGCTGACGGTGGGCTGGGGCGTGTTTGAGGGGGGCGATGTGCGCGTGCTCTCGCGGCAGATCAGCTCGTCCAAGGTGCTGCGGCCCGTGCGGGTGCTGGTCATCAGCGACCTGCACCTGGGCGCGCTGACCCTGGACTCCCGGCTGGAGTCCCTGGTGCGGCTGGTGAAGGGCCAGGACCCGGATCTGGTGCTGCTGGTGGGCGACATCGTCAACGACCATCCCGAGTCTTTGGAGCCGCAGGCCGCCATGTTGCGGAGCCTGAAGCCGCGCCTGGGCATGTTTGGTGTGTTCGGCAATCATGAGCGCTACGAGGGTGACGCCAGAAGCGCCCAGGTCTTCCGCTGGGCCGGGGCCGAGCTGTTGCGCGGTCGGCTGGTCGATCTGCCGGGCACGGGTATGGAACTGCTGGGCGTGGACGACCCGGGCCGTTCGGGCGACGTCGGCGGGGTCGTCGCGCAGGAGATCCGCGCCCTGGCGCGGGACATCGACCCGGCGCGCTTCCACATCCTCATGAACCACCGGCCCCTTGCCTGGCGCGAGGCCGTGCAACCGCTGGGCATCGAGGTCATGTTCTCGGGCCATACCCACCGGGGCCAGCTCTATCCGTTCTATCTCGTGGTGAAGCTGTTCAACCCCTACATGGGCGGCTGGTACGAGGAGGGCGGCCTGCTTCTGGGTGTGAGCGCGGGCGCGGGCTTCTGGGGTCCGCCCATGCGCGTGCTGGCCCCGCCGGACGTGCTTGTGCTCGACGTGCTTCCTGCCGCCCCGGCCGCGGTGCAGTGACCCCCGGGCATGGACCACGGCCGCGTTGTCGAGTAGGGTGCATGTTCAAACGGTGCAACCTCCCACCTGGAGTCCCTGTGGACAGACCCGTCTCCCGACGCCTCGGCATCACCGGCAAGCTGCTGGTCTGGTGTTTGGTGCTTGTGACGATATTCTACGTCACCACCAGTCTGCTGTTCTTGCGCATCAAAAGCCTGGTCGAGGTCTCAAACGCCATCGTCAACGTCAACTATGACATCGACAAGTCCGCCCAGCGCATGATCCAGCAGCTTTTGTCCATGGAGGAGAACCGCAAGCGCTTCGAAATATTGCAGAAGGACGCCTACATGGAGTCCTTCCTGGCGGACATGAAGGATTTCGGCAAGACCCTGTCCAGCGTGCTGGAGCGTCACCCGGACTATCGCAAGCCCTGGCAGGAGCTCACCCAGGAGTTCACCATCGTGCTTTCACGCAGCGGCAACCCGGAAGTCGGCACCCTGCCGGACAAGACCATCACCCGCTGGCTTGAGATCCTCTCGGAAACGCGCCAGGCCAACCAGGAAGACATGGAAGAGCGCCTGACCGAGCTGGGCGCCAGGAGCCAGACGGCGGTGCGGCTGGGCTTCATCGGACTGGTGGCCAGCATCACCATCGGCGTGCTGGGCAGCCTGCTCATCGCCTATCGTCTGAACCTCTCGCTATCGGAGATCCGCCGGGGCATCCGCGAGCTTGGCCGGGGCGAGCCCGTCCGGCCGGTGCAGGTCACCTCAACGGACGAATTGGGCGACTTGGCCCAGGCCTTCAACAGCATGACCGGCCGGCTCCAGGAAGAGGAGCGCATGCGCCAGGATTTCATCGCCATGCTCTCGCACGAGATACGCACGCCGCTCACCAGCATCCGCGAGTCCGTGGCTCTCGTGGCCGATGGAGTCTTTGGCGAGGTCAACGAGAAACAACACCATTTTTTGGACATTTCCCGGCAGGAGGCCCTGCGGCTGACCAACCTGCTGGAGCGGTTGATGAAGGTCTCCAGCCTGGAGTCCCAGCGTCTGCGCCTGGTCACGGCGCCGCTGGATGCCTCGGCCCTGGCGCGTGGCGCCGTGGAGCGCTTGCAATCCACGGCTTTGGCCAAGAACATCACGCTGAAGACCGAGCTGCCGGACCAGTTCGTTTTCGTGGAGGCCGACCAGGAGCATGTGACCCAGGTGCTGGCCAACCTGCTGGGCAACGCCGTGAAGTTTTCGCCCCCGGACTCCCTGGTGCGCCTGAGCGTGACGCCGGAGCCCACGGGCAACGCGGTGATCTTCTGCGTGGTCGACGAGGGGCCGGGAATAGCTGCGGAGGAGCAGGAACGCATCTTCCTCAAGTATTACCGCGAGCCCTCGGTGCGTGGCAGCGTCGCAGGCCTTGGCCTTGGCCTGTCCATCGCCAAGGGCATCGTGGAGGCGCATGGCGGGACAATGTGGCTCAACAGCGCGCCGGGCTGCGGGTCGAGCTTTTGCTTTTCCCTTCCCAAGCCGCAGGCGATGGTATAGAAATATGGGCATGACGAAACGTCCTTTTTTGCCTTGGCTGCCGCTTTGTCCCTCCCTTTCGGCCGCCTTTCCGGCCGTCCTGCTGGTGCTCGTCCTGGGCCTCGCGGGCTGTTCGTTTTTCGCCCCCAGGCTGGGCGAGGGCACCCAGCAGTCTGGTCCGCGTGCGGACTACGTGCTGGCCGTGGACTCGTACCTGGCCGGACAGTATGAGAAGGCCGCCAGCATTTTCCAGCGTCTCGCCGGAGAGGAGTCCGCCCCGGTGCTGGCGCGCAAGGCCTATTTCGGTCTTGCTTGCGCGCGCCTGGCCATGGCCAAGACCCCGGAAGACCTGCGCGCGGGCCTGACCCTCTGGAACACCTGGGTGCAGATGACCCCGGAGAGCCTGACCTCCGAGGACCCGCGCCTGATCACCCCGCTTTTGCCGCGCCTGTCCGCCTCAAGCAGCCAGTCCAGCCCGCCATTGCTCTCCGAGGCTGAAATCGACCGCGAGCTGGCGCGCTCCAAGCGTTTGGCCGGATGCCAGGAGGAGAGCGGCAAAACCAAGGATCTGCTGCGCCGGAAGACGGCCGAGGCCGAGGCCCTGCGCAGCCAGCTCAACGCCCTGGAGCGTTTGCACCAGGAGATCAGCCACAAGAAGAAGGGCCTGGAGTAGCCTGCGCACGCCTATGGAAAACTCCAAACAGCCCGTGATCCCCTCCGGCCGGCCCGGCGCCACCATCCTCGTGGTGGACGACGACAAGAACATCCTGCAAGTGCTGGAGGCGCGGCTGGCCTTCGCCAAGTACAAGACCCTCACCGCCAGAAGCGCCGAGGAGGCCGTCGAGGTCCTGGCCGCTCAGCCGGTGGATCTGGTGGTCTCGGACGTGAAGATGCCTGGCATGGGCGGGGTGGGCCTGCTGCGCGAGGTGCTGGCCCAGTGGCCCCAGGTGCCGGTGATCCTGCTCACCGCCTATGGCAGTATCCCCGACGCCGTCAGCACCATCCGCTCCGGCGCGGCGGACTACCTGACCAAGCCCTTTGACGGGCACCAGCTTCTGGCCAAGATCGCCGATCTGCTGGGCCGGAGCACGGAAAAATCAGCACCCAAGGCCAAGCACCACAAGTCGTGCTTGAGCGAGCAGCTCTGGGGCGGCAAAAGCCCGGCCATGCGCGATTTCTACGCCCTCATGGAGCGCGTGGCGCCAACAGACGTCGCCGTGCTCATCCTGGGCGAGTCCGGCACGGGCAAGGAGCTCATCGCGCGCATCCTGCACGACCAGGGCCCGCGCGCCAAGGGGCCGTTTGTCATAGTGGACTGCGGCTCGACCCAGCCGACCCTGCTTGAGAGCGAGCTTTTCGGCCACGTGAAGGGCTCCTTCACCCACGCCGTGCGCGACAAGAAGGGGCTCATGGAGGAGGCCGACGGCGGCACCCTGGTGCTGGACGAGATCGGCAACATCAGCCCGGAGATGCAGACCCGTCTGCTGCGCTTCCTGCAGGAGCGCACCATCCGCCGCGTCGGCGACACCCGCGCCATCCCTGTGAACTGCCGGGTCATCGCCGCCACAAACGCCGATCTGCCCGCCCTGGTCAAGAAGGGCGAGTTTCGCGAGGACCTCTATTTCCGCCTCAAGGTGGTGACCCTCAAGGTGCCGCCCCTGCGCGAGCGCAAGGAGGACATCCCGCTGTTGACCGAGCGTTTCCTGGAGGCCTTCAGCCAGGATCAGAAGCGGCCCAAGGTGACGGCCTCGCCCGAGACTCTGCAGGTACTCATGGCCCACAGCTGGCCGGGAAACGTGCGCGAGCTCAAGCACGCCCTGGAGAGCGGCGTGGTGTTCTGCCGGGGGCAGGTGCTGGAGCCGAAGGATATTCAGCTGGAGCGGGCCGAGACCCTGCACGAGGCGGCCTTGGAGCCCGGTCCCGTGTCCGGTGCCGGGTCCTCTGGGGCTGGGCCTGGAGTCGGCCAGACCGAGGCCGCCTCTGCCGCCAGCGCGGATTCGCTTTCCCTTGAAGACAACGAGCACCAGGCCATCATCCGCGCCCTGGAGCGCACTGCCTGGGTCAAGAAGACCGCCGCCGACCTGCTCGGCATCAGCCGCCGGGCCATCCACTACAAGATCAAGAAGTACAACATCCAGATTCCCGGCAAGGATCAGGACGAGTAGCCCGAGCCTCCTTCCTCCCCGCCTTTGGCGAGGCCTGCCTCGAAGACAGGCTTGAGAACTGGCGCGCTTCCCGGCAACACGGCCTCCAGGTATTCCAGAAACTCCGGCAGCAGCCCGAGCATCTTGGCGTTGCAGATCCAGCCCACCACGGCCGCCCCCTGTATCTCGCGCGGGGCGCGCACCACGGCGTTGAGAACGGAACTCAGGCGCTCCAGGTGGTTTTGCGCCAGGGGCAGGGTGGCCTCGTCCGTCTGGCGGGCCTTTTTGCTGTGGGCCAGCAGCACGTGTGAAAGCCAAGGTGCGTAGGGTCCGGGCCCGTCGTGACGATGGGCGTCGGCCATGGCGTCCAGGGGTACGGAAAAGGGCCTGGCCTGGTTGGCGCGGAAGTAAAAGGCTCCCATGCCCAGAGGGACGCTTGATATCTCGGTGTTGCGGCCCGATTCCCGCGCCGCCAGGAACCAGTCCGACAGAAATATCTGGGTGTTGCTGGGCAGGACCAGGCTGAAGGGGAAGTCCCAGAACAGGTGGGATTCCTCGGCTCGGCAGTGGTTCAGCAGCAGGCCATCCTGGGTCAGCAGCCCGAAGAGTTCGCGCGCCGAGCCCAACTGGTCCTGGGCATAGGGCAGGGCGTTGGTGGACGCGATGAGGTCCACGCTGCCCGGGGCGAAGCAGAGGGGCCTGGAGAAGTCCACCGCATCGAAGCGCAGGTTCGGTAGCTGGAAGGCCCGGGCAGCCACGGCGATGGCCTCGGCGCTGGCGTCCAGGCCCACCACCTGCGCCTGGGGATAACGCAGGGCCAGGGTGCGCGTGATCTGCCCCAGGCCGCAGCCCAGGTCCAGAATCAGGCGGGGCGTGCTTGGGGCCAGGCGCGTCAGGGCCTCGTCAAAGAGGAACGCCTGGTCCGCTGTGTTGGAGATGCCCGCCTCGTGCCAGCGCTCTTCCGGCAGGGCGAGCAGTTTTTCAACGCTGTTCTGCCAGGCGGGCTGGTTGAAGTTCTCGCTGCTTTTGCGGAACGTGAAGCGCGTGTCGCCCTCCGCAGGCTCCTGGGGCAGCGGGCCCGTGAGGCTGGCGTAGGGCGTCACCCGCAGCACCGGCCGTTCGCCGTTTTCCCTTCTCGCCTTGAGAGCCTGGGCCACCAGACGGCCCAGGTCGTCGCCCTTGCCGCCGAGCACCAGCCAATCCGGGCCGGGCAGAGTGTGGACAGCGCGGCACTGGGGGGCGAAGTTGAAGCTGTCCGTGCGCACGAGGGGAAACACCAGGGGCGTGCGGACATGCTCGCCAGAGCCGTGCATGGTGATGGACAGGCAGCGCAGGGACGCGAGGTCCAGGCTGACAATGGGCCTGTTGCGGAGGATTTTGGCCCGGCCCAGAGCCGCCTGCTCCAGGTAAGGGTATAGACCAGCCGTTCGTGCCGCAGGGATGAAGATGTCGAGTTCTGTGTCCATGCCTTTCCCAGAATCTGGATGCAATTTCGTCTGGACAGCAATGGATGGACGGGGCATGTCTGTCAAGCGAGACTGAAGAATTTTTGTTTCAATCTCTAAGGTTTTCGTGTAATAAATCCGATAGGAATTCGAGATGATGGCTAATACTCGCCCCGAAAGTGGGGGGGGATTTCAGGATAATGTGAAAATTCGCACAATCATGGGTTGCGACCCGGGCATAGGCGTTTGTCCGGCGTACGTCCCTGGCAGGAGGTCATCATGCGCTTCACCTTGCTCAAAAAGATTCTTGGACTGGTGTTCCTTGCCGTTGTCCTTGTGGGCGGCGGAAACTATCTCTCCAGCCGATATTTCCTGAATAATACCCTGGATGAGCAGAACGTCAGGGAGATCAACAGTCGCGCGGACCTGGTGGCTGCCCAGTTCGAGGAAATGAAAAAGTCGCTGACCTCAAACGGTTTTCACATGGCCACCAACCCCCAGGTGGTGAGCAAGATCGCCGAGAAGGATACCCCCTGGCTGCAGGCCTACGCCAAGAAGGTCATGGAGGAGACGGGCCTTGAGTCCATCACCATCGCCGATGCCCAGGGCGTGTGCATCGCGCGCGGACACTCGGACAAGTCCGGAGACAGCGTCGGCTCGCAGGTCAACATCCAGAACGCCTTCAAAGGCGAGACGACCGTTGGCGTGGAGCAGGGCACGGTGGTCAAGTTCTCCCTGCGCGCAGGCATTCCGGTGAAGCAAGGCGGCGCAATCATCGGCTGCATCACGCCTGGCTTCACCCTCTCCAGCGAGCGTTTTGTCGATCAGGTCAAGAAGAACCTGGATCTTGAATGCACCATCTTCCAGGGCGACATGCGCGTCTCCACCACGATCATGAAGCAGGGCAAGCGCGCCGTCGGCACCAAGATGGACAACCCCAAGGTGCTGGAGGAGGTCCTTCAGAAGGGCAAGCGCTTCCTGGGGTATAATGTCATCCTGGGCGCGGCCTACAACACCGCCTATTGGCCGGTCGTCGATGTACACGGCAAGGCCGCGGGCATGTTCTTCATCGGCCAGCGACGCGACTTCATCGAGCGGGTGCTCTCCGAGACCAACCTGACCACCCTCGGCTCCACCGTGGCGGTGGGCCTGCTCATGCTCCTTATCGGGTACCTCTTCTCCAAGGCCCTGGTGCGGCCCATCCTGCAGACCATCGACTTCGCCAACCAGCTGGCCCAGGGCAACCTTGACGGTGAGCTGCACGTGGCCTCAAACGATGAGACGCACACCCTGGCCGAGGCCCTGCGGGTCATGGCCAAGAACCTCAAGATCAAGATTCAGGAGGCCGAGAGCAGCTGCTCCCAGGCCGACCTGAAGACCAAGGAGGCCGAGCAGGCCACCCAGGAGGCCCTGGAGGCCAAGCTCCAGGCCGAGTCGGCCAAGCGGGAGGGCATGCTCGATGCCGCGGACAAGCTTGAAGAGATCGTGGAGCGCATAACCTCCTCCTCCGAAGAGCTCTCCTCCCAGGTGGAGGTCATGAGCCGGGGCATGGACCTGCAGCGCGACCGCGTGGGCGAAACCGCCACCGCCATGGAGCAGATGAACGCCTCGGTGATCTCCGTGGCCCGCCAGGCCGGAGAGGTCGCCGGGAGCTCGGACAACGCCAAGGACAAGGCCGCTGGCGGCGCGGAGGTCGTGCGCCGGTCCCAGCTGGCCATCGGCCACGTGAACAGCATCTCCGTACAGCTCAAGGAGAACATGCTGCAGTTGGGCAAGCAGGCCGAGGCCATCGGCCAGGTCATGAACGTCATCAACGACATCGCCGACCAGACCAACCTCCTGGCCCTGAACGCCGCCATCGAGGCCGCTCGCGCTGGCGATGCCGGGCGCGGTTTCGCGGTGGTGGCTGACGAGGTGCGCAAGCTCGCGGAAAAGACCATGGGCGCCACCAAGGAAGTGGGCGAGAACATCCGCGCCATCCAGGACTCCAGCCGCAAGAACATCGACAGCATGGACAAGGCCGCCCAGGCCATCGGCGAGGCCACCAGCCATTCCGACGAGTCGGCCAAGGCCCTGGATGAGATCGTGGTCATCGCCAAGACGAACGCCGACATGGTGCAGCTCATCGCGGGCGCGGCCGAGGAGCAGTCTGGCGTGTCCGAGAAAATCAGCTCGGCCATCGAGGAAGTCAACCGCGTGGCCGCAGAGACCGCCGAGGGCATGGCCCAGTCCGTGCTGGCCATCAGCGAGGTGGCGCACATGGCGTCGCAGCTCCGCACCATCATCGGGGAGCTCAAGTCTTCCTAAGCGCACCTGCAATTGGAATTCGAGAGAGGGGAGGCCGTGCGGCTTCCCCTCTTTTTTTGTGCGCCGGGCATTGGGGACATGCGGTTTCGTCAGAGGCCAGACTTTGGCGGCCGCTGCCCTGTGGGACGCGAGGCGACGTTGGTCAGGGCGAGGCCAGAAGGTGTGCATTCGTTGTCGGAGCCGAGCAGCCTGCGTATCTCGTCTGCGCCAAGTAGTCTGGGCCAAGGGTTCTGAGCTGGGTGGGCAGGGGCGCATTCGTGGCTGGGCGAGGGCTATGGGGCTTGGTCCGAAAGCCTGGCGGCAGGGCCAAAAAGACGGCAGGGCCAAAGAAAAGACGGCAGAGCCAAAGAAAAGGGGGGAGACCATACGGCTCCCCCCTTGATGTCATCTGATGCCGCGTGATTCGCGCTGGCTAGTTCAGCAGGTCCTGTCGCACGATCTCGACCTTGACGCTCTCGCGCAGGTTGGTCAGCAGGGCGTTGAACAGCTCCTGGCTGAAGGCCTGGGCGCCCTGGCTGATCCAGATGCGTTTTTCCTTCTCCCAGGTGGCTTCGGGCGCGGGAATGCGTTCGGCCAAGCGGGCCAGGGCCACGCCGGCAGGGACCTCGTAGGGCTGCTTCAGCCAGTTGTGGTCGCCAGCGGCGAAGATGGCCGCAAGCATCTGCGGGTTGCTGCCGGGCTGCGTCTGGGCGGCCTGGCGGTCCAGCGGCGGGGTGGTCTTGAAGTCGGCCTTGACCGAAGCCAGGGCCTTGGCCTGAGTCTCAGGGTTCTGCAGCTCGGCCAGGACCTTCTGGGCCTTCTCCATGGCCAGCTTGCGCGCCTCCTGGACCTTGACCTCGGCCACGACCTTGTCGCGCACCTTGTCCAGGGGCAGGATGGCCTCCGGCGTGCCCTCGATCTTCTCGGCCAGCAGGTAGCCGCGAGCGGGCTCCATGGCCAGGGGGGTCTTGGCCCCGCTGCCGGGAGCCAAAGCGAACATGGTGTCCACGGCCTCCTTCTTGAGGCCGAAGGTGCGCTGCACCTCCTGCTGGTCCATCATCTCGCTCTTGCGCGTGGTGAGCCCCAGCCCCTGGGCGATCTTGGCAAGCTTCACTCCGGCCGCGATCTGGTCCATGCTCTGGTCCAGGATCTCGTTGCTCTTCTCCGAGGCTTTCTCCTCGGCCAGGCGCTTCTTGATGTCATCCTTGACCTGGTCGAAGGGCACGGTGCCCGCCGGGCGGTTGCCCATGAGCTTGATGATGTGCCAGCCGTACTGGGTGCGCACGGGTTCGCTGACCTGGCCGGGCTTGAGGGTGAGCGCCGCATCCTCGAAGGGCTTGACCATGGTGCCCTGCGAGAACCAGGGCAGCTCGCCGCCCTTGGCTGCGCTGACGGGGTCCTGGGAATACTTCTTGGCCAGGGCCTCGAAGCTGGCGCCCTTCTTCAACTGGGCCTGGATATCCTTGATCTGGGCCTGGGCCTTGTCGGCCACTTCCTGGGGCGCGGAGGGCTGCACCAGGAGCAGGATGTGCCGGGCCTGCATCTGCGCCGGGTGTTTGAAGTTTTCGATGCCGGCGTCGTAGTCCTTCTTGATGTCCTCGTCGCTGACCTTCACGGTGGAGGCCAGTTCGGCCACGGTGACGGGCAGGTATTCAAGGCGGATGCGCGCAGGCTCCTTGTACTTTTCCTTGGTCGCCTCGTAGAGGTCGGCCACCTGCTGGTCTGTGGGCTTCACCAAGGCCTCGAAGTCCTTGGCGGGGAAGAGCACGTAGTCCATGCGCACAGTCTCTCGCGCCCACTGGTACAGGCCCTTGGCCTCGGGCTCGGTCAACAGCGCGGAGATGGTTGTGTAGCCCTGGAGCTTCTGGATGATCTGGTTGTCCTTGAGCTCGGCCTCGAAGCGCGCCGGGGTGGAGTGGTTCTGCGCGAGGGCGTTTTTGTAGATGCCAGGATCAAAGGTGTTCTGGGCGTTGTGGAAGGCCGGGATTTTGCTGATGACGGAACGCAGCTCGGCCGGGGACACCGTGATGCCCATCTTGGCAGCGGCGGAAAGCATGAGCCTCGTGTTCACCAGTTGGCCCAGGATGGCCTGCTTGAACTGTGGGGTGTTCAGCTCCTCGGCGGAGATGCCGGGATTCTGGCGGCGCATGGCTGTGATGGAGTCCTCAAAGGCCCTCTGAAATTCGCGGGCGCTGATGGGCTCGCCGCCCACATAGGCCACCACGGGCTCCTTCTTTTCGGTGAAGCTGCCCATGCCGAAGGCGAAGACAAAGACCACGATAATGATGCCAAAGGCGATCTTGATGCCCCAGCTTCCGGCGTTTCTACGTAACATTTCGAGCATGATCTCTCCGATTGTTCTTGATATGCCGGGCTGTTAGCCCTTGGGCGCGCGCACGGTGTTCAGCAGTCCGCCCGATTGGATAATCTCCAGCTCGTGGTCCGTCAAATCATTTGTCACCATGACCTTGGCGGAAGAACCCACGCTCACCCCCACGGGCTTGCCCGGCTGGATGTCTTTGGCGTTGATTTCAAGCTCAGCGCCCTGGGCCAGGGTTTCGTAATCGTCCTTGTTCACCAGCAGCAGCGGCAGGATGCCGAAGTTGACCAGGTTGGCGCGGTGGATGCGGGCCAGGCTCTTGACGATGACGGCCTTGACGCCCAGGTGGCGCGGGGCCAGCGCGGCGTGCTCGCGGCTGGAGCCCTGGCCGTAGTTCTCGCCGCCCAGAATGAACCCGCCGCCGAGTTCCTTGATGCGGCTGACGAACTGCGGGTCCACCTTGGTGAACACATGCTCGCTGATGGCCGGGATGTTTGAGCGCAAGGCCATGATGGCCGCGCCTGCGGGCATGATGTGGTCGGTGGTGATGTTGTCGCCGACCTTGAGCGCGATCTTGCCGGTGATCTTTTCCGGCAGGTTGGAAAAGCGTTCCAGGGCCACGATGTTCGGTCCGCGCAGCACCTCGACGTCAGCGCCCTTTTCGGGTGGGTAGACGAAGAGCTTGCGGATGCTCGGGCATTTCTTCGGCAGCTCGGCCTTCTTGGGCGGGGTGCCCCAGGTGGCCGGGTCGGTGAACTTGCCGTTCAGCGCGGCCTGGGCGGCGGTGAGGGGGCTCACCAGGTACACCTGGGCGTCCTGGGTGCCGCTGCGGCCTTCGAAGTTGCGGTTGAAGGTGCGCGCGCACACGCCCTTGCTTGCCGGCGAGCCGCCGATGCCGATGCACGGCCCGCAGGCGCATTCCAGGATGCGCGCCCCGGCGTCGAGCAGGGGATCGAGCAGGCCCTCGGCGGTGAGGAGCTTCAGGACCTGCTTGGAGCCCGGCGCGATGAGGAGGTCTGTGGCCGGGTTGATGCGCTTGCCCTTCAGGAGTTCGGCCGTGGCCTTGAGATCGGTGTAGGAGGAGTTGGTGCAGGAGCCGATGGCCGCCTGGTCCACCTGCATGCCGTCCAGGTCCTTGATGCGCACCATGCGGTCGGGCATGTGCGGGGCAGCGGCCAGGGGCTCCAGGGCCGAGAGGTCGATGGTCACCTCTTCATCATAGGTGGCCTTGGGGTCGGCGGTCAGGGCGGTGAAGTCTTCGGGGCGGCCCATGCGCGACAGGAACTTCTTGGTCTGGGCGTCGCTGGGGAAGATGCTGGTGGTGGCGCCCAGCTCCGCACCCATGTTGGTGATGGTGGCGCGCTCCGGCACGGTGAGGGTGGCCACGCCCGGCCCGGCGAATTCCATGACCTTGCCCACGCCGCCCTTGACGCTGAGCATGCCCAGCAGGTGCAGGATGACGTCCTTGGCGCTGGCCCAGCCCTTGAGCTCGCCGGTCAAGAGCACGCGCACGACCTTGGGCATGGGCAGCATGTAAGGCATTCCGGCCATGGCCAGGGCCACGGACAGACCGCCCGCGCCGATGGCCAGGCTGCCCACGCCGCCCGCGGTGGGGGTGTGGGAGTCGGAGCCGATGAGGGTGCGGCCCGGCTTGGCGAAATTTTCCAGGTGCAGCTGGTGGCAGATGCCGGTGCCAGCGGGCGAGAACACGATGCCGTACTTGGCGGCGATGGTGCGCAGGTAGCGGTGGTCGTCGGGGTTGCGGAAGCCGGTCTGCAGCGTGTTGTGGTCCACGTAGCTGACCGAGAGCTCGGTCTTGACGCGCTCGATGCCGATGGCCTCGAACTGCAGGCAGGCCATGGTGCCGGTGGCGTCCTGGGTCAGGGTCTGGTCGATCTTGAGGCCGATCTCGGAGCCCGGGGTCATCTTGCCGGAGACGAGATGCTGGGCGATGATCTTCTGGGTGATGTTGCGGGCCTTGGCCATGTGACGGTGCTCCTTGTGCTTCCTTTAGTATTCTTGTGCGCCGGGCTAGAACAGAAGTCCGCCAGCGTCGGGTCCGCCAGGGTCGTCAGAGAAGCCCTTGCGGATGCGGTTGATCTTGTTGGTCCGAAACTGAATTTCCACCTCCAGGCGCAGCTTGTCGCGCTGGAGCAGGAATATCTCCTCCGAATGGAAGATGCCCTTGGCCATGTCCTCGGCCGCCATGAGCTCACGCACCCGGCGCACGCAGTGGTCGCGCTGGGCGGTGAAGTCGGCGATTTCGGTCTCGCACAGGGCGATGGTCTCAGACTCGGACGCGTTGTTTTCTGGACTTTGCGACATTTTTCTCGGGTTCCTTGGGCGCGGGGGCATGCTCTCGCACCACCGGCAGGGCGTTGTACACGGACCAGAATCTCGGCCACAGGAAGGCCAGGCCGCCGGGGTTGTCGATGGCGATGCCCGGCCGCAGGAAGGAGAACAGGGCCAGTGCCAGGGTGGTGTGCGGGTCGGGGCTGGTCCAGACGCCGTCCCAGCCCTGCAGAACTCCGGCCTGCACCACCAGGACGTCGCCCTGGACCTCGTGGTCCACGGCCAGGCGCTCCAGCAGGTCCACGGCGCGGGCGCGGGCGGACACATCCAGCGGCAGCATCACGCGCGCGCCGCCGGACTTCACGGCCAGGGTCAAGGCCAGGGGCAGGTATTCAGGCTGTCTGCCCATGAACAGGTCGACGCCTGCTTTCAGCGTGTCGTTGCGTGACTCGGCCACGGCCACCTCGATGTTCAGCGGCAGGCCCAGGGCCTCGAAGTCGTCCCGCACGAACTGCGGCAGTTCCAGTCTGCCCGCAAGGCGCGTCACGCCGCCTGCCAGCGCGGGCAGCGCCAGCAGATAGGCCGAGAGGGTGGGGTCCAGAGGCAGCACCGGGGCGGCCGGGACCTTCGGGCTGCACGAAGGGATGATGTACTCGTTGCCATGGCGGCGGGCGGAGACCTGGCAGAGGTTCAGAGCCTCCAGGGCCTCGTCCAGAGCCAGTGCCTGGCCTGCGGCGGCGATGGGCTCGGCGCAGAGCGCCAGGCGCAGCCCCTCGGGGTAGCTCCAGGCGGCCAGGGCCAGGGCCTGGGCGAACAGCGGCGGGGTCTCGGGCGTGAGCTCCAGGCGCGAAGCCATGCGTCCGCCGGACTCCAGTCTGGCGGGCAGGCCTCGGCTGCGCGGGTTCATGGGCGCCAGGCGCGCGCCCAGGTGCGGCAGCAGCGCGTCCAGGTGGCGCAGGTCCAGGAACTTGAGGTTCGGGCCGCCCGCGAACTTGGAGCGCCCGGCCTCGCGCAGGGCGAGCGCCAGCAGCACATAGAGCGTGAAGGGCTCCTCTCCGGCGAAGACGAGGACGTCCTCGAAGCGCAGGGGGGAGTCCTCGGCCTTGGCCTGGGTCGCGGAGCTGGTGAGCTCGTCGGTGGTCCAGGACAGGTGCGCCCCGGCCTGGTTCAGGGCCTTGACCAGCTCCACCAGGGGGTCGTTTAAGACCACGCCGGACAGGCGCATGGGCGCGCCGGTGGCGGCGGCGAGCACGGCCAGCATGCGCGTGCGCGCCAGGGAACGCGGCCCCAGGATGTCGATGTCCGCAGGCTCGGAGCGCGGTATGAGGGCAAAGGGCTTGTCCGAGGAGCGCCGGGCTTCCTGGGGCTCAAGGCCGAAGGCGTTCAGCACCGGGAAGAGCTGGCGCGCAACGCGCGGGTCCAGGTCCTGCTGCTTGGCGGCCTGTTCGAAGCCCAGGCGAAGCTGTTTCTCCAGCTCGCGGTCCAGGACTTGGCGTCCCCTGGCCGCGCGTTGCACTATGCGGCAGCGCCGGGCCACCATGGACAGGAGCTTGGAGTCCAGGTCGAGAAGATCCTCAAGAGGGGAAAGCCTGGGCTTTGACTCGGCATTGCGGTCGAATTTGATGGGTCTGTCGGTCATGGGGTCTCTTTTCTGGTGTGATGTTAAAAAAGTCTCTTAGCCGGAAATCCGCCGACCGGCAAGTGCGCGTGCAGGCCGCCACGGACCCTGCCGCCGGACGCCGAATAATATTCTGCGGTCAAGCCTTCTGCATCTGAAAATCCGCGCCCAGCATGGGATAGCGCCATGCGCCACGCATTTCGGCCATCTTCGAGCTTGATTTTATTCGCCGGAGTTCTGTATACTCTATGGCACTTATGGCAATTTTGGAACTTTCCGACATCAGCGTGCGCTTCGGCGGATTGCAGGCGCTCACGGATGTCTCCTTTCGCGTGAGCGAGGGTGACATCGTGGGCCTCATCGGTCCCAATGGAGCAGGCAAGACTACGGTCTTTAACGTCATTACAGGCGTTTACCAGACCTCGTCCGGGCAGGTGAGCTACGACGGCAGGCCGCTTAGGGCCCTGCGGCCGCACAAGATCCTTGCGCTCGGCGTGGCCAGAACCTTTCAAAACATCCGGCTGTTCCAGAATATGACAGCTTTGGAAAATGTCATGGTGGCCCAGCACAGCCGCACCCGCGAGGGGGTGTTCGGAGCCATTCTGCGCACCCGCGCCCAGAAGCGTGAGGAAGAGCGCATCCGCGAAAAAGCCATGCAGGCCCTGGTGTTTATGGGCCTGGAGGATTTCGCCGACGAGGTGGCCTCGAACATGGCCTACGGCCTGCAACGCAGGCTGGAGATCGCCCGGGCCCTGGGCAGCGATCCGCAGACCCTGCTGCTGGACGAGCCCGCTGCGGGCCTGAACCCGGCCGAGAGCCTGGAGCTCATGAACACCATCGGACGCATCAGCGAACTCGGCGTCAGCATCCTCATGGTGGAGCACGACATGAAGGTCGTCATGGGCATCTGCCGCAGCATTGTCGTTTTGGATCATGGTGTTATGATCGCCGAGGGCAAGCCTGAGGAGATTCAGCGCGACGCCCGGGTGATTGAGGCGTATTTAGGCCAGTAGATTAATCTAAACAGGGGGAAGATTGAGATGAAACGCGCGTTGTATTTCCTGTCCTTGTTGCTGCTCGTTTCGTTCGTGGCCGTTGGCTGCGGCGGCGAGAAGAAGGAAGAGAAGAAAGCCGAGGCTCCCAAGGCCACGGGCATCAAGATCGGCAGCTTAAGCCCCCTGACCGGCCAGTACGCCGCTGACGGCAACGACATCAAGAACGGCGTCCTTGCCGCCATTGAGGTCATGAACCCCGAGATGGGCGCCCTGGGTCCCGTGACCCTGCAGGCTGAAGACACCAGCTGCGACCCGCGCCAGGCCGTGGCCGCCGCCAACAAGCTCATCAGCGAGAAGGTCACCGCCGTCATCGGCGCGTACTGCTCCAGCGCCACCATCCCGGCCGCAGAGCCGCTCATGGCCGCCAAGATCTTCATGATCACTCCCGCCTCCACCAACGAGAAGGTCACCGAGAGCGGACACAAATACATGTACCGCACCTGCGGACGTGACGACGACCAGAGCAAGGCCGCCGTGAAGTTCACCCAGGAGTACCTGAAGGCCAAGACCATCTACCTCGTGGACGACAAGACCACCTACTCCCAGGGCCTGGCCGACAACGTCGAGAAGCTCGCCTCCGCCGCCGGCCTCAAGGTGCTGGGCCACGAGCACGTGAACCAGGGCGACAAGGACTTCTCCGCCGTGCTGACCAAGGTCAAGGCCGCCAAGCCCGACGTCTTCTACGTCAGCCTGCAGAACTCCGCCGCCGCCGCCCCCATGCTCATCCAGATCGCCCGCATGGGCATCAAGACCAAGATCCTGGCCCAGGACGCCGTGTACCATCCGCAGCTGATGGAGCTGGCCAAGAAGGACGCCGAGGGCGTGTTCCTGACCTTTGGCTACACCGACAAGGAAACCGCTTCCTACAAGAAGTTTGCTGACGCCTACAAGAAGCTGGGCGAGCCCGGCGCCTACTCCGCCTATGCCTACGACTCCGCCGTCGCCTACCTGAAGGCCGTCAAGGCCGCTGGCAGCACCGACCCCGAGAAGGTCAAGGCCGAGCTCATGAAGCTCGACTTCGCCGGCGCCTCCAAGCAGATCAAGTACAAGGAGAACGGCGATTCCGGCTCCAACTACGTGATCCAGGTGGTCAAGGACGGCAAGTTCGACAACTTCTGGAACCCCGAGACCGGCCAGCTCTACAAGAAGTAGATCGTCCAACACGCATCGAAAGCACAGGCGGGGGCCTCTATGGCCCCCGCTTTTCATAAGGCGCACATCACGTGGAAGTTTTTCTCCAGCAGCTGGTCAACGGAATCACCCTGGGCGGTGTTTACGCCCTGGTGGCCCTTGGCTACACCATGGTCTACGGCATCATCCAGCTCATCAACTTCGCCCACGGCGAGATCTTCGCCGCTGGCGGCTACATGGGCGTCATCCTCATCAGTTGGATGGTGGCCCAGGGCTACCCGCCCTTTGTCTGCCTTGGCGTGGCCCTGGTGCTGGCCATGGGGTACTGCGCGCTTCTGGCCATGGCCGTGGAGAAGCTGGTCTACAAGCCGCTGCGTTCCTCCTCCCGACTATCCGTGCTGCTCTCGGCGCTCGGCATGTCCATATTTCTGCAAAACGGCCTCATGCTCACCCAGGGCGTGTACGACCGCGCCTATCCCGGCGAGATGGTCCGGGGCGGCTTTGAGATCGGCGGGGCCATGGTGTCCTACATGCAGATCGTCATCGTCGGCATCACGGTGGTGCTGCTCGTGGGCCTGAACACCCTGGTCTTCAAGACGCGCGTCGGCAAGGCCATGCGCGCCACGGCCCAGGACAAGACCATGAGCGCGCTGGTGGGCATCAACGCCAGCCGCATCATCAGCATGACCTTCGCCATCGGCGCGGCCCTGGCCTGCGCCGCGGGCATCATGGTCGGCATGTACTACGGCAGCGTGCGCTACGACATGGGCTTCGTGCTCGGCGTGAAGGCCTTTTCGGCGGCGGTGCTGGGCGGCATCGGCAACATCACCGGAGCCATGCTCGGCGGGCTGATCATCGGCATGATCGAGGTCTTCGCCGCAGGCTACATCTCCAGCGAATACAAAGACGTGTTCGCCTTCATCATCCTCATCGGAGTGCTTTATTTCATGCCCACAGGCATCATGGGAGAGAACGTTGACGATACCCGCGTCTAGGAAGCTCTGGCTCGGCTACGCCGTGGCCATGCTCTGGCTCTATGTGCTCCTGTGGCCGCTTATCGGCATCAAGCCCGAGGGCCTGGAGTTCGCCACAAGCACCGAAATCTGGGCCAAGCTGGCGGTGGTTTCGGCCATCCTGCTGGCCCTGTGGCAGCTCAAGCAGCGCGGGGTCTTCGACTTCGTGTCCCGCCCGGCCCAGGCCGCTTCCCAGGTCTTCACCAAGGCCGCGGACCGCGTGCCCACCTGGATATGGCTGGTGTTCGTCCTTGCCGGCGCGCTGGTCTTCCCGTTTCTGACCGAGCGCTACGCCCACGACGTGGCCATCAGCGTGCTGGTGTACATCTGCCTGGGCCTGGGGCTCAATGTGGTCGTCGGCATGGCCGGGCTGCTCGACCTCGGCTACATCGCCTTCTATGGCGTGGGCGCCTACACGTACGCGCTCTTGTCCGTGCACTTCGGCCTGTCCTTCTGGCTCTGCCTCCCCCTGGCCGGTGCGTTCGCTGCGGTGGCCGGGTGCATCATCGGCTATCCCACGCTGCGCATGCGCGGCGACTACCTGGCCATCGTCACCCTGGGCTTCGGCGAGATCGTGCGCATCGTGCTGAACAACTGGATGAGCCTGACCAACGGCCCCAACGGCATCCTGGGCATCAAGGCCCCGGGCGTCTACTGGTGGCAGGACGGGAAGGTCGAGCATATCTGGCTCGGCAGCCTGGAGCAGTTGTACTACGTGATCCTGGGCTTGGCAGTGTGCACTGTGGTGGCCGTGTACCGCATCAACAATTCGCGCATCGGGCGCGCCTTTGAGGCCGTGCGCGAGGACCAGACCGCGGCCGAGCTCATGGGCGTGAACACGCTCGGCATCAAGCTTCTGGCCTACGCCATGGGCGCCATCTTCGGCGGACTGGCCGGGGCCTTTTTCGCCTCGCGCATGCGCTTCGTCAGCCCGGAGTCCTTCACCTTCATCGAGTCGGCCATGGTGCTGGCCATGGTGGTGCTGGGCGGCATGGGCTCCATCCCCGGCGTGATCCTGGGTGCGCTGGCGCTCATCGCCCTGCCCGAGATCTTCCGCGGCTTCGAGCTCTACCGCATGTTCGTCTTCGGCGGAGTCATGGCCATGATGATGCTCTTCCGGCCCAAGGGCCTGTGGCCCGCCAAGCGCATGGGTGTGCGCAGCGAGGAGAAGGACTAGGCCATGACGCAGCAACCCATCCTCGAACTGAAGAACGTCTCGGCCGCCTATGGCCGTATCAAGGCCATCAAGGACATCTCGCTCAAGGTGTATCCCGGCGAGGTGGTCAGCATCATCGGCGCCAACGGGGCGGGCAAGTCCACCACGCTCATGAGCATCAGCTGCGTGCTGCCCATCACTGGCGGAGAGATCCTCTACGACGGCGTGCGCATCGACGGCACCGCACCCGACCTCCTGCCCGCGCGCGGGCTGTGCCAGGTGCCCGAGGGACGGCGCATCTTCCCGCGCCTGACGGTTGAGGAGAACCTGGACATGGGCGCCTTCTTCCGCAAGGACAAGGCGGGCATCCTGCACGATATGAACCGCGTGTTCCAGCTCTTCCCCATCCTCCAGGAGCGCCGCAGGCAGCACGGCGGCACGCTCTCCGGCGGCGAGCAGCAGATGCTGGCCATGGGCCGCGCGCTCATGAGCCGCCCGCGCCTGCTTTTGCTCGACGAGCCGAGCCTGGGCCTGGCACCGCTCATCGTGCAGCAGATCTTCCGCATCATCCGCGAGATCAACGAGTCCGACGGCGTCACCGTGGTCCTGGTGGAGCAGAACGCCAATCTGGCTCTCCAGGCCTCCAACAGGGGCTACGTGCTGGAGACGGGCAACGTCATCATGGAGGACGACGCCCAGGCCCTGCTCGCCAACCCGGACATCCGCAAGGCCTACTTGGGCGAATAGCCCCGCGTATTCCACATGTCTGTTCAAACAGGGCAAACCCCTGGAGCCCAAGCGGTTCCAGGGGTTATTTCGCGTGCTGGGCGCAATGCCCTGCATCCTGCAGGGCTATCACCACACCATGAAGGGGGGGCCTGATTCAAGCGGAGAGGGCGCGTGTCTCGGGTGGAGCGGTCCCGGCTACAGGGGCGGGGTGAGGCCCACGGCCTGGGCCACGGGCAGGCGCACAGTGACCCTGGTGCCCTGGCCCGGCTGGCTGTCCACAAGGATGTCGCCGCCCATGCCCTTGATTATGCCGTAGCTGACGGACAGGCCGAGGCCCGTGCCCTGGCCCACGTCCTTGGTGGAGAAGAAGGGCTCGAAGATGCGCGGCAGGTGCGCCGGGCTGATGCCGTGGCCGGTGTCCCTGATCTCGATGACGATCTCGCCAGCCTCGGCGCGGGTGGAGACGTCGAGGCGGCCGCCAAAGGTCATGGCGTCCAGGGCGTTGTCCAGGATGTTGCCCAGGGCGGTGCCCAGGTTTGCGCCCGGAAGGGCCACCTGGGGCAGGTTCAGGGCGCTCAGGGCAGGGGCGAGGTCAGGCGTCGCGGTGATCCGCGACTCGGCCATGCGGGGCGCCCGTTCGGCCAGCAGGTCCTGGAGCAGGGCGCTCAGATCGGACTCTGGAGCAGGAGAGCCGGGCTGCTGCGCGGCGGAGGTGTCGTTTACGCCGGTGTCGGACTTGTGGCATAGGCAGAGCAGCTTGGCCGTGAGTTGCTTCACGCGTAGGCCGTGCTCGTGGAGCTTGGCCGCGCTTTGGGCGAGTTCGGTAAGCGTGCCGGAGACGCCGTCCGCGTCTGCAGCGTGCGCGCCCCCTTGCTGATCGATCTGTTGCTCAGTCAGATGGTCGGCCAGGTCGGCCACAAGGTCGTCCATCCACCCGGCCAGGGAGACCATGACGTTGACGGGGTTGTTGATCTCGTGGGCCACGCCCTCGGCCATCTGGCCCAGGGCGGCCATCTTCGCCGTCTCGGCCATGCGCAGGCCTTCCTGGCGCTCTATGCGGCGGTCCTGGGCGCGTGTGATGGCTTCCACCAGCCGTTCGATGGGCACGGGTTTGACGAGGTAGTCCGTGGCGCCGAGCTTCATGCCCGCCACTGCGGTGGCCAGATCGTTCTGGCCGGTGAGCATGAGGGCCTCGGCCTGGGGCCGCACGAGCTTGAGCTCGCGCAGCAGGGCGAGGCCGTTCATTCCCGGCAGGTTCACATCGAGGACGGCCACGTCGATATCAAATCCGGCGGCCAGACGCAGGGCCTCCTCGCCATCGTAGGCGGTTCGGACCTCGAAGCCCCGCGCCTGGAGCCGCTCGGCAAGAATATCGGCGAAGTCACGCTCGTCGTCGACGAGCAGGACAGCGTTCATGGCTGCCCCCCGGCTTACTTTTTGTCGCCCTCGTGGATGACCTGGTCGGCGTCGTCAAAGTCCCCAGCCTGGGCGAAGGTGGCGGCCACCATCATGTCTTCCATCTTCTGGCGGTAGGCGCCCTTGATGCTCTTGACCAGGCGGTCGATGTCCACAGGCTTCTTGTGGTACTCAAACGCGCCGAGCTGCATGCACAGCTCCTGGTCCTGCTCGCTTCCGTGGCCGGTCAGGATGATGACCTGGACGTGCGGGTGCGCCTTCTTGACATTGCGCAGCACTTCCACGCCGTCGATGCCGGGCATGCGCAGGTCGAGGACCATGACGTCGGGCGCCTCGTCCTTGACCATCTCAAGCGCCGTCTCGCCGTCGTGGGCCACATTGGAGCCCATGTCGCGCATCTTCATGCGCTCGGCCAGGGTGTTGATGAAATTTTCCTCGTCGTCGACCAGCAGCAGCTTGATCTTCTTGCTCACGGTGCACTCCTTGTTTCCGCGCGTCAGCGCGATTCCGGGGGCCGGGACGGGGCGTCATGGTCTGACGGTCCCGGCCACCCGGTGTTTGGCTCTCCGGCTAGGCTTCGGCCAGTCCGTAAGCTACGCGCACTCCCGAGAGTCCAACGGATTCCAGGAATCCGCAAACCTTGGGCGTGGGCATGAGCCGTACGGGTCGAATCCCCAGCAAATCGCGGGCCTCGGCCTCGCAGCCGGCTTCGGCAAAGGCGACGGCGGCGAAAACGTCCGAAACGGACACCGACATCTCCTTCACCCCAGCCATCTGCATGGCTTCCTGCCTCTCCCCGGCGTCGGCAAAAGCCAGCGCCGCGAAGGTGTCCTCAAGTGACTTGAGCATCCCGAGCATAGTGACCTCCTTGGTGTCCGCAGAGGGCGTGCACTCCGCCTGCGTAACATGGTGATTCAAGCTGCTACTCTTGATGCTACTCTACTTCTCCTGAAAATCAATACCCCTCGTCGGGCCTCAGGCTGCGGGCCTCGGCAGGGCAAGAACCACGCCCATGCCGCCGGGACCAGCGCTGACGCCGATGCCCAAGGCGGCGGTCACCTCGGCCAGATTGCCCCAGGCCGGGGTGGCGCGCAATGCCTCGAAGCCCGGAGAATCCAGCCGCACCACGCCCAGTCCGCCCTGTTCCTCTACGGAGAGCATGAGCTGCGTGCCCATGGGCAGGGCGACAAGCGCCGCATCCAGGGCCGCGCCAACGGCGTCCATGACCTCCACGGCGCGCAAGGATGTGCGCAGTCCTGTGCGCCCCGGGGCCAGCACCAGGGTGATCTTGCGCCGGGCGGCGTCCCTGCGCGAGAGCCCAACCAGGGCGCGCACGGCCTCGTTGATGTCGGCCCCGGCGGGGCTTTTCTCCGGCGCGTGGGCGCAGAAGTTGAGCTGCTCGGTGAGGACCATGCCGCGCTCCACCTGTTCGGCCAGAACGGTGAGCCCCTTCTTGAAGCGCTCGGCGTGGGCAAAGCCCTCGCTGCTCATGGCCAAAAGGTCGTCCATGAGCCCGGAGGACTCGCGGATGGTCGCAAGGATGTTCTGCAACTCGTGGGTGGCCGAGGCCGTCACCCGGCCCATGAACAGCGCGTCGCGCATGGCTTGCCCCTCCTACTGCCCGTCGGTCTTGCCCGCCAGGGTGGCGGCCTTCTTGGCGTAGTCGATGGCCGATTCCATCTTCTCGATGAGCGTGTCGATGTTCAGCGGCTTCATCATGTAGTCATACGCACCCAGGCGCATGCCCTCGATGCCGTCGCGGGTGCTCCCGTGGCCGGTGAGGAGCAGCACCTGGACCAGAGGGTTGGTGCGCTTGACGCGCTCCAGCACTTCCAGACCCTTGATGCCGGGCATGAGCACGTCGAGGATGACCACGTGGGGCTCCTCGGCGGCGATGGCCTCAAGCGCGCTCTCGCCATCAAAGGCCACACGGGCGGGGATGCCGCGCAACTCCAGGCGTTCGGCCAGGGTGGTGATGAACTCGCGTTCGTCGTCCACGAGCAGGATCTTCCAGTCTTTTGCGTTCATGCCAGTGCCTCCCGCTGCCCCTTGGGCAGGGTGATGGTGAGCGTGGTGCCCACGCCTTGCTCGCTCTCGACGGCGATGTCGCCGCCCAGGCGTTTGATGATGCCGTAGGTGATGGACAGGCCAAGCCCGGTGCCCTTGCCCTTCTTGGTAGTGAAGAACGGCTCGAAGATGTGCTTCAGGGTGTCGTCGGACATGCCGCAACCGTTGTCCCGCACGATGATCTCCACGTTTTCCCCTGCATCGCGGGCCATGGCCACGATGCGCCCGCCATCGGCCACGGCGGCCAGGGCGTTGTTGAAAAGGTTCAGGAAGACCTGCTGGAGCTGGCTTCGGTCGGAGAAGATGCGCGGCAGCTCGGGGTCGACCTCCAGGCGCACATCGACCTTGCGGTGCATGGCCTCATTGGAGAGGAAGCCAGCGGTCTCCTTGATGATCTCGCCCACATCCAGGTCCTCGATGCTCACGTCCATGCGCCGGGCAAAGCCGAGCATGCGGTGGGTGATGCCCCGGCAGCGCTCCACGGAGCGCAGGATGCTCTCCACCTGGGCGTCGATCTTGGCCTTGGCCGGGAAGTCCTCCTCCCGGGCCATGATGTCCTTCATCAGCCCGGCCTTCTCGTTGATGATGGCCAGGGGGTTGTTGATCTCGTGGGCCACGCCCGCGGCCAGCCGCCCGATGCTGGAGAGCTTCTGGGAGTGCTCCACCTGCCGCAGCGCCATCTCGCGGCGCTCCTCGGACTCCTTCATGCGCCCGATGAGCACGTCGGTGACGCGGTAGGCGGCCACGAACACGGCCACCACGCCCAGGGCGAAGATGAACAGCAGGTCCCCGCGCACGGTGTACCAGGTCTTGAGCACGGAGCCCTGCGGCTTCACGGCGATGAGCGCGAAGTCGGCATCGGGGAAGTAGGCGTAGGACACGTAGACGTCACGCCCCAGCGGGTCGACCATGGTCAGCACCGCAGGCTCGTAAGTCTGGGGCGGCAGGGCGAAGGTCATTTTTTCCAGCACCTTGCCGTAATTGCTGGAACTGGTCTGCATGATTCCCTGGCTGTTGACCAGGAAGGCGTCGGCGTCGGGCTCCAGGCTCATGCTCGCGATGATGCGCTCGAACTGGTGGGTGTCCAGTGTGGCGCGGAGGATCCAGGTGCGCCCGTCCTCGGTCATGTGCTGCACGGCCACGATGACGTGGGGGAACTTGCGGAAGCCCATGAACACGTCGCTGACGTACTTGCCCTTGATGCGGACTTCCTGGAACCAGCGCTGTTCAGCGTAGTTCTTGCCCTTGAGGGCGTAGGGGCCGACGTAGTTCACCTGGGTGCCGTTCTCGTCGATGAGCCCCAGATCCACGAAGCCCTTGAACTCCTTCTTCATGACGCTGAAGATGCGCGAAAGCTTCTTCTCATCGGCCAGCTCGGGGTAGGTGTAGGCCGAGGCGATGAGGCTCACGGTGGAGGAACGCTCGGTCAAAAACAGCTCAAAAGAGTTCTTGGTCTTGTTCACCAGCACGCGCAAGGGGTTCTGTATCTCGCGCGCCATGGTGGTCTTGTGCTCGTAGTAGTTGAGCACGGCCATGGCCAGGAGCGGAATCAGGGTGGCCACGGCCATGAGGGCGAAGATCTTCTGGCGCAGCAGGGTGTAGCGCACCGGCGACTCGGCTTCGTCCACGTCGCTTTGCAGCCCGCGCAGGGGGTGCTTGATGATGTCGGCGAGCTTAATCATGGCCTAGCCTCGGAAAAAGGATGCTCCCGGGTTCAAGTCCACCGCTTAGATACAGGGCCAGGGCCTCTCCGGCCAGTCCGGCCACTCCGTCGATGACCTCCACGCGTTTCCAGCGCAGATAGTGGTAGTGCTCCTCTTCGATGCCGCCGGTGATGACGGCGGCCACCTCGCGGTCCAGGATCAGGTCGCAGAGGTCGTCGGCGCTGGAGTGGGCCAGCACCAGGTCCTGCCTGCGCACCTCGTGTCCGGTGGCGTCCACCGTGACCAGCAGGACTTCGGAGCACAGGTCGAAGCGCGGGGCCACCTCGTCGCGGTACAGGGTCACCAGGATCTTCTTGCCCATGACCGCCCCCTACGCCTTTTTCCGCACGGGCTTAAGCTGCCCGGCGGGTTTGCCCTTCGGCGCGGCCGCCTGGGCGGCGTCCCTGGGCGCCATGGCCACGGGGAAGCGTAGGTGCGTGGGCAGGTGCTCGGGCAGGATCATTTCGCCTGGGCAGACCATCACCGCGTACTCGACCATGTTGCGCAGCTCGCGCACGTTGCCGGGGAAGTCGTAGGACAAGAGCAGGGACTGGGCCTCGTCGGCGAAGCCGGTGACCTGCTTGCGGAACTTGGCCGTGAAGATCTTGAGGTAGTGCATCAGCAGAAAATTGATGTCCTCGCCGCGTTCGCGCAGGGGCGGCAGGTGCAGGCGCACGGCGTTCAGGCGGTGGAAGAGGTCCTCGCGCAGGAGCCCCGCCTGGACCATCTCTTCCGGGTCGCGGCCTGTGGCCGCCACCACGCGCACGTTCAGGTGCATGGGCCTGTCTCCGCCTGCGGGCAGCACGGCCTTCTCGTCCAGCAGACGCAGCAGGCGGGCCTGCTGGGCCAGCGGCATGTCGGCGATTTCCGAAAGATAGAGGGTGCCGTTCTGGGCCAGCTGGAACTTGCCCGGCCTGGGCACGCCGCCGGGGCCTTCTGCCTGGCCGAAGAGCTCGGCGTCGAGCAGGGCCTCGGGCATGGGGGTCGCGTTGACGCGCACGAAGCTCTCCCGCGCCCTGGGGCTGAAGCGGTGCAGGGCCTCGGCCAGGAGGTCCTTGCCCGTGCCGGATTCGCCCGTGAGCAGCACCGGGGAGTCGCTCTGGGCCACGGCGGGAAGAATGCGCAGCAGGTGTTCCATGACGGCGCAGCGGCCCACCATCTGCCCCGGGCTGGCGGAGACGGACAGCCGCGTCTCCATGTCCTTGAGGGCAGAGAGGTCTTCGAGCACGTCGAGCGTGCACAGGAAATTGCCCTCGCGGTCGAGGATGGGCAGGCTGGTCAGGCGCACGGGGATTTTGCGGCGGTGGCGGTTGATGAGGGTGCCCTCGCGCGATTCGCCGCAGGAGCCCTGGGTGCAGGCCCCGCCCTGCTGCAGGCACGGGCAGCCGTGCAGGCAGAAGCTCCCGCGCAGCACGTGGCGGCAGAAAACGCCCGCCACGTCTGCGGTGGAGAAGCCCGTAAGGCTTTCCAGGGCGCGGTTCAGGAACAGGGTGCGCCGCTCGGCATCCAGCACGGCCACCCCAAAGGGCAGCGCGCCGAGGATGCGGGGCAGGTCGGCCCTGTCCAGTCCGCTCAGGTTCACAAGTGTGCTCTGGTCCAACGCGCGTCCTCCCTGGGGAAGCGTAATGCCTGCGTCCGCTTCCCCGGTGGGTGGGGAGAGCCTACTAGTGCGCGCCCCCGCCAACAATGCCGGAAGCCGCGAACAGAAGCACGATGATCTCGGCCAGGGCCAGCCCGGCGAAGACGAACTCCTTGCGCTTCATGAACACAGGAATAAGCGGAATGTAGCAGACAATGGTCATGCCCGCCAGGAGTACGATACCAAGGAAGTTGAGGAAGTCGCCCTTGAGGATGAGCACGGACCAGCCCCAGCCCGTGGGCACCTTGCCAAGCTCAAGATAGGTTCCCACAGGTTGCGACCACATCAAAGGCACCTGATCCAGCGGGATGTGCGGGGGGATGATGCCGAAGACGTACAAAAGGTAGGTCACGGCCATGAGCCCAAGGCCGCCCCAGCAGCCGTAGAACAGCATGTTGGCGTAGGTGACCTGCTCGGGTGAAGCTTTTCCGGTATGAATGATCTCGCTCATAATATCCTCCGAAATGATGCGTGCTGTGTGCCGCGGATTAAATGCCCAGGCCCTTGAGGAGCGCCTTGCCGCCCGCGAAGAGCAGCACGCCAATGACCATGTAGCGGATGAACGTGGGCTTGGCCTTGGCCAAGAGGCGCACGCCGACAAAAGAGCCCAGCATGAGCCCGATGATGCTCGGAATGGCCATGAGCGGGATGACGCAGCCCTTGTTCAGGTAGACCCAGGCGGCGGAAGTGTCGGTGATGGACAGCAGGAACTTGCTGGTGCCCACGGCCACCTTGAGGGGCGCGCCCATCATCAGGTTCAGCACCGGGACGTTGGCCCAGCCCGCGCCCAGGCCGAACATGCCGGCCATGATGCCGATGATGATGAACATGAGCAGGCCCGGCAAGGTGCGGTGGGTCTTCCACTGCACCAGCTGGCCGGTGGCGGGGTCGTTGTAGGCGCCGTTCATGCCCAGGGCGATGCCCAGGGCGTCGGCCTTGGTGACCACGGGGTGCGCCGTATTCTTGGAACACAAGAGCAGGATGGCGATGCCCATGATGGTGATGCCCAGGAAGAGCTGAACAACGTTGGTGGGCAGGGCCATGCCCAGAAACGCGCCCAGGATGGCGCAGCTGGAGGCTATGAGCGCCACAGGCAAGGCCAGGCGCAAGGACGCGAAATTTCGTTTCAAAAGGCCGGGACCGGCCGCCAGCGCGCCAGCCAGAGCCACCATGAGGCCCGCGCCGCGCACGAAGTCCAGATGGAAGGGGAAGAACCCGCTGACCAGCGGCACATAGAGCACGCCGCCGCCAACGCCAGCCAGCACGGCGATGATGCCGAGCACAAAACAGAAGAACAGCAGCACCAGCGGCCATACCCACCAGGCAACGCCGGTATCCGCGCCAAGCTGCGCGCCGGCCTTGACCATTTCCGAGCCCGCTTGGGTGACGGCGTCCGTACCCGCGTTTGAGGCCCAGGCGAAGGCCGCGAAGAGCAGCACACCCATCAAGGCAATACAGGCGGAGCCCGCCAGCACATGTTTCCGATTCATCGTCATTCCCGCTCCCTTGATCGTCGTTGGATTTGCACTGCGCCCTTGCACGCTCCGGAACCGGCCCGGCGCACGGACACTCCAGTTATCCAATATCCGTGCCGAATGGTAACCAACTAAAATCAAAGGATTTGTATGTTTTAGTGCGGGGGCTATGCGGCAATAGTTTGCCGCAAAAGCGGCAAAGAATTTCCTCTTGCGGCATGTTTCCGCACGGCAGGTCTTGACGGGCAAAATATTGCCATCTACTAAGTGTTCAAGGGGTGCGCGTTGGCCGAATTCGTCCGAATTCAGTCCGAATAGAGGCGGCACATCCCACCGCCTGACCTGGGAGACCACATGGGTGTTGACCCGACTGCATATGGCGGCAAGTTCTTGCCGCAAGGCGTGGACAGCGATCCCGAGGCACGCTCGGCCATGCATGAGGCCGGGCTCCTTTTCCGCTCGGAGGCCATGCGCGCGCTCTACCATGTCGCCATCCAGGTGGCCGGATCCGATGCCCCTGTGCTGCTCACGGGCGAATCCGGCACGGGCAAGGAGCTCTTCGCCCGGCTCCTGCACACCCTCTCCAATCGCAGCGGGCGGCCCTTCGTGCCCGTGAACTGCGGTGTGCTCACGGGCGAACTCTTTGCCGACAAGTTCTTTGGCCACGAACCCGGAGCCTTCACCGGGGCGCTGCGGCTGCAAAAGGGCAGCTTCGAGCTGGCCCAGGACGGCACCCTGTTCCTGGACGAGGTGGGCGACATTCCGCTGTCCAACCAGGTGGATTTCCTGCGCGTTTTGGAAGAGCGCACCTTCAAGCGCCTGGGCGGAGAGAAGGACCAGGGCTTCCGTGCGCGCATCGTGGCCGCCACCAACCGCCTGCTGCCGGAGATGGTGCGCGGCGGGCGCTTCCGGGCCGACCTGTTCTACCGCCTGAACGTCATCCCCATTTCCCTGCCCTCACTGCGCGAGCGTCCGGAAGACATCGCGCCCCTGGCGGAATATTTCCTCTGGCTCTTTGGCGGGCAGTACCACCGCCCCAACCTGTCCCTGGCCCCGGAGACCATGACCCTGCTTTTGCGCCACTCCTGGCCGGGCAACGTGCGCGAGCTCAAGAACCTTGTCGAGCGCGCCGTGCTGCTGCACAAGGGCGAGGGCTTGGTGAAGCCCGAAGACCTGCCGCTGGAGATGCGGCTCGGCATCGGCATGGACACAGTGTGCCCCCAGGGCGATGACAGCGTGGAGGGCCTGAACCTGGACACAGTGGTGCGCGAGGCCGAGATCAGGGCCATCCAGCGCGCATACAAGGCTGCAAACGGCAGCAAGCAGCGCACGGCGGAGCTGCTCGGCATCAGCCCGCGCACCCTGCGGCACAAACTCGCCCAGTACAAATTGAAGTTGTGATTTCAGGCCGGGAAAGGGCCTGCTTCGCCTCTGCGGCAGATTCTTGCCGCCTACTTGTCGAAATCCAGAAGATCGCCGCGCACGATGGCCGCCTTGCCGAAACGCCCGCGTACGGCGTCGAGCGCCTGATCCAGTGCGCCCTTGGGCCTGGCGGACTTCTCCGGCGTGAGCAGGGAGAGCTGCCTGGGTCTTTCTCCGAACTGTGACACGCCCACGCCGATGAGCCGCAGGTCCTGGCGGGGATTCAGCTCCCCCAGCAGGACCAGGGCCGTTTCGAAGATGCTCTGGGTGTCGTTCACCGGTTCGTCCAGGGTGCGCGAGCGCGTAAGCTTGCGGAAATCCGCGAAGGTGGCCTTGAGGGTCACGGTGCGGCCGCGCACGCCCTGGGCGCGCAGGTCTGCGCCCACGCGCTCGCTTTGCAGCAGCAGCCAGCGCCGCAGCACTGCCGGGTCGCGGGTGTCGCGCTCAAAGGTGTTCTCGGCGCTGGAGGACTTCGGCGGGGTGAAGGGGGTCACCGGCCTGTCGTCGCGGCCCTGGGCCAGCTCATACAGCCACAGGCCGCGCTCGCCGAGCTTCTTTCGCCAATAGTCCTGCGGGTGCCGCAGGACATCGCCCGCCCGCCGCACGCCCAGGCCCGTCAAGGTCTCCAGGGCCCGGCCGCCCACGCCAGGGATCTTCTGCACCGGCAGCTGGTCCAGGAACGCCCGCACCTCGTGCTTGTGCAGGATGGTCTGGCCGTTGGGCTTGTTGTAGTCCGAGGCGATCTTTGCCAGGAATCGCACAGGAGCGATGCCAACCGAGCAGGTCAGCTCCGTCTCCTGGAACACCTCTGCGCGGATGGTGTTTGCCAGCGCCTCCGGCGGCCCGAACAGGCGCTCAAGGCCGGTGGCGTCGAGGTATGCCTCGTCCACAGAGGCCTGCTCCACCAACGGCGAGAAGCGCTGAAGCACGGCCATGACGCGTCGGGACATCTCCTTGTAGCGCCACATGCGCACCGGTACGAACAGGCCATGCGGGCAGAGCTTCTTGGCCTGGGCCACGGGGATGCCCGAGCGCACGCCGAATTTGCGGATCTCGTAGCTGGCGGCGGAGACCACTGAGCGCGGTCCATCGCCCACGGCCAAGGGTTTGCCGCGCCACTCCGGGTGGTCCAGCTGCTCCACGGACGCAAAAAACGCGTCCATGTCGATGTGCGCGATGTAGCGGTCAGGGTCCATGCCCATGCTTTACGGCAGGGCAGGGCGATTGGAAAGGGGCCTCTGGGCCGACTCCTTTGCATTTGTGGGAGGCGCTGCCAGCCACAAGACAGGACCCCTTTACGACCGCTTCATGGGTGCCGCCCGAGGTTTGTATAACAATATTTGCAGCGCATAAGTTGCACTATTCAGGCGTGATAGCGTCACGAGCTGGACACGTTTGTTGTTCGCCTCTCGCAGATCTCAGGCAAAATACGCCTGCACGTCGGTTTTGCCCGTTGACGAAGCCTTGGCGGCCAGAGTTTCTGTTCGAATGGAGTGGCAGGCGTGTGAACTGAGGACTGGAGGCCCCTAATGCGGGGAGAATAATGGTGATTCCTATCCCATAAATCAAGAATTTCTTGATCGGTAGTTCTTCAATCTGTGAAAACGGTCTATGGGTCGCATGAAATTTTTGTGTTATAATTTTTTGTCTGAGCAGCGAGTATGACGGAGTTGAATTTTGTTGACCGGTAAGTCTATGCGTTTTATTTCAGTGTATTATGTGCTATGTCTCTGCAATTTCAACGGCAACACTATAGGCTGACTCGCTTAAGTGAGCAAGTAGTATTTGATCCGTTTATATGTCTGCTGATCTTATCGATAAGTTTGGGTAAAATAAATACGTAACATGCCTTGACTGTTTATTTCGGAATGTATAACACTCGACTTACGTAAGTGCACCGTTCGTATATTTTGAAAGCCTCCCCCCACTCTCCTGCCGTGCACGCGTCCTTTGGTTTCCTTCTTGTTTTGAGGAGGCTGATAACTTGGCACAGGCTATAGGCTCGGCAACAACAGTCCAGGGCCAGATGACGGCGCTTGGGACTGAGGGAGCAAGAACGCTCTCATCCGGCAGCCCTGTGTACAAGGGGGATGTCATCGCCACGGCCAAGGCCTCGGGCGGCTCCATCCAATTCATCGACCGTACCGTCCTGAACGTGGGCGAGGGCTCAAAAGTTAGCCTGGATCAGTACGTCTTCGACGCCTCCAAGGGAACGGGCCAGGCCCTGTTCAAGCTTGCACAGGGTACGTTCCGTACCGTCACCGGCGAGATCGTCAAGCATAACCCGGAGAGCTTCAAGGTTCAGAGCCCGCTGGCCACCATCGGCATCCGCGGCACCGAGACCGCGCACACCGTTCCGCCGCTCGGGCAGGGCGATGAGCGGGAAAGCCACCTGGTCATGGTCTTTGACGGCAAGCCGGTCATAGTGCAGCCCCTGGCCGGCGGCGCGTTCCAGGTGCTCTCCCAATCCGGCGTAAAGGTTGACGTGGGCAGGCTGGGCGCAGGCCCGATCCTGGTCATGACCCCTCAGGAGTTCAAGTATTTCCAGGGGCTCACGCAAACCGGCCTGCAGACGATTGTTCCGACAGACACCCTCACTCCCACGCAGACCTCCGGCCAGACCAACTCCGGCGATCCCAGCGGACGCGGCGCACAGTCCGCAAACGCAAATGCCGCCAGAGCCGTTGCCGAAGCCCAGGCCAAAGCCGAGGCCGCAGCTCAGGCCAATGTCGCCGCCCAAAACCTGGCCAAGGCCGCTGCGGCGGCCGTCGCCAATAACGACACAGCCGCCCTGGCCAACCTTGAGCCGCGGGTCAAGGCCGCTGCGGAGGCTGCGGTCAAGGCCGCCCTTGAGGCCAAACTCGCGGCGACGGCGGCGTCCAAGGCTGAGGCCGAGGCCTTTGCCGCCCACCAGGCGCAGATATTGGCGGACGTCGCCCGGGCTTCGCTTGATGTCGGCGGCAAGCCTGTCTTTCTCACGCTTTCCTTGGGAGCCAGCAGTTTCCTGACTCAGCACTCCTTGAACCTGTCGAGCCTGATTTTCGACGGCACTTCGGTCCAGGTCATTCTCTCTACCCTTTCCCTCGACATATTCAGAATCACCCACGACACAATCCATGAGGTTCAGGTCTTGATCAACACGACCCTGGACCTCACGGGGTATCAGGAATCCATGTACGCGGATCTCGGCGCGGAGCCCGGGTTCTACGAGACCAGCGTCAACCACAGCGTCGACCATGACCCGCTGCTGGTCTGGACGGTGAGCTCGGTCATCGTCAATGTCTTGTGCAGCGACCACGGCGACATCATCTACGGCACGGAGGGCTCAAACTTCATCCGTGGCGGCCTTGGCAACGACCTGCTCTACGGCAAGGGCGGCAACGATTACATCGATGGCCAGGGGGGCGACGACTACATCAAAGAGTCCGCCAGCGGTGTGGTGTACATAGACGGCGGCCTGGGCACCGACAGCATCGTGATGGACGAGACGCTCAACGAAGTCGGCGGCGTGGACATCATCAAGGGCGGGGCCGGGGCGGACACCCTCTACTTCACGGACAATGGGGTGGGCACAAACGACCTCGACGGCGTCAAGCAGGTGGAGACCATAACCCTTGGCGAAGCCACCACGTCCATAATCTTTCCGTCCACCTACACGGCCACCGACTGGGCCGACATCAGCGGCAAGCTCACCATCGACGCCACAGCGCTTACGGCCGGAAACACCCTGACCTTCGACGGCTCCGCCGGAAGCGCCAGCGGGTCGTTCTACATCACCGGCGGGGCCGACAGCGACACCATCACCGGCGGAGCCGGGAATGACAGCATCGACGGCGGCGCAGGCGCGGATCTGCTCTCCGGCATGGGCGGAAACGACACCCTCGTCGGAGGCACGGGCGACAACACCCTGCTCGGCGGCGACGGTGCCGACCGTCTTGACCAGACCGTGGCCAACACCGCCAGCATCAATGGCGGGGCCGGGGATGACACCATCGTCATGGGCACGACCCTCACCTCGGCGGATACCATCGACGGGGGCCTGGGCAACGACACCCTGACCTTCACCACCAACGGCGACACCCACGCTCTGGACCATGTCCGCAATGTGGAGACCGTGACCTTGGGCGATGCCGCCACCACCCTAATTTTCCCGAGCACTTACAGCGCAGCCGACTGGGCGGCCATCGGCGGCTCGATTACCATCGACGCCAGGGCCCTCACAGATACCCACACCCTGACCTTCGACGGCTCCGGCGATACTGCGGGCGGCTCGTTCATCATCCTCGGCGGCGCGGGCAACGACAGCCTGTCGGGCGGGCTCGGCGCGGACACCCTCTCCGGCGGCGAGGGCAACGACACCATGGTGGGTGCGGGCGGCGCGGACATCCTTACCGGCGGCGACGGCAACGACACCGTCGTGGAGACCGTGGCCAGCCTGGCCAACATCGACGGCGGCGCGGGCAACGACACCATCAACATGGGCACCACCCTGAACAGTGCCGACGGCCTGGACACCATCCAGGGCGGCACCGGCAACGACACCCTGACCTTCACGGACAACGCCCACAACACGGCCGACCTGGACACCGTACACGGGGTGGAGAACGTCACCCTGGGCGACGCCACAAGCGCCCTGACCTTCACGGCGGCCTGGAACGCAGGCAATTGGGCTGACATCGGCGGGCGCATCTCCATCAACGGCAGCGCGCTCACCGCAGGGCATACCCTGACCTTCAACGGCTCGGGCGACACGGCTGGCGGCGCGTTCACCGTCACCGGCGGGGCCGGGGCCGACACCCTCACCGGCAGCGCGGGTGCGGACTCGCTGGTGGGCGGGGATGGCGCGGACGTGCTCACCGGCCTTGGCGGCAACGACACCCTGGACGGCGGCGCGGGCAACGACATCCTGGCAGGCGGCGCAGGCGATGACTCCATCACCGCAGGCGCTGAGAATGACAACATCGACGCAGGCGCGGACAACGACACCCTCGTCATGGCCGGAAATCTGACCTCCGCCGACACCATTGACGGCGGGGCTGGCACGGATACCCTGCATTTGAACGTCACCGACAGCACGGCTGCCACGGACCTGAACGGGATCACCCGGGTGGAAAATGTGGTGGTGGACAGCGACACCGCCACCGGCAATGTGAGCCTGACTCTGGGCTCGTCCATGATGGACGCCACCACGGATTCGCTGGCCTTCAATGCCACCGTCATGACGCACAAGTTGATCCTGGACGCCAGCGCCTTGGATGG
>JAHIUD010000045.1 GCA_018817515.1 Pseudomonadota bacterium
CATGGGCACGTCCATCAACACCGACTACATCAAGGGCATCGGCAAGCAGGACGAGGCCTTCGTCATCATCCTGGACATCGCCAAGGTCTTCTCCCCTGCGGAGCTGGCCCTGGCCAAGGAAGTCCAGCAGGAAGCCGCATAAAGCTGAAAGACAGGGGCTGCGGGGGGGATGACTCTCCCCTGGAGAGCCACGCACAGACTTAAAAGGGCCGGTGAAGGGGCGACGAGAAAAGACACTCTCCCGTGGCTGCCCCAAGGAAAGCCGAAAGGGCTGTTTCAGGTTCCATCTGAAACAGCCCTTTCAACGTAGAATGGGGGTGCTGATGAGGCCGTTGGCCAAAGCGGGCCTCAGCGACAGCGCCCTTACTGCTACTGCTTGCTGGCGTAGCGCTCGATCTGGTCCTTGTAGGCTTTCACGCCATCGGCGATGCCGCGGGAAAGGGTGCGCAGATAGGCGTCGTTGTTCAGGCGTGCGGCTTCGGTCTTGTTGGTGATGTAGCCGATTTCGAGCAGTGCCGAGGGCATTTTCGCGCCCATGAGCACGTAGAAGGGCGCCTCGCGGTTGCCGTGGTCGGCCACGGTCCAGACCTTGCGCACATTGGCCAGGCCCCTTTTGTGCACTCCGTGCGCCAAATCCACGCTCTCCTTGATCTTGCTGGTGAGCATGAGGTCGGTGAGGATCATCTGCAGGTCGCTGATGTTCTTGTCGGTGACGGAGTTTTCCCGCGCGGCCACGCGCACGGCGTCGGGCGTGCGCGCCAGATTCAGGCTGTAGGTCTCCAGGCCGCTCATGCTGGGATCGGTGTGGGCGTTGCAGTGTACGGAGAGGAACAGGTCGGCCTTTTGGGCGTTGGCCATGGCCGTGCGTTCCTCCAGGGCCAGGAAGACGTCGGTGGTGCGCGTGTAGATGACCTTGAAGCCCCGGCTCTTGAGGACCTTGCCCAGTGCCAGCGCCATGCGCAGGTTCACGTCTTTTTCGCTCAGGCCGTGCCCTTGCGCGCCGGGATCCTTGCCGCCGTGGCCTGCGTCGATCATGATGGTGCGCACCGAGAGCCCGAGCTGTTCCACCAGGTTGGCGGCCATGCGTTTGCGGCTGGCCGAGGGCGGGGCAAAGGCGGGCTGGTCCGGCTCCTTCGTGGTGTTCTTGGCAGTATCCTTGGCGGATTCCTTGGCCGGGTCCTTGCCCTGCTCTTTGGCGTGGGGCTTGAAGTTGGGCCCGGCAAAGGCGTCGAGCACGATGCGGAACGGGTTGTCCAGGGTCTGGACCTTGTAGTCCTTCAGGTCCGCGAAATCGAAGACCACGCGTACGGTGCCGTCGTCGCGCTGGGCCGCGCGGATGGTCCGCAGAAGCCCGCCGCCGCCCACGTGCGTGTCCTCGGCGATGGTTGCGCCCAGGCGCGTGCCCAGCAGGTCCACGTAAACGCGGTTGTGCTCCTCCTTGCCGGAGGAGGACTCCAAAAGCTGGTATTTGAAGCGTACCGCTTGGTCCAGGTCCAGGACGATGCGGGAGATGGTGCCGCTGTTTTTGGGCCGGATGTCCAGGAGCAGGGCGTTGTCTCCGGCTCCGCGCGGGCGATCGGGCTCGACGGCGGGCTTGGCCTTGCCGGGCTTGGTCTGGCCTGCCTGGGCCTTGGCGGCCTGGCGCAGGAACCTTTTGGCGGTGCCCACGCGTGAGGAGCGCGGGTGTTCGCGCAGCACGGACTGAAAGTCGGCCTGTGCGCCTTCGGGGTTGGCCAGTTGCGTCAAGCGGATGCTGCCGCGCCGGATGAGGGCGTCGGGCGCGAGGATGTGCTTCGGGAACTGCTTCAGGTATTCGCCAAAGCTTTCAGCTGCCTTGAACCAGTCAGCCTTGAGGCCGCTTTTGCGGGCCATCTCCTCATGCACGCGGGCCAGGAAGAACGAAGCCTTGGCTCCCTGCAGGCCCTCGGGCTGGATCTTGCGGGCCTGCTCCAGCTGGTCCTCCAGCTTGCTCAAGTCAGCCTGGGAGATGCTCTTGCGGGTCAGCAGGGTCAGGAAGCTGCGCACAGGGGCGTCGGCGGGTGTGGCGTCAACCTTGGTCGCCCTGACGGCTTTGGCGGTCTTGGCATGGCGCGTGGTCTTGCCCAGGGCCTGGGTCAGGGCGCACGGGGCCAGGGCCGAGAGCGTCAGCGCCAGGCAGAGAAGCGCCAGCGTCCATGCGGACACACGATCATGGCGCGATGCGCTGCGCTTCCTTGATTTCGGCATGCTCCTCCGGCCCGGCTGCGTGCTTGCGTTTGACGACGCCTGGCGCGCGGGGCGTCATTGCTCTGGGCAGGGGCATCCTTGCCCAGATTCCAAAAAATGTCTAGACCTGCCGCCCGCAGCTCCATTTCTCCGCAGAATCGCCGAGCCTCCTGCCGGGGTCAGGCCATTGACCCGGACGGCCGGGGGCGCTACCACCCGGCCATGCGCATCCCTGAACTGCTTCTGCCTGCGGGCGACATGGAATCCCTGGCCACGGCCCTGCTCTATGGGGCCGACGCCGTCTACCTGGGGGCCGACGGCCCGAACCTGCGCGCCCGCGCCGCCGGCTTCGCCGGCGAGGTTCTCGGCCAGGCCGTGGCTGCGGCCCATGCGGCCCAGGCCAAGGTCTACGTCTGCGTCAACGCCACCCCGCGCCAGCAGGACCTGGCCCTGGTGCGCCAGGGCTTTGACCAGGCCGTGGAGGCATGCGCCGACGGGCTCATCATCGCTGATCCGGGCGTGGCCCGCCTGGCCCAGCGCCATGCGCCGGGTTTACCCATCCACGTGAGCACCCAGGCCAACACACGCAACGCCGAGGCCCTGGCCTTCTGGCGCGATTTCGGGGCCACCCGCGCCAACCTGGCCCGGGAATGCGCCGCCCGCGAGGTCCGGGACCTCTGCGCCGCCCGCGATGCACGGCTGCCCGGTTTCGAGCTGGAGGTCTTTGCCCACGGCGCGCAGTGCATGGCCTTTTCCGGCCGCTGCCAGCTCTCGGTGCATATGACCGGCCGCGCGGTGAACGAGCCGGGGCGCACTGCCTGCATGGGCGCCTGCGCCCACCCTTGCCGCTACGAATACCGCCTGCGCTCGGTCATCGAGGAGCGCAAGCGCGAGGGCTCCGACGCCTGGGAGGTGCTGGAGAGCTGGACCGATTCGCCGCAAGCTCCCGGCGGCGAGAGCTGGACCCAGTACCTGGCCCCGCAAGACCTCTGCCTCATCTGGCAGGCGCGCTGGCTGGCCAGGATCGGCGTGGATTGCCTGAAGATCGAGGGCCGCACCCGCAGTTCGGCCTATCTGGCCGTGGTGGGCGATGCCTGGCGCTTTGCGCTGGATTCCCTGGCCCGTGGTGATTTTCAGCCGCGCGCGGCCCTGGCCGAGCTGCGCCACGCCGCCACGCGCCCGCTCACCAGCGGGCTCTTCGGGGCCGACCCGCGCCGCAGCATCCCCGGCCTGGACCAGAAGACCCCGCGCAGCATGCCGCTGCTGCGCGTGCTGGGCGCCTCGGAGAAGATCCACAGCGGCCCGGCCTGGGACGTGGAGCTCAAGGGCACCTTCGACCCGGCGCGGCCCGAGGGCTTGACGCTCATTCTGCCGGGGCTGGACCGCCCGGTGCTGGGGCCGCAGGACTTCCGCCTGGAGCGCCCCGACGGCCTGCCGCTTGCCGCCGGGCATCCGGGCGTGCGGGCAGTGCTCTTCTGCGCGCACCCGGGCCTGCGGGCGGGCATTCTCGTCCGCTAGCGCCTGCGCTTGCCCATGGCGACGGGGCTTGGCAACGGGGCTGACCCTGGTGTAGGGTCGTGGCAAATGGAGGAAAGTATGGCTGGCACTGTGACCATCAATGAAGACGAATGCATCGGCTGCGAGACGTGCTGCGAGCTCTGCCCGGGCGTGTTCCAGTTTGACGCCGATTCCGGCAAGGCCAAGGTCGTCAACCCCACCGGAGCCTCGGACGACGAGATCCAGGCGGCCATCGACGCCTGCCCGGCCACCTGCATTTCCTGGGAGTAGGGCGGACAGGCCTGGCCGCGCCTGACGCCCTGGCGCCTCACCCCTTGAATCCCCCGAAGGGGGCTAGCGGTCGGCCTCGGCCAGCGCGGCCAGGCCCTCCGGGTCCAGCACGCTGACGCGGTTGCCCGCGACCTCAATGAGGCCAAGCTCGGTGAGCTTCTTGATGGCCCGGGACAGGGTCTCGGGTATGGTGCCGAGGTATGACGCGATCTGGCCCTTGGGCAGGTCCAGGGTGAGTTCGTCGCGGCCCTGCGATGCGCGCAGGAGCAGCAGGTAGCCCGCCAGGCGCTCCGGCACCTCCTTCAGGCTCAGCTGGGCGATCTGCCCCACAAAGGCGCGCAAGCGGGAGGAGAGCAGGGCCATGACGCCCAGCGCCAGCTCCGGCTCGCGGCGCAGCAGCTCCACAAAGCCCTTGCGCGGGATGGACAGCAGCACGCTGTCCTCCAGGGCCTGGGCGCTGGCCGGATAGGTCTTGCCCTCGAATACCGGCACCTCGGCGAAGCTCTCCCCGGCCTGAAATACCGAAAGGATCTGCTCCTTGCCTGAGAGCGAGGCGCGGTACACGCGCACCTTGCCCGACACCACGGCGAAAAAATGCGTGCCCTGCTGCCCGGCCTCGAACAGCGTCTCCCCGGCCTTGCAGCCCCTCAGCTGGGCGATGTCCGCCAGACTCTTCAGTTGCGGCTGCGGCAGGCCCTCAAAGAGCTTGATCTCGCCCAGTGCCGTGAGCTTGTCCTTTTCCATTGCGTCTTCCTTGGGTGCGGGTTTGGAGCACGAGCATAGCCGCGCCCTCATCCCCTGGCAAGGAGTGGCTTGTGCGGCGCGGTACGCCTAGGGCTGTTGCGCTTCGCCTTCAGCCTCGTCCAGTGGTTCATCGGGGCCGGGCAGGAACTCCAGCACATCGCCGGGCTGGCAGTCCAGCTGCCGACAGATGGCGGCCAGCGTGGAGAAGCGGATGGCCTTGGCCTTGCCCGTTTTGAGAATGGACAGGTTCTGGGCCGTGATGCCCACTGCGGTGGCCAGATCCTTGGAGGCCATCTTGCGCCGTGCGAGCATCACGTCCAGGTTTACGATGATGGGCATGAGCGTCCCCGCCTGAGACCGGTCATATGACCAGCTCCTGTTCCTCACGCAGTCTCCGCGCCTCGTCCATGATCCAGGAGGCCAGGATGATGATGACCCCGGTAACGCTTTCGGATACGCTGGCGCTGTCCATGCCGAGCGTAATGATGTGCTGGCCGGGCGGATTGTCCATGGTCAGGATGAGGCTCACCAAGGGGCCTTGCAGGATGCGCAGGACCTGCGTCGCCAGCACGGCCAAGCCGATGCGCCGGATGAGGCCCACGGAGCCTTGCGTGAACATCTCGCCCTTGCCGAAGCATTGAAAGAGGCGAGCCAGGCAGGCGAAGCAGTACATGGTGGCCGCGCCGGGCAGCATGGAGGTCGCGAACCCAAGCGCCTTCATGGTCCAGGTGACCTGACCGGCCATGAACGGCGGTTGGCCCCAGCTCAGGCCAAGCAACGGGCTGAAATTGAACGGCGGCGTGGCCAGCACCCGCTCGTAGAAGATCCAGCCCACTCCGTGCAGCAGCGGCACGGAACAGACGCCGACCAGGAAGACGAAGCGGAGTCTGCGGCTGAGACGTTGTATCTTGGTCATGTGCCCTCCGTGTTGTGACGTGGTGGAAGGGAGATACCCAGGCAATCATCGTTTGTCAATAATTAATTGCTGTATTCCATGTACGCCGTGCCCCATATTGAGGCGCGACAGGTCCCGGCCAGACGCCTGAACCAAAAGGACCCCCCGTGCCCAAGCCAGCCCCGCCCACGCCCCCTTTCGTCTCCGCCCAGGCCCGGCGCATGCTCATTTTTCTCATCGTGCTGACTGCGGCCTCGCAGATCGGCATGCAGGGCTGGATCACGCTGTTCAACAATTTCGCCGTGGAACGCGCTGGCTTCGGCGGGTTCGAGGTCGGCTTGGTGCAGTCCGTGCGCGAGATACCCGGCTTCCTGTCGCTCCTGGTGGTCTACGTGCTGCTGGTGCTGCCGGAGCACCGCGTGGCGGCTCTGGCCATCACCGCGCTGGGCGTGGGCGTGGGCCTTACCGGGCTGTTCCCCAGCTTCTGGGGCCTGACCCTGACCACGCTCGTCATGAGCTTCGGCTTCCACTATTTCGAGACGCTCAACATGTCGCTGACCCTGCAGTACTTCGACCGCTCCCAGGCCCCGTTGGTGTTCGGGCGGCTCAGGAGCGTCACGGGCCTGACCAACATCGCCGTGGGCCTGACCGTGCTGCTGGCCGCGCGCGGCTTCGACTTCGTGGGCATCTACGGCATGCTTGGCTGCGTGGTGGTCCTGGCCGGGCTCTGGGCGCTGACCCGCGACCCCTCGCACGCAGGGGCGCCGGTGCAGCGCAAGAAGATGGTGCTGCGCCGGAAATACACGCTCTACTACATCCTGACCTTTCTGGCCGGGTCCCGGCGGCAGGTGTTCCTGGCCTTCGCCATCTTTCTTTTGGTGCAGAAGTTCAGCATGAGCCTGACCGAGATCACGGGCCTGTTCATCCTGAACAACGCCATCAACGTGGTGGCCAACCCGCTCATCGGGCGGGCCATCAACCGCTTTGGCGAGCGCGCCCTCTTGACCTTCGAGTACGTCATCGTCACACTGGTGTGCGTGGCCTACGCCTTCTCGGACTCCAAGCTTCTGGTGTGCAGCCTGTATGTGCTGGATCAGCTGGTGATCAACTTCGCCATGTGCATCACCACCTATTTCCAGAAGATCGGCGACCCGGCGGACATCTCGCCGACCATGGCCGCGGGCTTCACCATCAACCACATCGCCGCCGTGGTGGTGCCGGTCCTTGGCGGGGCGCTGTGGCTGTGGAGCTCCAAACTGGTGTTTTTGTGCGGCGCGGGCCTGGCCCTGTGCTCGCTTTTGGCCACCCAGTTCATCCGCACCGCGCCCCAGCCGCAGGAGGTGAAGATTGCCCCCAGCTAGCCCGGACATCCTGTTCACCATCATCACGCCGAGCACCGGCACGCGCCCGCGCGCGCTCGCCCAGGCCATCGGCAGCGTGGAGGCCGCCGCGGAGCATGCGCGAGCCACTCAGGGCCTCGACCCGGCGCAAGTGGAGATGCTGGTGGGCTTTGACGTCGTGGACGGGGCACGCCCGGCCAGCGCCTTGGCGAACCTGCGTTTCTTCGTCCTGCCCCGGCCCGAGGGCGCGACCTGCGGCTTCGGCAACCACATCCGCGATGCGCTCATGCGGGCCGCGCGCGGGCGCTACCTGCTGCTTCTTGACGACGACAACGCCCTTACCGGGAATGCGCTGACGAGCTATCTGCCGCACCTGGAGGCGAACGAGGCCCCGGAGATGCTCATCGGGCGGGTGGACACGAGCCGCGCCTTTGCGGTGCCGTTTTTGCCGCGCCCGGCCCCGGAGGACCTTGATGTGGATGCAGCCGTGGCCGACGCCGTCAGGCAGGGCAACATCGATCCGCTGTGTCTGTGCCTCGCGCGCGAACTGGCTGTGGTGCGCGGCCGGGGCTGGGCCGACGAGGGCGGCTACGAGTCGGATTTCCTGAACATCCGGCGCTACCACCGCCGGGCGCGCGGCGTCGTGCTCCTTAACGAGGTGGTGGGCGTGTACGATGCTGGGCGCGGCCTGGATCCCGATGGCCTGAACGCGCGCCAAAAACGCGCAGAACAGACCGACACATAGCGATATTCTTGCGCGTCCTGCGCAATCTTTGCACTCCGCAGGCAATCCCCGCGGCGCGCTGAAAATTATCAATAATTATTACAGCATGTTACCTGTTGGCACGGGCTATGCTTTAGTGCATCCGACGCCGCAAGGCGAAAGGAACAGAAAGCAATAGGCTCAACGCAGTCCCTCAACGAAAACAATCATTGCAAGGAGCTTGATCATGCTGAAGAAATTTGCCGCTGCCGCCCTCATGCTCTCCCTGGCCGTTCCCGCCTTTGCCCAAAGCCCCAACACCCCGGGCCTGGACAAGCGCGAGGCCAACATGGAGAAGCGCATCGAACAGGGCAAGGCCTCCGGCGCCCTGAACGAGAAGGAAGCAGCCCGCCTGGAGAAGCGCGAAGCCAAGCTGAAAATGGCCGAGGAGCGCGCCAAGGCCGACGGCGAGGTCACTCCGCAGGAGCGCAAGCGCCTGAACAAGAAGGCCGACCGCCTGAGCCGCGACATCAAGCGTGAGAAGCACGACAAGCAGACCGCACCCAAGGAATAGTTCCGCGAGTCCCTCCGGCTGCGGACCAATTCGCTGCTGGGGATGATGATTGAAGCAGTGCTCCGTGTTCCAAACCCTGAAGCCGCACACAAGGAGTCTCCTCATGAAGAAGCTTATCCTCGCCGCCCTGATGCTGTCCCTGGCCATTCCCGCCTTTGCCGCCGCCCCCGCTGCCGACGCCGCCGCCCCGGCCGCGACCGAGATGAAAGCCGAGAAGGCTGAGAAGAAGGCTGAGAAGAAGGAAATGAAGGCCGAGAAGAAGGCCAAGAAGGCTGAGAAGAAGGAAATGAAGGCCGAGAAGAAGGCCGAATAGGGCCAAAACGCCATAATCTCAGGCACCAGCCCCCTGTTCAGGCGGCGCGGTCTCCTCCGGGGCTGCGCCGCCAGTTTTATTCCGCGTTGCCTGCGCCGGGAGGTTGTGGCACTGTCCGCCAGACTCTCCTTCCCCAAAGGATGGCGCCATGCCCAGGCAACAGCTCTACAGACTGACCAGCCGTTCGGCGATCATGGTCATGAACATCGTGATCACATTGCTCATGCTCCAGGGCTCCTGGGACATCCTGCGCAAGTTGAGCGCCATCGTCCTGCACCAGCCCGCCATGGAGAACATCCTGCAAGGCCTGAGCACCATCCTGGTGGCCTACGGCCTGGTGCTGCAGGAGCGCGCGGCGCTTTTGACCTTCCTCAAGCTCTACCCGCACGGGCTCAGCGCGCATCAGGCCCGCGTGGACGCGCATTGCAGCGGCTACGGCCTGGCCGTGATCCTGGCGGGCATGTTCGTGAGCGTGGCTGTGTACCTGATACGCATGCCGGACTTGGATATCGTGAACTTCGACCCGGCGCTCATCGTGCTGGGCGCGCTCTTCTGCCTCGTGTCCGCGGGGCTGCTGGTGCGGCTCAGCTGGCTGCTCTGGCGCGACCCGAAGGAGATCTGAGCAGTATTGCCCCCGCCAACCGCCTGTGGCATAATGCGGGCAAATCATTCCGCAAAGGACTCCCCCATGACCAAGAAGCTGATCCTTGCGCTGACCAGCCGCACCGGGCTCATCGCCATGAGCGTCCTGTTTGCTCTGCTCATGCTCCAGGGCGCCTGGGACATCCTGGAGGACATCCGCGCCATAGACGTGCACCAGCACGCCATGGAGGAGATCCTGGAGGGCCTGGGCACCATCCTGGTGGCCTACGGCGTTGCCCTTGAGGAGCGCGAAACACTGCTCAAGTTCCTGGGGGTGTATCCGGACGCGCTTACGCCGCAGCAGGCCCGCGTGGACCACCACTGCCACGGCTACGGGCTGTCGCTGCTCCTGTTGGGGCTGTTCGCGGAGGTCTCGGTGTACCTGATCCGCATGCCGGACATCAACACTGCGGACTTCGACCCGGCGCTCATCGTCTTTGCAACGCTCCTGTGCCTTGTGGGGGCGGTCCACCTGGGCAAGCTGTCCTGGCTGCTCTGGCGCGACCCTGAGCTCGCCACGACCACGGCCTAGTCCTCAAAACCCGGCAACAGCCGCAGCAGCTCCTCGGCGTCCTCGGCCTGACCCAGGTCGCGTACGCTGACCCCGTCCAGGGCCTCGCCCGCGAGGCCCAGCGCCAGCTTGGCCGCGCGTTCCAAAAACGCCAGCTGGGTGCGCACGTCCGGCCCATGCACGTGGGCGAAGCGCAGGCCCTGGGACATGAGCGTCTCGTAGCTGCCGCGCGCCAGCGCCTCCTCCATGAACTCCGCCTGGCGCAGCTGGCTCTGCAGCGCGTGCCTGCGCGCCGCCAAACCGCGCCGCAGCTCCTGCTCGGGCCCGACATCCTCCAGATAGCCCGCTGCCCAGGCCAAAAGCCCTGGCAGATCGTCCGCGCTGGGTTCGGCGCGCTCCAGCAGGGTGCCGAGGAAGAACACCTGCCCGGGCGTCCAGGCCAGGCGGCAGTGGCGCAGAACAACCCCCAGATCGGCGCCAAGCTCCGGCGTGCAGGGCCGGGCGTGATTGTTTCGAGCGTGAATGTCTCGGGCGTGAATGTTTCTGGCGATGATGCCCCGCAGCTCCGCCGGGGCCGTGGCCTCTGGCCGCAGGCGGCGCACAAAGGCGCGCAGGCCGTCCGGCGTGGCGGCCAGTTCCGCCCGGGAGCCGTCCGGGAGCAGGATCGGCACTGATCCCTGCCCGCGGCCTTGGCCTGTGGGCAGCATTTCGGCCACCAGGTCCGCCAGGGCTTCCGCGCCAGCCGCGTCCAGCTCCGCCTGGCAGAGCGCGGGCTCCAACTCGCGTCGCAGCGCGGTATCGGGCGAGAGCAGGAGCGCCAGGAGCGCCGCATGCTCCGAGGCCTCCGGGTCCGCCGCCAGGAGGTCTAGCGCGGTCCTGGCCTCGGTCTCGCCCAGGGCCACGAGCACCATGTCCAGCGTGGCCTGATCCTGCGCGAGCCCGCGGGTCAGCACAGCCTTGATCTTGTCCGCCAGCGCCTGCAGCGCCGATGTCTCCCTGCCGTCCTGGGTCATGCCGCCTCCCTTCCTGCCTGCCTGCATAGCCCGCAGGGCTGGCTCCGGGCAAGGGGGCGAAGCTGGCCGCACGGGGTAGCCTCGTTGCTGGCATTGTGATACATATGGCGCACAACAATACCGGCGCCGCACCTTGCGCCTTGAGGAGCTCCCCATGACAGTATCGACAAGACAGGCCAAGCGTTCTGCCACCAGAATCGCCACCACCAGGTTCGCCGCCCCGCTGCTCAGCCTGCTGCTCGCCGCCTGCGCCCCGCAGATCGCCATGCAGACCGTGCCCGTTTCCACCGATCCCGGCGGCGCCAGCGTGCTGGTGGACGGCAAGCCCACCTGCACCTCCCCCTGCCAGGTGAGTCTGGCTCGCAACCAGGATCACATCCTGACCCTCAAGCAGGACGGCTACCGCCAGCAGGACGTGCTCATCAAGCGCCAGTACCAGGCCAACAAGGTGCTCTTGAACGCGCTGAACCAGGGCGTGCAGTCCAATGAATTCTTCAAGAACGGCTGGATGGGCGCCAACGCGGGCGTCATGTCCATGAACAGCCAGGAGGACACCGGCGAGGCATACGTGCTCTCGCCCTCCACCGTGAGCCTGCGCCTGACCCCCACGGGCGGCTTCCCGTCCAGGGCCACGACGGAGCATGTGCGGCAGGCGCTGGCCAGCGGGGTCTCGCCCCTGGAACTCATGGTCGTGAGTGACCAGCAGATGCTTGAGAACGCGCTGGAAGGCACCCGCAGCGGCCAGACCTCCACCTGGAGCAACCCGGACACCGGCGCGAGCTTCTCCGTGGTGCCGGACCCGGCCCGCGAGACCGCAACCGGCGGCGTCACGCGCGGGTTCACCCTGGGAGCGAGGCAGAACGGCCGCACCGCCACGGGGCATTATTCCGGCCACCGCGTGGGACGCGGCGAATGGGCCGTCGGCGGCATGAACGCACAGGCCCCGGTGGCGGACAACACGCCCCTGAACGCCCCCAACGCAGACGCCGTCACCGGCGGTGACGCACCGGACAAGGGCGCGCAGGACATAACCCGCCAGGAGACCATGCGCGCCCTGGGCGAGACCACCTGGCCCAGCGTGGGCAAGACCTGGGATGTGGGCTCCTCCGGCTCCAGCCACACCAAGAGCAGCACCAGCTACTTCCCCGGCGGCAGCTCCACCAGCAGCACTACCACGTCCACCAAGACCTCGGTTTCCGCGGGCGTGCACGCCAGCCCCGGCGCGTTCATCAGCGTGCTCGACGCCCTCATGGGCGGGGGCAACTAGCCCGCATCACGTTTGTTCGGGCCGGACGGCTCCGGCCCTGATCCTCGGCTTTGTCCCGGCGATCAGGGCCGGGCAGTCAGGGTCGGGTCGTCAGGGCCGGGTCGTCAGGTCCGGTGGGATTCAGCCGACAGCCTCTCATCAAGCCCACGCCCTTCCCCTTCGCCTGTATCTCCCTCTCACCGTTCAGTATCTGCCAGCAGGCGGGCCTGGCTTCGCGGGCTCGCAAAAGCTGCGGAACAGCTCTTCCCGGGGCTCTCCATAGAGGTCCTCGATGCCGTATTGACGCTGTGCGCAGCAGGCCTGGACCAAGCGGCAGAAGCTCGCTTGCCCCCCCAAAAATACTTTCGGCCCAACCCTCTGATTTTGATGCGCGCGCGAAATTCAGGGGGCAAAACGAGGCAGAAATGTATGCCTCCCCCCTGGACCCAAACGATCTTTTGCGGTATGTTTGAGACAGCCTTTGATAGTCTGTATCGATCGTTTCTATGCGCCGAACAAAATGTTGTATTCACGGGGGGCTATCATGAACGCACAACGCAAGAGGATGTACACCGGCAAGGTTGAGCTGCACAACGGCTGGGAGCTGCGGCCTTATGCTTATCTGACCGCTGAAGGCACCTATGTGCCGGAGCTGTCCGCGCGCAAGCACCATCCCGGCAGCACCATCGACATCGTGACCATCGATGAGACCTGTTGCAGCAAGGACGACGCCTTTTCCGTGGCCCTGAAACGCGGCATGTGCCTGACTGCCGCCCTGGCCCTCGGCGCCAATCTGGGCGTATAGGCCAGGCCAAAAAACCGGCCAGCCGGGCCAGCCAGCGCACTCCCCGGCGTGTGGCTTCGCCTGAATCAGACCAGAGGGCGGCTGCTCCATCCAGAGCGGCCGCCCTTTGTTTCGTCCAGCCGGGGCAATCCCCTTCCCTCCCCGTCACCTTCCGCGCCACCCTTCCCGTCACCAAGCCGTCACCAATCTTTCACGGGCAGGGCACCCGCGCCGCTACGGTCCGGGGTATGCCGGGTCTCCAGGCGGGGCACCACCCGCCGGAAACTCCCACCCGGAGCAGAACACATGCGCAACATACCCGTCTGGGGCAAGATCGCCCTTGGGCTCGCCACAGCCTCGATTCTGACCCTGGCCATCACCACCGGGGGCTATGTGGGCCTCCTGCGTACAGAGGCCGCCCTGACCGAGACCGCCAAAGACCACATGCCCGCCCTGGAGACCCTGGGCACCCTGCGCAATGCGCTCACCGCCATCCAGCGCGCCGAGCGCACCCTGCTCATTGAGGAGACCTCGGAGAACCCTGTCGAGATCGCCCGCCAGAAGAAGAACATGGAGAAATACCGGGGTCTGGCCCAGGCTGCTTTCGCCGCCTACGAGGCCCTGCCGTCGGCTCAGGAAAACGCCAAGGTCAAGGCGAAGCCCAAGGCTGACGCCCCGGCCACCCCGAGCGCAGACCCCCCTGCCGACGTCCAGGACGGCGACCCGGTCTGGCTGGAGCTGAAAGACGCCTGGGCGGCCTGGTTTAAGCGCCACGACAAGGTTCTGGAGCTCCTGTCCTCGGACATGCGCATGGGCGCCATGGCCCTGTCCATGCGCGAGGCGCGGGAAGCGCAGCAGCGCGTGGAGGCTGCGCTGGACGCCATGCAGGCGCGCGAGCGCACCGAGGCCGAGGCCTTTGTGGCCCAGGCCCTGCCCCAGGCCCGGCAGGACAGGCAGCTGCTGCTCGTGGCCTCGGCTCTGGCGCTGCTGACCTCCCTTGGCTTTGGCCTGTTCGTCACGCGAAACATCTGCCGCCCCCTGGGCAA
>JAHIUD010000046.1 GCA_018817515.1 Pseudomonadota bacterium
CTCCAGGGCCCGCAAGAACACACCCGCCCAGCACGTTCCCAGCCCACGGGAGGCGGCCAACAGCTCCAGATGCGCCAGGGAAATTGCGGCGTCCGTCCCGCCCCAGCGGTAGTCCTCCGGGGCGCAGCACAGGACGAGATGCGGCGCGCTGCGCAGCACCGGGTCCGGGTCGCCCTCCCAGGCCTCGTCCAGGCCATCCGGAAAATATGTCGTGCGCATCCACTCAAGCCCCAGCGCCGCGAGGCTCCTGGTGCTCTCCGCCTCCAGGGTCACAATCCACCAGAGCTTTTGCGAGTTGTTGGCCGTGGGGGCGTAGCGCACCACGTCGAACAGGCCCTTGAGCACCGACTTGTCAACGCTGCGCGGCTTGAACGCACGCACGGAACGCCGGGTCTTCAGGGCATAGACCAGGGGATCTTCGGCCCGGGCCAGGCAGGACTTCTCCAGAAACTCCTGGCCCTCCAGCAGATGATTGGTCAGGGCGAGCTTGGCGCACACGGACACGCACTGCCCGCAGCGGATGCACACGTTGGCGGCATCCTCACGTTCCACAGGAAAGCCGTCCGCCCCTCGCAGCAACAGCATATGCGGACAGGAGTCGATGCAGGCTCCCTCCCGGTCGCAAAGATTCCTGTCGATGCTCACAAGCGCCATAAAACCTCCCCTGCGGTCGGCATGCCCGGAAACCGTTGACCGGACAGGCCGAAGCTTCTCAATTTTATATGAGAATGGCAGGCAGGTGTCAATGAACTCCGCAAAGTCCCCAATAAAAGGGGGCGGGAGCTGGAGGGCTGGCTAGTGCCCCATGAGCCGGGCGATGAGCCCCGGGAACACGAAGTCCAGGGTCATCAGGAGGGTCAGGCCCATGACGATGACCACCGTGCCCCAGGCGATGACATTGAAGGTGGCCTTGTTGACGTAGTCGCCCATGAGCCGCTTGTCGTTGATGAGCATCAGTATGACAATGAGCACAAAAGGCAGCACTGCCCCGTTCACCACCTGGGAAATGTACATGATGGCGATGAGCGGCGCGCCGGGCAAGAGGATGATGCCCGCCGACACGGCGATGATGACGGTGAACATCCAGTAGAACTGCGGAGCCTCGCGGAAGTCCTTGCCCACGCCGAGCTCCCAGCCCAGGCCCTCGCAGATGTAGTAGGACGTGGACAGGGGCAGCACGCAGGCCGCGAACAGCGAGGCGTTGAACAGGCCGATGGCGAACAGTCCGGTGGCGTAGCCGCCCACGAGCGGTGTCAGGGCCATGGCCGCGTCGGCTGCGGTCTCGATCTTGATCCCGGCCTTAAAGATTGTGGCCGCGCAAGCCACCACGATAAAGAAGGCCACGATGATGGCCATGAAGCAGCCCACGATGACATCCAGCCGCGAGAAGGCGTAGTTGTCTTTTGTGATGCCCTTCTCCACCACGCTGGCTTGCTGGTAGAACTGCATCCAGGGCGCGATGGTGGTGCCGACGATGCCGATCGTCATTGTCACGGCATCGGGCGTGACCTTGAAGTCCGGCACCACCGAGGCCTTGAGGACCTCGCCCCAATCCGGCCCGGACATGAAGGCGGCCACCGGGTAGGCGATGTAGACCAGGCAGGCCACCAGGAAGACCTTCTCGACGATGCGGTAGGAGCCTTTGACGATGAGCAGCCAGACCACGACTGCGCCCAGAGGCACGGACAGGTACTTGCTGATGCCGAAGAGCTCCATGCTGGCTGCGATGCCCGCGAACTCGCTTACAGTGTTGCCCAGGTTGGTCAGAAACAGGGCGATCATGACGTAGAAGGTGACCTTGACGCCGAAGCTCTCGCGGATCAGGTCGGACAGGCCCTTGCCCGTCACCGCGCCCATGCGCGCGCACATCTCCTGCACCACCACGAGCGCCACGGTGGTCGGCAGCATGATCCACAAAAGCGAGAGCCCGAACTGCGCCCCGGCGAGCGAATAGGTGGTGATGCCGCCAGCGTCGTTGTCCACGTTGGCGGTGATGATGCCCGGCCCGAGAAGGGCCAGGAACATGAACACGTTCCTGCGGTTGAGCTTGCGCAGGGGCGCGATGATGGTTGCTGCGGTCATTGTTCCCTCACACGGCTGGCGCTAGAACTTGCGCAAGGACTTGTACTGCTTCCAGCGCTGCGCGAAGGGCAGAAAGTGTTCCATGATGTCGTCGGCGGAGACGATGCCCGCCATCCTGCCATCCTCTTCCAGCACGGGCACGGCGGCCAGCTTGTACTGCACCACCAGCTCGAAGACCTCATCCAGCTCGGAATCCACGTGCACGCTCTTGGGGTTGCGGCTCATGATCTCGGCCACGGGGGTGTCGCCGGTGGCCAGCAGCAGCCGCTTCAGACTCACCACGCCGAAGAGCTGCTCGCCCTCGTCCACCACGTACACATAATAAATGTTGTCCACATCGGCCGCCAGCAGGCGCACCTGGCTCATGGCGTCATCCACGGTGGCATCGGGCGCGACGAACAGATATTCGTTGTTCATCAGGCCGCCAGCGGAATCGTCCTCGTGCTCCAGGAGCTCCTGGACTTTCTCGGCATCCTCGGGGTCCATGTGCGACAAGAGTTCCTGGGCCTTCTCATCAGAGAACTCGGCCAGCACGTCGGCGGCCTCGTCCGGGGGCATCTCCTCCAGCACGTCGGCGGCCAGCGAGCTTTCCAGCTGGCCCAGCACGCGGCTGGAGTCCTCGGGCTCCATCTCGCCCAGGGCCTCGCCCGCCACGTCCATGTCCAGCGAGTTCAACACAGCCGAGACGTTCTGGTGCGGCAGTTGGGAGATGATGTGCGCCAGGTCCGCCGGGTGCAGGTCCGAGAGCTTGTCGCGGGTGACGGTGAGGGTCAGCCGGGAGAGGTTCGCGCCCAGGGGCTGCACGAACAGCCAGTCGATCTCCTTGCGCGCCAGGGGGTGGCGCAGGGCCTCGCCCACGGCGTCCCAGGCCTTGAGGTAGCCCAGGCGGCGCAGCACGCCCCGGAATCCCACGTCCACCGCAGCCAGGCACAGGTCGCCCAGCACGGGCTTGAGCTTCAGGTCGTTCACGCGCACCACGCGGGCGCCGTCCACGTCCACGATCTGCTTGTCCAGGATGTCCCGGCGCATGAGCACTTCGTCCTCAAGCTCGGGCACGTCGCCCGCGCCCTCAAGCTCGCCCTTGAGCGACACCAGCACGGGGTTGAACAGAGCAATGTCGACCCAGGGCACGCGCCTGATCCGCCCGGCCTTGCGCACCAGCAGGTGCTTCACCAGGGGCAGGGGCTCGCCGGGGCTCATGGCCACGTCCCAGAGCTTGCCGATCTCGCGGCCGGAATGGCTGATCACCGGACGGTCCAGCACAGCGCTCAGGAAAAGGTCGCTGCCGATGAGGCTCATGCGCGCCTCCCCTGCGGTCCTGACATGAGCCAGGCGCAAGGTATCGACACCAGTCCCGAAGGACAGGCAGTGGGCAGTCCCACAAAACATGCAAGCCGAATGAGGGTGCGGGGCATCGGCCACCTCCTGTCTGTGCGTCGCCAGCTAACAGCTGCGGCGCGTCAGGGGCGGCCCGAGAATCGCTTATGCGCTGGGCGGCTTCAGACGCGAGCAGCCGCAAGTGCGGACAACTCGGATTCGCTGATATGCTCAATAAACTCAAACAGTTTCAAGCATTTACTGTATGGGTCGTCCATTTTTTCCTCTAAGGCTGTTGAATTGGCCGACATGGTATTAGACCTGGGCATTGCAAACTGTCAACCACACGTGCGCGATGGTTGCATCACTTCCCTGGACCGATTCACGCAGCGCCAAGGAAGCCCCGCCCAACGTTCAAACACCAAAAGCCGGTAGCCCGCTCTTGCGTGGCTCCGGCAACGGCCAGGCCGCCGCAGGAATCAAGCCGGGAACAGATCCCGGCAGGCTTTGCGGCGGCGAGCTATTTCTTGGTCTCTGACTGCTGGGTGGTCTGCTGCGCGGCGGGCTCGACAGCGCCGTCCAGGCCCTTGCGCAGTTCGCGAATGCTCTTGCCGATGCTGGCGCCAAGCTGGGGGAGCTTGTTGGGGCCGAACACGAACAGGGCGATGACAAGGACCAGCAGCAGGTGCATGGGCTGGAAAAGCTGTCCGAACATGGCGGTTCCTCCGTATTCCCGTGGAGCGGCGGGCGGCTTTTGCGTCCTGGTCCAGGGGAGGGCTTGCGCCGGTTCCCGGAATTCTCCGGTCGGCGCGTCGGTTCGGGTGTCGGCAAGGGACAATGTCCAACTGGACGATACGGTCTCAAATCAGGGCGCGACCGACCACGAGGCTATCTTCGCGCTTGGCAGCACCTACAGCAGCTCGCCGCCTCCGTCAAGGCGCATCTTGAGATGTTGGTAGGCCTTGGCCGTGGCGACGCGACCGCGCGGGGTGCGCTTGATGAACCCGCACTGGATCAGGAAGGGCTCGTAAATGTCCTCGATGGTGCGCGATTCCTCGGAGCAGGCCACGGCGATGGTCTTGACCCCCACCGGCCCGCCGCTGAACTGGTTGACGATGAGCGAGAGGATCTTGCGGTCCATCTGGTCCAGGCCGTAGGGGTCCACGTCGAGCTTGTCCAGCGAGTCCTCGGCCAGGGCCTTGTCCACCGTGGCCTGGCCCTGCACGGTTGCGTAGTCGCGGATGCGCCGCAAAAGACGCCCGGCGATGCGCGGAGTCCCGCGTGAGCGCCGCCCGATGGCCCAGGCCCCGTCCTCGGTGATGGAGACCCCCAGGATGCCCGCCGCGCGCAGCACGATGCGGGAGAGCTCCTCGGGCGAGTAGAACTCCAGGCGGAACACGCAGCCGAAGCGGTCGCGCAGGGGCGAGGTCAAAAGCCCCACGCGGGTGGTTGCGCCCACGAGCGTAAAGGGCTCAAGATCAATTTTGACGCTGCGCGCGCCCGGGCCCTGGCCGATGATGAGGTCGATCTTGTAGTCCTCCATGGCGGGGTACAAAATCTCCTCCACGCTCGCGGGCATGCGGTGGATCTCGTCGATGAAGAGAATGTCGTGACGCGAAAGGTTGGTCAGGATGGCCGCCAGATCACCCACCCGCTCCAGCACCGGGCCGCTGGTGGAGACCATGCTCACGCCGAGCTCGCTGGCCATGATCTGCGCCAGCGTGGTCTTGCCCAGGCCGGGGTTGCCGGAAAACAGCGTGTGGTCCAGCGCTTTTCCCCGTTCACGCGCCGCCTGGATGAACACGCCGAGGTTCGAGCGCACGTCGTCCTGGCCGATGAAGTCAGCCAGGCGCTGCGGGCGGATGGTGTCGTCCGCCACGGCCAGGGGCGACTGGGGGGGCTTTGGGGTGGCGTCCGTCATGAGCGCGCCGCCGCGATCTTCTTCAAGGCCACACGCAAGGCCGCCGAGGCGTCGATGTCCGGCTCGGCGTCAAAGATGTCCTTCATCATGCCGCGCGCCTCGTCCTCGGTGTAGCCCAGGGCCTTCATGCCGGCCAGGGCGTCGAAATACTCGCTGTGGGGCTGGTCCTGGGCGGGTGTGGATGTCAGCGGCCCGGTCTTGATGCCCGCCACCTTGTCCTTGAGCTTCCACATGATCTCGCGCGCGGATTTGGGCCCGATGCCCGGCACCGTGGCCAGCATGTCGGCGTCCTCGCGCAGCACCAGCTCGCGCAGGTGGTCCGGGCGAAAGTGCGAGAGGATGGCGAGCGCCTTTTTCGGTCCCAGCTTGTCGATGCCGATGAGCAGACGGAACAGGTCGCGGTCGTCGTGAGCCAGGAAGCCGTAGAGGTCCAGAGCTTCCTCGCGCACGATGAGGTGCGTGAAGAGCATGACCTCCCCGCCCTTGGGCGGCAGGCCGACCAGCGCGGTGGTGGGCAGGGCGATGTCGTAGCCCACCCCGCCGGGGGTGAGCAGCACGCAACCCTTGCCGGTGACTTCCAGCAGGCGGCCTTCGATGTAGGCGATCATGACACCTCCAGCTGCTTACGAACAGACATACAGGTGCGGACAGGCATCAGCTGGCCAGCCCGGTGAGCTTGCGCAGGCGGCGCTCGTTCAGGTGGCAGATGGCCACGCCCAGGGCGTCGCTGGCGTCCAGCGCCCAGTCGGGCTTCTTGATGCCCAGGATCTGGGCCACCATGAAGGCCACCTGTTCCTTCTCGGCGCGGCCCACGCCCACCAGGCTCTTCTTGACCTGAGTGGGCGCGTACCCGGCCACGCTGAGTCCGGCCACGGCGCAGGCGGCCATGGCCGCGCCGCGCGCCTGACCGAGCTTGAGCGCCGAGGCGGTGTTCTTGGACACGAAGACGCTCTCGATGGCGGCCTCGTCCGGCCCGTGGACCTTGATGAGCTCGGCCACGCGGGTGAAGATGACGCCGAGGCGCTCGGCCATCTCGCCCCCGGAAGGCGTGCGGATGGTGCCCACGGCCAGGAGCTCGGCCCGGCCCGAGGCCTCGCGCACGACGCCGTAGCCCGTCACCTGGCTTCCGGGGTCCAGCCCCAGCACCACGACAGGCCCGGCCACGCGCCCTACCCCAGCTCTTCCATGATTTCGTCGGTGAAGTCGGCGGTGACGTACACGGCCGAAACGTCCTCGTTCTCTTCCAGGTTCTCCATGAGATTCATGACCTTGCGCGCCGTTGCCGCGTCCACCGGGGTCAGATTCTTGGGGATCATGGTCAGCTCGGAGCTCTCCGGGACGATGCCTGCGGCCTCGAAAGCCTGCTCCACTGCGGAATAGTCCTCGGGCGCGGAGCGCACCTCGATGCTGTCTTCCTCGACCAAGACGTCGTCGGCGCCAGCTTCCAGCGCCACTTCCATGATCTGGTCCTCAGTGTATTTGGTCGCGTCAAAGGAGAGCACGCCGCGCTTGTCGAACATCCAGGCCACGCTGCCGGGCTCGCCCATGTTGCCGCCGCCCTTGCCGATGATGTGGCGGACGTCGGCGATGGTGCGGTTCTTGTTGTCGGTGGCGACCTCAACGAGCATGGCCACGCCGCCCTGGGCATAGCCTTCGTACATCATCTCGAACACTTCGCCGCCAGCCAGCTCGCCCGTGCCCTTCTTGATGGCCGTCTCGATCTTGTCGCTGGGCATGTTGCAGGCCTTGGCCTTGGCGATGACAGCGCGCAGGCGGGCATTCAGGTTGGGGTCTCCGCCACCCTTGGCCGCCAGGATGATGTCCTTGGTGACCTTGGTGAAGACCTTGCCCTTCTTGGCATCGGTTTTTTCCTTGGCGCGCTTGATGGTGGCCCATTTACTGTGTCCTGACATTCTTCCTCCAAAAAATTAGGTCCGGGCGCTTGGCCCGGTAAACAGAGAAGTCTAGCCGACATCGCCCCGAAAGCCAAGTCCAAGAATAAAGGTCTCCTTGCTTTCGGCGCGCGAGCTCTTGGGTTTGAAGCCGCGCACCTTCTCGAAGTGCGGCTTGAGCGACTCCTGAAATCCCTTGGCGTCAGGGCCTTCGAAGATCTTGGCCACAAAGTTTCCACCCGGTTTCAGGCGGCGCAAGGCCACGTCGCGGGCGCGCTCGCACAATTCCAGGCTCCTGGCCTGGTCCGTGAACTTGACGCCCGTGGTGCGCGGTGCCATGTCACTCATGACCAGGTCAAAGGGCAACAGCGGCTCCATGATGGCCAAAAGCTCCGGGGAGTCCTCAAAGGCGTCGTGCACCAGAAAGCGCACATTGTCCGGGAACTCCTGCTCCGTGGTCTGGATGTCCAGCGCCAGCACGCGGCCAGCGGGCCCGACCTTCTGGGCGGCGAAAAGCGACCACGAGCCCGGCGCCGCGCCCAGATCCAGCACCTTCAGTCCGTGTTTGAGCAGTGAGAATTTGACGTCGAGCTCTTTCAGCTTGTACACGCTGCGGGCGGGGTAATTTTCCGCCTTGGCGCGCTTGAAATAATGGTCGCGATATTGTTTCATGGGGTGTCTCTCTCGCCAACACCTAGCCCAAACCGGCCCCATTGCCAAGGAGCCACATGCCGCCAAGGCCCGAAGCAACCGCCAACCGTCAAGCCCGGCCCACCCGGCCCAGCGTTCTTGACGAGCTTGGCCTGAAGAAGACCCTGCCAAACGCAGCGGGCGACTTCCGCACCATTTGCGGCCCGGACAGCCATAACACGAGCCAGGACACCCTCTTCCTCGGCCTCGGGCCAGATCCCGAGCGCCTGCCGGAGCTGTTCCCCGGGGTCCGCAGCGCACGCTTCATCGAGTGCCCGGACCTGGCGGCACAGCTTGGTCCTGACAGGAAATCCCGCATCCCCGCCAATTTCGCCGAGGCCAAGCCGGACGACCTCGCAGCCCTGGTCCGCAACGGCGCGCGCGTTGTTCTGTACGCGCCCGGCCCGCGCCTGTTCCCAAGCTTCTGGGGGCCGCTCATGGCAACCGCGCAGCTGGCCCTGTTCACCGTGGCCCCGGCCCCGCGCCAGCGCCTGGCCTGGCTGCCCGGCGACGAGGGCGGGCTTTTGCGCATCGAGCTGCGCGAGGCCCTGGAGGCCCTGGGCTTCACCGTGCGCCTTACCGGCGAGGCCAGCGTGGCGGATTACCGCGCCCTGCTGGCTGGCGGCGAATGCCCGGAGCTTTTCCTGAGCGTGAATTTCAGCGGCCTGGACCCGCTGGGGGAAACGTATCATCTGCTGAAGGCTGCGGGAACGCGGGTGGCAGTCTGGTGCGTGGACGCGCCCCTGCACCTGTTAAGCGGCCTCAAGTCCCGGTTCTGGACCGGGCTGCCGCTCTTCGCCACCGACGCCTGGGCCGTGGAGACGCTCAAGACAATGGGCGCGGCCCAGGCCTTCCATTTGCCCCTGGCCGCGCGCACGCGCAACCTCGAAACAGCCCCCCGCCCGTCCGCCCCGGCCTGGGCCGATTTGGCCGATCGGCTGGTGTTCGTGGGCCGCAGCGCCTTTCCCGGCAAGGAGGACTTCTTCGCGGGCTGCGCACTGCCGGACGGCCTGTGGGCCCAGGCCCAGGCCATGCTGGGCGAAGGCCAGCGGGCCGGCCTGGACTGGTGGCTTGAAAAGCTGGACATCACGGAATTCTGGCCGGGCGCGGAGGTGCGCCGCGCGGGCTTCTGCGCCGAGGAGACGGGCCGGGCCTGGCGTACGCTGTGCCTGAAGCACGCCCACGCGGACCTCGGCAACCTCACCGTGTTTGGGGATGACGGCTGGAAAGAGCTTCTGCCGGAAGCCACCGACCTGCGCGGCGTCGTGGACTACTACACGGCCCTGCCGATCATTTCGGCCAGCGCGGGCGCCTGCCTGAACCTCACCAACCCGCTCTTGCCGCGCGGGCTCACCCAGCGCCATTTCGACACCTGGGCCTGGGGCGGACTGCTTTTGTCCGACGCCACGCCGGGCCTGAATATCTTTCCGGCGGAGCTGACGCGGGAGATCACCTTCCGCGCGCCCCGCGACCTCGCCCCGCGCTTCCGGGCGCTCTCCGACTCGCCTGCCCTGGCCGCAGACCTTAAAACCGCCTGGCGCGCCGAACTCCTGCGTGCGCACACCTACGGCCACCGGCTGGCTGTCGTGCTGGAGCGGCTGGGGCTCTAAGCCTCCGTCCGCTTGGCCGCCGAGACTTGAAGCATGCCGGAGCATGCCACGCCATGACGGTGAGGTGTAAAGCGGGCAAGGCCTTTGGGCCCGGCACGGCAGCCGCGCGGGCTTGAGCAGGGCCGGGGCATGGCGGGAATTCAACGGCGGACGGCCGCATTGGGCTGGCCGTGGCGCAAGCCCGTTCTCCCGGGATTTATTCCTCCAGGAGCGCCTTGACCCCGAAGTCGAGGGCCTGAAGCCGGAAGCCGGGCACCTCAAGCAGCGCCTTCTCGTCCACCTCGCGCAGGGCGAGGTACGCGGCGACATCGCTGGGATGCTGGAGCGCAGCCTTGCGCGTCTCGCGGTAGTGGGCGGACAGCCGGGCCTCGATGGCTGCGGCGAGGCGTCCCGCCACGCCCTTGAGGACGTTGATGTCCTCCACTTGCATCGGCTGCCTCCGGGGGGCTTTGCGCTCCCACATGGGCAAGATGCTGGCGAAGCTCTCGGGCGCATCTTTGAGGGTCCGGGCGGAGGCCTTGCGGTCAGAGATGGCCCCCACGGACCAGAGCGAGCGCTGCTGGCCCTTGCGGGGTCTGGCCTTGATCTTGGCGCTGGGCTTGGCGTCAGTGGTGGAGAACGGCGTGAGCATTCGGGTTTCCTTTGCTGCGTTGCCTGAAGAGATTTACGTTGCGGCCAGCTAATTCCTGTCCCAGATCCTCATCCGGTTCTCAACGGACTTCACCCCGGCCATGCCTTTGGCGATCTCGATGATTCTCTGCATCTTGTAGTACTCATCCACAAAGCCGCCGAGGATGACCACGCCGTCAAAGGTCTTCACATCGATATGCGTATTCTCAATGGGGTTCTCCCGAATGAGCGCTTCTGTGACCGCGGCGGAGATTTCAAGGTCCTTGCCTGTCTGGGCAGCGGAAAGGGACGCGCAGAACGCCGTCGACACCAGGGCAACCATGAGCAGCGCAGTCCTGGCATATCTCATCATACCCCCCTGGCTCTGCCTCAGCCGGGCCTAATGCCCCGAGCGGATGGAAATGCGGTTGTCGACGGACTTCACGCCGGGAATTGCGCTGGCGAGTTCCACCGCCTGCTGCATCAGCTCATGCTCCCGGGTGAAGCCGCCGAGAATCACCACGCCGTCAAAGGTCTTGACGTCGATCTGGCTGGAGCTGAACCGGAAATCTCCGAGGATCGCCGAGTTGACGGCGGCTGTGATGGCCAGGTCGCTGTCCTTGCGCGCCGGGCGCAAACGCGTGACGACCACCGCCACGGCGACCACTGCGAGAAAGAGGATAAAGGCTGTTTGGGCGTTCATGCCTGCACGGTAGTCCTTTCGCTGTGCGGCTCGGCGCAAGCCGCCGGTTGACTCTGGGCCCGGCGCACCAGTTCAGGGCTGGGCACTGCGCCGCAACCGCGCCGCGAGCGAGAACGCGCCCAGCCAAGCCGGAACCGGGGCTAGCCCAGCATGCGCAGGCCGTATTTCTCGAAGAGCAGGCTTTGGAATTCGGCGGTGAGCTTGAAGGCCGCGCGCAGGCGCTCGCGCTCCATGGCCCCCAGGGTGTCGGGCCGGATGTCGTTGTCCAGCGGCTTGCCCTGGCGCAGGTGCGCGGCCTGGGTGCGCATGCGCAGGGTCTGCAAAAAGTCGTAGGCGTCGCACAGGCCCTCGGCCAGGGGCACGGACAGCGCCTCGGTGCGGTGCAGCAGGCGCAGGCGCGCGCAGGTGCCGGTCTCGGCCAGGCCGTGATCCAGGGCCAGGGTCTTCACGCCCTGGGTGATGGGGAACACGCCGCCGCGCTTGATATCAAGAAACCCCCGCCCCTCGGCGTCCTTTTTCGTGGAGAACGAGCCGAACAGCCCCAGCGGGGGGCTGAAGCGCACCGCCTCGCGCGCCATGAACTTAAGCAGCACCAGGCTCTTGCGCAGGCGATTGGTCATGGCCTCGCGCAGGCGCACGTTCAGGCCGTCGTTTCCGGCCCCGGGCACCTGCACAACCCGCATGTCGCACAAGAGCGAGGCTTTCAAAATGCCCTCGGCGTCGGGCCGCTCGGCGATGTTGTCAAAGAGATCCAGCCAGCCGTCCAGGCTTTTGCGCCAGTCCGGGTTGTCCAGCATGATGCGGTTCTTGCACGGCGGAAAGCCCACATCCAGCAGCACCTGCGTCAGGCGCTCGCCCAGGGTCTCGAACCAGGCCGCCACTTCCGGGCCGCTGCCGCTTGGCGGATCAAACACCAGCGCCAGGTCCTGGTCCGTGGCCAAGAACTGCTCGCGGCGGCCCTGGCTGCCCAGCACCATGATGGCATGGGGCGCGGGCGCGGGCCCAAGCTCGGCCAGGACCATCTCCCAGGCCCGAGCCATGATGCGGTCGTGCATCTCGCTGATGAGCCGCCCCACGGCGTCGCTGGTGATGCCCTCGGCCACGCTGCGCCCGGCCATGCGGTGCAGCCGCTCAAAGGTGCGGGTCAGGTGTCCCGGCGCTGTGGCGGCCGCGATCTCCGAGGCCAGGGCCAGGGGGCTCTCCCCACGCGCGGAGAGCATGTCGCGCTCGCCCAGCACGCCAGCGTGCGCCCCGGATTCATCCAGCAGCACCAGGCGGCGGATGCCGTGGTGCACCATGCGCGAAAAGGCCTCGATGAGCAGTTCCTCGGGCCTGGCCGTGACCAGCCCCGGAGTCATCACCTCGGTCACGGGCAGGGTCTCGGCGTCCTTGCCCGCAGCCACCACCTTGGCCAGCACGTCGCGCTCGGTCAAAATGCCCAGCACCGCGCCGTTGTTCATGTCGCTGTTTTTGTCCTGGGCGCGCACCAGGGCCGAGGTGGCCTGGGCTTTCGCCATGACGCGCGCGGCCTCGGCCACGCTGGCCGAAGACGCAACGAACACCGGGGCCGCACAGGACACATCACCCACGCGCAGGCGCAGGAAAGGGTCCGGGCCGGGCTTGCAGGACTGGTGCCTGGCGCGGTCCGCGGCGGCGGCCAGGCCGCCCGCCTTGGCGATGAGCGAGCGGGAGAACATTTCGTCGTCCATGAGCCGGGCCAGGGCATCCAGAGGGATCAGGATGAGTTCGGAGGGCTCGGCAGCGCGGACGTCCCAGAGGCCCGTCTCCGCCCCCTGGCCCGAGGGCAGCGCGGCCTCGCAGCCCAGCATGTCGCCCGGCAGAAGCGTGAGCGTCAGGCACTGGGCGTAGGTGGCCTCAAGCGACCCGGAACGCACCACGCAGGCGGCATCCGGCATGGTGCCGGCGGTGAGGACCTCCTCGCCCGCGGCCAGGTGCCGGGTCAAAAAAGAGTCTCCCTCCGACCCCAGCAGGCGCTGGGGCAGGAGGGAGAAGGGAAGTGCAGCCTTGAGAAAGGTGACTATCGCGTCATTCATCCAGCTCTCATTTAAGGCCCACTCCACACTCGATTTTTGGTTATTCCACGCTCACGCCGAGATAATTGCGGACCTTCTGTTCAGGGTACAACGATTCGGCGCGTTCGTCACGCTTAATTATGGAACCGAACCAACCGGCGAGGAAAGCGCCCGTCATGGAGATGAGGGCCGGGTTCTTGAGCGGGAAGATGGCCGTGGGGTTGTGCAGCACGCTCACCCACACCGTGGGGCTGATGACGATGAGCACCACGGCCAGGGTCGTGCCGGTGACGATGGAGAACACCGCGCCCATGGTGCTGAACCTGCGCCACATGATGGAGAGCAAGAGGGCCGGGAAGTTGGCGCTGGCGGCGATGGCGAAGGCCAGGCCCACCATGAAGGCCACGTTCTGGCCCTTGAACACCAGGCCGAGCACCACGGCCAGCACGCCGAGGCAGAGGGTGGCGATCTTGGCCACGCGCACTTCCTCCTGCTCGTTGGCCTTGCCGCCCCGGAACACGTTCACATAGAGGTCGTGGGACAAGGTGGTGGCGCCAGCCAGCGTGAGGCCTGCCACCACGGCGAGGATGGTGGCGAAGGCCACGGCCGCGATGAAGCCAAGGAACACCGTGCCGCCGGTGACTTCGGCCAGGAGCAGCGCGGCCATGTTGCCGCCCTTGTCCATGCCGGAGATCACGTCCTGGCCCACCAGAACCATGGCGCCGAAACCGATGATGAAGGTCAGGATGTAGAAGAAGCCGATGAAGCCGGTGGCCACGAACACGGACTTGCGGGCGGCCTTGGCGTCGGGAACGGTGTAGAAGCGCATGAGGATGTGCGGCAGGCCGGCCGTGCCGAACATGAGCGCAAGGCCAAGCGAGATGGCGTCCCAGGGGTTGGACACGAGCCCGCCGGGGGCCAGCACCTTGTCGCCGTACTTGGCCTGGGCCGCGGCGAAGAGCTCCACCGGGTTGTAGTTGAACTTGGCCATGACCATGATCACGAGCGCTGTTGCGCCGGTGAGCAGCAGGCAGGCCTTGATGATCTGCACCCAGGTGGTGGCGAGCATGCCGCCGAAGAGCACGTAGCAGATCATCACCGCGCCCACGAGCACGATGGCGAGTTCATACGGCAGGCCGAACACCATGTGGATGAGCGCGCCGGAGCCCACCATCTGCGCGATGAGATAGAAGCACACGGTCATGAGCGAGCCGATGCTGGCCGCGATGCGCACGGGCTTCTGCGACAGGCGGTAGGCCACCACGTCGGCGAAGGTGTACTTGCCGAGATTGCGCAAGGGCTCGGCGATGAGGAACATGATGATGGGCCAGCCCACGAGGAAGCCGATGGAGTAGATGAGGCCGTCGTAGCCCTTGAGGGACACCAGCCCGGCGATGCCGAGGAAGCTCGCGGCGCTCATGTAGTCGCCGGCCAGGGCCAGGCCGTTCTGGAAGCCGGAGATGCCGCCGCCTGCAGCGTAGAAGTCGGCCGTGGTTTTGGATTTCTTGGCAGCGAAGTAGGTGATGAACAGCGTCCCCGTGATGAAGACGAAGAAGAACAGGATGGAGGTGATGTTCGGCTGGCCGATGGTTGTGGTGAACTGGTCCATTCCTAATCCCTCCTGAGGCTCTGCCGGATGGCGTTCACGGCGCTGTCGAATTTGTCATTGGCCCAGTACACGTAGACCCCGGTGAGCCCCCAGGCCAGCAGGATGACGAACAGGCCGATGGGAATGCCCACGCTCAGGCCCGGGGTGATCATGCCGCCGAGCAGACCCTTGTCAAAGGCCAGCACCAGGATGAAGCCGAAATACACGCCCAGCATAATGATGGACAGGACCGCCGAAACGGACCACTGCCTGGCGACCAGAGCCTTGAACTCAGTCGAGTTGAGGATGGCGTCCGGGTCTTTTTTCATGTTGGTCCCTCCTTGATTTGTGCCGACGCCGGGGTCCTGGACCGCCCAAAGCCACCGCGCGCCGTCTTCGATTCAGGGACTAAAACAAAAAACAACCCCTGCGCCATGGCAATTCGCCGAGCGGCGCAATTGAGACGGTGAGCACCCTGTAAGGCCAGATGAACACTCACCCGCCGATTTCTACCGTTCGCCGGGAGGGCCTGCGGCGAACGGCGGCGGTCGGCTCCCGGCGGTGCCAGGCTCGCGCCTCGGCAGGATTCTTGCTTCTACATTTAGAAGATGAAAATTCTGCCGGAGCGCCAATGAACGTGCTTGTGATGAACATGACCCGACTGGGCGACCTGCTCCAGTCCCAGCCCACCGTGGCCGGGCTGAAGGTCCAGGGGCACCGCGTGGCCTTGGCCTGCCTGGATAACTTCGCCCCGGCGGCGAACCTCATGCAGGGGCTGGACGGCGTCTTCCCCCTGCCCGGCGCGCGCCTGCTGGCCCGGCTGGACCAGGACTGGCGGCTGGCCCTGGCGGTGTATCGCGAGGCCATCGACCGCATCCGCCACGAGTTCGCCCCGGATCTCGTCATCAACCTGACGCCATCGGAGCCCGCGCGGCTCATGGCCATGTCGCTGGGCGCGGCGGAGCTGCGCGGCTTCGCCCTGGACGACCACGGCTTCAACGCCGACACCAGCGCCTGGGCGGCCTTCCTGCAGTTGGCCTCCTCCTCGCGCGGGGCCAGCCCCTTCAACATCGTGGATATTTTCCGGCGCATCAGCGGCCTGTGCGGCGCGCCCGGCGGCGAAAGCGCAAGCTTCGGCCTGCGCGGCCCGACCGGGGAGGCCCGCGCCGACGTCCTGAAACGCCTGCACGACGCCCTGCCAACGGCCCCGGCAAAGAGCTACGTGGCCCTGCAGCTCGGCGCGTCCGAGAACCGCAGGCGCTGGCCCGTGGAACGCTTCGCCCAGGTGGCGCGCGGACTCTCGCAGGCCGGGTACGCCCCGGTGCTGGTTGGCACGGCCGAGGAGAAAGACCTCGGCAACCGGCTGCGCGCCCTGCTGAATACGCCCGTCCCCACACCAGTAATCGACCTCCTGGGCCAGACCGGCCTGCCGGAGCTGGCTGCCGTGCTTGCAGCCTGCCGCCTGCTCGTCACCAACGACACCGGCACCATGCACCTGGCCGCCGGTCTTGGCGTGCCCTGCCTGGCCCTATTTCTGGCCACGGCCCAGCCCTGGGACACCGGCCCGTACCTGCCCGGCAGCATCTGCCTGGAGCCGGACATGGACTGCCACCCCTGCGGCTTTGGCCAAACCTGCGAAAGGAACGAAGCCTGCCGCCAGGCCATCGACCCGGACAGCGTGCTCGGGCTGGCCCTGACCATGCTTCGCGGCGCGGGCAGCAGCAACGGCGAAACACACGAGGTCTTGAGCGGCGGCATGAGCGGTGGCGGCGCCCGCGTCTGGCGCACGGTCATCAACTCCGGCAGTGGCGCGGACGGGCTCATGGACCTCGTCTCCCTCTCCGGCCACGAGGGTCAGGACCGTACCCGGCTCATCCGCCTGCAGCGCGTCCTGTATCGTCGATATCTTGACGGGGAGCCCCTGGACATGGCTGCAAAACCTGCCGGGCCATCAACGGTATTGTCCAAGGAAACGGCGGGCCCCCTGTCCGGCGCGCTGAGCGCGGCCTCGGAATTTCTCTTCTTGCTGGAGCGCCAGGGCCAGCTCCTTGGCCAAAGCCCGCTTAAAAGCGTCCAGGCGAAGTTTCTGGCGACTTGGCAGCGGGTGCAGAGCGCGCTCAGCGCCGACCCGCGCCTGACAATGCTTTCCTCACTGTGGATGTTCGAGTCCGAGCGCCCGGGTCTGGACATGTCCGAGATACTGGCGCTGACCGCGCGTTTCCGGGCGCTCATAGACGCCCTGCGCAGCGCCATCGACTCTGGCACGGACCATGCATAAGGCGGGTATACGACTGGACAGACCAGTAAAAAGATCCCAACGCTGAACCCAAGGAGGGGCACATGCTGCTCATAGACGGACAGAAAAGCGAACTGGACTTCGCGAATTTCACCAACCTGGACCAGGTCTTCATCAAGGTCATGGAAGACGGGCTGCTGCATGACCGCGTCGTCACCGACGTGTTCATCAACAACGAGCCCTTCTCCGAGATCTACCCGCACCAGTCCGAGGACATCGACATCAGCGACCTCAAGACCGTGGAGATCCGCACCATGCCCGTGGGCGAGGTGGCCGTGGAGATCACCCGCGAGCTCTACAAGGTCGTCACCCTCATGGGTGAAGGCGCCAGCCGCGTGGCCGAGCTCTTCCGCCAGGCCGACGACGCCGAGGCGCTGGAGACCTACCAGGACCTGGTTGATGTGACCCGCGACTTCATCGGCATGATCAGCATCCTGCGCGGCGAATTCGCCCTCAAGGACTACCGCGAATTCATGGAAGCCAGCGACCAGCTCTCCAACCTGTTCTCGGAGATGACCACGGTCATGGGCAACGAGGACTGGATCCTCCTGGCCGACCTGCTGGAATACGAGTTCCTCCCCGCCGTGAACCGCTGGAAGAAGGTCGTCGCGCAGCTGCGTGAAGACGTTCGGGCCTCTGGCAGGGAGTAACGCCCATGAACGCGGCCCTCACTCTGCTCGACCAGGCCATTGAGATGGGGAACCAGGAACTGGCCCACCTTGCCGCTGGCGATGTGGACAAGGCCGAAGAGCTGGCCTTCGGGCGCGGCGACGTCATGGACGCTGTCCTGGCCGAGGACACCAGCGACGCCCCGGAAGGGGAGTGCCTGGATTCCCTGCTGTCCAAGCTGCTGGAGCTCAAGACCCTGCAGGCCCGGATCATCGACGAGGCCACGCGCCTGCGGCGCTCCCTGGGCCAGGAGATCATGCGCGCGGGCAATGAGCAGAAGCGGCATCAGGGCTACGGCAGAGCCGTGCGTCCCACCCCGCGCATCCGCAGCGTGTACATCAGCAAAAACAGCTAAATCTTCGAGGAAGCGCGGCCCGTTCTGCGGGCCGCCTTCCATTCTTGAAACGCCTCCCGCCCCCCGCAAAACTCCACGCGCCCCGCGCGCAAAGCCAACACACGGCTGCCTTGGCCTGACTGGAGACAGTCCGGCAGGTCGGCCTCGTGGTGCGTGACCATGACCAGGGGCACGCCGCGTGCTGCCAGGCGGTCGAACAGCTCCCGCGCCGCCGCGCGCGCCTTTTGGTCCAGTCCGGCCATGGGCTCGTCCAGAACCAGCAGGGCGGGCTCTCCGGCCATGGCGCGAGCCAGCAGCACCCGCCGCAGCTGCCCGCGCGACAGGCTGCGGATGCTCCGCGCGGACAACTCGGCCAGCCCGAAGAACTTCAGCCAGCGCCCCACCCGCGCCCAGCCTGCGGCGTCCGGCTCGCGGAACACGTCCAGGCACCCGTCAAGCCCGCTGGCCACGGCCTCACGCACCGGCAGGTCATAGGGAAACCCGGCCTGCATGGCCGCAGACACCATGCCGATGCGCCGCCGCACGTCATCCACATTCTCTTCCGGTGCGGCGAAGCCGTACTCCACCAGGCCCGGCGGCCCGTCCACCGCTGATGGCCAAATGGTCCCGGCCAGCAGGGACAAGAGCGTGCTCTTGCCCGCGCCGTTGGGGCCCAGCACAGCCCACTGCTCGCCCGGGCGGATGGTCCAGTCGATCTGGTGCAGGATGCGCGCGCCGTCGATGTCGACGCTAACGCCCGTGATGCGGACCAGATGGTCCGGGCGCACTGGCGCTGGCGCGGGAGCGGTCGCTTCGGCGCTACAGTGCTCGGCAACGGGCGTGGCAACGACCGTGATGGCGGACTCGGCAGTTCCGGCCGGGCTGGGCAGGACCTCGGCCAGCACCCCCCGTTGCAACACCCGCCCGGCCTGAAGCACCAGGGCGTGGGTCAAACAACCGGGCAGTTCGTTCAGGCGATGGCTGGCGAAGAGCACGGCCAGCCTCGGCGAGGCCTCGCAGGCGCGGTCCAGCAGGGCAAGAAATTCCTTCCGGGCGGGGGCGTCGAGCCCCTCCAGGCACTCGTCCAGCACCAGCACATCCGGCCCGGAGACCAGGGCGCGCGCCAGCAGCAGCCTGCGGCCCTGACCGGACGACAGGCTCGGCATGCGCCGCCCGGCCAGTGCGGTCAGCCCCAGATCCTCCAGCAGCCTGGACGCCGCCGCAACCTGCTGCGGCTCAGGCGGGGCATAGAGCAGCGGGCCATCGCCAAAGCCGGAGAGCACCACGTCCAGGCCCGAAGCAGCCCAGCCGTGCACGGCAAAGGCGTCCTGCATGTCCCCGCTGACAAGCCCCAGGCGCTGGCGCAGGCCCAGCGGCGTGGGCTGCGGACCGCCCGCGCCGGGAAAATCGTAAATGCGCTGGCCGCCCTCACTCGATCTGGTCGCGCCCGCCCTGCCATCATCCGTCCAGCCGGAATCCGGCGCGATCTCGCCTCGCACCAGGCGCAGGAAGGTGGTCTTGCCCGCGCCGTTGGCGCCCAGCACGGCCCAACGCGCGCCCGGCTCCAGGCGAAAGTCCAGCGGAAAGAGCAGGGCCGTGCCTGCGCGCGTCACGCCCGCGGCGCGAAGCTCCACCAACGGCGCCACCGCCTTTTCCACCTTCCTGTCCATGCCGACCTCCGGGGCGCATAATGCCTCTGCGGCGATGCTTGCGCAAGAACTTGCAAGCCAGCTGCGTTCAGGCTAAATGGCAAGGCATGCTGACAGACGTCCCGCACATTCCCGTGGCCCTGCTGCGCCAGACTGGCTACGACCGCCCGGCCCTGCGCGACACCGTGGAGCGCGTCCTCACCGCCTGCGGCCTGGACTTCGCGCGCGGGGAACGCGTGCTGGTCAAGCCGAACCTGGTCTCGCGCAACAACGCAGCGCTGTCCTGCACCCACCCGGAGGTGGTGCGGGCCGTGTGCGAGCACCTGCTGGACTGCGCGGCCAGGCCCATGGTGGCGGACTCCCCGGCCTTTGGCAGCGCCGGGCGCGTGGCTGCGGCCTGCGGGCTGGCCGAGGCCCTGCGCGATCTGGGCCTGCGCGTGGCCACCCTGGACCGCCCCACCCCGCTCAAGCTCACCGACGGCGGCTCCATCGGGCTGTCGCGCCGGGCCCTGGAGGCCGACCGCATCCTGAGCGTGGCCAGGCTCAAGGCCCACTGCCAGTTCCGCGTCACGGCCAGCACCAAGAACCTCTTTGGCACGGTCTGCGGCTGCCGCAAGGCCCTGGCCCACATGCGCCTGGGCGAACTCTCTGGGCGCATGGAGCGCCTGGTGCTCGACGTGCGCCGCGCCCTGCCTCCGGCCATCGGCATCGTCGACGGCATCGTGACCATGCACCGGGGCGGGCCGGTGCACGGCGAGGCCTTCGCCCTCGGACTCCTCGGCTGTTCGCCGGACACCCTGGCCCTGGACGCCGCGCTCTATGGTTTGCTGGGGCTCAAACCATCGGACGTGCCCCTCTGGACCGAGGCGCTCATCCAGAAACTGCCCGGCGCCGACCCGCTGGCCGCGCGCTTCGTCCTGGCCGGACCCGAGACCTTCGATGCCACGGGCTTCGAGGTGCAGGCGCACCTCTCGCCCATGCGCTTTGAGCCCCTGCGCTTCATGCGCGGCCGCGTCAAAAGCCTGCTGGACACCCTGAGATAACACCGGCGTCAGGCGGTCTGTCCCCTTGCCACGAGCCCCGGCCTTGGCTATCACCTCACGTACGTCCACAGCCAAGGAGAGCCCATGCCCGACATATCCCCCCGTCGCCGCATCACCGTCACCGGCCAGGTGCAGGGCGTGGGCTTCCGGCCCTACATTTACAGGCTGGCCCAGGACCTGGGCCTGGTCGGCACGGTGCGCAACGCCCCCGAGGGCGTCATCATCGAGATCCAGGGCAGCCCACGCCGCCTGGACGAGTTTTTGCGCAGGCTGGAGCCCGAGCAGCCGCCGCTCTCGCGCATCATGCGCGTCAGCACCCAGGATGTCGCCCCAGTGGAAGGGGCCAGCACCTTTGAGATCCACAAGAGCACCGGCGGCGTCGGACACGACGTGCTCATCAGCCCGGACATCAGCACCTGCGCGGACTGCATGGCCGAGCTGACCGACAAGAACGACCGCCGCTTCCTGTATCCGTTCACCAACTGCACCAACTGCGGCCCGCGCTTCACCATCACCCGCTCCATACCCTACGACCGCCCGAACACGTCCATGAGCTGCTTCCCGCTCTGCCCGGACTGCAAGCGCGAATACGAGGACCCGGCCAACCGCCGCTTCCACGCCCAGCCCAACGCCTGCCCGGTCTGCGGGCCCAAGGTCTGGCTGTCCGACCGCTCCGGCCTGGTGGTGGCCCGGCGCGACGAGGCCATGCGCAAGCTGGCGGCCATCCTGATGCAGGGCGGCATCGCGGCGGTGAAGGGCCTGGGCGGCTTCCACCTGGTCTGCGACGCCACCCGCCAGGAGAGCGTGCTGGAACTACGCCTGCGCAAAAAGCGGCCGCACAAGCCGCTGGCCGTAATGGTGCCGGACATCGAGACCGCGCGGCAGCTGGCCCACATCGGCCCGGCCGAGGAGGCCTGGCTCACCGGGCATGTGCGGCCCATCGTCCTGTGCCCCAAGCGGCGCGGCGCGCCCCTGGCCGAGGCCGTGGCCCCGAATGCCGATCACGTGGGCCTGATGCTGCCCTACACGCCGCTGCACCACGTTCTTTTCCGTCGCTTCCAGCGGCTCTTGCAGCAGGAGCGCCAGAACATGCCCGCCGTCCTGGTCATGACCTCGGGCAACGTCAGCGACGAGCCCATCTGCCTGGGCAACCGCGAGGCGCTCTCCCGCCTGACCGAGATCGCTGACATCTTCATGTTCCACAACCGCGACATCCTCATCCGCACCGACGACTCGGTGCTGCGCATTGTGCCCGGCACCAACCAGCCCGGCGCCGACCAGTCCAGTATTGGCCAGCCGCTGCTGCTGCGCCGGGCCCGCGGCTTTGCGCCCCAGCCGGTGTTCCTGCCTGAGTCCGGCCCGAGCGTGCTGGGCCTGGGCCCGGAGCTCAAGTGCACGCTCACCCTGACCAAGGGCGACAAGGCCTTTGTGAGCCAGCACCTGGGCGACATGCAGAACATCGACACCCTGGGCTTCCACCACGAGATCAGCGAGCACTTCCAGGACATCCTGCAGGCCGAGCCGGTGCTTGTGGTGCGCGACCAGCACCCCAACTACCTGACCACCAGCGTGGCCCAGGAGATGATCCGCAAGACCGGCATCGAGGCCACCTTCCTGCAGCACCATTTCGCCCACGCCCACGCCGTGCTGGCCGAGAACAAGCACAAGGGCCCGGCCATCTGCCTGGCGCTGGACGGCACCGGCTTCGGCCCCAGCCAGCCCAACCTGGCCATGGCCGCCAGTTGGACCATCTGGGGCGGCGAATGCCTGCTGGTGGACACCCTGGACCTGCGCCACAGCCGCCTGGGGCACCTGGCCGAGTTCAGCCTGCCCGGCGGCGAGGCCGCTGTACACGAGCCCTGGCGGCTGGCCCAGTCACTGCTCTGGGAGCTGGACATCGAGCAGAGCGGCGAGGACAACACCCCGGCCTGGCCCTGGCTGCCGCAATACGAGCAGGCCAGCCTGTTCCTGCCGCAGCTCCTGCGCAAGAGCTTCAACTGTCCCCTGACCTCCAGCTGCGGGCGGCTCTTCGATGCGGTGTCGGCCATGCTCGGACTAACCCTGTGCACGACCTACGAGGGGCAGGCGGCCATCGTGCTGGAGCAGGCCCAGGACCTCAGCATCCCCTTTGCCGACGCCGTGGTCTATCCCTGCCCCATCATCAAGCAGGAAGGCACCGGCCGCCTGGGCGGCAACGAAAGGCCGCGCGAACTCGACGTCTACAGCATGTTCCGCGCCCTGCTGGAAGACATGCAGCAGAACACGCCCGTGCCGGTCATCGCCCGGCGCTTCCACGCCAGCCTCATCACCGGCCTGGCCAACATGGCCGCGCGCTTCGCCAAACGCGAAGGCGTCAACGTGGTCGCCCTGTCCGGCGGGGTCATGCAAAACCTGACCTTTGCCGTGGAACTGCCCAAAGCCCTTGCCGAGCGCGGACTGACACCGCTCATGCACAAGGATCTTCCGCCAAACGACGCCTGCGTGTCCCTGGGCCAGGCAGCCTACGGCCAGCGCCTGCTGAACCTGCGCAAGGAGCGTGGCTAATGCATCCAGCAGATACCCAGACAGACATTACCGGCCAGACCCTCCAGACGAACCTGCCCGTGCTGACCCTGCGCCGGGGCGAGGACCGCCGCCTCATGGCCGGGCATTTGTGGATCTTCAGCAACGAGGTGGACGTGGCCAAAAGCCCGCTCACCAGGTTTGCCCCCGGCGACTGCGTGCGCGTGGAGTCGGCCCAGGGCAGGCCGCTGGGCAGCGCCTACGTGAACCCCGGGGCGCTCATCGCCGGGCGCGTGTACTGCCAGGACGCCACCAGACAGCTCGACGCCGAGCTGCTGCGCTCGCGTCTGGCCTCGGCCCTGGCCCTGCGCGAGAGTCTTTTCACGCAGCCCTACTACCGCCTCGTGTTCGGCGAGGGCGACCTTTTGCCCGGGCTTGTGGTGGACCGCTTCGGCGATGTGCTGGCCGTGCAGATCGGCACGGCGGGCATGGAGCGCCGACGCGAGGACATCATCAGCGCGCTGACCGACCTCCTGCGCCCCACGGGCATACTCTTCAAGAACGACCTGCCGGGCCGTGAGCTGGAGGGCCTGCCGCGCGCCGTGGAGATCGCCGCCGGGCAGGTGCCGGATGAGGCCGTGATCGAGGAGAACGGCTGCCGCTTCGTCTTCCCCTTGGCCGGGGGCCAGAAGACCGGCTGGTTTTTCGACATGCGCGGCACCCGCGCCCTGGCGGCGAGCCTGTCGTCCTCAGTGGCGGGTGGGCGGCGGGTGCTCGACGTGTTCTCCTATGCCGGGGGCCTGGGCCTGGCCTGCGCCCGCGCTGGCGCATCCTCGGCGCTGTGTCTGGACGCCTCGCGCACGGCGCTGGAATACGCGGCCAGAAGCGCGGAGCTTTCCGGCCTGTCGGACCGCGTGCAGACCCTTTGCGTGGACGCCCTGGGCGGCCTCAAGGACCTGCGCGCGCAGGGCCAAAGCTTCGGCCTGGTGAGCGTGGACCCGCCCGCCTTCGTCAAGCGCCGCAAGGACATGGAAAAGGGCCTGGGCGCCTACCGCACGGTGAACCGCCTGGCCATGGAGCTGGCCGAGGACGGCGCCTACTTCGTGTCCTGCTCCTGCTCCCAGCATGTGGGGCGCGACGATCTGCGCAAAGTGCTCTCCGGCGCGGCGAAAGACGCTGGCGTGCGCTTGCAGATCCTCACCAACTGCCACCAGGCGCCGGATCATCCCATCCACCCGGCCATGCCCGAGACGGAGTACCTGAAGGGCTTCTTGTGCCGCATCACCAGGCCCGGCAGAGGACTGTGAATTCTTGCGCAGAGTGCGCAGTATTTTCACAGTATTCGGTTCCCGTGGCCAGTCGATAATTTAATCCTCCGCAATTTTAGGATGTTATTGGTGGCATAGCCTTTGCTTATGCTTACCATTGATGCCAGGGCAGAAGTTTATGGACACCCCGGCGCCAGCGTTCAATGAGGAGGATGACATGAAGAGGTTCGCATTGGGCCTGGCCCTGGTGCTGGCGTTCACAGCCTTTGCCTTCGCCGCCGCCAAAACCGACGACACTGCCGCTGACAACAAGGCAGCCGGCGTGCAAAAGGCTCCGGCCAAGGGCCACGTCGTGGTCGTTCGAGACGTGTCGGCCGAAGACGCCAAGACCGGCGACATCACCATCAAGGGCAAGGCCGGCACCGTGACCCATGTCACCTACGGCAAGAGCGAGAAGCCCGAGACCGGCGCTGGCGGCGGCAAGGCCGTCGGCCAGTAAGCCCATCGAGAGCTTGGGGCACGGCGAGAGGGGGGGCTTCCATGGCGTTTGGAGTCACGCCTGCCGCCCTGCCGAAACGGCCCCGGCCACAGACCGCCTGTACTCCCCCGCAACCTGCCTGGGCTGCTTGGGGCATTCGCCGGGTGAGCCCGACCGCTCCTGACGCCTGCCTTACGGCCTGAGACTTGTGCCCGGCATTCCTGTCGAACTTTGCGTTTTCCCGGTCCAGGCCGCAGCCGTAACATTGCGGCGAAGCTTGACGGGGTGCTGCGTCTTGGGCCAGGAAAGGGCTGCACATTCGCCCAGCGCCTTACCTGAGGGAGATTCCATCCATGCCGCCACGCCAAGACGCCCAGGACACCAGCCGCACCCCCGAACGCCCGATCATCGATCTGCGCGAAGTCTGCTGCGGGTTGGTGCCAGCCATTCTCAACGAGCTGGCCGCGGTCCAGGACGACGAGGTGGACGTGCTGCTCCGGGCAGGCATGGAGACCGAGATCATCAGCGGGTTCGGGTCCGGCGGGCAGTGGCAGCTCTGCTTCCAGCCAAGCTTCGGGCACGGCCTGGCGCGCTTCACCCGGCGCAAGGCCAACGCGGACATCAAGGTCCGTCTGGACACCCTGGACTACTGAACGCAGCCAGCCAAACAGCCATACCGTCAGCCGGTTAAACCGTCAGACAGACCGCCCGGCCCAGGCCTCAGGAATCGGGCAGCTGCCCGAGCATGATCAGGTGCATGCGCCGGACCATCTGCGGCGGCAGCGGCGATTGCCAGTAGCCCAGCCAGTCCGCCAGAAGCGATGCCGCCACAAGAACGCCCAGGCACCCTGCGGCGATGCTCCACCACCCAACCCTCCGGCCCGCCACGCGCAGGCCCAGGCAACCCGGCACCGGGCACGCACCCACACACTCCGCGCAGCCCTGGCAGTCCGGGGACGTCACGCGCAGGGACGCATCCACGGGCAAGCCCACGGGGCAAGCTCGCGCGCAGCGGCCGCAAGAGATGCAGGACTCGGCGTCACGGGTGATGGCGCAGGGGGAGAGCCAGGAGGCCAGGCCCAGGAGCGCGCCGTAAGGGCACAAGGCTCGGCACCAGAAGGCCGGGATGACCACGGACACGGCGGCCAGAGTGCCGAGCACGACCAGGGTCACGATGCTGGGGTGCTCAAAGAAGAGCAGCATCCGCGTGTCCGCCACCATGTTGAAGGGCGCGCGCAAGAAGGCTTCCGCATCCTGGGGGCTCATGGACAAGGCCACCCAGCCGAAGCCCGCCAACAGCAGATATTTCGGGATGCCCAGGATGCGCCGGGTCCGCTGGCCCGTCTGGAGGGTCAGGCCCAGCCTGCGGCCCAGGCGCTCCAAGAGGTTCGACGCCAGGCCCACCGGGCAGAGCTGGCCGCAGAAGCCCTTGCGCCACAGCAGGCTCATGGCGATGAGGGCCAGGAAGATGGTCAGGCCCGCCGGGTGGATGGGGTCCCAGGAGCCGCTGGAGATGAGCCGCCTGGCCGCGATGAGCGCGCTGATGGGCAGAAAGCCCTCCACAGCCGGGGGCTTGGGGACAAAGACCTCGGCCTGGCCGAGGGCCCAGCGCACATGGGCCAGGAAGCCAAGGGCCGTCCAGACGAGAAACAGCGTGAAGCCGCCCTGCACCGCAAGGCGCAGGCGGGCGGGCGTGAAGATTTTGCGCATGGGGAGAAGGAGCCGGGGCTAACCCCAGCTGCGGACCTCGGTCACATAGCTCTCCAGGTCATTGGGCTCGCCCGGCTTGTGCTCGTCCGGATAGAGCAGCGCGGACATGAAGAAGGGGCTGCCCACCTTGAGCGAGGTGGCCGCGCTCTGGGAAAAGCGCTCCAGCCGGTCTGCGGCGGCGTCGGACTGTGGATGGGCCAGCGCCAGGACCAGACCCTGGGCATCCCCGGCCAGATCAGCCAGGAGCATGGCCTTCTGGCGCATCTTGGCAACATATCCGGCCTGGTCGCCCTGGACGTGCCCATCGCCGTGGATGATGGCCTCGGCCTCGGCCTCGATGGCCCGCACGGCCTTGGCCCGCTGCTCCAGGAAATCAGCCAGTACGCTCGCAGCGCTTTTGCTCATGGGGGGGGGTCCTCCGGTGTCGTTCATGTTCGCCCCAAGGGTAAGCGCCCGAACGGACCTTGGCAAGCCCCGGCCTGGCGGTGCGGCAGCCGGGCAGGTTCGCCAGCCACAGAGGTCGTCCACGAGGCTGCTGGCGCCAAGGGCCTCAGGGCGTCTGGACAGCGGCCCCGTTTCCCGGTACCCCCATGCCCTTGACCCGTACCGCACATCCAAGGAGGCCCCAGTGCCCATACTCTCCTCCAGCCTCGGCCTGACCCGCTACCGGGTGGTTGAAGCCATCCCCGACTCCCTCTGGCGGGAGGCCCACAAACACCTGAAAGACAACGCCTTCCGAGACATCGACGCCACCACCGACGAACGCAGCTTCGGCTGGTGCAACATCGACAACATGCTGGACATGGAGTGGGCCGAGTCCCCGCCGGAGAAGGGGCACTACCTGTGCTTCGCGCTTAGGCTCGACACCCGGCGCATCCCGCCCGCGGTGTTCAAAAAGCATTGCATGATCGCGCTGGCGAGTGAACTGGAGCAGGCCAAGGCCGAGGGCAAGGCCTTCATCTCCAAGGACCGCCGCCGCGAGATCCGCGAACAGGTCATGCTGCGCCTGCGCGCCCGCAGCCTGCCCGTGCCCGCAGTGTTCGACGCCGTGTGGAACATGCAGACCGGACGCGTGCTGTTCTGCAGCACCAACGCCAAGGCCAAGGCCCTGTTCGAGGACCATTTCAATCTCTCCTTCGGGCTCAACCTGGAGCCCCTGACCCCCTTCTTCCTGGCCGCGAGCATGCTTGGCGGAGACGCCGCCATCGCCCGCCTGGAAGCCCTTGAACCCTCCACCTTCGTCTAGACCGGGAGCATACCCATGGACCTTGCACTGGCAGAACGCGAAAACACCATCCTGGGCCAGGATTTCCTGACCTGGCTGTGGCACGTCACCGAGGCCCGCCGCGGCGTGTTCAAGGACAAGGACGGCCGGGAGTTCAACCTGCGCATGGAAGAGCGACTGAGCGTCCAGGGCGGCGACGGCGAGGGCCTGGAGTCCGCCGTGGTCAAGAGCCCCAGCGGCGAGCTCACCGAGGCCAGAAGCGGCCTGCGCTCCGGCAAGAAGGTCAGCCGGGCGCAGCTCAGGTTCGAACGCGACCCCGAGGCCTGGCAGTTGACGCTGAAGGACAACGACTTTTCACTTTCCGGGCTCAAGACTCCGAAGATCGAGACCAACGACCGCGACGACGTGGACCCGGACGCCCGCGTGCTGGAGAAGCTCTTCCTCGTGGAGCAGTGCCTGGAGCTGCTTGACGGCGTGTACCAGGAATTCTTGGTCATGCGCCTGGCCACGGCCAAATGGACCGACGAAATGCGCTCCATGCGCGAATGGATCGGTCAAGGCCAGCCATGAGCCCTGCCCGCATCACCATCGCCGCCTACGGCGACAGCCTCGTGGAAGGCTGGGGCCTGAACCCGTCCGACGCACTGCCTGCGCAGCTTGAGGCAGCCCTCATCCGCGCCGAAAAGAACGCCCGGGTGCTCAACTTCGGCGTCGCCGGAGAGACCGCCCCAGAGGGCCTGCTGCGCCTGCCGGAGGTGCTGGAGGCGGGGCCCCAGGCCGCCATCCTGGAGTTCGGCGCCAACGACTGCTACCTGGGCGTGCCCGTGGAAGAGACCGAGAAGGCCCTTTCGCACATGGTCCACGGCCTGCTCGGGGCCGGTGTGGCGGTGCTCATCGCCGGCTGGCGCACCCGCGAGGACCTGTTCTCGCAATACGCCGACGACCCCATGCTGGAAGGC
>JAHIUD010000047.1 GCA_018817515.1 Pseudomonadota bacterium
CCGCGACATGGGCCTGGCCTTCGGCGTGGTCATGATCCTCATCTACATCCTCGTGGTGGGCTGGTTCGGCTCCTACACCACGCCCATCGCCATCATGTCGCCCATCCCGCTCTCGCTCATCGGCATCATCCCGGCGCACGCCCTCTCCGGCTCGTTCTTCACCGCCACAAGCATGATCGGCTTCATCGCCGGGGCGGGCATCGTGGTGCGCAACTCCATCATCCTGGTGGACTTCATCAACCTGAAACGCGCCGAAGGCTTCAGCCTGGAGGAGTCGGTCATCGAGGCCGGAGCCGTGCGCTTCCGGCCCATGCTGCTCACCGCGCTGGCCGTGGTGGCCGGAGCCTTCGTCATCCTGTTTGACCCCATCTTCCAGGGCCTGGCCATCTCGCTCTTGGCCGGGGAAATCGCCGCCACCCTGTTCTCACGCATGGTGGTGCCCGTGATGTACTACCTGGACCAGCACAGGCACGAAGAGCACGAGACGGGAACGGCGGGAAAGACGGGAGAAGAGGCCTCCGGCGGCCAAAGGGCCTGAGGCCCTCTGGACTCCCCATAGGGCCTGGGCCAGGGCGGCCAGGGCAGAAGCGCTGGCTGGGCTGGGCGTCGGCAATGTGCGCGGTTTTTTTGTCGGAGACGACAAAAAGCCCCGCGCACGGTTGGCCCCTTTTGAGAAGGCGGCGGGGGGAAGGCAGGAGAGTAAAGCTTGTTCACAATCCTCTAACCTCTGGAGGTAGGCATGAAAGCCAACGTTGGTGGAATCGACAAGATCCTGCGCATTGTGGTGGGACTGGTGCTGCTCTTCCTGGTCTATTTCCTGAAAACACCCGACTCGCTGTGGTGGTGGGGGCTCATCGGCATCATCCCGCTGGGCACGGGGCTCATGGGCTACTGCATGCTCTACACCCTGCTCGGCATCAACACCTGCCCGACGCGCTGAGAAATCCCCGTCGCAAGAAGGGCCCCTCCCGGCTCAGTATCGCAGGGAGGGGCCTTTTCCGTTATGCCAGGAAGAACTGCCATGCCCTGTTCCCCCAAATGCCCAGCCCGGCCCCTTCAACTGCGGGCCTGGCCAGCACAGAAAGACAGGTCTCCAAGTATCCCACCCCCTTGACCTGTATAACATATCCTCCTATTGCCGTGTAAGCTTCCGCGACGATCCCTGGACCGCACCTCGGACGTGAGCGGCACACAGCACCATTCTGGAGGCCCCCCGATGAAACCTTCCTTGAGTGCACGGCTCTTCTGCGTTGCCTTGGCTGGAGCCGCTCTGACCGCCGCAACCTCGCTTTGGGCCTCCGCCGCCGCCCGGCCATGGCTTGCCTGGGTGGCTGCCCCGGCCCTGTCGCTTGCGTCAGCGGCCGCCGTCTGGGCCGTCTCGCGCGGGCTGCTGGCGGATGTGACCGCCCGGCTGGACGCCTTTGCCCGACGCCTGGGAGGTGGTGACCTGGATGCGGTTGTCAGCGGGGATCTGCCCGCCGACGTGGCCCCTCTTGGCCGCACGCTGAACGCCATGGCTGCGGAGCTCAAGAAGACCCTGGGGTTTGCCGAGGGCGTCCTGGACTGCCTGTCCGAGTCCTACCCCTACCTTGCCCTGGACGCCACAGGCCGCATCTCCCACATGAGCCCAATCCTCATCAGCCTTCTGGACCTGGAAGGCAAGGAGACCGACTTCGCCGGCAAGACCCCGGGCGAGGTGTTCTTCCATGACGCCAACCGCTCCACCACCTCGCTGGAGGCCCTCAAGCAGAACAAGAAGATCGAGAGGGAGACCAAGCTGTCCACGGTCAAGGGCAACAAGCGGATCCTGCGGGTCAGCGCCAACCCGCTTCGCGACAATGATGGCCAGGTGCTTGGCTCCATGACCATCTACTTCGACCTTACCCAGATCAGGGCGCAGGAAGAGTTCCTGGCCATCCAGGCCCAGACCACCAAACAGCTGGTCCAGGAGTCTCTGGGCATTTCCGCCGAGGTGACCGTGGCCTCGGAAGAACTGGCCGTGCGCATCACCGGCGCCAACGACGACGCCAAGCGCCTCCTGGGGTATGCTGGCGAGTCGGCCACGGCCATGGAGGAGATGAACGCCACGGTGCTGGAGGTGGCGCGCAACTCCTCGGAGGCGGCGTCCATGGCCAAGGGCGCCAGCGACAAGGCCACCGAAGGCGCGCAGACCCTGGAGGTGCTGGTCGCGCGCATCGCAGCCGTGGACGCGGTCATCGGCGACCTCAAAGCCCGGGTGCACAAGCTCGACTCCCAAGCCGACGACATCGGCAAGATCATCTTCGTCATCAACGACATCGCCGACCAGACCAACCTCTTGGCCTTGAACGCCGCCATTGAAGCCGCGCGCGCGGGAGACGCCGGACGAGGCTTCGCTGTCGTCGCGGATGAAGTCCGCAAGCTCGCCGAGAAGACCATGAGCGCCACCGGCGAGGTGGGCTCGGTCATCTCTGGCATCCAGGAGAGCGTCAAATCCGCCGCTGCCGAGATGGACGACGTGTCCCGGGCCATCGGCGAAGTCACCGGGCGGGCCAACGACTCCGGCGCGTCGCTTTCCGAGATTCTGAACCTCGCCGGGCAGACCAGCGGGCAGGTCCACGCCATCGCCGCAGCGGCCGAGGAGCAGTCCGCCGCCGTCTCGCAGATCAACCGGACGGTGGAGGAGACCAACAGCATCGCCGTGCACACCACCACCTCCATGAGCAACGCCGCCTTGTCGATCCTTGCGCTGTCCGGCCGGGCCAGCGACCTGCGCCGCCTCATCGAGGGCATCACGGACGACGCCGGTTCCAGGGACCTGAATGCGCAGGGGGCGAAAACCACTCAGGATTGCTGGGAGTTCAAGCAGTGCGGCAGGGAAAAGGGCGGGACCAAGGCCGCTGAGCTGGGCGTGTGCCCGGCCTGGCCGGACAATGGCAAGGACTGCGCCATTGTCCAGGGAACCTTCTGCGGCGGAACCGTTCAGGGCGACTACGCGTCCAAGATCGCCAACTGCGCCAAGTGCGACTATTTCAAGAGCGAGCACCACCGGCGCGATCTTCACGCGCCCGAGGCCAAGGGGAACGGGAATGGCAACGGCAACGGGAACGGCTCGGCCCGCAAGGTCAAGGCCCCGGCTCAACCTGCTGCGCGCAAGCCTCTGCGACAGTAGGCCACGCCAAAGGCCAAAAGGCGACCGGATGGCACTGTGCCAGCTTGGTCGCCTTTTGTTTTGCCCAGCCTCAGGGCAGATAGTCTAGAAAAAATCTGGAAAATTTTGCCGGGTTGCTGGCCGCACTCAGGCGCAAGGTTTCTGGCATGCGGCAGATTCTTCCGGGCTCACTTCCCACTGTCCGCGCCACTGCGTCGGCCATGCGCTGCCCGGTGGTCAGCCTGCCCCGGTTTCCATTTTTGGGGCAATGCAATATCCTCCGTCGGGGCGTGGTCCACCACTCAACGTGCAGGGAATGGCCCCATCCACGGCATCAGGCAAGGGCCACGAGGTCGTAGCTCTGGGCCTGCTCGATGTCGGCCATAACCATCTTGCCGGGTTTGACCTTGGGTCCGCTGACGTAGGTCACGCCGTCGACCTCCGGGGCCTGGAACCAGACGCGGCCGACGTGCAGGCCGGGCCATTCGGGGCTGGGCTCTTCCACCAGCACCTCCAGGCGCTGGCCCACCAGGGTGGCCAGGTGCTCGCGGCTGATGTTCTCCTGAAGCTTCATGAGCGCGTTCTTGCGCCGGGTCTTGATGCCCTGGGCCACCTGTCCGGGTAGCGACGCCGCCGGGGTGCCCTCCTCCTGGTGGTAGGGAAACACGCCCAGGTGCGCGAACTGCGCGCGGGTGACAAAAGTCTTGAGGGCCTTGAAATGCGCATCCGTCTCGCCGGGGTAGCCCACGATGAGGCTGGTGCGCAGGGCTGCCTCGGGGAAGTGCTTGCGCACGCGGTCGATGACCAGGGTCGGGTCCTTGGCAAAGGGCCTGCCCATGGCCGCCAGGATGTCCGGGTGGGCGTGCTGCAGGGGAATGTCGAAATAGGGCAGGAGAGGCTGGCCCAAGCCTGCCATGTGCTTGAGCAGGCCGTCGGTCAGGCCCGCGGGGTAGAGGTACATGAGCCGCAGCCACTTCAGGCCCTTGATGGGCAGGAGCCGGTCCAGCAGGTGTTTGAGCCCGTCCTTCAGGCCCAGGTCATGGCCGTAGGAGGTCACGTCCTGGCCCACGATGACCAGCTCCGGCACGCCGCCCTGCTCCACCAGCAGGCGCGCCTCGCGCTCCAGCTCGTCCAGGGGGCGGCTGACGTGCTTGCCGCGGATGCTCGGGATGGTGCAGAAGGCGCAGCGGTGCGAGCAGCCCTCGCTGACCTTGAGATAGGCGTAGGCCGGAGCTGTGCTCAGGCGGCGGGGGCCCAGGGCGTCAAGGTTCCTTCTACCCAGGGCAGCACCCACCAGGCCGGGCCAGTTGGCCAGCTCGCGGGTGGAAAGCCAGAGGTCGACTTCCGGCAGATCTGCCGCGAGGTCGGCCTGGCCGTAGCGGGAGACCAGGCAGCCGGTCACGGCCAGCTTCGGGCGGGGGGTGGCCTCGGCGGCCTCGCGGATGGCCGCGAGGATGGTCTCGACGGACTCCTCCACCGCCGGGCGAATGAACCCGCAGGTGTTGATGAGCACGAGGTCGGAGCCGGCGACATCCTCCGCCGGGGTGAAGTTCTTGCCCAGCACGCCGAGCAGCCGCTCGGTGTCCACGCGGTTCTTGGGGCAGCCCAGGCTGATGGTATGCACTCTGACTTTTGTCATTACTATTCCCGTGTCATTCTTGACATATTATTGTTTGATGGAAACGTTGTGGCTAGGGCATTGCGCTTTGCAAAAACTCCTGTAGGATGGCCGCACGTCTTCGTTATACAGACCCCGCCCGGGGCCAGAGGAGCAGCAGCAACATGGTCGAATCCCTGCGGGCAGAGAAGCCATACCGCATAGGCATCATCGGCGACAAGTCGTCGCTGGTGCCTTTCTGGGAGCTTTTCGCCAACCTGGGAAACGAGCGCGTGCTCGGCCAGCTCGGCCTGGTGGCCCTGGCCCTGCACGACAGGGCTCCGGTGGGCGAGCGCTTCTCCGCCACGCTGGACCTGCCCGTCTACGCCGGTTGGCGCGACATGCTGACCAGCCACCCGGAGATCAGCATGGTCATCGAGACCACGGGCCATCAGCCCCTGATCCAGGACCTGCGCCTCGGCCTGCCCGCCACGGTTTCGCTTGTGGAGCGCGCGGCGGCCAGCTTTTTTCTGCGCCTCTTGTCCTCGGACCAGATGTGGGTGGCCTGCAAGGTCGACCTGATGCACACCCAGACGCTCCTCAAGAACGTCATCGACCAGCTCAAGGAGGAGATCGTCCTCACCGACCGCGAAGGCCGGGTGCTGGACTGCAACAAGGCCGTGCTGGAGCGCATGGGCCTTTCCAAGTCGTCCATTGCCGGACGGAACCTGCGCGAGCTGTTCAGCCTGCCCGAAATCATCCCCGGCGCCAACGGCGCAAGCGGCGGCGTCAGCGAGGTGACCGGCGCCGTGTCGCCCTTTGAGGAGGCCATCGCCACCCGCCAGCAGGTGGAGGCCACCCTGCCCCAGGTGGACGACGACGGGCGCATGCACTACGTGCGCGAGTACATCTACCCCATCCTTGACGAGAGCGGAAACCTGTCGAGCATGTTGTGCATCCGCCGCGACATCACCAGCCGCACCCAGATGGAGCTGCGCCTGCAGCAGTCCGAGCGGCTGGCCTCCATCGGCGAGATGAGCACCTACATCGCCCACGAGATCAGGAACCCGCTGTTCGCCATCAGCGGCTTCGCCAACCAGCTCCTGCGCGAGGCCGGGGACGAGAAAAGCCGGGAGAAGCTCGGCATCATCGTGGCCGAGTCGCGCCGGCTCGACGGCATCCTGAAGAGCATCCTGACCTTCGCCCGGCCCACCGAGTCCGCGCCGGGCCTGGCCGATGTGAACAACATCGTGCGCGAGACCATGGACCTCATGGGCATGGCCTGCGAGAACCAGGGCATCGAGCCCATCCTGGCCCTGACTGCGGACATCCCCCTGGTCAAGGCCGACCCGGAGCTCATCAAGCAGGGGCTCATCAACCTGGTCAAGAACGCGGTGGAGGCCATGCCCACGGGCGGGCTTCTGACCGTGCGCACCGGCCTGTCCACGCCCCACGTGTTCCTGGAGGTGGAGGACACCGGCGTGGGCATACCCCCGGAGGTGCGCGACAAGGTCTTCAGCCCCTTCTTCAGCACCAAGGGCAAGGGCTCGGGCCTGGGCCTGGCCATGATCAAGAAGTTCCTCGACGACCTGGGCGGCACCGTCGACCTGACGAGCATCCCCGGCGAGGGCACCCGCGTGACCCTGCTTTTGCCCCCGCATCTGGCGGTTGCGAAACCGGGGGCAACCGGATAAACTCCGGGGATGCCAGACACGACCCCCCCCAAGAAAAACACAGTTGTCCTGGCCACCAGGAACAAAGGCAAGATCGCCGAGCTTGAGGCCCTGCTGGCTGGCTACGGCCTGCACGTCCTCGGCCTTGGCGCCTTCCCGGACCTCGGCGAGATCGAGGAAACCGGCACGACCTTTGCCGAGAACGCCCGGCTCAAGGCCCGCACCGTGGCCCAGGCCACCGGCCTGGTGGCCCTGGCCGACGACTCCGGCCTGGCCGTGGACGCCCTCTCCGGCGCGCCCGGCGTGTATTCCGCCCGCTATTCCGGCGAAAACGCCACCGACGCCACCAACAACACCAAGCTCCTCGACGCCCTGAAGGACGTGCCGGAGCCGCAGCGCGGCTGCCGCTTCGTCAGCGTGGTGGCGGCCATCGCCCCGAACGGGGCCGAGATCATGGCCGAGGGCCGCTGGGAGGGCCGCGTGCTCACCAGCCCCCGCGGGCAGGGCGGCTTCGGCTACGACCCGCTGTTCCTGGACCCCGAACTGGGCCGGGCCGCGGCGGAGCTCACCCCTGCCGAGAAGAACGCGCGCTCGCACCGGGGCCAGGCCCTGCGCGCCCTTTTGCAAGATTGGCCCGCCTTCTGGGCCCGGGCCAACGCCTAACCAAAACGACGGAGCAAACCATGTGCGGCATCATCGGCTACTGCGGGCATCGTCCGGCTGTCCCCCTCGTGATGGAGGGCCTGGGCCGTCTTGAATATCGCGGCTACGACTCCGCCGGGGTCAGCTTTGTCCAGGCGGGCAAGCTCACCGTGCTGCGCGCCGAGGGCAAACTCGGCAACCTCGCGCAGAAGCTCGCCACCATGAACGTGTTCTCCGCCACCACCGGCATGGGCCACACCCGCTGGGCCACCCACGGCGTGCCCGTGGAGAAGAACGCCCACCCGCACCTCGACCATGAAGGCCGCCTGGCCATCATCCACAACGGCATCATCGAGAACTACGAAGCGCTCAAGGCCGAGCTGGTGGCCAAGGGCTACGAGTTCCGCTCCGACACCGACTCCGAGGTCCTGGTCAACGTCATCGCCGAGTGCCTGAAGGCCACCGGCGGCGACGTCATGCAGGCCCTGTCCCAGGCCCTGGGCCGGGCCGAGGGCGCATACGCCATCGTGCTCATGAGCGCCGACCACCCGGGCACCCTCTGGGCCACCCGCGTGGCCAGCCCCCTGGTCATGGGCGTGGGCACGGGCGAGAACTTCCTGGGCTCGGACATCCCGGCCTTTCTGCCCTACACCCGCGACGTGGTCTTTCTTGAGGACGGCGAGCTGGTGCGCCTCACGGCCCAATCCTGGGAGGTCTTCCGCACCGACACGCTGGAGCCGGTAAAGAAAGACGTGCAGCGCATCAACTGGGACGTGCAGGCCGCGGCCAAGGGCGGCTACAAGCACTTCATGCTGAAGGAAATCTTCGAGCAGCCCAAGGTCATCCGCGACTGCCTGCTGGGCCGCATCGACGCCGCCACCAACCAGGTGCGCCTGCCGGAGCTCGACGCGCTCCCCGTGCCCGAGCGCCTGCACATCGTGGCCTGCGGCACCAGCTATCACGCCGGGCTGTGGGGCCTGTACCTGCTGGAAAAGTACGCCAAGATCCCGGTCCAGGCCGAGATCGCCTCGGAGTTCCGCTACCGCGACCCCATCCTGCCCACGGGCGGCGTGGTGCTGGCCATCAGCCAGAGCGGCGAGACCATGGACACCATGGCCGGCATCAAGCTGGCCAAGCAGCGCGGGCTGCCGGTCATCGGCCTGTGCAACGTCGTGGGCTCGAGCATCTCCCGCGAGTCCGACTACGTCCTCTACAGCCAGGCCGGGCCGGAAATCAGCGTGGCCTCCACCAAGGCCATGTGCAGCCAGCTCACCGCGCTCTTGCTGCTGACCCTGTACTGGGGCCGGCGCAAGGGCACCATGACCGAGGCCGCCTGCGCCGAGCTGGTGCGCGAGCTTTTGACCCTGCCGAAAATCCTGGAGGACGCCCTGCCCGGCCTGCGGACCGAGGCCCTGCGCCTGGCCAAGCACTTCGCCGAGACCACGAGCTTCCTCTACCTGGGGCGCGGCCCCTGCTTCCCCCTGGCCCTGGAGGGCGCGCTCAAGCTGAAGGAAATCAGTTATATCCACGCCGAGGGCTATGCCGCAGGCGAGATGAAGCACGGGCCCATCGCGCTCATCGACCCGCGCTTCCCCACCTTCGCCATCGCGCTGGACGACGAATTCTTCCCCAAGGTCAAGAGCAACCTGGTGGAAGTGCAGGCGCGCGCGGGCGAGATCGTGGCCCTGACCAACGCAGGCCTGGACCTCAAGGTGGAGCACCCCTGGATTCTGCCCAGGGCCACCGGACCGCTGGCGGCCTTCCTGACCCTGCCCGCGCTGCAGCTCTTCGCCTACGAGATGGCCGACTACCTGGGCAAGGACGTGGACCAGCCGCGCAACCTGGCCAAGAGCGTCACGGTGGAATAGGAATATAGCGGCGGACAAGCAGCGGACAAGCGGCGAGAGATCGACATGAGCAATCCAAGGCCAGCAGCACCGAAAGCCACAGTCCCCAGAAAGCGGGTGCTGCTCCTGGGCCTGAGCGTGCTCTTGTGCATCGGGTTCTTCAGCACCACGCTCATCAGCTACCGCGTCTCGCGCAACGCCATCCGCGAGTCCATCCTGACCCAGGAGCTGCCGCTGACCTCGGACAACATCTACTCCGAGATCTTGAAGGACCTGGTGCGCCCGGTGTTCATCTCCTCCATGATGGCCAGCGACACCTTCCTGCGCGACTGGACCCTGCGCGGCGAGCGCGACACCTCGGAGATCACGCGCTACCTCAAAGAGATCATGGCCCGCTATGGCGCGTTCACCAGCTTCTTTGTGTCCGAGGCCTCGCACCACTACTACCACCCCTCGGGCGTGCTCAAGACCGTGCGCGCGGACGAGCCGCTGGACGCCTGGTACTTCCGTGTGCGCAGGCTCATGGAGCCCTACGAGATCAACGTTGACCAGGATATGGCCAACCGCAACCTCCTGACCATCTTCATCAACTACCGCGTGCTGGACTATGAGGGGCATCTCCTGGGCGTCACCGGGGTGGGCCTGGCCATGGACTCCGTGCGCACCGCGCTTCAGGCCTACCAGGAGCGCTTCGGCCGCAGGATCAGCTTCGTGGACACCCACGGCCGCATTGTGCTCTACGGCAACGGCGCGGACATGCAGAGCGGAAACATCAACGAGATCCCCGGCCTGCGCGACCAGGCCAAAACGATCCTGACCCAGGGCGCAGGCAACTACCAGTACACCCGCGATGGCCAGACGCACCTGCTCAACGTGCGCTACATCCCGGAGCTCAAGTGGTTCCTGTTCGTGGAGAAGACCGAGGACGAGGCCCTGGCGGGCATCCGCCAAACCCTGTACGTGAACCTGGGCGTGTGCGCCCTGGTGTCGCTGCTGGTGGTGGGCATCACCGGGCTGGCCCTGCGCCGCTACCAGGAGCGCCTGGAGGAGCTGGCCACCACGGACAAGCTCACCGGGCTCTTGAACCGCCAGTCCCTGGACGCGCTGCTGCACCAGGCAATTACCCGCGCGCGCCGCTCGGGCACCCCGCTGGCCTTGCTCCTGGCCGATGTGGACCACTTCAAGGCCGTCAACGACGAGCACGGCCACCTGGTGGGCGACGAGGTTTTGCGCCGCGTGGCCCAGACCCTGCGGGAGCAGCTGCGCGAGTCGGACACCGTGTGCCGCTGGGGCGGCGAGGAATTCTTGATCATCGTGCAGGACTGCGACGCCAGCGCGGCCCTGGCCCTGGCCGAGAAACTGCGCGTGGCCGTCGCCGACGGCATGCCTGCGGCCGGGCAGGCCCTGAGCCGGGTGACGGTGAGCCTGGGTGTGGCCGAGCTCAAGCCCAAGGAGTCCGAGGACGCCCTGGTGGGCCGGGCCGACGCGGCCATGTACGCGGCCAAGGACGCCGGAAGAAACTGCGTGCGCCTGGGCTGAGGAAAGCCTAGCCCGCCACCTCCGCCCCCATCCACCAGCGCACCGAGTTCACCAGCCAGACCCTTTCCGCCCGCAGCACGTCCGATGGGACAACGACCCGCTCCCGGACGATCCCCCGCGCAAGCAGGACCTCCCGGAACACCCCCGGCAACAGCCCGCTTGCAAGCGGCGGCGTCACCAGCTCGCCGTCAAGCCGCAGCACAAGGCTGGCCCGTGTGGACTCCGTGACCTCGCCGCGCTCGTTGACCAGGAGCACGTCGTCCAGGTCCGGGCGCTGCGCCAGCGCTTGCTCATACACAGCGCGGCGCGTGGTCTTGTGCCGCAGATACTCGTCGCCGGAGGCCACGGCCTGGCGCGCAAATCCCACCCGCAGGCCGCGCAGGCGCTTCTCCTGGATGGGCACGGCCTCGGCGGTCAGCCTGCCGTCGCGGGCGCAGGTAAGCCGGGCCTTGTACCGTCCCGTGGAATGCGCACGCGCCAGGTCCTCCAGGGTCTCCCGCAGCGCGGCCTCGTCAAGCGGGAAACCCAAATACGCTGCGGAGCGGGACAGCCGCGCCAGGTGCAGCGAAAGCAGCGGATAGCGGCCACGCAGCAACAGCAGGGACTCCAAAAGCTCGAAGTCCTGCCCCGGCGGCAGCAGAAAGCGCATCTTGGTCAGGCACTCGGCGTACTCCGAGGCGGCTTCGGAATCAAAGGTCACGCCCCCGCCCACGCCAAAGCGCGCCAGGCCCAGGTCACGGTCCAGCACCAGGGTGCGGATGGGCACGCTGAAGACCATGCTCCCTCCTGAAGCCGGGCCAGCGGGCTCCAGCAGGCCGATGGCCCCGCAGTAGATCCCGCGCGGGTGCGGCTCCAGCTCGCGCAGGAGCTGCATGGTACGCACCTTGGGCGCGCCGGTGACGGACCCGCAGGGGAACAGCGCGCGGAGCACCTCGGCCAGACCCACGCCCTGGCGCAGGGTGGCGCGCACGTCCGAGGTCATCTGAAACAGCGTGGGGTACTCCTCCACATCAAAGAGCCGGGGCGTCCGCACGCTGCCGGGCCGGGCCACGCGGCCCAGGTCGCTGCGCAACAGGTCCACGATCATGACGTTCTCGGCGCGGTTCTTGGGGCTTTGGGCCAATTCACGGCGCAGGGCGGCATCTTGCTCAGGCGTGGCGCCGCGCGGTGCGGTGCCCTTCATGGGCCGGGCCAGGGCCTCGCGCCCGTCCAGCCGGAAGAACAACTCCGGGGACAGGGACAAGACCCGGTGCCGCCCGAGGTCCAGCCAGGCGCAGAAGCCAGCGGCCTGGGCGCGGGCCAGCTCGGCGAACCAGGCCCGGTCGCTGCCGCCGAATATCGACTCCGGGCCGGACTCTGGGCCGGCCCCGAAGCCGCACTCGAAGGGCACGGTGTAGTTGGCCTGGTAGGTTTCGCCATCGGCGATGTCGTTTTTCAGCCGGTCGAAGTTCGCCGCGTAGACCTGGGGCTGCACCAGCGCACGCCAGGGGCCGGGGGCATAACCGGACGCTCCGGGCGACTCCCCTGCACCGGTCTCCGGCAGGGGCCAGGGGCCTTCGTGGCTGGCGGCCCAGGCCAGGGGCAGGCCCTCCTGCGGCAGGTGCGTCACCAGGGCGGAATCAAAGGCTGGCGCGGCCTCGAAGGCCAGGGCCAGCACCACCCAGAAGCCCGCGCGGGACTGCTCCTCGGCCCAGTCCACCACGCCAGGCACCCCGTCCAGGGTCTCGGCCCGGCGCACGGCAACAGGCGCGCCGAAGCTCAGGCTGGCTCCCCAGCCGCCGCCACTGGCCCCGGCGCCGGGCGTGGTGCCGGGCGTGGTGCCGGGCGCGATGCCGGTCCTGGCATCCAGGAATATGGCGCGGCCTTCCACGCCTCAGCCGACCTCTGGCCCGGCCTGCGGCGGGATTTCGTGCTCCGCCAGGATGCACACCACCTGGGCGGCAGCGGCTTCCAATAGCGGCCCGCAAAAGGCGGCCTTGAGCCCCTGCTGGCGATAGGCCTTGAGCCCCTCCGGCGAGCCGAGGTCGTGCCCGGTGAGTTCGCGGCAGTTGAGCGAGCCGAAGCGCTCCAGAAAATACTCGCGATGTTCCAAGGCTGGCCCGTAGGTGTCGTCCAGGTCGTCGTGGCCGCTGTCGCGCCCGAGAACCAGCCCCAGGGCCATGACCCCGGCGCTGAAGGCCCCGCAGGGGCCGCAACTGCGCGAAAGCCCGCTGCAAAACCCCGTGGTCAGGCGCGGGATCAACGGCGAGGCGCAGCCCAGGCCCTGGCTCACGCCCAGAAGCACGGCCTCGGCGCAGAGCAGGGGCCTCTCCGCCTCCCAGAAGGACCGCGCCAGGCGGCCCACGGCCAGGGGATCGACTTGGGAAGCCCGCCGGGCGCAGAGCGGGCGGGCGGCGTGGGCGGCGAAAATCGAAACACGGGCCGTGTCCTGGCCATCACAGGAATCGGCACAGCAGTCCTGGTTCGCGCAGTCCACCTGGCCGCCCGCCAGCCCGGCAGCGTCGAGCCAAGCTTTGACATCCTCGCGGGCAAAGCCGGGCCAGCGGTCGTGGTGCTCGGTGAGCAGAAAGTCGTGGCTGTGGCGGTCCAGGTCGGTGATGACCACCCTCCCCCCTGGACGGACGATGCGCGCCATCTCGGCGATGGCACGGGCCGGGTCGTCCACGTGGTGCAGGAACATGTTGGCGAAGACGAAGTCCACCGAGGCGTCGGGCAGGGGCAAATCCTCGGCCCTGCCTTCAAAGGTGGTGACGCGGTCGCTGGCCCCGAACTTGGCGGCGAGCTCGGCGAGCATGTCCGGCGACTGGTCCACGCAGGCCACGGACAGCCCGGCCTCAAGCAGGGCCTCGGTGACGAAGCCGGTGCCCGCGCCGAGGTCGGCGGCGGTCTGGCCTGTCGCTTGGCAGAATATGGGGCCGGATGGAGGGCTGGAATTGCCGCCGTGCGTCAGCCCGGCCAGCCTGAGCGCGGTGTCGCGCACGGCCGTGGAGAAGAACCCGGCGCGCAGCCGGTCCCAATCCCCGGCCACCTGGGCGAAATACTCATTGCTGGACATGAACGACCCCCTGGAGTAGCGCTTGTCCACCCATTCGGGACAAGCTTGGCCCTCAACTCATGCCAGAGGCGCGGACCAAGGTCCAATGGGTTGTACGGATCGAACCGTTCAGGGAAGCCGATGGCCGGCGGCAGAACGTAAAAAAGCCCCGGATCGCTCCGGGGCCCTTTTCAAGCAGTATGCAGTGGTCCGCCTAGGCGGCGGGGATCACGCGCACGGGCGGCTTGACCACAGCGCCGCTGCGGATGCAGCGGGTGCAGGCACGCAGGGCGCGAACTTCGCCGGAAGGCAGCAGGGCGCGGACGCGCTGCAGGTTCGGCAGGAAGCGGCGCTTGGAGCGGTTGTTGGCGTGGCTCACGTTGTTGCCGGAACTGGGGTGCTTGCCGCATATTTCGCACGTCTGGGACATGGGGAAACCTCCTGAAACTAACTAGCTCTGTCGTATGCGCGCATTGGTCGCGCAGGGCCTGAAACCGGGCTCCCCGGCATCAAGGAAGAGGACTTGTAGCCCCAGCCGGGGAAAAACGCAAGTGCTTTTTTCTTGACAAACAAAAAGCCATCCGTATAGAGATGCGGCCTGCGAGGCGATATGTTTGAACTCTGGATCACGCTGAAGGACATCCCGGCCGAGGGCCGGGAATTTCATTTTACGGACCAGTCCCTGTGGACCGGCCCCATGCGTGAGTACGGCCTTCCGGTCAAACCCGGAAAGGACTTCGAGGCCCGGATGTTCATCACCCCGCAGGACGAGGGCTTCCTCGTGGCCGGGAGCTTTTCCGGCTCGGTGTTCGTCCCCTGCGACCGTTGCGTCGAAGAACTTGAAGTCCCTCTGGCCGGTGACTTCGAGAGTTTTGAGGAGCCCCGCGCCAAGGAAGACGACGCCCTGGACGAGTGCCGGATACGGCGCGGCAAGGGTTTTCTCGACCTGGACGTCGCAGGCTATCTTTGGGAACAGTTCATGCTGGCCCTGCCGGTGAGCCCCCTGTGTGCCGAGGACTGTAAGGGCCTGTGCCCCAAATGCGGCGTGAACCGCAACCAGGAAACCTGCACCTGCGCCCAGAATGAGGGCGATCCCAGGCTTGCGGTCCTGCGCAACTTGAAGCTATAGTAGCCCGCGCGCCGGAGGAGTCCCTCCCCCGCTCGGCAAGCATTAATAAGGAGTGCCTCATGGCCTTACCGAAGAAAAAGACCTCCAAGTCCCGCAAGAACATGCGTCGCGCCCACGACCACGTGGCCACGCCCAATGTCGTTTTGTGCAAGTGCGGCGAGCCCGTGCTCTCGCACCGCGCCTGCGCCGCCTGCGGCAACTACAAGGACCGCCAGGCTGTCAGCACCGCGAATGCCTGAGACCCCGCCCCGCATCGCCGTTGATGCAATGGGGGGCGACGTTGGCCCCCGGATCAACGTCGCTGCCGCGATCCAAGCCGCCCGCGAAGGCATCCGAATCACCCTGGTGGGCGATGCGGAAGTCTTGCGCGGCGAGCTGGCGCGCTTAAGCCCGCCCCCCGGACTGCCCATCGACATCGTCCACGCCTCCCAGGTGGTGGGCATGGACGAGAAGCCGTCTGACGCCCTGCGCCGCAAGAAGGACTCCTCCATCCAGGTGGCCTGCCTGCTGGTGAAGGAGGGCAAGGCCGACGGCGTGGTCAGCGCCGGCAATTCCGGAGCCTCGGTTGCCTGCGGCATCTTCACACTTGGCCGCATCAAGGGCGTGGAACGCCCGGCCCTCGCCACCATCATGCCCACGGAGAAGGAGCCCATCGTGCTCATCGACGTGGGCGCCAACGTGGACTCCAAGGCCTCGCACCTGGCCCAGTTCGGCATCATGGGCGACGTGCTCGCCCGCGACGTGCTCGGCGTGGAAAAGCCTCGGGTCGGCCTCTTGTCCATCGGCGAGGAAGAGGGCAAGGGCAACGTCATGGTCAAGGAGGCCTTTGACCTCCTGAAGCGGACCTCGCTCAACTTCGTGGGCAACGTCGAGGGCCGCGACATCTTCAGCGGCGACCTGGACGTGGCCGTGTGCGACGGTTTTGTGGGCAACATCTGCCTGAAGCTCTCCGAGGGCCTGGCCAGATCCTTTGGCCGGGTGCTCAAGCGCGAGCTCAAGCGCCACATGCTCTCGCGCATGGGCGCGGCATTGTCCATGCGTTCACTCAAGAATTTCGCGCAGATGCTGGACTACGCCGAGTACGGCGGCGCCCCGCTGCTGGGGCTGAAAAGCATCCTCATCGTCTGCCACGGCTCAAGCAACCTCAAGGCCGTGACCAACGCCATCCGCATGGCCGCGACCTATGTCGAGCGCAAATCGCACGAGCACCTTGCGGCGGAGCTTACCGCCCATACCGAGCTTGCGCAGTTCAGCCGGCACAAGCCCTGAAGCGTCCCTGTCCGGCCACTGGCGCCAAGCCATTGCCGGACTTCGAGGATAACCGCCGGTAAGCCCCGGCAAACCCACACCGAGCGAGCCCAATGACAACATCCTGCATCATCCGCGGACTGGGCCACTGTGTGCCGGAGAACCGGCTCACCAACGCCGATCTTGAACGCATGTGCGACACCAACGACGAGTGGATCACCACCCGCACAGGCATCAAGGAGCGGCGCATCGCCTCCGAGGGCGAGACCACCGTCAGCCTTTCACACCAGGCAGCCCTGATGGCCCTCGACAACGCGGGCATGAAGGCCGAGGACCTGACCCACATCCTGGTGGCCACTTTCACGCCCGATGCCTACATCCCCTCGGCCGCGTGCATGCTGGCCGACCGCCTGGGCATCAAGGGCCGCACGTGCATGGACATCTCCGCCGCCTGCTCCGGCTTCCTTTTCGCCCTTGAGACCGCGCGGGCCTATGTGTGCCTGCATCCCGAGGCCAAGATCCTGGTCACCGCCACGGACGTTGTCTCCTCCCGCGTGGACTACTCCGACCGCAGCATCTGCGTGCTCTTCGGCGACGGCGCGGGCGCGGCCATCATCACCGGCGCGGGCGCCGACTTCCCCAACGGCAGCGGCCGGGTGCTCGACGTGATGCTGGCCACCGACGGCTCGGCCCACGACCTGCTCACCGTCAAGGGCGGCGGTTCCGGCTCGCCCGTAAAGCCCGGCGGAATCGTCTCCCGCGACTTCTTCGTGCAGATGAACGGCCGCGAGGTTTACAAGTACGCGGTGCGCGCCATGAGCAGCATCTGCAGGGAGATGCTGGAGAAGCACGGCCTGACCAACGACGAGGTGGACGTGTTCATCCCGCACCAGGCCAACCTGCGCATCATCGACGCCGTGGGCACGCGCCTGGAAATGCCCACGGAGAAGATCTTCACCAACGTCCACAAGTACGGCAACACCTCCGCCGCCTCGGTGATCATCGCCCTTTCCGAGGCGCGCCAGGAAGGCGTCATCAAGGACGGAAATCTCGTGTTACTGAGCACCTTTGGCGGCGGCTTCACCTGGGGCTCCGCGCTGGTGCGTTTCTAGGCCTCCGGCAGGCCGCTGGCGCAGGGCGATTTGCAGTCCGATGCGAATTCAGGTAATGGCGTGCGATCAACCCGGCGGGCAAACCCGCCGCGAGCGAGGGAACTCATGAGCGACTTGTCGAAGGTTGCACTGGTCACGGGCGGTTCACGCGGCATTGGCCGCGCCTGCGCGCAGCGCCTGGCCAAGGACGGCTTCGAGGTCTACCTGACTTATGTCAGCAGGCCCGAGGAAGCCGAGAAGGTCGTGGCCGCCATCGTCGAAGACGGCGGCGAAGCCAAGGCCTTTCGCCTGGACGCCTCCAACCGCGAGGCCATGACCGCCTTTTTCAGTGAGGAGATCAAAGACAAGGTGAGCCTTGAGGTGCTGGTCAACAACGCCGGCATCACCAAGGACGGCCTGTTGATCCGCATGAAGGACGAGGACTGGGACCGCGTCATCCAGGTGAACCTGACCGGCGCCTTCGCCTGCCTGCGCGAGGCCGCCAAGATCATGGTCAAGCAGCGCCGGGGCCGCATCGTCAACATCTCCTCCGTGGTCGGGCAGATGGGCAACGCGGGCCAGGCCAACTACGTGGCCGCCAAGGCGGGCTTGATCGGGCTGACCAAGAGCGCCGCGCGCGAGCTGGCCGGCCGCAACATCACCGTCAACGCCATCACCCCGGGCTTCATCCAGACGGACATGACCGCCGAGCTGCCCGAGGCCATTATTTCCAAGATGCTGGAGAACATTCCCCTTGGCCGCCTGGGCGGACCCGAGGACATCGCAAGCGCCGTCTCGTTTCTTTCGGGGCCCGGCGCGGGGTATGTCACGGGCCAGGTCATCGCGGTCAACGGTGGCATGTACATGTAACCGTAACGTCACGTAAAAAACTGTTTGGAGGGTATATGTCTGTAGCTGAAAAAGTCAAAGCCATTGTCGTGGAGCAGCTGGGTGTGTCCGCCGATGAAGTGAAGCCCGAGGCCTCCTTTGTCGAGGATCTGGGAGCCGACTCGCTGGACCTGACCGAGCTGATCATGGCCATGGAAGAGTCCTTCGACATCGAGATCGATGACGAAGAGGCCCAGAAGATCGCCAAGGTCAAGGACGCCATTGAGTACATCGAGAAGCACACCTAGCAAGAACGCCGCAAGGCGCTGTTTTCTTTGATCAGTCCGGAGCGCTCCCGGCCCGCGCGCCTGCGGAGCGCTCCGTCTTTTCCCGCCAGGGATGAACCCGAACCACGGATTTCCCCCATGAAAAGGGTTGTCGTCACGGCTGTGGCCGCCATCACCCCCATTGGAAACGACCTCGAAACCAGCTGGACCAACCTGCTGGCCGGGAAGATCGGCATCGCCAAGCTTGTCAGCTTTGATGCCACCGGCTTTGACACGCAGATCGCGGGCGAGGTCAAGGATTTCGACCCGACCAAGTACATCAATCCCAAGGCCGCGCGGCGCATGGAGAAGTTCACCCAATACGCCGTTTCCGCCTCCAAGATGCTCATGGAGCAGGCTGGCTGGTCCATTCCGCCTGAGGAAGCCCACCGCGCCGGAGTCATCATCGGCGTTGGCCTGGGCGGCATCGAAGGCATCGAGACCCAGCACAAGAAGCTGGTGGACTCCGGCCCGGGGCGCATCAGCCCGTTTTTCATCCCCACCATCATCGCCAACATGGCCGCAGGCATGGTCTCCATAGAGCACGGCGCGCGCGGGGCCAACGTTTGCACCACCACGGCCTGCGCCTCGGGCACCCACGCCATCGGCAGCGCTTTTTCCGAGATTAAGCTGGGGCGCAACGACGTCATGATCTGCGGCGGGACCGAGAGCACCATCACCCCGCTGTCCATTGCCGGGTTCAACGCACTCAAGGCGCTTTCCACCAGGAACGACGACCCTGAGCACGCCTCCCGGCCCTTTGACAAGGACCGCGACGGCTTTGTCATGGGTGAGGGCTGCGGCCTCTTGCTGCTGGAGTCGCTCGAGCACGCGCAAAAGCGCGGGGCCAAGATCCTGGCCGAGGTGGTGGGCTTTGGCGCCAGCGGCGACGCCTACCACATGACCGCCCCGCCCGAGGACGGCTCGGGTGCTGCCATCGCCATGCAGAAGGCCGTGGAAGAGGCCGGCATCGAGCCTGCGCGCGTTGACCACATCAACGCCCACGGCACCTCCACGCATTTGAACGACTTGTGCGAGACCAGGGCCATCAAGAAGGTCTTCGGCGACCATGCCAAGAACATCGCCATCTGCAGCAACAAGGGCCAGATAGGCCACCTGCTGGGCGCAGCCGGCGGCGTGGAGGGCGTGTTCAGCGTCATGGCCCTGGCCACCGGCGTCATCCCCGGCACCGTGAACCAGATCACCCCGGACCCGGAGTGCGACCTGGATTACGGCGCGGGCGGCGCGCGCCAGAAGCAGGCCGAGTTCGCGCTCTCCAACTCCTTCGGCTTCGGCGGCACCAACGCCTGCATGCTCTTCAAGCGCTACGAAGGGTAAGCACACAACGGACATCAACGAAGACTTCAACGAGGACTTCAACGAGGAATCATCGCCATGGAAGAACTGTTCATCCAGGACCCGGAAATCGCCTCCGTCATCGCCGGGGAAATCGACCGCCAGGTGGGCGGCCTTGAGCTCATCGCCTCGGAGAACTTCGTCTCCACCGCCGTGCGCCAGGCTGCGGGCAGCGTGCTGACCAACAAGTACGCCGAGGGCTACCCGAGCAAGCGCTACTACGGCGGCTGCGAATTCGTGGACCAGGCCGAGGACATGGCCATCGACCGCGCCAAGCAGCTCTTCGGCTGCGAGTACGCCAACGTCCAGCCGCACTCCGGCTCCCAGGCCAACATGGCCGTGTACTTCGCCGCGTGCAAGCCCGGCGACACCGTGCTCGGCATGAACCTGGCCCACGGCGGGCATTTGACCCACGGCAGCCCGGTGAACTTCTCCGGCAAGCTGTTCAACATCGTCTCCTACGGCGTGAACAAGGACACCCAGCTCATCGACTACGACGAGCTGGAAAAGATCGCCAAGGAGAACAAGCCCAAGATGATCATCGCGGGCGCCAGCGCCTACCCGCGCACCATCGACTTCAAGCGCTTCCGCAAGATCGCCGACGAGGTCGGGGCCGTGCTCATGGCCGACGTGGCGCACATCGCCGGCCTCATCGCCACCGAGCTGCATCCCACCAGCATCGGCCTGGCGCACTACACCACCACCACCACGCACAAGACCCTGCGCGGCCCGCGCGGCGGCATGATCCTCTCCGGCGAGGAGCAGGGCAAGGCGCTGAACTCCAACATCTTCCCTGGCATCCAGGGCGGCCCGCTGATGCACATCATCGCGGCCAAGGCCGTGGCCTTTGGCGAGGCGTTGCAGCCCGGCTTCAAGCAGTACCAGGAGCAGGTGGTGAAGAACGCCGGCGCGCTGGCCGGCTACCTGAAGGACGCCGGGTTCGACCTGGTCTCCGGCGGCACGGACAACCACCTCATGCTGGTGGACCTGCGCGGCAAGAAGATCACCGGCAAGGACGCCCAGGCGGCCCTTGAAAAGGCGGGCATCACCGTGAACAAGAACGGCATCCCGTTCGACACCACGCCGCCCACCATCACCTCGGGCATCCGCATCGGCACCCCGGCGCTGACCACGCGCGGCATGGTGGAAGAAGACATGCTGGCCGTGGCCGAGGCCATCACCGCGGCCCTGGAGCACATCGGCGACGACTCCGTGCTCGACGAGATCCGCCTTGAGGTGGAGGACTTCGCCCGCGAGTTCCCGCTTTACGCCTGGTAGAGACCATCCCCGCCATCCGGACCGGAGCCGCAGCGCTTCGGGCCGGGCGGCGTGAACCTACGGCTCAGGGAGGCTTTGGCACATGGTTGATCGCGTCCCCTGGCCCACCTATTTCATGCGCATCGCCCACCTGGTGGCCGAGCGCTCCACATGCCTGCGACGCATGGTGGGGGCCGTGGCCGTGCGCGACAAGC
>JAHIUD010000048.1 GCA_018817515.1 Pseudomonadota bacterium
CCTGGGCCACGGCCTGCAGGACCGCGTCCTGGAGCTCGACGGCCAGATGCTCTTCACCACCGGCCACCAGCACCGGGGCAGCCAGCCCCAGCCGCGCATCCGCCAGGCCCCCACGGAGCAGATGAGCTACCTCTCGCGCAATCAGGGCCGCAGCTGGGAGCCGTTTTCCGTCATCGCCAGCGAAAAATGCCTGGTGCTCTGCGAGGCCTCGGTTATCCGCCTGCCCCAGGAGCTTGTGGGCGGACCGCCGCGCCTGTTGGCGCTCATGCGCGAAAACTCCTTCGTGGGCGAGCCCATGTACTATTGCCTCAGTGAGGACGGCGGGGCCACCTGGGGCGCGCCCCGGCCCACCCCGCTCATCGGGCACCGGCCCACCCTGGGCTGGACGAGCAGCGGGCGGCTCTTGGTGACCTACCGCGATGTCGGGCCCGACCCCGGCACCAAGGCCTGGCTCGGCTCGCTCGACGACCTCTGCTCGGACTTCGAGGTCCACGGCCTGCACCCGGTGCCGGGCAATCCGAAACTGACCAAGCGCGGCCTGGTCATCAAGAACGAGTCCGGCTCGCCCTCGGCCACGTCTTCGCCTGTGCGCTACGTGCTGCGGCCCCTCACCGACCCGGCCTCGGCCCGCGCGGTGTTCGAGACCGAGGTCAAGGTGGTCGCGGCGGAGATGAACGGCTGCGGCATCCGCCTGGGCATCTGGTGGAAGCTGTACCCGGACTGCCTGGTGCCGGATATCGACGACGCCCTGCCCATTGCCTGGAAGCCCGGGCGCTTCCACACCGTGCGCATCGAGTACGAGCCCGGCCTGTGCCGCTTGTTCGTTGACGGCCACGCGCGCGGGGAGTACCCGGTGGACCGCATGTCCGGCGAGACGCGGCCCATCCTGGTGGGGGCCGTGGTGCGCAAGGGCGACAACGGCTGCGAGGCCGTGTGGCGGCACATGTCGCTGGCCACAGAGGAGCCGACCCAGGGTCGGCACTATGCCTGGACCTGGGACCACAAGAGCGGGCTCTTGCCCGACGAGCACACCGCGCGGCGCGTGCTGGAGCTCAAAAACGACCGCCAGGCCAGCCCGGCGGATTTCGGGTACTCCGGCTGGACCGAACTGCCCGCCGACGCGAACGGCGCGCGCTTCCTCTGCGCCTACCACCACGGCGGCGGTGGTGAGCCGGGTTACACCCCTGGCGAGTCCTCGCACGTGCTGAGCACAATGTTTTATGAGAGCGATTTTGGGAGTGTAGATGAGGGGGGCGGGTAATGGACAATTCCAGCGTGCCGTTTTGGACTGCCGTTGCGGCGATGGCTGCTGTTGGCACAGCTTGCGTCACGAGCATCTACACATATCTCACTCTCAAGCTGTTCAGGACGCAAGCCGAACCAAAAGTAATACTCTACGTGAAACAGAATGAACACAACCCATTTGTTTTGCTTCTTGTTGTAGAGAATATTGGGAAAGACATTGCAACTAACATTGTATTTAGCCCATCCCGGGTTCTCCCTGAACATGCTTATGGACTAAGTGTTGATACAGATTATGTCGCAAAAGTAATGGACTCTGGCCCTATTGTTGAAGGTATTCCTTCGTTAGAGCCAGGTGGGATGAGAGAACTCTCATGGGGGCAATTCGGTGGGCTCACAAAAGCGCTTGGCGGTAGTAATATTATCGTCGATATATCTTTCATGCACGGGAACAGGGAAATGACCAGTCACGCAGTGCTAGAGGTCGCTTCATTTTCAAATGTGACCGCGAACGATACACCTCAAAAAAAGATTGTAAAGCAACTCGAAGAGATTAATAGAAACATACGACGTATCGCAGATCACCTAGATCCGCTCGTTGTAAAGCCCTATAAAGAAGATGATGATGGGACAATAGGATGAATCAGATTTATTCCATCCCCATCATCACTCCCGGCTGGCCCGAGTACGAACTCATCGACTCCGGCGATTCCCGCAAACTGGAACGCTTCGGCAAGGTCGTCATCGTGCGCCACGAGCCCAAGGCCTGGTGGCGGCCCGCCCTGCCCGAGGCCGAGTGGGCCAAGGCCGACGCCAGCCAGGACGATGAGGGGCGGCTTACCGTCAACGGAAAAGTCCCCAAGGCCTGGCCCCTGCGTCTCGACCTTCCCGGCGGCAGGCAGATCACGCTCGAAGCGCGGCTGTCCGAGACCTCCCGGCACATCGGCCTGTTCCCGGAGCAGGCCCCGCACTGGCGGCTTCTGGCCGAGGTCGCGGCCCAGTTCCCCAAGAAGGGCGAGGCCCCCAAGGTGCTCAACCTCTTCGGCTACACCGGGGCCGCCAGCCTGGCCGCCCAGGCCAGCGGCTTCGCCGCCACCCACGTCGACGCCTCGCGCCCGGCCATCGCCTGGGCCAAGCGCAACCAGGAGCTGTCTGGCCTGAATGACAGACCGGTGCGCTTCCTGCTCGACGATGTGGTCAAATTCGTGCAGCGCGAAATCCGGCGCGGCAACCGCTACCAGGCCATCCTGCTAGACCCGCCGTCCTTTGGCCGCGGCCCCAACCGCGAGGTCTGGAAGGTCGAGGGCATGGTCCGCGACCTTCTGGCCGACTGCCGCACCCTTTTGGCCGACGACGCGCGCCTGCTGCTCTTGACCATGTACAACATCGAGGCATCGGCGCTCATGCTTGGCAACCTCCTGCAGGACGTGCTGCGCGGCATGCCCGGCGCCATCCAGGTGGGCGAGCTGGCCGTGCCGCACACCGCTCCCGGGGCCGAGGCGCGCCTGCTGCCGCGCTCCATCTACGCCCGCTGGCAGGCCTAGGCCAAAGAGAACCGGGGGCGCTGCCCCCAAGCCAGAACTGGGGGCGCTGCCCCCAAGCCCCCGCCAAAGGGCCTGAGGCCCTTTGGAATCCCCATTACGCCGAAAGGGCTGGGCCAGGCGAAGCCTGGCCCAGCCCTTTCGGCTGATGAGGGGGTCCGGGGGAAATCATTCCCCCCGCAGTGCTCATCATTCACCAAGCCAATCAATCAGAATTCTAAAATTATACAATTAATACAGCGACTAGACACTGGAACAAGTCTCCGCAATTTCCCATTTGACACCGGATGAAACCGTCTTATACTGTCACTCGTGTCCCGCTGGTGTCCCGACAGACACCGCACTCCTGGAGAACGGAGGTACCCGATGTCTATCCTGGTCGTATGCTCGTGCAAGGCTGTCTATAGCCAGAAAAAGCCCGTTTGTCCAAAGTGCGGTAGTCCGAAGAAAGAGCGCGGGACACGGTACCAAGTCGTTATCCGTGAAGGTGGGCGCGGGACACGCAAGCACACGCGCTTCGCGAATACTCTCGCCGAAGCCAAGGAAGCCGAACAGCGGATTCGTAACCAGCTCAGCAACAATATCAATCCGAGGGCGGCAAGAAAAGGAATCACTGTCGGGGAAATTTTCCGACGGTATATCATGCTCGCGCAACACCCCAACGCCGACGAATACAAGACCAGTTGGAAGAAGGATGAACAGCGCTGGCGCGACTACCTGGCCGCTTCGTTCGATAATCGACGCCTCGACGCCATCTGTCGCCAAGATATCCTGGACTTCCTCACGGCGCTTGAAAAGCGGCAGTCCCGCGTCGGCAAGCCTCTTGCCCCGGCCACGCGTAGGCACGCTCTACACTTGATGCAAAGGCTCTATAACTGGGCAAGAGAGCAAAACATCTACACCGGATATAATCCGACGGCAAAAGTGGCTGTCACCGTTATTAACGATGTCGGTCGCGTGCTGCAACCGGTCGAAATTCAGGCGTTTCTGACGGGACTTGCCTCGCTCGGGGCAGAGGGGCGGCCGCTTGTGGACCGGATGTGCGCCTTGGGGCTTCTATTCGCGCTGCTGACAGGTCGCCGCCTTGGCGAGATATGCACCCTGCGTCGGGACAAGGCGAACCAGGAAGACGAAGAAGCCACGTTCTGGGATGAAAAGAACAACAAGTGGCTGACCGTGCCAATCAGTCCGGAGTCTCTGGCAATCATTCAGCAAGCGGACATGATCGGCCTCAAGGACGCGGACCTTGTATTTCACCGCGAAGAAGGAAAGGGCATATACAATCAGATGGAGTACCGCTGGGAAAAACTTCGGGATACCATAGGCCTTTCGGGGTTCCGCATCCACGACTTCCGCCACACGTTTGCGACCTGGACCAAACGGAAAATTGGCCTGCTGGCCTCTATGGGCCTGACCGGCCACACCACGATCACGAACGCGAGGCGTTACGAGCATACGGATGATGATGTGCTACGTCGCGGTGTCGCGGCTGTTGCGGAACGAGCGGGGCTGAGAAACGGCGCACAGGATGACAAGCAGACGAGTTGATACGGGTAGATCTTGAATCGTAGAACAAATCCTCCGGCGCCTCGTGGGCGAAAGGGATGAAACCCTCTCGCCCACTTCTCATTATCAAGTCGGGTAAACCTTGAGTGCTCCAGATGTAATCCCTTTTCCGAGCAGCTTGAGCCTGCCAGGGCCTTCTTTGTCCAAGCCATATGACGTGATGAACAGCTTGTTCACCTCCCAATTGTCTTGGGATAGGCATACGCCCGAACGCGTTCGACCGTTGTGCCAAACCATGCGCGCAGCGCGGGAGGTCGGCGCATAGTCATGCCGCAAATCCCCAGTGTCCTCCAGCGGCGGCCGCTCCAAGGCGCTGCGCAGCATGTCATGCGTCAGGGGGGTGTGCCGACGTGGCCTAAACTGCCGCATGATGTCTGCGGCAATCTCTTTTCCCTCCTTCGAAATATCCCCCGGCGCCCATGACTCGCCCCACATGCTGACGTTGCGCACAATAACGCGCGCCGCCAGTTCAAGCGGATATCGGGCTGCGAACATCACGCCCGGTGCCTTGACGAATGACACGATTTCCGAACCAGCCGGCCTTGCGAAATCACCATGCGGCCACAAGTGCCCGACTTGACGGAACGGCGGGATGAGCGAGTCTGCCACTGGAATCAAGAGCCCGCACACGGGCAGCATCTGCGCTGTGATGTCGCCGGTCTGCGACGGCCAGGCGCCAATGAGCTCGACCGAGTCTTGCGTGCCGAGGGAACAGTAGGCATAGGGCGTTGCGCCAACGTCGTAGTGGAACGAGGCCGGAGCAAGCGCCTCAAGGGTTTGGATAACCCTGCCGTCTTTGGGGAGTTCCTCTGCGTGGGCGATCAGGCACTTTTGGACGGCGATGATGTCGCGCACAGCCACCCGGAAAATCACGCCACGCGGGTCGAGACATCCGACGATCCGAATAGAGCAGCCGTCGTTCCAAGCGAGAATTATCTCCCGTGTGGACACGACGCGGCACGGCTCCCCGGTGCGTCTTGATATACCAGGTAGGACGATGCTGCGGGAGAGGGTGGTGAGGGCATAAACGATCGACATGACAGCTCCTTTGTTGATGGTCTCGGAGAAAGACCGGAGCTGATTAGCATGCCGGGTTAACTTTGAGAGCCCCCCTTAGAGCGTCTCAGGAAAATTCGTTCCAAAAGGCTTTTGCCATGCCAGCACGCCGGCCAGCCGCCCTTCTTCCTGCCTCTTCGTTTCCTTCGTTTCCTTCGTTTCCTTCGTTTCCTTCGTTTCCTTCGTTTCCTTCGTTTCCTTCGTTTCCTTCGTTTCCTTCGTTTCCTTCGTTTCCTTCGTTCACCCCCTCGCTACCGGCAGCATAGCGCGAGCGCCAGACGCGGCAAGGCAACCCCTTCGGGGGCGGCTACGCCGCGCCTTGCCCCTGCCTGGCTTTCTCGCGCTCTATCTGTGTTGCGGGCGACGGGCAGAGATGGCTCCGCCGGGGGCTCAAGGCATCAATGTAGGGTGGGGCTATGGGTGCTCTGAGGAGAAGCCTTACTCTCTCGCAAAAGTGGATATCTTCCCTGACGTCTGAGCAAATCGCCAGCGAAGCGCGCCCGTATCCGTCGGGCAGGCGCACTGAGCAACATGCTAACATTGATCACTTTGTCCTGGGCTCAGGTTTGGAAAATCGCTATAATGGACTCCTCATCACCTACAACGGAGGAGGTCATCAATGCTCGTTCTTGCTACCCTTGCCAAAGGGATCGAACTGCCCGCCCTGAGCCGCAGAACCGGGAAATTGTGCAGAGCCGTGCAGACTCGCGAGCTGGTTCTCAGCATCAACAGCGACAACGTCCACCTTGCCGCAGTCCTCGATCAGGACGGCAGACTCCACCGCTCGGCGCTGCGTGAAGTGCGCTCTGTCCAACGCGGTCTTGTCGCCTGTGCTCGGCAACTCGCTGGTTCCTCCTCCATCGCGAGGGTGTTGCGCACTCTGCCCTGCGACATAGACTTCGGCGCCAACGGCAGCGTGTTTGACTACTTTTCGATCACCACCGATGACCGCCTGGACCTGGAGGCGGACTGGGCAGATACCCAGGGCAACATCGTCGGCCAGGTGCAACGCATCTGCGGCATCCTCGTCCCCCAGGGAGACCAAGCGATAGCGCCGTTCAGGCAGCTGGGGCATCTCTGGTCTAACGGACAGTTTGCTCTCTCGGCAAATTCCGTGGCGGTGTCCTTTATTCGGGGGTTAGGCGTGGTGTTTGCCGCGCATGTCCCAGCCGGTATCTCAATGCAAGCTGCCGAGCACTTTCGCCGGGGGTGGGGCAATAGCTGGGAACCGGACATGCTGGACGAGGACACTATCACTTACGCGCGCAGCATCGAAAAGGCTTGCGGCATCAAGCCAAGAACGCAGCTACCGCTCGACATCAAGCTCATCACGCGAGCACTCAAGAAGCACGAAGTGGATCTGAGCGCCTGGCGTGCAGGGAACCTCAGCATCAAGTTCCATCATCACATCTGGCGCAACGGCGTTAGCCGAGACGGGACCAAGAAAGCGAGGATTGGCCAATAAGCGGGCTGTTCGCCTCCTCGTTGCCAAACCCTCACGCCCTGGCCCTCGTCAGATAACTTGGGGCTATGGCGAAGGTCCGCCAAGGATACGCCCTGAACCGGGGCGGTTCAAAAACAGAAACAAAGGGGATCACTCCACCGGGGCAAATGGCATGGCCATCTCAAGCACCCACTAAACCCTACCGTTCGAGTAGCCAGAGACTACTAGGAGTATATTCAACATGCCTAAATAGATCACTTTATCCTGGGCTCTTCTCTCGTTATCTGCTATATTGGCAGCAGGTCAAACGAAAACGACAAGGAGAGGAACATGGCCGGACTCATCATCAGCGCGATCATTTTTGCGGCGATTGCCTGGTACCTGCGCACCAGGGAAAAGACCACCGAAGAGACTGTGATCTCCGACGACCGTGCCTACTGGGAGGAGGAGGATTTCTGGGACACTGGCAGCAGCGCCTATGGTTTTGGTCTAGGCATCACATCGTCAGATGTGTGCGGCATACCAATGCTGACGAGCATGCTCACCGACATCACCTACGCCTACCTGCCATACAACATCTATCACGACATGTTTGACTCCAGCTTTGACGACGATGATGATACGAACCCGGGGGATGACTCCTGGCTATCCACCGACGACGACGATTCCTTCAGCGACTACGACGACTGCTGGCCTAGCAGCTTCAACGACGACTAGCCGCCCGCTAGAGACCCCCTTCTTCTGTGATTGCGAGGCTATTCACGGGCCTGCTGCCTCCAAGGCGTAATAGCGGGTGCCGCGTGACGGGGGGCTTCTTGCTCCCCCGTCCTCTCCCTAGCGGGGCGCCTCAGCCCGCCCTCCTGCCGCACATCACGCTAAAAAACTTCACTTTTTGTGGCTATATTCTGCGCTGTTGTATTCCCTTGTGGCAGGATTGTTCCTTGCGCCAATACGCGGGACGTTATTCTCCTGTCTCCTTGTGTAACCCACTCATGGCTGTGACAATCCGCCACCGTCGCTTCTTTCTATGAAATATTCGACACATATTTTATTGACAACTTTAGATATAAAATTGTAACCGATGTTACTCTTTAAGTCTTGATAAACAGGAGGCATCAAATGGACCAATTTCTCGTCTGGGGTATGGTGGCGTCCGGCCTGTTCTTCGGCTGGACCATCGGCTCGCACTACACCGGGGCAACCATGGGCATGGCTTATGGCGCAGGCGTCATCAAGAGGCCGATCGTGGCCTGCCTGCTCATCGCCTTCTTCGTCATCCTTGGCGCAACCTTTGAAAGCCACAACGTGGTCAAGACCGTGGGCACCGGCATCATCCGCGGCGAGGACATGACCCCGCTTGGGGCCATGTGCATGATGTTCACGGCAGCCCTTGTCACCGCCGCCAACACCTGGTTCAAGTGGCCGGTGTCCACCTCGCAGCTGGCCTGCTTCTCGGTGGTGGGCTCGGCCCTGGGCATGGGGGCCCCTATATTCTGGGAAACCACCATCACCCTGCTTTTCATCACCTGGATCGGCACCCCCATCCTCGCCGCCGCGCTGGGCTACGTCCTGACCAAGCTCACCGACGTGGTGATGAAGAACTGCTCGGCCAGCGGCACCAAGTGCCTGGAGTGGGGCCTGATTGCGGGATGCTGCTACGCGGCCTACACGCTGGGCGCAAACAACACGGGCAATGCTGTGGGCGTGTTCTACGGCCTCAAGCTCCTGACACCCATGAAGGCTGGATTCATCGGCGGCATCGTCATGGCCATCGGCGCACTCACCTGGGGCAAGCCCATTCTGGAAAAGGTGGGCAAGGGGATCGTGCAGCTTGACCTGAATATGGGTGTGGGCGCGAAGCTGGGCCAGAGCCTCACCGCCCACCTTGCCGCCTCCCTTGGCTACCCCACGTCCATGAACCAGGCCCTCATCGGCGGCGTGTTCGGCGCGGGCTCGGCCCGTGGCATGAAGACTCTGAACCGCAAGGCGCTCGGCGAGATCGTCTTCTCCTGGTTCTTCACGCCCTTTCTGGCCGGTGTCGTCTCGTTCCTGCTCTACAAGCTCATGTCCACGCTGCTTGGCGTTCACTAGCCAGCGGCACAACTATCAACCGGCCAGGAAGGCTCATGATGGACCCCTTGACCCGCGATGACATCCACGCGGCCTTTACGCCCAAGCAGCGACGGCATGTCACCCCGCCGGACCTAGGCGGACGTGACTGGCCCACGCTCGACTACCTCGGCTGGGCGCACGTTTCCGGGCATATGGCCTATGTGGTCTACGCCAGGGAAGGTGAAACCAGAGGGCTTGTCCTGCGCCGGACGAAGCTCACCGGGCAGATGAAGCCCAAGATGTGCTCCTGGTGCCTGACTGTGCACCAGGGCAGCAACGTCAACCTGTTCACGGCGCAGGTGGGCGACAACAGGGACAAGCTCTACGGTGATTACATGTGCAACGACCTCAAGTGCAGCGCCTATGTCCGGGGCACGGCAAAATTGGAAGCCTGCCAGATGCGGGAGACCATCAGCCTGGACATGAAAATCGTGCGGCTGCGCGCCAATGTGGAACGGTTCTATCGCGCCATTTACGGTCAGGATGTGTTTCCAGGACCCACGTGAAGGCGCGCGCAAGGCTCACTGGGAAAACGGCGGCGGCCTCATCGGAGCGCTTGGACATCCTGGAGATTTGCGGTACATGGAACGTGAGCAGAAAAATGAACCGGGGTGCCCTTTGGACCCTGAACAGGACCGTGCGCGGATGAAGTGGATATTCCTCTCCTACAGCATGCCCTCCAAGCCCTCGAAGTTCCGGGTGCAGACCTGGAGACAGCTCAAACGGCTCGGAGCGGTGAACTTCCAGACAGTATGGGCCATCCCGCACTCGCGGGACAAGCTTCAGGACCTGGAAAAGCTGGTGGCGGACATCCGCTCCTGGAAGGGCGACGCTTTCCTCGTGGTGGGCAAGCCCCTCACTGAGGAAGACGAGAAGCGGCTCTTGGCCGCCGCAGTGGAGTCGAGCAACGAGGAATACCGCGAGGTGCTCCACGTGGCTGAGGACTTCCTTGAGGAGATCCGCTCCGAGATTGAGAAGAAGAACTTCATCTTCGCCGAGGTTGAGGAAAACGAGGAAGAGCTCGCCAAAATCAAAAAATGGCTGGTGAAGATCGGGAAGCGCAGCGCCTGTGAAGCGCCATTGCACAAGGACACGCTGGCAAAAATACGGCTGTGCGAAAAGGCACTGGACGACTTCTCTCAGATGGTTTTCGACCATTTGCACGCCAAGGGCGGTGCCTAGCCCGTCCGCTGGACGCAGACTTGGGATTGATGACCTGAGGGGATGGAGTCCCCCTTGAACCGCGAAAGCCGCCGATGACTCCTACTGCCCGACTCTGGCGGTAGAACTGTTTCTTCCAACCCACGCCAGACGAGCGTGGGTTTTTTATTACGCAACACTCTCAAGGAGTAATAATATGGGTCAGCAGTTGCCAAAGGCTGTCCGCAACCTGGGCTGGATCAGCTTCTTCACCGACTTCGCTTCTGAGATGGTGTATCCCATCGTGCCCCTGTTCCTGACCTCGGCCCTGGGCGCGCCCGTGGCCGTGCTCGGCCTCATCGAGGGTGTGGCCGAGGCCATCGTGAGCGTCATGAAGGGCCTCTCTGGCTGGCACAGCGACAAAATCGGCCTACGAGTTCCATATATCCGCCTGGGCTACGGGATGGCGGCCCTGTCCAAGCCGCTCATGGCCCTGGCCTATGCGTGGCCCCTGGTGTTCCTGGCCCGCGCCGTGGACCGCCTGGGCAAGGGCCTGCGCTCCACTGCACGTGACGCCATGATTGCCGACGCTGTGGACTGCAAAATCGCGGGCCGGGCCTTCGGCTTCCACCGCATGATGGATACCGGCGGGGCCATCGTCGGCGTCCTTTTCGCTCTGCTGCTGCTCAAGTTCTTGCCAGGTGAATACCGGCTCATCTTCCTCATCGCCAGTGTGCCCGGCCTGGCCGCCGTGTGGCTGACCTTCCGGCTGCGGGAACTGCGGAAGGCCGGTGAACCCCGCGAGAGCTGCTTCGCACCGGAGCATGAGGTTCAGCCCCGCGTGGAGACTACGGTCCAGGCCGGACCCATGGGCTTCTCCCCGGCCTACTGGCTCACCCTGGGCCTGCTCATGCTCTTCGCCTTCGCCAACTCCAGCGACACGCTGCTCCTCCTGCGGGCCAGGAACCTGGGCTGGGACGATACCCAGGTCATCCTCGGTTACCTGCTGTTCAACCTGACCTACGCCGCGTCCGCCTACCCTCTGGGCGTCCTGAGTGACAGGCTGGGCCGTTGGCGCATGCTGGTTGGCGGGTGGGCGCTGTACTCCGCCGTGTACTTCGGCTTCTCCTTCTCGGACGGGCAGAGCATCTGGTGGCTGTTTCCGTTGTACGGCTTGTCCATGGGCCTCACCGAGGGCGTGGGCAAGGCGCTGATCAGCGGGCATGTCCCGGTGCTGCGCAAGGGGACGGCCCTGGGGGTGTTCCACATGGCCCTGGGCTTCACCGCCCTGGCCAGCAGCGTGGTGGCGGGCCTTTTGTGGGACCACGTCAGCCCGTCCGCGCCGTTCCGCCTGGGCGGAGCCGTGGCCCTGGCCGCAGTGGTTGTCGCCGCGATTCTGGCCCCGCGCATCAGCAAGGCCGGGACGGCGGGCAAGGAGGGCTGACCATGCCGGACTCCACGCACGACCTTGTCCTGGAGTTTGCTCTGGCCACTGACCCGGAGCGTGATGCCAGCGCCCTGCGCGTGGCCCGGCTCCTGCCGGGGTTCGATGCCCAGGCCCTGGACTCGGGTCGCTGCCGGGTGCGGTGCAGCCTGGAGGAGGCCGTGTCTCTGCGTGACGTGATCCTGGACCTTTGGGAGCAGGTCCAAGCGAGGCCCGGCGCAAAGCTGTTCCTGGACTCCCGACCTCTGGACCTGGACGGCCTGCGCCAGGTGCTGCGGGTGATGGACTGCGCCCAGGCTTATGACCAGGAACAGCGAGGGGACGCCCACTGCGCGCCACGTAGCGGCTGGGATTGGGGCTGCCTGTACCTTGCCGATGTCTCACCGCAAACAGGAGCGCATGGACTGGACCGCCCGGCCCTCAAGGAACTGCTGGCCCGCGAGGCTGAGGCCCGCTGGCTGGACCTGTGTCCGCATTTCGCCTCGGCCAGGGTCGCGGCCAAGGTGGACGGCCTGTCAGATGCGGCCCTGAACGCCCTGCCCAAGGACAAGGAGGCTGGCGGGAAGGTGTTGCGTCCCGGCCAAGCGTCTCCTGGGGCTGGTGCCTCAGTGTCTGAGCGCGTGATCCAGGTCACGACCTATGCTGATGTGGGCGGTCTGGACGAGGTGGTGGCGGCCCTGCGGGAGACCATTGAACTACCCATCCGGCACCCGGAGGTGCTGCGGCGGCTGGGCGTGGCTCCCCACCGGGGCGTGCTCCTGCACGGTCCGCCGGGCTGTGGCAAGACGCTGCTTGCCCGCGCCGTGGCCTGTGAGAGCGGGGCGCGCTTCTTTCCGGTGAGCGGGCCGGAACTCATCACCAAGTGGCACGGCGAGTCCGAGGAGAGGCTGCGCGAGCTGTTCATGCAGGCGCAGGAGGCCCAGCCCGCCATCATTTTCTTCGACGAGATCGACGCCATCGCCCAGGCGCGCTCGTCTTCCGAGAGCCTGCGGCTGGACGCCCGGTTCACGGCCCAACTCCTGACCCTCATGGACGGCATCTACGACCTGGGCCGCGTGTTCATCCTGGCCGCCACGAACAGGCCGGACCTGCTGGACAAGGCCCTGCTCCGGCCAGGCCGTTTCGATGCGGTCATCGAGATACCCAGGCCGGACCGCGTTGGTCTCAAGCGCATCCTGGAGATTCACGCCCGCAGGCTCCCGCTTGCTGACGGGGTGGACCTGGGCAAGGTGGCTCGGCGCATGGCTGGCCTCACCGGGGCGGACGTGGCCTACGTGGCGCGGGAGGGGGCCTACGCCTGCCTGCGCAGGTCCATGCCCTTGGGGTCCGTTCTGCGTGAAGCTGAGGCCATCCCCGAGGAGGCCCTGGGCCAACTCCAGGTGACAGAGGCGGACCTGCTGGCGGCGCTCCAGAAGCTGCGGCAGAGGAACAAGGTGGTCTCACAGGAACAGGACGTCGGGGATGGTCCACCGGCCAACACGTGAGGGGTGACGATCCATGCATAAGGTTTTGATGCTGGCAGTGGCCGGGACGCTCGGTACGCTGGCCCGGTATTGGCTCTCGGGAGCGGTTTATGGCATCATGGGTCGTGAGTTCCCCTGGGGGACCGCTGCGGTGAACCTGCTGGGCTGCCTGCTCTTCGGACTGGTCTGGGTCATGGCTGACGAGCGGCAGCTCCTTGGCCCGGAGACCCGGCTTGTGATCCTGGTGGGCTTCATGGGGGCGTTCACCACGTTCTCCTCGCTGATCTTCGAGACCGGTGAGCTGATGCGGGGGGCGCAGTGGGCCTATGCCGCCATCAACCTCGTGGGGCAGAACATCCTTGGCTTCGTGGCCTTCGCCATCGGGGCGAGCATCGGACGGGCAGTTTGAGGTCCGGCAGACAGAACGGAGGAAGACAATGAAGATTCACGGTGAGGCCGAGGTTCTGCGCATCTACATCGGGGAGAGCGACCGCCTGGGCGGGCGGCTGGTGCATGAGGCCATCGTGGACGAGGCCCGCAGAAGGGGCATGGCCGGGGCCACCGCCATGCGTGGGCTGCTCGGTTTCGGGGCCAACAGCCTCGTCCACACGGCCAAGATACTCCGTCTCTCGGAGGACTTGCCAATGGTGGTTGAGATCGTGGACAAGCCGGACCGAGTGGCCGCCTTCTTGCCATTGCTGGAGGACATGGTCTCGGAGGGAACCATCACCCGGTACAAGGTTCAGGCCACCTTCAACTGCCCCATGCGTGTGCGCGAGGTCATGGCCTCCGAGGTGGCGACGGTGGCCCCGGACGCCCCTCTGTCCGAGGTGCTGAACCTGCTGCTGGAGAAGGGCATCAAGGCCGTGCCGGTGGTCCAGGGGCGCAAAGTGGTGGGCATGGTCACCGGCGGTGATCTGCTCAAGCGGGCGGGCATGGGCCTGCGGGTGAGCCTGCACGAGGCCCTGCCGCAGGACATGCGCGGCGAGGAGTCCCGCAAGCTGGACGTGGCGGGCAAGACCGCCCGTGACGTCATGAGCGGGCCGGTGGTGACGGTGAACATCCACGCCAGGGTGCCGGAGGCCGCCTCGCTCATGGCCTCGCGCAAGCTCAAGCGTCTGCCCGTGGTGGACGATGCGGGCGAACTGGCGGGCATCATCAGCCGCATCGACATCCTCAAGACCATCGCCACGGCCACCGCCGTGTCCGACACGCTGCACCCGCAGCTGCCCCAGGGCCTGAAATTGACCGTCGGGGATGTCATGCTCCGTGACATCCCGACCATCGCGCCTGAGGCCTCCCTGGAAGAGGCCCTGAACAAGCTGGTGGCGACTCCTCTTCGCCGCGTGGTGGTGGTGGACCAAGAGGGCCATGTGGTGGGCATCGTGCTGGACGGGGAACTCATCAAGCGGTTCAACCAGCGGGAACATCCGGGTCTGCTGCGCGCCCTGGCAGATGTCTTGATTCCCGGAACAACCACGGGCCAGACCTTTGGGGTCTCGGTGAGCGAGGCCATGCGGCCTGACGTCTTCACCGTGCAGGAGGACATGCCGCTCACAGCGGTGCTCCAGCGCATGGTGGAGACCGGCGGCAAGCGGCTGGTGGTCGTGGACGGCGAAGGCCGCCTGCGTGGCATGGTGGACCGGGATACGGTTCTGCGGATCATCGGCGGCGGACAATGATCCAGCAGGCAAGACGCACCATCTGGAGGCGAGGTCTTCTCGCTGCGGTCCTGGTCTTGGCCCTGGCTGGGGGCTTCTGGTTTGGCGTCCGTGGCCCGGACAACCTGCATACAGTGCAGGAGGGCGTGGTCTACCGCTCGGCCCAGATGGACCCGGCCACGCTTCGCCGGGCCATTGAGCAGAAGGGCATCAAGTCCGTCCTCAACCTTCGTGGTGAGAAGCCGGACTCCCAGTGGTTCAAGAAGGAGACGGGCGTGGTTCAGGCGCTCGGGGTGCAGCACCTGAGCCATAAACTCTCGGCGCTGGCGGAGGTCTCGCCGCAGGAGCTGGAGGACATTCTGCGGGTCATGGACAGCGCGCCCAAGCCCATGCTGGTCCACTGCGAAGGCGGCTCGGACAGGACAGGGCTGGTCGTGGCGGCCTGGACCTTCTCGCGGGAGCATCAACGGCCAGAGGCTGCCCATGAACAACTCTCCCTCCGGTACGGCCACTTCCCGTACCTTTGGAGCAGCACCGACGCCATGGACCGGAGTTTTTGGAATTACGTGCGGCAGGCAGGAACCGGGGCGCAGCAGCCCTGAACGACAACCCCGAGGAGGACGACATGAGCAGGAACATCAAGGCCATCGACGCCATGGAGATTCTGGATTCACGCGGGAACCCCACTGTGCGTGTCTTCGTGGAACTGGACAATGGGGTGCGGGTGGCCGCGTCCGTGCCGTCCGGGGCCTCCACCGGGGAAAACGAGGCCGTGGAGCTGCGCGACGACGACCCCAAGCGTTACGGCGGCAAGGGCGTGCTGAAGGCCGTGGCCAATGTCCGCGAGACCCTGGCCCCGGCCCTGGTCGGCATGGACTGCACACGGCAGGCGGAAATCGACCGCCTCATGATCGAGTTGGACGGAACCCCGACCAAGGCCAAGCTCGGGGCCAATGCCATCCTGGGCGTGTCCATGGCCGTGGCCCGTGCGGCTGCCCAGGCCTGCTGCCTGCCGCTCTATGCCTACCTGGGCGGCTCCGGCGCGGTGCGTGTCCCGGTCCCCATGATGAACGTGCTGAACGGCGGCAAGCACGCGGACAACAGCGTGGACTTCCAGGAGTTCATGATCGCGCCCATCGGCGCTCCCTGCTTTTCCGAGGCCCTGCGCTACGGGTCGGAGACCTTCCACGCGCTCAAGGGCATTCTCAAGAAGAAGGGCCTAGCCACCTCCGTGGGCGACGAGGGCGGCTTCGCGCCGAACCTGGGCAGCAACGAGGAGGCCTGCGAGGTGATTCTGGAGGCCATCGAAAAGGCGGGCTACAACCCCGGCAAGGACGTGGCCCTGGCCCTGGACCCCGCGGCCTCATCCTTTTTCGAGGGCGGTTCCTACAATCTGCGCAAGTCCGGCCAGGGCGTGAAGTCCAGCGCTGAGATGGTTGCCCTGTGGAAGGTCTGGGTGGACAAGTATCCCATCGTCCTGCTGGAAGACGGCCTGGACGAGAACGACTGGGGGGGCTTCGCGGCTCTTACCAAGGTGCTGGGCGAGCGCATCCAGATCGTGGGCGACGACATCTACGTTACCAACACGCGCTTCGTCGAGCGCGGCATCCGTGAGAAGGCCAGCAACGCCGTGCTTATCAAGCTGAACCAGATCGGCACCGTCACCGAAACCATGGAGACCGTGCAGCTCTGCCGCAAGGCCGGGTGGAGCTTCCTCATGTCACACCGCTCCGGCGAGACCGAGGATGCCTTCCTGGCCGACTTTGCCGTGGCCATGGACGGCGGGCAGATCAAGTCCGGTTCTGTGTGCCGCAGTGAGCGCCTGTGCAAGTACAACCGGTTCCTGGAGATCGAGCGGGAGTTGGGCGGGGCGGCAAGGTTTGGGCGGTAAAACAGGCCCACTGTAATTATCCACGGGACCTGTTTTCTCTGACTGCCCTAAATCGGATCCAGAATTTAATAAGGCCGTGAGTGCTATTGAGCTTCACCCGATTTTGGGTCCAGGCCTTAGGTGAGCCCCCCGGTGCCCAATGGCAGCGCCCTCCGCCCAACGCAACGACAAACAGACGTTTTCCCTGAGCGGCCCCCTTTGGGGCCGCTTTTCTTTTCCATGGGCTCCGGCCCGCTGAATTTTGGTGGTGCCAAGGCAGTTCCAAGACCTCACCGCGCCTGCCCAAGGGAGGGGCCTGAACCTTGCCACGTTCAAGAGCATTACTTCGGCGTCACCGAATCAAAAACAAAAATTTTGTCAAGCCTCGAATAATATTAACCTTATCCTATTGACTTAAGGAAATGCGGTGTGGTTCGCTTAAAGCAAACGGACCCGTTTTACACAAAGGAGGGACAGTGAAGCGACGCACGAGAACACTCAAAACCACTGCGACTGTGGCAATTGCCTCCATCGCAAAACGCAGGCTCGCAATGAGCAAAGGAAGATCAGCATGAGATACGTTGCACTGCTCAAGTGTGCGAACGGCAAGCGCGTGCAGGCTATCTACCCGGCGCCGTCTCAGGCCAAGGCTCTCGAGGAGCTCGAATACCTGATGGGCTACAAGCAGGCCGAAGAAGGCGAGCTGCGGGACGAGAACGGCGAACTCGTGGGCTCGAAGCAGCGTGGCAGCCAGAAGGAAATAACAGACACGCCCAGGTAGTCTGCCACAGTTCCCCGGTCGCCGGGATGAACCTGCCGCAAAGTTGGCGGCGATATGACAAAAGGCTCCCTTCGGGGAGCCTTTTCTTTTTGGCCTGGTACGGCTTTTTATGCTTACCCGCGATAGCGATGTAAAGAGGGGCCTTGCGGCCCCTCTTCTAGATATCCAAGTCCAAACGTCATCAGAATCACTGCTTAGACCCACCTGACTTCCTTCGCCCCGGCGCATTTCCTCGCCGCGTCTGTCCTTCGCTTACACCCTGGTAGCCAACCAGGAATCGCCTTGTGCTCTTTACACAAGGTCGGACGCAGACGTTGCCCTAAGGGGAGGTTACTACGAAGTCTCTGTGTTCTGCTCGTCATTGCTGACGAACAGATTACATCCCTGATTCGGCCAATACGGCACTTGCCTAGCCAGCATGCTGACCAGGCAGTACGCCGCCGTGAGTTCTTACCTCACATGTCGGTATCCATTTTAGGTGCCTTCTGTACCCAAGCGTTCACATCTGGGGCGATAATTCCCAGAATACGCTCCTTTCAACTTCCGAGGTGTCACAGCAAAGTGCTACTACGGTGCTATCTCTCGGGTTTTACGACGAAGGTTTCTCTCGTCACCATGATGGAGCGGGTTGGGCTTTCGCCCGTTAACGAAGCTGCTCTAACCGCATCGTGCTTATCTCCGGGGGCCACCCAGTTTCGCCACGCGCAGCCGCTTCGTCCCTTACGCGTCACGGCCCATGCTCTCATAGAGCGAAGGTACCGTCCCGCGACCCCAGTTTCTGGGGCTTACGACATTTGGCCTATCCAGGCGCACCACCTAAGACAGGCATGAACTCAACGGCACTTCACACCCCGTGATAGCCTTCGGGTAGCTTGTGCAGCTGGTTCCCAAACCGCGCAGGCGTGTTTCCATCGCACGCGGCTTTCCGGTACGAGCAAACTCGGAATCATCCGTGCTGGCTAGGCTGCGGATACTTGTCGGCTAACAAGTAGTTTGCTCTGGGTCATACAGCAGTTCTACGATTCTGATCCGTTCGGTGGAGACGAGCCTCCAAATGAGCGGCGCCATGACCACATTGCGGCGAGTCTTGTCCTCGCCTTGAACTCCGTGGTCATCGGCAGCGCCATTTATCCGGGACGCACTTCTCCTGGTCCTTCTCTTCCTCCTTTGTTCGGATTGTCGCATCCTTCTGCGGCACGTGTGTGACGTCCACTGCGGCCGTGTCGATGTGGTGGTCGACGTCGCGTGATGCGGGGTTGCCTAGAGCATACACCTCGGCACCATGCTGGAGTCAAGGCGGCGCAAGGCGAAAGATTCAAAGACAGTCCACCTCAAATATGAATTAAGATTGTCCTGCTCTGACAGCAGGTTCGGCTCAGACGAATGTGCTAACCGTCACCTCATGGAAAATAGTTGAAAAATATTGTGCTGACCCTCTTGAAAAATTTGCTTTTGCCGCAAGCGCGATCGTAGCCTTGTTGGGAATCGGGCCGCGCCCGCAACCATCAACAGGAGTAAAGTCATGGGAATTATACGCAAAACTGAACGGTTGGAGAAGCAGGTCAACGTCAAGGTCAGCGAAGAGGTTTACAAGCGTTATCGCGCCGTGCGCGAGGCGTGCACGGCGAAAGGTTGGGAGTATAGCTTGCAGCCGGAGTTCACGGAATGGCTGAACGGCCAACTCGTAAAGGCCGAGAAGGATCTAGCGAAGAAGACGTCGGCGACAGAAGCCGCCGAGTAGAGGATGGGCATTAGCAAGACATATCAGCCGGGGCCGGGGGACGTTGCGCTCGTGAGGAGGGCGCAGCGTTCCCTGGCTCTAGCCGGGCGGCACAAGGATCTGATGAAGTATATGGAGCGGGATAGTTTCCAGAATGTAGCCGCCGACCTTGTCCAGCACTACATGCCCCGCTCGCATTCCAGGCAGCTCGAGATAGCCGAGGTGTTCCGCGAGTTGTTCTCAACGTGGCTTGTCCTGGCGCCCATCGCCAATCGGGTCCAGGGCTACTGGCGGCCCTGGTGGTGTCCAGGTGTAGTGATGAGTTGGCTGCGCGTCGAGATCAACCGCTTCCAGCGTACCTGTCTGGGCCGCCTCTCGTTAGACTGGGCGACGGCACAGGTTGCACCGGGTGCTGCGGCAGCCCAAATTACGGACGATGCGTTCCTCGCACATGCGGAGGCTCTGCTCGGCAACGCGTGGGGCGATACCCTACGCGCCAACTTCACCCGCTACGTTTTCGGTGGACTGGTCTGGCGCGCCGTAGCCAAACAGGCGCTTGCAGTAGCCCGCGAGCACCAGGCTGGATTGATGTGGAATGAGAATGAGCTTTGGTTGTTGGCGCGGAGGCCATTTGAGACAAAGGGCGTAGCCTGGGTCGACCTGCGTGGGGAAGCGGTGGATATCCTGGCGTGGTCAGTCAGGGTAGCCGACGACAATCTTCAGGCGCGGATGAGCGAATCCTCGGTCAGACGGCTCAAGGATAGCGTCAGAGCAGCCCTGGCCACGGATGCTTCGGCTGAGCACAAGCTGCGCCAGATCAACAACCCCACAAAGTCCTTCTACCACTGGGCACGCTACGCCTTCGATGCCAAGCAGCAAGCCGCCGAGCTGGAAGCGTGGATATGGCGGCGGGTCAGCCGACACATCGTGCAAAACTCCCCAAAGCTACTGGCCGCGTACTTCAACCTGAAGACGGCAACGTGGGATACGCAGCTTCACTTTGGGCGTGTGTCGTATCTTCTGGATAGGGACGTGACGGACGAGGACTGGCTGAACATATGGAATCCGAGACGGTAGCTGGGGAGGGAGGGAACAATGAGCATCATCTACGACAAAGACGGCTTCAAACTATCCATCACCGCAGGCGTGGCGGACGAGGCCAAGGGCAAGAGACGCTGGACGCAGGTAGAAGCGAGCTACCTTGGGTATTCATGCTCGAACCTTGAGCCGCTGGCCGGCCTGAAGGCAGTGTTCGACTGCTTCCTGCGCGGGCGTCTTCCAAGCGGCGAGCCCGGCATCGTCCTGGGAACAGAGCACGATGGACTACGCGTGACCGTGCGGCAGAAGGACAAGGTTCAGTCTCTTCAAGTTTGCCGACTGGTGCAGGGGAACACCGAGGTGGCGCGGTACCTGTCTTTCTTCGAAGCCTCGCGGCTCACCATTGCCGTGTCAAAAGCGCTTCAGGCGCTTGCGCCAAAGACGATCTGGGGAGCGGACACTTCTCTCGCGCCGCCACAAACGAAGGGGTAAGCGCGGTATTCGCGTGCCATCTCGCTTGACAACATGGGACATTAATGGTCGTTTTTGGCTGCTATATCAATATGTTGTTGACAAAGATCCGAGGCAGCGGTACGGTAAGCCAATAGTAGAGGCTTTCACGGCAGGCACTACCTTAAGGCTGTTTCAATAACTGTAACATGGTCCGGCGGCTACAGCTCAGCTACTGGACGGAATGCACCATAACACCCGAGAGGGGATATCATATGGCTAAGAAAAAAGAAGTCGATCTCAACGAGGCAGTGGCTGTCTTCCAGCAAGATCGCTATGTCCCGATTCCGGAGGCAGCATCAAAAATCCGAGTCTCGGAACGAGGCCTCTGGGGATGGCGTGAGCGGTGCGCGTGGGATCCTGAGGCCGCCAGCCTATTCGCGAAGTATGGCAAGTTTGTGTTTTTTGATCTCGATGCCTGGGCAAGACTGTTGGCCAAAAAACAACAAGAAGGCGTCGAAGCCGCGAAAGCGTTCCAGAACAGCTTCCGCGCCATCATTGTTATGCAGACCGCAGCTGCCGCCGCAATCATTGCCACGTTGCTTTATGGTGGCGGTGGCGGATTCTAGCCGACGAGTTTCCTTTCGTTTCCTTGGCGGCCCCTGTGGGGCCGCTTTCCTTTTTCCTTCCTTTCCTATTCCTTCTTTCCTTTTCTTTCGATATACCCCTTTCCTTTAACGTCAGAAGGCCATTTCCGTGAAGTATGATATCGTGCGCCTGAACAAACTTGGCCATGCTGCCCTGGCAAGGAGGCAGAGGCTTTGGGCGAGTCTGGCGCCAATTTCCTGTGGGCTTAAACAAAGACGAAGTGCCAGGTAGGGCCTCTCAGGGGGCCTGAGGCCCCTCTACGGGCCTGTTTTCACACTGCTCCCATTTTTGTGGAGATGGCGATAGGGGTGCTTTCACCACCGAACGCCGTCTAACCCATCCTGCGGTCGTGGCGAGAAGCAAAGCGGCGCAGTAGGATGGGCTGGGGGGGCAAGCACTGATCTACACGAACAGCCAGCAAATCGTCAGGCAACAGAGGCTAATCGTTATATGTGAGGTTCAGCTTGTGCGAAAACATGCCCAAGCCCAATTAGCTACAATCTCGCAAGCCCGGCGGTCGAAGGGCTCTGACAAGAGATGACAAGCCAGGCAAAGGGACTCGCTCTTTGGGGTCCTCATAAAGCTACTGAACTCCGTACCGCTGGAGCTTGGCGTGGAGCGTCTTCCGCGTGATGCCCAGCTTCCGGGCCGTTTCGCTCTTGTTCCCGCCAGCGCTCTCAAGGGCCTCCAGGATCGCCACCCTTTCGATCTCGTCAAGGGTCATGTCCTGGATGTTCACCCCGGCTGGCGAGGCCCCCGCGCCGCTCAGGGCGATGGCGGAAGGCAAGTCCTGCTCGCGGATGTACTCGCCCGCAAGCAGCACCACGGCCCTCTCCACGCCGTTCTCCAGCTCCCGCACGTTCCCCGGCCAGGGGTATTTGAGCAGCCGGTCCATGGCCTCAGGGGTGAATCCTTTGACCTGCTTGCCGTTCTTGGACGCGAACTTCTTCAGGAAATGCGTGGCGAGAAGCGGGATGTCCTCAACACGGTCACGGAGCGGCGGCAAGGACAGCGTGACCACATTCAGCCGGTAATAGAGGTCTTGCCGGAAGCGCCCCAGCTCCATCTCGTGCATGAGGTCGCGGTTCGTGGCGGCAAGGATGCGCACGTCCACCTTGATGGCGTGGTCCCCGCCCACCCGCTGGACTTCCCGTTCCTGTATGGCCCGCAAGAGTTTGACCTGCATGGTCATGGAGATTTCACCGATCTCGTCGAGAAAGATCGTTCCCTTGTCCGCCATCTGGAACCGGCCATCGCGCCGCCTCTCGGCCCCGGTGAAGGCCCCCTTCTCATGCCCGAAGAGTTCCGACTCCAGCAGGGTCTCGGTCAAGGCCGCGCAATTGACGGCCACGTATGGGCCATTCTTGCGGGAGCTGTTGGCGTGGATGGCCTTGGCGATGAGTTCCTTCCCCGTCCCGGACTCGCCGGTGATGAGCACCGTGGCCTCGGAGGGAGCGATGGTGGACAGCATGTCCAGGAGCTGGCGCATGGGGGGGCTTGAGCCGATGATGCCGCCCGGATCAAACGAGGCGGCCAGGGTCACGCGCAAGGCCTTGTTCTCGTCGCGCAGGGACGTATGGTCCAGAGCGCGCTCCAGGGTCAGCTTGAGGTCGTCGAAATCAAGGGGCTTGGTGAGGTAGTCGTAGGCTCCGGCCTTGATGGCCTCCACCGCAGACTCCACATTGGAGTAGGCCGTCATGATCAGGATGGGGATGGCCGGGTTGTAGGCCTTGATCTCCTTGAGCGCCTCAATGCCGGACAGCCCGGCCATGCGCACGTCCATCAGGATCAGATCGTAGGGACGCTGATGGCACAGGACCACTGCGGAGTCGCCGTCCTCCGCGCCTTCGACGCGGTAGCCCCAGTCGGCCAGGAGCGTGAGCAGCATGTTCCTGTGGCCGGAGTCATCATCGACAATGAGCAGCTTCGTCTTGGAGGGCTTCACCTTTCGATCTCCTATGCAGCCTGCCCTTCCAGGGGCAGCAGGATGGTGAACGTGGTTCCGGTGCCGGGCTGGCTTTCCACCTTGATCTCCCCGCCATGCCCCTCCACCACCCGATGAACGATGGCAAGGCCCAGCCCTGTGCCGGACGGCCTTGTGGTGAAATAAGGGTTGAAGATGTTGGCTATGACATCCGGGGACATGCCCTTGCCCGTGTCGGCGATGCGCACGGCCAGTCGGCCTGGGCTGCCCTCGCGGCGTGTGGACACCTCCAGCACACCGTTTCGCTCCGTAGCCTGGATGGCGTTGAGGAACAGGTTCAGCAGCACCTGGGTCATCCTCTCCGCGTCCAGGGGGACCGGTGGCAGGGCTTCGTCCTTCTGGAAGCGGACCTCCACGCCCTTGCCCGAGGCATCCGACCCACACAGGCGCAAGGCCCGCTCGATGACCGCGTTGACGTCCTCGTTCTTGAGAACGGGCTGCCCTGGCTTGGCGAACTCCAGCAGTTCGGAGACGACCCGGTTGAGCCGGTCCACCTCCTGGATCATCACCCTGGCGGCATCCTTGTCCGGGCCTTCCGCCTTGATCTTCCCGGCCAGATAGGTGGCGAACCCCTTGATGGAGCTGAGGGGGTTGCGGATTTCATGGGCGATGCCAGCGGCGAGGTTCCCCAAGGCCGAGAGGCGCTCATTGCGCCGCACCTGCTCCTGAAGACGCTTGATCTCGCCAAGGTCGCGCAGGATGAACAGGTGGCCCAGAAACAGGCCCTCATCGTTGACGATGCGGGATGCGCTGAGGCTGACCGGAATGCGCCTGCCCAACGCGTCCGTCAATTCAGTCTCCCGTTCGAGAACGGACTCTCCCTGCGCCAGCTCCGAGGCATAGGACTCCCAGTCCAGGCCTCCGATGTCAGGCAGCGGCGTCCCGGCCAGCTTCTCGGAGCCGATCCCGAGCAGCCCTGACGCCGTCTCGTTGGTCAGGGCGACACGACCGTCAGGACCAGTGGTCAGCAGGCCCACGGGGAGGCTCGTCACGACTTCGGAGGCAAAGGCTCGCGCATCCTGAAGCAGCCGCCGGGAACGCCGGGAACTCTGCGCCCAGAACAGCGAGACGAAGCCGCCGAAGCCGAGCAGCCCCACCAGCAGGGCGATGACCACCGTGTTCCGCGAGTCCTCTTCAAGGGCAGCCTCGAAGGGGCGCACGTTGAGGCCCACGAAAAGCACCTGCTTCTCCTGCGGGAGAGGCTTGGCCATTCCGGGCATCGACCGCATGGAGGAGCCGGGGTTCCACCACGAGCACTCGCCCATGGGTTCATGCCACATCTCCTGCCGGAAGCCGGGCTGCGGGGAGAAGGATTTATACACCTCGAAGACCTTGCCGACTTCCGGCGAATCAGTAATCCGCCATTTCTGGACATCCCCCGCACCGAGCGCAGCCATGGTGTCGGCATCGTAGCCGCGTGTCCCGATCTTCGACTTGTCGCTATGGGCCAGGATCAGGCCGGTCTGGTCCGTCACCATCATGAAGGTGATGCCCGGCTGCTTCCCCGTCTCCTCCAGAAGCGCCTGCAAGTTCTGGCTGCCGCGCATGCCCATCCAGGCCCTCGTTCCGGCCTCCAACGCCCAGATGAGGGACCCGGCCCTGTCCGAGAGGTTCTGGGACATGTGCAGCTTCTCCCGCTGGGTGTTGCGGGCGGCGAGCACGGCGATGGCGAGGCCGAAAATCACGGCTAGGCCGACCATCAGCCATGGGGAGAGCTGCAAGAAGGAACTGCGCCGCAGGGAAGGGGCGGAATGTAAAGCCGTCATTTCAACATCCTCATGATCCGTTTGTCTGAAGGAGAGTGTATCCATTCTTCCCTTCATGTCCAGCGGAATGGATACTTTTTATCCGCAACAGGCCGCCCAGCTCACCCCGTCTGGACTTCATCAAAATTTTATACAAACGATTCAGGCATGTTGAACAGCAAATGGCATCCTGGCACGCGACTTGCTTTATCCGTCCCGTAACGAGTTGAGGAGAAGAGACGGAACCCGAGGGGCTGTAGCTGACAGCCCGACAAGTTCGGAAACCAAGGAGAAGACCATGTGGAACTGCGGCTACATCTCATCCATGGCCTTCGGGGGAATGGGCTTCGGAGGCGGGTTCGGAATGCTTGTCGGCCTGCTGCTCCTGCTCCTCTTGGTTTACCTGGCCGTGAGGGTGTTCGGCTCCAGGGGAGCGACCAGAGACCACGCCGCAGACCGGAGGGACTCCCTGGAGATTCTGAAGACCCGGCTGGCCAAGGGTGAGATCAACGTGGATGAGTTCAACGCGCTCAAGAACGTGCTGTGATCTCGAAAGACGAAACTCAATCAAACCGCAAACCGGAGGATAGAGAAATGAAGATTTCATCGAAGAAGGGTTCCTTCATTGCCGCCATGGCTCTTGGCGCAGCCATCCTGGTCGGCTCGTCCCTGCCTTCCCAGGCGCAGACCACGGCCCAGCCGCAGGCCCAGGCCCAGTCCGCGCTGCCCTCGGGCACCGCTCCCGTTGGCTGGAATGGGCCGGGATACGGTCCGCCCATGGGCTACGGCTGCGGTTGCGGCTGGGGTTGGTAGCCCCTTGGCTGACATGGACAACAACTCGAAACCGAACACAACCAAGGAGAACACCATGAAGATTCGCATGAAGGCTCTGACCCTTTCCTTGGCTCTGGTGGCCGTTCTCGGCATGGCTGGCATGGCCAGCGCCCAGGGTCCCATGATGTACGGCCCCGGCATGTACGGTCCTGTCTACGCCCAGCCCATGGGCTACGGCTACGGCTACGGCTGCGGCTGCGGCGGCTGGGGCTGGTAGCCCTCCCTTCGCAAGGCCATCGAAAGACGCTTTCCTAACGAACAATCCAAGGAGAAACACATGAAGATCCGCATGAACATACTCACCCTTTCCCTGGCCCTGGTGGCCGTGCTCGGCCTGGCTGGCATGGCCAACGCCCAGGGCTACATGATGGGCGGCCCCGGCATGAACGGTTCTGCCTACTCTCAGCCCATGGGTTACGGCGGCGGCTACGGCGGCGGCTACGGCTGGGGTTGCGGCGGCTGGGGCTGGTAGCCCTCCCTTCGCAAGGCCATCGAAAACGCTTTACTAACGAACAGTCCAAGGAGAAACGCATGAAGACCCGCATGAACATACTCACCCTTTCCCTGGCCCTGGTGGCCGTGCTCGGCCTGGCAGGCATGGCCAACGCCCAGGGCTACATGATGGGCGGCCCCGGCATGATGAACGGCGTGGCCCCTGAAAAGCAGGCCGCCGTGCAGAAGGCCTACGACGACTATGCCACAGCGACGGACCAGTTGAACCAGCAGCTCATCGCCAAGCAGTCTGAACTCAACGCGCTGTACAACAGCGGGTCCGCCGACTCCGGCAGGGTCCAGACCCTGACCAGGGAAATCGGCGACCTCAACGCCAAGCTCTACGCCACCCAGGCGAACCTGCGTAAGCAGTTGGCCAAGACCGGCGCAGCCTCCCCCCGCATGGCCTCGGGCAACGGCATGGGCTACGGGATGGGCATGCGCGGTATGCACATGGGCGGCATGGGCATGGGCGGCATGGGCATGGGATACAACGGCTGGGGCTGCTGGTAGAACGAATCTCATCCTCACCTCCTCATCCCCCTTAACCTGGGGCGGGCCACCACGGTCCGCCCCTTTCCTCAGCCGAAAATGCCCCCGCAAGAAGAAGCCCCCCCTTCCTCTTGGAAGTACAAAAGCTGTGCATCCCTTCTGCACATAAGGTGCAGGCGGTGGATACTTTCTACCCAGAAAATCATGCGTAGCCCATTGCCTGCCGGGCAGCATATTCAATTAATCTAAGCAAAAACAGTACTATACAAACGTGGACAGCCTTTGGCACGGAGCTTGCCTTTATACGACCATCACGGGCTGAATTAGGCCGCCGGGTGCAGCGTGCTGCACAAGCGCAGCCAAGAACGCCTGACGCGAGGAGAAGACCATGTGGGGATGCGCAAACGCTCCATTCGCAGGATTTGGCGGGGGATTCGGAGTTCTGGTTTGCCTGCTGCTTCTGACGCTCTTGCTGCTTATGGCCGCCAAGGTCGGCAGGCTCGGCGCAGCCACTGGAGGCAACACCGTGGGCAGCAAGGACTCCCTGGGAATCCTGAGGAACCGGCTGGCCAACGGCGAAATCACCCTCGACGAGTTCAACGCGCTCAAACGAGTGTTGCACTGACGCGCAGGTGGTTGTACAGGTAAAAATAGCGTGCAGTGGAGAAAGACGGGAGTGGATGATCTGACTTGAAGGCAGCCCCACACCAAAGCACTTACGTGCTCCGCTCTTTCACAGGATCAAGACAACACGTTGAACCAACCCAAACGTTGGAAAGGAGACGATCATGAAGACTCGCATGAGCATCCTCACTCTCTCGCTGGCCCTGGTGGCCGTTCTTGGCCTGGCTGGAATGGCCAGCGCTCAGGGCATGATGGGCCAGGGCATGATGGGCCAGGGCATGATGGGCCAAGGCATGGGCGGCATGGGCATGATGGGACAAGGAATGGGCATGGGCGGCATGTACGGCATGTCCCCTGAAAAGCAGGCCGTCATCCAGAAGCTGTACGTCGAATACAACACGGCCACCGCCCCGGTTCGCCAGCAGTTCTTCGCCAAGCAGTCGGAACTCAGCGCCCTGTACTACAGCGGCACCACCGACACCAAGAAGTTCCAGACCCTGACCCGTGAGATCGGCGACCTGAACGCCAAGCTCTACGAGGCCCAGATGAACCTGCGCAACCAGTTGGCCAAGGAAGGCGTCCCCGCCTCCGGCATGGGCCACGGCATGGGCATGGGCGGCATGGGCATGATGGGCGGTTCCGGCATGGGCGGCATGGGCATGGGCGGCATGGGCATGAACTGCTGGTAACAAATCTCCCTCCTCCCCCTGCCCTGGGGCGGGCCATCGTGGTCCGCCCCTTTTTGAGGTCCTGAAGCCGCGCCTGGGTAGTTGCGCTGCTGACGGAAGGGGTGATGCCCACGAGACCATTCCCCTTATCTGAACCGCTGGAGGTGTCATGTATTTCGCAGCACACTGGGCCATGCTTCTCGCCCTGCTCATCTCGATCGCAGCCGCAGGTTTCGCCTGCATAGAGGCGTGGTCTGGCCAGGACAAAACCGCATCGTGGCTGGAGCGGGCGCACCTGATCACGGTCCTGCTCCTGATCCTGGCCTCGACCATGCTGCTTCGAGCCTTGATCTGGCATGACTTCTCGCTGGCCTATGTGGCGAAGTTCACGGACACGTCCCTGCCCCTCCTCTACACCATAGCGGCCTTCTGGGCGGGCCAAGAAGGCTCGCTGCTCTTCTGGGCGCTGACCATGGGCCTGGCGGTCGTGGCCTTCCTCTACTCGAAGTCCTACAAGGAGCTCTCCCCGAGGACGCGGCTCTATTTCTGGATGTTCTACCTGCCCATCCAAGCCTTCTTCCTCCTGCTGCTCACCGGCATGAGCAACCCCTTCGTGGCGCTGGCCACTCCGCCCGCAGACGGCCAGGGTCTCAATCCGCTCCTGCGCAACATCGGAATGGCGCTGCATCCGCCCTTGTTGTTCTTCGGCTATGCAGGATTCACCATCCCCGCCTGTCTCGCCTTGGCGTTTTCTCTTTCCGGTGAGCGTAAATCCTGGGTGAACACAGCCCACAATTGGACCCTGTTCTCCTGGGCCTTCCTCACGTCCGGCATCCTTCTGGGCGGCTGGTGGGCGTACATGGAACTGGGCTGGGGCGGCTACTGGGCCTGGGACCCGGTTGAAAACGCCTCCCTCATCCCCTGGTTCTCGGCCACGGCGTTGCTGCACACGGCGCTTCTTGAGCGGCGCTTCGGCACGCTGCCGCGCACCAACGTTTTTCTGGCCTGCCTGACCCTGCTGCTCTGTCTCTTCGCCACCTACCTCGTGCGCAGCGGCGTGGTGGAATCCCTGCACGCCTTCGGCGCGGGCAGCGTGGGCCGCCCCCTCATCCTGGCCATCGCGTTCGGCATGGCGCTCAGCCTCGTCGTCGTCGCGGCCATGCCGCGCGGCAATGCCCCCGCTTTGCCCCAGATGGGCAGCAGGCAGGGGCTGATGACAGTGTCCGTCTGGCTGTTCATCGCCCTCGGCGGCATCGTGCTCCTCGGCACCATCTGGCCCGTCATCAGCCAACTGTGGGAACCCAAGCCCATGGGCATGACCAAGGGCTTCTACAACACCATCTGCCTGCCGCTGTTCACCGGTTTGGCCATGCTGCTGGCCGTGGCCCCCTGGTTTGGCTGGCGAGGAAGCCTGGAGAAGCCCAAAATGGCGGCCATCCCCGTCGCCGTCTGGATCGGAGTCCTCGGGGTAGGGTTGTGGCTCGGCATCAAGCCTGTGCTGGCCGTGGCCGGGGTGGGTGCGGCTGCCGCCGTTGCCGTCTCCTCTGTGCTGCTCGCCTTCTCTATCCCCAAAGCTGTGCGTAGCCGGAGCTTCTGGAGCAGCCACGGCTCTCACCTGGGATTCGCCTGCATCGTTCTGGGGGTGGCTGTGTCCGGGCCGTTCCAGAAGAGCGCGGAAGCGCCGTTGTCGCCCGGCCAGAGCATCTCGCTTGGAGGCTATGAGTTCACATACACAAGGATGCGACAGTTCAAAACCTCGGAAATGAGCGTCGATGAGGCCATCGTCCAAGTGGTCAAAGACGGCAAGGTTGTCGGCGAGCTGACCCCGCAGAGCCGCTCATACCGCAATTTTGACCATCCCAACAGCGAGGTCTCCGTAATCTTCAGCCTTGGCGACGAGTTGTATGCCACCATCCACGACGTAAAGGGGGAACTCGTCTCACCGCTCAAGGTCACCATCAACCCGATGGTCAACTGGGTCTGGATCGGCAGCGTGATCATTTGCCTCTTCCCGCTGCTTGCCCTGCGGTCAAGACGCGAGAAAACCGCCAAGGCGCTGGAGAAATAGAATGAGAACCATCACCGTGAACAATGAGTTCCCCATGCGTAAGATGGTCGTCGCCATGATGGGCGTCGGCGTCCTGGCGATATTCTTGACCTCCTTTGCCATGGGTGTCGATGTCCCCACTCCCAAAGAACATGTCTCCGCAACATCTGAAGACTCTGAAATGATGTCCTCTGTGCCTCCGCTCATGGCCAAGCTCAAGGACAACCCAAACGACAAAGACGCCCTTCTCCAGTTGGCTCACCTCTTCAACCGCGCCGAGGATTGGCAGAAGGCCGAACCCTTTTGGAGCAAGGTCGTGGCCTTGGACCCTTCGAACATTGGCGCTCGCTACCATCACGGTTTTGCCTTGGCCCAACTCAACCGTTTTCCCGAAGCGGTCTCCGTGTACGAAGCCATCCTGAAGGCCAAGCCTGAGGAGTCCACGGCCCACTACTATCTGGGGATGATCAACAAGCACGGATTGAAGAAGCCTGATGTGGCGAAAAAGCACTTCAAGCAAGCCTTGGCCCTCAAGCCGGACGACAAGGAACTGCTTGCGGAAATCGAAAAAGAACTCGCCGCCATGAAGTAGTGAGGATTCCCCCATGCGCCGTCTTCACCTCCTTCTACCGGTCCTCCTGCTGGCCCTGGTCTCCCTCCTGCCCGGCGCAGCTCTCGCGGCCAGCTCCGGGCAGGCCCTGGAGATATACTACACAGCCAACACCAACGGGGAGTATGACCCCTGTCCCTCCTGAGGGGGCAAGCTCATGGGCGGGCTGGCCCGGCGGGCCGGTTTCATCGAATCGAAGAGGACGGAAGCGGAGAAGGGCGTGGTGCGGTTGTTCGTGGCCGGTCCATTTGAGCTGGCCGCGCCGGACGGCGGAAAGGTTCCGGCCATGCGCGCTCCGGGCGCGGTGGCCAGGGCGCATGCGGCCATGCGCTACGACGCCATGCTGCTCACTCCGGCGGACTTGGCCCTGGTGGGGGATTCCGCGCCCAAGGGCCTGGCCCGCTGGACAACGGCTCCCATGCAGACCAAGGGCGAGATTCTGGCCCGGAGCGGTTTGCGTATTGCCTTTGTACGCTTCCCCATGCCCACCGGCCCGGACGGACGTCCAACGGAGCAACAGACCAGAGAGGTTGTCGCCGAGGGCTTCCATCTTCGGGGCGAAGCCGACGTGGTCATCGGCATCAGCCCTTGGGGCATGTCGGCGGAGCAGGCCTTTCTGGGGCATTTCAGCGGTTCCGCACAACCCTTCGATGTGCTCCTAGGAGGCGGGGCGGGGCCGGGTCACGGCGGAAAAATGGCCGCTGGCGGGTTCACGGCGTGGCTACGGCCCTATGTCCAAGGCAAGGCCGTGCATGTTATCCGACTGGAAAACATCCCGAAACGACAGAGACAATCCCAGGTAAAACGTGAAGTGGACGTGCGTTTCGACGTGGTCTCCCTGGACGACAAAATCTCAGCAGACCGGGTAGTGGACACCCTCCTTGCCCCGGCGCGAGCATCGAACTGAACTGCCCATGGAAAGGTGGCAGACATTGCTTCAGTAGGGCAATCAGCAAGGGCTGCGTGCCCGCTGCCCCCCTGGTCGAAGACCTCGCTGGTTGAGACAGGGCCAGCCGTGCGGAATTGACATCGACCGCGACGTGTGAAAACATGAGCATCTGTTCATATGAACCCCCCTTGTTTGCACCTCGCTGATACATATACTGGAGCAACATATGGCAACGACGTTTATCATCAGAGAAATGGACTGTTCCGAAGAGGTGACCGTGCTCACGCGTGCGCTCGCCCCCCTGGTGGGACAGGAATCCCGGCTCACCTTCGACCTGCTGCAACGCAAGCTGCACGTTGATCTTTCTGACCTGACGGTAAGCCCGGAGCAGATCATCGAGGCCGTCACTCGGACAGGCATGAAGGCGGAGCGCTTCGAGGCTCCTCTGGCTGGCTGCGTTTGCTGCGGCGGGAGCTGTTCCACCTCGAAGTCCAGCCTCTGGCAGCGCCGGGGTCGCGAGGCGCTGTGCGCGGCCAGCGGCCTGATGTGGGCAGCGGGCCTCCTGCTGATGATGGGCGAGCATGGCTCTTTCCTGGCCGCGTTCAGGGAAAGCGCATCCGCTCCGCTGGCAGCCAAGGCGCTCTGGATAGGAGCATCGCTGGTCGGCGTCTGGCATGTGCTGCCCAAGGCGCTGTACTCTCTGCGCTCCCTGCGTCCGGACATGAATCTGCTCATGGTCCTCGCTGTGGCCGGAGCCATGGCCATCGGTGAATATTCCGAGGGAGCCTCAGTGGCCTTCCTGTTCGCACTGGCGAACCAGTTGGAGGCCTGGAGCGTTTCTCGGGCCAGCAACGCCATCCATGCCCTCATGAGCATCGCCCCGGACAAGGCGCTTGTGTTCTCGCCTTCTTCCCCAACGCCAATCGAGACCCGCGTGGAGGATGTGCCTCTGGGGGCGCGAGTGCTGGTGCGGCCTGGCGACCGCGTCCCTCTTGACGGTGTGGTGCGCTCCGGCGTTTCCGCCGTGGACCAGTCCCCCATAACCGGGGAGTCCATGCCCGTGGGCAAGGAACCGGGCGACGTGGTCTTTGCTGGAACCATCAACGCCGAAGGGGCGCTGGAGATAGAGACCACGAAACCGGCCTCCGAATCCACCCTGGCCAGGATCATGCGCATGGTGGAGCAGGCCCAGTCAAAGCGAGCCAGGGCAGTGCAGTGGGTGGAGAAGTTCGCGGCCTTCTACACCCCGGTCATGCTCGGCGTCGCCGCCCTGTTCGCCGTGGTTCCGCCCCTCTTCTTCGGCGGGGAATGGAGCCGTTGGCTCTATGAGGCCCTGGTGATCCTGGTCATCTCCTGCCCCTGCGCCCTGGTCATCTCGACCCCTGTGAGCATCGTCGCCGGGCTGGCCTCGGCGGCGCGCCATGGCGTGCTCGTCAAGGGCGGCGTGTTCCTGGAGGTTCCCGCCACCCTGACCGCCATTGCCCTGGACAAGACCGGCACCCTGACTCACGGCAGGCCCACGGTGACGGCGGTGGACGCACTGAACGGCACGCCGGAGGCCACGCTGCTGGGCATCGCCGCCGCCCTGGAGTCGCGCAGCAGCCATCCCTTGGCCCAGGCCATCGTGCGGCACGCAGCGAGTCAGGGAGCTGCCCCCGTGCAGGTGGAAGAGGCCCAGGCCCGACCAGGCCTTGGCGCACAGGGGCGCATCCATGGGCAGGACTACTTCATCGGCAACCAGAAATTCCTGGGCGAATTCGGCTCTGTACTCCAGCCCCAGGAACTGGCCCTGGTCCTGGCCCGCCACGAGCACTCTGCCGGGACGTCGATCCTGGTGTGGGACAGGGACAAGGTGCTGGGCAGCCTGCTGCTTGAGGACAGGGTCCGTCCCCAGTCCAAGACGGCCTTGGCCGAACTCAAGGCCTTGGGAGTCGGGACCATCGTCATGCTCAGCGGAGACAACGCCAGGACCGCGCAACGGATCGCGGAGGAGACTGGCGTCACCGAGTTTCGGGCGGACCTGCTGCCCGAGGACAAGACGCGGGCCGTGGAGGAGCTTGTCCAGTCCGGCAAACGTGTCGCCATGGTCGGAGACGGCATCAACGACGCGCCCGCGCTTGCGGCCTCGCATCTCGGCATAGCCATGGGGGCCATCGGCACGGATGTGGCCATAGAGACCGCCGACGTGGCCCTCATGTCCGACGACCTGTCCAAGCTGCCCTGGCTCATCCGGCACTCGCGCCGCACTCTGGGGATCATCAAGGCGAACATCGCCTTCGCCCTGGCCATCAAAGCCATCTTCCTGCTGCTGGCCGTTTTCCAGGTCGCAACGCTCTGGACGGCCATCCTGGCGGACATGGGGTCGTCGCTCCTGGTCATCTTCAACGGATTGCGCCTGCTGCGCAGCAGGCAATAGCAGACGGGCGCAACAGCCAAATGCACCACCAGGGAGGACGCATGGCGTATCAAGGCCCAGCCCGCCGACATGTGATTGTGACCACATGGTCTTGGTTCTTGCTCCTGGCGTTCATCATCGCCGTGTTCGCCATGCGTGCTCCGGCGCACGCTCAGGACGTGGCAACGGCGGCTCCGGTGCAGGCAACAGTCATTACGCCGGAGCAGTTGGAAACCGTGTCCAAATTGGACGCCGTATCGTTGACCGAGACAGAACCCCCGGCCCGCAAGGTCCGCGTGACTTCTGGCTTCGGCAAGCGCCGCGACCCGATCAACAAGCGCAAGAAGTTCCATAAGGGGGTGGACATCTCCCGCCCCGCCGGAACAGAGGTCTTCGCCTGGCTGGAAGGCGTCGTCGCACACAAGGGCTGGATGGGCAGGTATGGCCTGACCGTGGACATCCTTCACGAGAATGGACAGGTGAGCCGCTACGCGCATCTCAAGCAGGCTGCTGTGGTTTCGGGGCAGCCCATTGAGGCGGGACAGCTCGTAGGTCTCATCGGGCGCACAGGCCGAACAACCGGCCCGAACCTGCACTTTGAGGTCCTTGTCGGAAGCAAGCGCTCAGACCCCCGCAAGCTGTCCATCGATTTTTCACAGATCGTGGGCGGGGTCGCGGGCAAGGTCCGGCACAGACCCACGCCTGAGGACATCCTCCGGCCAGAGACACCGTTTGTGGACGTTCCAGCCGATGCGCTCCAGAGCAAGCAGGAGGAAGGCGACCTCCTCAGCATTCCAGCCATGTGAAACAGCCGGGCCGGGTAAGCACCACCCACGGCAACGCTCCAATCTGCCTTGAAGAAGGACAAGAAATGAAAGCCGTCTATAAAACCCTGACCCAGGCCGTCGCCATCGTTGTCCTTGCCACTGCGCTCTCCCTGGGAGTGAACGCCCTGCGACCGGATGGGCTGCCTCTTGTCGAGGCCAAGACCAGCGCCACACGCCTTGACCAGGGTGATGGCGAGATTTCGGTCAAGGATGCCGCAATGCTCTTCGCCTCTGGCCGCGCTGTGTTTCTTGACGCGCGCTCCCAGTTTGAATTTGAGCAGGGCCACGTCCAAGGCGCGATCAGTCTGCCGCCTCGGGAGTTCGCCTCCCAGTTCCAGGACATCAAACCCCGGCTGATGGGCAAGGAAGTCGTCATAACCTACTGCGACGGCGAGCGTTGCCTCTTAAGCCACGCTCTGGCCGAGCATCTGCGCGGTGCCGGGCTGAAAAACGTCCGGGTGCTGAAGAATGGCTGGACGCTGTGGACCACGGAGAAGTTGCCCGTGGAAAAGGGGAGCTAAGCCAAATGGAAGCGGCAAAGCACTCTGTCCTTCGCCTGTTCCGGGAGAAATGGGCCGTTGCCGACGTCCTTCTGCGGCTGGCCCTCGCAGGCATCCTTCTCGCCGCCAGCGCGGGAAAGATCATGGACCCGCAAGGGTTCTCCGCAGTCGTTCGGGACTACCAAATTCTCCCGTCCGCCCTCATCGCCCCGACAGCCGTCATTCTGCCCTGGCTGGAACTGGTGCTGGGCATCCTGCTGCTTGCCGGGCGGATGCGCCTGGGGACGCTGCTCCTCGTCAACGCATTACTCCTGACCTTCCTGGGCGCGCTTATAGCGAACTATTTCCGTGGCATCGACGTGGCCTGTGGCTGTTTCTCCACCACACGGGAAGCGTCGTCGCCCATGCTCTGGTACATCGTCCGCGACGGTGCGTTCGTGGCGCTGGCCCTGGGGGCCGCCTGGGCATACCGGGCACGGCTACGACGCGGCCTTGTTGACTGAATGCGAGGAGTTTTCGTGAAACCCTGCAACAACACCGGAGATCAAAGATGAAATGCCCGAAGTGCAATGTCACGCTCCTGCTGGCCGAAAGGCAGGGAGTGGAGATCGACTACTGCCCGGAGTGCCGGGGCGTCTGGCTCGATCGGGGCGAACTGGACAAAATCATCGAACGGGTGGGCGGGCAAGAGCAATCCGCTCCGCCACAGGCTGCCGCCCAAGTTGGACAGCGGCATCCACACAGCACCCCTTGTGGGGAACAGCCCATGCCTCCCGGTTTCGACCACCACCCGCAACAGAGCCACCACGGCGGGCATCATGGAGACAAGCACGGATACAAGTATGGCCATGAACAACACGGATACAAGCGCAAGAGGAAATCCCTCCTCGGCGAGCTGTTTGACTTCTAGCCGCATCGCAGGCGGGGAAGATCCCGCAACCTGAAAAACTGGATAGGACTCAAACCACCCGCCCTTGCTCTTGCCCCGTAAGGGCGGGTGCAGATTCTTTCGGAGGTTCACCATGGACACACAGCCAAGCGGTGATCCGTTCCTGCGCAGGTTGAAATGGGTCACCATTGCGGTGATAACCGCGCTCGCCGTCTGGCAGGGGCTGCCCTGGGCCGAACACATGCTGAGCCGGAAAACCGCGGAGCCGAGAACCGTCACTCCGCGTGGAGATTTCGCCGCAGACGAGAAGAACACCATTGAGCTGTTCGAGAGTTCCCGTGACGCCGTGGTTTTCATCTCAACCACGCAACGCGTCATGGAGGCCTGGAGCAGGAATATCTTCACGATCCCGCGCGGCACTGGCTCCGGGTTCGTCTGGGACGACAAGGGCCATGTCATCACTAACTACCACGTGGTGGCAGGGGCTGCGGAGGCGCGGGTGCGGTTTTCGGACGGGAAGGAGCACACCGCGACATTGGTGGGGGCAAGCCCCGCGCATGACCTCGCGGTGCTGCGAATCATCACGGGCGAGAAGCGCGTGCCGTTGCCCCTCGGGGCATCCCAGGGCCTCAAGGTCGGCCAGAAAGTGTTCGCCATCGGCAACCCGTTTGGCCTCGACTGGACTTTGACCACAGGGATCATCTCCGCGCTGGACCGCTCGCTCAAAGGCGAGGACGGCGGTGCAATTGAGCATCTCATCCAGACGGATGCGGCCATCAACCCAGGGAGTTCGGGCGGTCCGCTTCTAGACTCCGCAGGGCGGCTCATTGGAGTGAACACCGCCATCTACAGCCCTTCGGGTGCCTCCGCCGGAGTCGGTTTCGCCATTCCCGTGGACACAGTGAACAAAGTGGTTCCCGCGCTGATCGCCAAGGGGAAGTATACCCGCCCGTCACTCGGCATCATGGTGGACCAGCGTCTGAATGACATGGCCACCAGCCGTATGGGCATCAAGGGTGTGCTTGTGCTTGGGGTGCAACCCGGCTCCGGAGCTGCCGCCGCCGACCTTGTCGCCGCGAACTTCTCAAAGGACGGTTCCTTTGTCCCTGGCGACATCATCACGGCGGTGGAGGACAAGCAGATAGACAGTGTGCAAGGACTGCTCTCACGACTGGATGACTTCCAGATTGGGGAGAACATCCGACTGACTATTCTGCGGGGAGACAAGCACATGGAGCGCAAGGTCCAGCTCCAGGCGGAGGGAGCTGTGAAGCGTTAGCCGCCTCCCTGACGAGGATGACCAAATATCTGTCCCTTTGTAGCCGCCCATGCCGCGAGCAGGCCCAGAATGGCGGCAGCCGTGGCCTCGGGGCGGGAGATGCCCTTGAACCCTGAAATGCGAGACCCGTGTATAGTGATTTATTCCACCAAGAAGGCCATGGAGACTTGCCCTGTCCTCTCCATCTTCCCCGCCGCCACAGAAGACGCGCATGCGCAACGGGCGAAGATCAGCCGACTTCAACTGGACCCAGGCCAGGCCGGACCCGTCTGTTCAGAGAGCGGGGTCGCAACTCGGCGCAGCACGCCCCCGCGCCTAAAGTACACCGGAAACCCCTGATGCGGCGACAGCTATTCCTGGTCGTTGCGGCGGCCCTCGGCGCGTGGGTGGGCTATGCAAATCCCTGGGCGCAGTTCCCTCTGGCTGTGTTGGCCTTGCCTGCGGGGCTGGCGGCGTTGGGATTGGACGCGGAGAGTCCCTGGATTGCGTTCAAGCGTGCCTGGGTGGCCGGGACCTTGGCCGCCTTGGGGTGCCTGTATTGGGTATACTGGCCGGTGCAACGCTATGGAGGAGTGCATTGGCTCATGGCCCTGCCGTTGCCAGTCCTCTTGTCCATGGTCATGGCCGTATACTTCGGTCTATTCGGCATGGTGGCGCAAGTGGCCGGGAAGCGCCTGCCTCCGCTCCAGGCCCTGCCATGCCTGGGCCTGGCTTGGACCCTCATGGAACTTGCCATGGGAACCCTGCTTTCCGGCTTCCCCTGGCTGACCCTGTCGGCGGCCTTTGTGCGCTGGCCCATCGTCACGCAACTCGCTGCGTATATCGGCGGCCATGGCCTCTCCGGCGTGTTGGCCCTCATCGCGGCTGGCGCAATGATGGCAAGACGCTCAAGGTCCTGCGCGGTCGTTGCCCTTGCCACAGCGCTCCTGGTCTGCGGCCTGGGATGGCTGCGCATACGGTCATACTCGGAATCCACGCCGTCACGCACCGTGGCCATTGTTCAAGGCAACATCGACCAGGGCCTCAAGTGGAATCCGGCTTACCAACAGCGCACCGTTGCGAAGTATATCTCCTTGAGCCGCAGCGTGCTCGCGGAGAACCCGGAACTCATCGTCTGGCCAGAGACAGCCATGCCCTTCTACTTTCAGGACAACACGCCTTTGCGCGCCCCGGTCTTCGATTTCCTGCGCGCCACCAACGCGAGCCTCGTCCTCGGCTCTCCATCCTATGAGGCAAAGCCCACTGGGCCACTCACCCTGTTCAACCGCGTCTATCTGCTGACTGGATCAGACTCAACGCTCCGATGGTATGACAAGGAGCATCTCGTGCCCTTTGGCGAATACATGCCTTTCGCCGACTGGTTGCCCCTCCAGAAGCTGGTGAATGGCGTGGGCGATTTTGCACCTGGCCGGAACGAAGCGAGGCTCGCCGCCGGGGACTTTGTCCTTGGGGCGCTCATCTGCTACGAAGCCATCTTCGCGGGGCTGGCCCAGGATCGCGTAACCCAGGGAGCGAATCTGCTCGTCAACACGAGCAATGATGCCTGGTTCGGAGAGACCTCGGCACCGCTCCAGCATTTGCAGCTCGCCGCGCTCAGAGCCATTGAACAAGGGCGTTGGATGGTGCGCGGCACGAACACAGGCATTTCAGCCTTCATCGACCCGTTGGGACGCATCCGCTTGGCCGGGCCGCAGTTTGCTGATGTGGCCGCCGTTGGACAGGTGCATCTCCGCACGGAACCGACCGTGTTCCACCGGTTGTACTGGGCGCTGATCGCCGTAGCTGGGTTGCTGGCCGTGCTCTTTGCGTATCTGGTCATCCGGAATGGTCGGCGGCAACACCATGCTACCTCGCGATAAGGCTATTACCCCCCCCTATCGAGGCGGCGAGGGCATGGCAGAACAAATTTCGCGCCAGCATCGTCATACTGACCGCAGCACTGCCGCATTGGCCGTAGTGCTTCTTCAGGGCAGCGGTGCGTTCTAATCGACGCATTTCCTTCTTTCCTTGGCGGCCCCGGTGGGGCCGCTTTCCTTTTTCCTGCTTTCCATTTTCCTTTCCTTTCAATCTCTCCTTTTCTTTCAACGTCAGAAGGCATTTTGTGAATCATAGATCTCTCGCTCTAGAACAAACATGGCCATGTTGACCCGGCAAGGGGACAGAGGCTTGAGCCTATCTGGCGCCAATTCCTTGTGGGCTTTAAAAAGGGCGAAGAATCCGCGAGAGCCTCTCAGGGCACCCGAGGCCTCCTACGGGCCGGTTTCTTCGCACGGCCCCGTTCGTCAGAGTCCATGTTACTCCGCTTCACTGTTAGTTGCCGTCCGCTTAAACAGGGGAACGGTAATCATCGTGACAGAAACCACCTCTGGCTCTTCCAGCAGCTGCTCACGCGCCTTGACCGCATCAGCAGCGTCCTCAAACGCACGGATGTTCAGGGGGAAATAGCCCATCGAGTTAACCGCCGGGTGCCTTTCGGTGATTTCGGTGCAGAGTAGAATGACCGCAGTGTCGAAGCATGACTGACCCCAGAGTTTCATCCCTCTTCCGTCCGCGCTGCGAATGAGCCTGTGGTAGCACACCTGCATGCTGCGGGTCGATTTTCTACGTGCAATCAGTTTTTCTGCGGCTGCGCAGTCGCGTGGGTCCTCATATGCGCCGACACAGGTCTCAAATCCATGTTTGTCTAAAACCCCCAGCACCATCAGTTTGGCATCTTCACTCATTTCCAACTCCAAGTTGTGTTTGTTCGTTTTCCCATAGCCCGTCCGTCCTTCGTGCTGGCCCGGCGAGCACCACGTCTGCCTTCGCGCTTTGCGCACCAATGTTAAGGTGCTATGTTGTTGATTCTTGGCCGTTCACCAAAGAAGAGCTGGCCGTCAGGGACATCAAGCGCACCGCTCTTGGGCCAGCGCCAACAGGTCTTTGCTGACAGACCAATTCATTCTGCCACTCCTTGCATCTTACCCCTGATGATGCGACGCGGTCGGCTTGGCCATGTCCATCTTGGCCCTTCCATCACAGTCCTCCAATTTGTGTTCCTGTCTGTCTTGCCTGCCATGTATTGGCAAAATTCCGCTGCCGATTCCTTCCGCTGAGTTGCAGCTGCCGCATAGCGCGCCCTCTCATTTTATGTCAATAAATATTTGATTTTGAACAATAAACTGCTGAGTGTGTCAAGCGATTGAGGTCAGGAGTTCATAAAATGGATGGTATGAAGGGGGCTAGAATGCTCTGAAAGCCTCTCGCTCGACTTCACCCAGGGCCTCACTCATGCTTGGGAATGGTATGGTCACTGGGAGGCTTCCAGGGCCTAAAATGCGGCCCCTATTTATTGCAAAATGACTGAAGGTCAGCTCTGAAAAGAGCAAAAGTTCTTCCAGGTCGGAGGCAATGGCAGCCAGGCGGAGAGGTCTTGGCGCCGGGGCAAAAGAGACCCCCTGAAGCAGCCGAACATCTCGGTTGCGCTGGTGCTGATCTCTCGGCACGGTTGGTGAACGGGTTGTTCAACCACGAAATTGAAGAGATACTGAAGCTTCAATCGTCGAAAAGGAGGATGCGTGTGGAGCCCCTTGCGCGGTTGCGATTCCTGGCGATTCCAAAACGACCATCAAAGGCGAGACGGGACGGCTGAGCAACGCGGGGATGAACAAGGCAGCAAGCGGCACAGGACGGCGAAGGATAGGCAACTGTCTTCAGGGAGTTGCGGCCATCAACATTGTGATGGATGGCAAACGGCTGTCTAGCCGATTGATGCGGTTGTCATGAAGATGAAACAGCGCAAGCGCGAGCAACAAGTGCTATCCAAACCGCACAAAAGCCGCGCTGCACAAGTATGCAGCGGAAAGGCCTGTCACAAGGCAGAAGGCTGGCAAGGCAAAGCCCAGGTAGGCGGCAAAGGCACCGAGAATACCGTGTAGCCTGAGTCCCGTGAAGGTGGCCACTGCATGACCGTGGGTCCGGGGATGGCCGAGCAGAAGGACAGCCCCAGGCGGAGGTCCTCCTTCTTGAGCCAGCACCGCCCCTCCATCACGGCCGTGCACACAAAGGGGATCATGACCGAGCCTCCGAAAAGCAGTCAGCCCGACACGCCATGGCCAAAAAGTATACAAGGGCAAGCGGGAGGGTTTTCGTGCTCAGCGGGCAGAAACTTTTGGCAGGAGACTGCGGAGGGGGCGAGGAGGGAACACCGATGGGGCCTGGAATGAATTTCTGTCCGGTTGTGTTGCAGCACAGGGCGGTCAACACAACCGAACAGCAGCTGTGGCTTCGCCCGTCAGATCGGATGTGAAGAGTGCGCGCTTCGGTGCGCGGTCATTCAGTCCAGTGCACGCGCCAAGGCGGCGCGGAGCGCTCCCCCTCGTCGTCAGCGGCAATATACGGCGCGCAGTCACGCGGTCAAGGTCGCGCCCTGCGCTTCCTATGACCGCGAGACCTGGCGCGCCGTGACGGGCATCTGTGCGACAGCGAGGGGGAGCGGCAACTTCGCTCTGGCTCCGGGGTGCTGTGGTTCTGCATACAACGCCGCTCAAGCAGGCAGCGCCCGCGTGTCTACGCCATTGACGATAACGCAAATTTGGCTAACACTTACAGGACTTCTGTGGAGGACTTCATGCCGCGCGAACGCCAACACAGCCACGGCCGCTGGCGCGTAGATACCCACGTCCAAACTTGCAGGCGAAGGTGCCTTGTCGTGGTATCAGCTTGCACTATGTTGAGAGGGGGGAAACGTGCGTATTGAATTTGTTGAAATAGCAAACTTCCGAAAGCTGCTTTCAACGAGGGTTGGCCTGTCGCCGGAAAAGACCGTATTTGTTGGTGCAAATAACAGCGGAAAAACTTCAGCGATTACAGCATTGCGACATTTTCTCGCCGACCGCGAGCGCCCCAGATTCTGCCTCAACGACTTTACGCTTGCCCATTGGCCGACAATCAACGCGATGGGGGCTTCTTGGGAAGCGGCGCATGCCGCGAATGAAGAGCCACCAGCTCCCGAATGGGACTCCGTCTTGCCATTCCTTGATGTCTGGCTCCAGGTTGCCGAGGACGAAGTGCACTATGTTCAGAAGATCCTTCCCACCCTCGATTGGGATGGGGGGCGGCTCGGCGTGCGGATGCGCTTTGAGCCAAAGGATGCTGCACAACTGCAGAAGGAATATGTGACCGCGCGCGCCCAAGCGTTGGCGCTACAGGAGGCCGGCGCCGCTCTGGCCGCAAAGCAAGGCAAGGCCGGTGCGGACTTTCAAGTGGCCATTTGGCCGCAGAACCTCGTCGAATTCCTGCAACGAAAGTTGCCCACCTGCTTCAGGGTTAACGCCTATGTGCTTGACCCTGCCGCCTGCGTCGATCCGGAGCATGGCAAGGCCAAGCCGCAGATGCTCAATGGGAGCGACCCGATCGACGGCAACCCATTTCGTGGGCTCATCCGCATCGACGAGATCAGTGCTCAACGCGGTTTCGGCATGCCCGGCGAGGACAACGACGAGGACGCCACCGGTACCGTCAGCGGATCGCGGAAGCTGTCAACCCAACTCCGTCAATACTACGCTCGTCATCTCGACCCCTGCGATAACCCGGAGGCAGAAGACTTTGTTGCGCTCGAGGCGATCGAGGAAGCTCAAAGAGCCTTCAACTTACGGCTGAACGTCGGCTTCAAGAACCCGCTCAAGGAGATGCACACGCTCGGTTATCCGGGAGTCACGGATCCGAAGTTGCACATCTCGACACGGCTACGCCCCGTTGAAGGTTTGAACCACGATACGGCTGTGCAATTCTCCGTGCCGATCAATGATGGTGAAAACACCACCGCCCTATATCTTCCGGAGGACTCCAACGGGTTGGGATACCAGAACCTCATTTCCATGGTTTTTCGTCTCATGGCGTTCCGCGACAGCTGGATGCGGGTTGGCAAGGCCAAGCACGCGGCAGCCGACGACACGATCATTCCCCCCTTGCATCTAGTGCTGATCGAAGAGCCCGAGGTGCATCTTCACACCCAGGTCCAGCAAGTTTTCATCCGCCAGGCGCACAAGATTTTACGCAACCACCCCGACCTCGGCATGAGCCCGAATTTTGTGACGCAGATGGTGGTCAGCACCCATTCCAGCCACATCGCTCACGAGTGCAAGTTTGGCTCGCTTCGCTATTTCCGGCGTCTACCAGGCGGCGGCAAAGCCATCCCGACCTCCTGCGTTGTCAATCTGGAAAACGTGTTTGGTGACGCCCCAGACACCGAACGCTTTGTGACACGCTACCTGAACGTCACCCACAGCGACCTGTTTTTTGCTGATGCTGCCGTCCTGATTGAGGGGCCCGCCGAACGCATCCTCGTACCGAACTTTGTGAACTTCCACCCGGAGTTCGGAAAGCTCAAGGAGAGCTACATCACTTGGCTTGAGATCGGCGGCAGCCATGCCCACAAGATGCGCAGTTTGATCGAAAAAATCGGGCTCACCACGCTGATCATCACCGACATTGACTCCTGCAATGCGGAGGGTGACAGCGCGCCGCCGCTTCGGGGCGCTGGCTGCACAACCCGTAATACAACCCTGCGGAAATGGTGGCCCGTCATCACAGACCTTGACCAACTCCTCGACAAGCCCGAAGATGAGAAGGTCAAAGTATACGCCGAGGAGAGGTTCTCGGTGCGCGTGGCCTACCAGTCGCCCATCCCGGCGACGTTCAAAGGCGTAACCGCCGAGGCGCTTTCCGACACCTTGGAAGACGCAATAGTGATGGCAAACATCGATCTGTTCGAGACCTTGCTGGGGACCGGGCTCATTGCAAAATTTCGGAAGGCCATCGTCGATAGCGCTGACCTGACTGCTCTGGGCGTCGCACTGAATGCGGCGCTCGACGGTGGGGGGAAAGCCGAGTTCGCGTTGGATCTGCTTGAGGTCGAAGACCCTGTTTCCCTGAAGCCACCGGCCTATATCAAAGACGGGCTGCTCTGGCTGGCTGACCAACTTGAGCGAGAGCAGGCCGAGCTTGGCCTCACGCGAATCGCAGAAAATGAGGATGCGCCGCCTGCAGACGAAGCTCCTGTGGAGGGCTCGGCGTGAACACTCCTGCCACAACTTCGAACAACACGCTCGACGATCACGTTGAAGATGAACTGGCTGGCTTCCTGAGTCTTGAGAATCCCACCAGTTTCTTCCTCTTTGCCGGTGCCGGGTCGGGGAAGACACGTTCACTGGTGAACGCACTGAACTATCTGGCGAAGACCTACCGGGATGTTCTCCGCCTCCGCGGTCGACAGGTCGCCGTCATCACCTACACAAATGCCGCCTGCGACGAAATCACCCGCCGAACCGAATACGATCCGCTGTTCGTCGTGCGCACCATCCACAGCTTCGTGTGGTTGCAAATACAGGGGTTCAACTCCGACATCCGTGCCTGGCTGAAGGACAACCTCCCGCGCGAGATCGCCGAACTTCGAGCCGAAGAGGCAAAGGGCCGAGCGGGCACCAAGGCGTCAATCGCCCGCCAAGCCCAGATTGAATCCAAGCAGCGACGGCTGGACCGGCTCACTGACACCAAAACCTTTACTTACAACCCCAACGGTGAAAACCGGGAGCGAAATTCTTTAAACCACAGCGAGGTCGTTAAAATTTTCTCGGCCTTCCTGCTCACAAAGCCGCTCATGCAGCGCATCTTTGTCGGGAAGTTCCCGTTTCTGTTGATTGACGAGAGCCAGGACACCAGCCGCGCGCTCATTGATGCCCTGTTCGTGGTGCAGAAGACCCATGCCGACCGCTTTTGCCTCGGTCTAATCGGTGACACGATGCAACGCATCTATGCGGACGGCAAAGAACGGATTGAGCGGGAGATACCAGAGGGCTGGGGAAGGCCCGAGAAGAAGCTCAATCACCGCTGCCCACAACGCATTGTGCGACTCATCAATCAAATTCGTGGGGGCGTTGACGACCATAAACAGGAACCGCGCGACGACCGCCCGGAAGGCTGGGCGCGGCTATTTGTGCTTCCAATTGATGTTCCCGACAAACTTGCCTTGGAGCAGAAAGTCCGAGACTACATGGCGGGACTGACAGAAGACCAGGACTGGACCAATGCCAGCAAATGCAAAATCCTCACCCTGGAACATCATATGGCGGCCCGCCGGATGGGCTTCCTGAAAATGTTCGAGTCACTGGCTTCGGTAGAAGAATATCGGACAGGATTTCTCGACGGCAGTTTTGCGCCAACTCGGTTCTTCACCCATTCCATCCTGCCGCTCGTCACGGCCCAGCAGAAGGGCGACAAGTTCGCGACGGCCAAGCTGGTGCGAGAGAACTCACCACTGCTCCGCAAGGACGTCTTGAAAAGCCATGATAATCCGATAGAGCAACTTCGCGTTGCCCAGGCCGCCGTCGACAGCGTGATGGCCCTTTGGGCCAGTGACCAACCCACCTGTGCTGCAATTACAGCGAGCATCGTCGAAACCAACCTGTTTGAGGTGCCGGACAACCTCAAAGCCGCCCTGGCCGCGTTGCAGGACGCACAGCCAGAAGCACCTGATGATGAGGATGCGGATCCTGTCAGCGAAAAGATCGCGGCACTTGTTGCGTTCCTCAATTGCTCATTCTCGGAAATAGCGCCGTATGCCGCATATGTCGCTCACGAGGCTCCATTCGATACCCATCAGGGGGTAAAGGGGTTGGAGTTCGAGCGCGTCATGGTTCTCATGGCCGATGAGGAGGCCCGGGGCTTCCGGTTTGGTTACGACAAATTACTCGGTGCCAAGTCGCTTACGGCCACCGACCTCAAAAACGCCAAGGAGGGCAAAGACACTTCCGTGGATCCCACGCGGCGCCTGTTCTATGTGACCTGCAGTCGCGCTCGGTCCAGCTTGGCTCTCGTGGCCTATTCTGCTGATCCCATTTCAGCCCGGGCGCATGTCATCGCAAATGGGTGGTTCACTGCCGACGAAGTTTTGTCCGAGATAGCAAATCAAAACCACGAATGAGCAGCAGTTGCCGAGACGTCCTGCCCATGCCACAGAACAGCACACTTTCCGAACAATCATAGGGTGTGAGAAATTGTTTTGGACGGCAGCCCTGGGATCCTCGGTCACCCAGCCGTCCCCGCGTTTGTGGGAAGCTTTTGTCCCGGCCGCACCGCCAGTCACTTTTCCCCCCCACGCAGAAAGGGGACCACCGCGTCTTTAGCCGACAGGCGTCCTGACCTTTTGCTTCCCTTTGAAGGATAGGCTAGAATGCCTTCAGAAGGGTCTTGGAGCAAAGATGTCCGCACAGGGATTCTTCCATTTCATCCCATTTCGAGGCAGCTTGGACACGCTTCACGTGTCCCGTGTGTGTCCCGAAATGTCAGAAATGACCAGGGCGAGCTCCGACATAACTAGCTGAAGTAGTAAATAATTCCACGCAAACAGCTGGGCCACGCCGGGGGGAATCATTTCCCCCGGCGGGGTCCAGGGGCGGAGCCCCTGGCGAGGAGCAGGGCAGCGCCCCCGGCGGGGAGCAGGGGCGGAGCACCTGGCGCGGGCAAGTCGACAGGTCTGCTTGAGCTTGCGGCGTGCGCGTGGTAGCAGAGCGCCACGTATGCAGCCAAGGCGCCATGCAGGAGACCCGAGCCATGCCTTTTCTGACCCTTTTCGCCATAGCCGTGGCCCTGGCCATGGATGCCTTTGCGGTGTCCCTGTCCACGGGCGTCTGCCTGCGCCAGGCCCGCAACGCGCAGGTGCTGCGCATGGCTTCGGCCTTCGGGTTGTTTCAGGCGCTCATGCCCATCGCGGGCTGGCTTCTCGGCCAGACCTTCCGCGTGTATATCGAGAGCTTCGACCACTGGGTGGCCTTTGGCCTGCTGGCGCTGGTCGGCGGCAAGATGATCTGGGAGGGCGTGACCGGCGGCGAGGATGACGCGGCCTGCGCGCCCAAGGACAACACCCAGGGCATGCGCCTGCTGGTCTTGGCCTTGGCCACCAGCATCGACGCTTTGGCCGTGGGCCTGTCCTTTGCGGTGCTCAACGAGCCCATCTGGCTTGCGTCCGTGGTCATTGGCGCGGTATGCTTCATCATCACCGTTATGGGGGTGAAGCTGGGCTGCCTGGCCGGGCGCATCGCCGTGGTCAGCCGCTATGCGGAGGTTTTGGGCGGTGCGGTGCTGGTGTTCATCGGCCTCAGGATTTTGTTCGAGCACCAGGCCCTGCCGTTTTTCTCCTGACCGAGCCGTCGCCAGCCCGCTATGGCTGCGCGGTTTTCATTCCAATCCCCCTTTGCCCAGTTCCCTTTGCCGGGATACAGAAGGACCGCCATGCTTCGCCTCACCGACATCCGCCTGCCCCTGCCCGACGGCCCGGCCCACGCCGAGGCCGAACTCCGCCATGCCGCTGCGCAGCGCCTGGGCCTGTCCGAGGCTGATCTCGCCTCGATGAGGGTTGTGCGCCGCAGCCTGGATGCCCGCAAGAAGAACGCCGCCGTGTTTCTCTACAGCCTGGACGTGTCTGTCCAGGACGAGGAGCGGGTCCTGTCCCGCTGCGCGCAGGGCAGCGGCGTGGCGCTGGCTCTCGAAAAGCTCTACCAATTTTCTGTGCAGGCACCGGCTGGCTACTCGGCGACCTCTGCGCGGCCTGTGGTCATCGGCGCTGGGCCTTGCGGCCTGTTCGCGGCGCTGGCTCTGGCTCAGGCCGGATTCGCGCCGCTGGTGCTGGAGCGCGGCCAGGCCATCGAGGACCGCGCGGCGAGCGTGGATGCCTTCTGGCGCGGCGGGCCGCTGGGGCCGGAGTCCAACGTGCAGTTCGGCGAGGGGGGGGCTGGCGCGTTTTCCGACGGCAAGCTGACCACGCAGATCAAGGAGCGCCGGGGCCGCTGCCGGAAAGTGCTGACCGAGCTTGTGGCCCATGGCGCGCCCGAGGACATCCTCTGGCAGCACAAGCCCCACGTGGGCACGGACCTGCTGCGCGGCGTGGTGCTGGGCCTGCGCCGGAGCATCCTGTCCCTGGGGGGCGAGGTGCGCTTCGGCGCGCGGGTGGACGGACTGGTCTCGCGCCAGGGCCGCGTTGCGGGCGTCAGACTTTCCGACGGCGTCGAGATACCGGCCTCGGCGGTGATCCTGGCCGTGGGCCACAGCGCGCGCGATACCTTCGCCATGCTGCATGCGGGCGGCGTGCGCCTGGAGCAGAAGCAGTTCGCCATGGGCTGCCGCGTGGAGCATCTGCAATGGGACATCGACCGGGCGCAGCTGCGCGACCTGGCCGGGCACCCGGCCTTGGGCCCTGCTGACTACAAGCTGGCCTACGCCTGCCAGGACGGCGGCGCGTCCGCTGGCCGCTCGGTCTACAGCTTCTGCATGTGTCCGGGCGGGTCGGTCATCGCGGCGGCCAGCGAGGAGGGCGGGGTGGTGACCAACGGCATGAGCCTGCACGCGCGCGCGGCCACCAACGGCAACAGCGCGCTTTTGGTGAACGTCGGCCCCGGAGATTTGGGCGATGACAACCCGCTGGCGGGCGTGGAGTTTCAGCGCCACTGGGAGCGCCTGGCCTTCGAGCTTGGCGGGCGCGATTACACGGCCCCGGCCCAGAGCGTGGGCGATTTTCTGGCTGGCCGCGCCTCCCAGGGCTTCGGCCTGGTCCATCCGAGCTACGAGCCGGGCGTGCGTCCGGCGGACCTCACGCGCTGCCTGCCGGACTTTGTCTCTGCGGCCCTGCGCGAGGCCCTGCCGGCCTTTGACCGCAAACTGCGCGGCTTTGCCGATGCCCACGCGGTGCTCACGGGCGTGGAGACGCGCTCGTCCTCGCCGGTGCGCATCCTGCGCGGGGCGGACATGCAGAGCGTCGGGCTGCCGGGGCTGTTCCCGGCGGGCGAGGGCGCGGGCTACGCGGGCGGCATCGTGTCCAGCGCGGTGGATGGCCTGCGCGTGGCCGAGGCCGCGGCCTTGAGCCTGTGCGGTCTGCCGGTGCCCGACCTGGAATCGTGATGAAGGCCTGGAGTCCTGAGATGCATGCCGACCAGCATTCCGCAGCCGACGAATGCCTGTTCCCCCTGCCGACAGTCCTGCCCGGCTGGATGGATTCCGGCACGTTCACGGGCTACCTCGCCGCGCCGGGCTTTCTGCCTGAGCTTTTGTCCGAGCTGGGCCTCTCCGGCGGGTCCGGGCCTGGGCATGTGGTTTATGGTGATCTCGTCTTCACCATGAACCAGGCGCAGCCCGCAGGCTGGGCGCAGAACACCTGGCTGGACGCGCGGCTCGTGCCCGCGCCGAGCATTGGCCAGGCGGCCAAGGCCCTGAAGGGGCTTCAGCGCAACTGGTGGCCGCACCCGGTGCGTCTGGCCCGGCGCAGCGCGCTCATCACCGACAAGCTGCCCAAGGTCTCGGCCCGGCCGCAGGTTTTCGGCGAAAGCGCGCCCACGGCCCCGCTGGGCTCGTGGACCCTGTGGGACGAGGGCTGGCTCATCGCCGCGCCCACGTGTTCAAGCCCCTACCCGGACGGCCAGCCGCAGTTCGTGGAGGACCGCGAGAGCGCGCCCAGCCGGGCGTACTTGAAGCTCTGGGAGACCTTCACCCTGCTTGGTGTCGCACCCCGGCCCGACGAGCTGTGCCTGGACCTGGGATCGAGCCCCGGCGGCTGGACCTGGGTGCTGGCGAGCCAGGGCGCGCGGGTGTTCAGCGTGGACAAGGCTCCGCTTGATCCGCGTATTCAGGCCATGAAAAACGTGGACCATTGCCTGGGCAGCGGCTTCGGGCTCGACCCGGCCATGGCGGCCACGCCGGAGAATCCCGTGGACTGGCTGTTCTCGGACATGGCCTGCTACCCGGAGCGCCTGCTGGGGCTCATCCAGCGCTGGCTGGAGGCCGGGGCCTGCCGCAATTTCGTCTGCACCCTGAAGTTCCAGGCCGAGACCGACCACGCCACCGCGCGCGCCTTTGCGGCCATCCCAGGCTCGCGGCTGCTGCACCTGGCGCACAACAAGCACGAGCTGACCTGGGCGCTGTTGCGCTGAGGCTTTCCCGCCTGGCCAAAGAAAAGACCCCGGGGCAAGCGCTCCGGGGTCTTTGTTTTGGTTGTGTGCGGGGCTCTTCTAGCCGTAGATGCCCATGAGGTAGGGCACCCCGATGATCACGAGGGCGCCCAGGAAGATGACGCCGAAGATGAAGCCCTGGAGCCAGAAGTCCTTCCGGGAGATGAAGCCGCTGCCGTAGTAGATGGGGCTTGGGCCGGTGGCGTACGGGGTGATGATGCCCATGATGCCCAGGCTGACGCAGAGCAGCATGGCCAACAGCTTGATGTTCACGCCGGGGATGACCGCCGCCGTGGTCAGGAACACGGGCAGAAGCGCCGTCACGTGGGCCGTGATGCTGGCGAAGAGGTAGTGCACCACGAAGAACAGCACCAGCAGCATGACCACGATGGTCATGGGCGAGTAGGCGGCCATGGCTCCGGCGCTGGTGGCGGCGAACCACTTCAGGAAGCCGACCTTGGCCAGGCCGTCGGCCAGGGTCACCAGAGTGGCGAACCAGAACAGCACGTTCCAGGCCTGCTTGTGGCCGAGCAGGTCATCCCAGGTGATGACGCCCGTGAGGATCATCAGCGTCAGCGCGATGAGCGCCACCAGGGTGGCGTCCAGGTAGGCGCTGCCGAAGATCCAGCCCAGCAGGGCGAAGAGCGCCAAGCCGGCCATGGTCAGTTCCTTGCTGGTGATGGAACCGAGCTTGGCCAGTTCCTTGGCGGCCCAGATGGGGGCGTCCTCAGAGACCTTCTGAGTGGGCGGATACAGGACATAGGCCAGCCAGGGCGTGGCCAGGAACAGGGCGATGCCCACAGGCGCGAAGGCCGTGAACCATTCACTCCAGGCGATCTTCACGCCGATGGTCTTTTCCACGATGGACAGGGCCAGCAGGTTCGGGGCCAGACCGGTGAGGAACATGGAGCTGGTGATGCAGGTGGTGGCCAGCGCCACCCACATGAGATAGCCGCCGATCTTGCGCGGCTCGTGGTCCGGGGTGGAGCCGTAAAGCTCCGGGATGTTCTTGATGATGGGGAAGATGGTCCCGCCGCTGCGCGCGGTGTTGGACGGCATGAACGGCGCCAGGGCCAGGTCGCTCAGCGCCACGGCGTAGCCCAGGCCAAGGGTGCGCTTGCCCAGGGCCTTGATGAGCAGAAGCGAGATGCGCTTGCCCAGGCCGGTCTTCTCATAGCCCAGGGCGAACATGAAGGCGATGAAGATGAGCCATACGGTGCCGTTGGAGAATCCGGCCAGGGCCCACTTGATTTCGTCGGAGGGCTTGGGCTTCTTCACGGCGGGCTTGGCAGCGTCAGCCTTGGGCGCATCGGTCTTTGCAGCATCTGCAGCAACAGCGGGCTTTGCAGCGTCGGTCTTCACAGCGTCGGTCTTGGCTGCTGCGGCGGGTGCGGCAGCAGGCTTGGCTGCGTCGGCCTTGGGAGCCTCGGGCGCCTTCACGCCGTCAGGCGGCTTGGGCGCATCCGCAGGCTTGGCGGCGTCGACCTTGGCCGCTTCGGGCTTGGGCGCGGGGGCCTTGGGGGGCTCCGGCGCGGGCACGAGCATCAGCGAGGCGCAGAGCACCACGCCGACGAGACCAACCGCGGCGGCGGGAATGGGCTCCAGGATGAGCGCCACGACCACGCCGACGAAGATGGAGAAATATTGCCAGGCGAACGGCTCAAGTCCCTGGGGGGTGGGGATGGCCCAAATCGCCAAGGCAGCCAGAATGGGCAGAAGTCCTTTCCAAAGCTTGCTCACAATGACCTCCAGAGGTTGAGGGAACGGTCTGGACCAGTAGCGCTAAGTACTTGAACAATTTTTCACAAAGTACACCCGGGTGCAAGTGGTGTCCAGTGTTTGGCGGGGAGAACATGCTCAGCCTGTGAAATCTTCCGCCAGTTCCGCCGCGTGGTAGCTGCTGCGCACCAGGGGCGCGCAGAACATCTTTGGCACGCCAAGCGAGCGCCCGTAGTCCGCCAGGGCGTCGAACTCCTCGGGCGGCATGTAGCGCGCCACCGCCGGGTGCAGGCGCGAGGGCCGCATGTACTGGCCCACGGTGATCATGGTGCAGCCGACGTTGGCCAGATCGCGGATGGTCTGCCTGATCTCCTCGTCGGTCTCGCCCAGGCCCACCATGAGCCCGCTCTTGGCCGGGGTTCCCCTTTGGTCTGCGGCCACGCGCCGCAACAGTTCCAGGCTCTGTACGTAGTCGGCCTGGGGGCGGATGGCCGGGTACAGGCGCGGAGCGGTCTCCACGTTGTGGTTCAGCACGTCCGGCCTCGCCGCCAGCACGGTTTCAAGGGCAGCCGCGTCGCCCTTGAAGTCGGGGATGAGCACTTCCACGGTGCATTCGGGCAGGCGTTCGCGGAGCTGGCGGATGGTGGCGGCGAAATGCCCGGCCCCGCCGTCGGGCAGGTCGTCGCGGGTGACGGAGGTCACGACCACGTGCTTCAGGCCCAGGCGTGCCGCGCCCTCGGCCACGCGCCGGGGCTCGTCGTCATCCACGGGCTCTGGCGCGCCGGGGTTGATGTTGCAGAAAGCGCAGTTACGCGTGCACTCGCGGCCCAGGATAAGGAAGGTGGCCACGGACTGCGAGAAGCACTCCCAGGTGTTGGGGCAGCGCGCGCTCTGGCACACGGTGTTCAGGGCCAGATCGTCCAGCAGGCCGCGCGTACTGGCGAAGGTCCTGTTGCTGGGCAGCTTGACCCTAAGCCAGGGGGGGATGCGCAAAGCGGGCGCGGAATTCTCTGGTGAGGACATCCTTTACTTCCTTCATTTCTATAGCGCTGGCTACTGCGCCTTTTGCGGCTTGCCGCGCCAGCGAGGTGGGCGCGGCCCCGTCGATGCCGCAGAGGGTGATGAGCTCGAACAGGGATACGTCCGGTCCGACGTTGAGCGCCAGGCCGTGGTAGGTGACCCCGCGCTTCACGCCGATGCCCATGGAGCAGAGCTTGCTCTGCCCCCCCGCCTGACAGCTGGTCCACACGCCGGGGTAGCCTGGGCGGCGCTCGGCCGCCACGCCGAAGTGCACGCAGGTGCGGATGACGGCTTCTTCCATGTCCGCGAAAAACTGGCGGATGCCGCCTTGGCGGCGGTCTACGCGAAAGATGGGATAGGCCACCAGCTGGCCGGGGAAGTGGCAGGTGATGTTGCCGCCGCGCTTGGTCTGGGCCAACTCGATGCCCTGGCTTTGCAGGAACGCCGCGCTGACGTGCAGGTTCTCCTGGCCCCCCTGCCTGCCCAGGGTGATGACCCTCGGGTGCTCCACCAGGAACAGCGTCTGCGCGCCGCCCGCCAGCACCTCGGCCAGGGCCGCCAGTTGCAGCGCCTCGGCCTCGCCATAGGCCATGAGCCCCAGGTCAACGACGCGCATCGGCTATTTCTTGGCCTGCTGCTTGCCGGCTTTGCGGGCAGCCCTGGAGGGCTTGGCTCCTGACTTGCCACTGGCCTTGCCGCCCTTGGGCTTGCTCACGACCTTGACGGCGGGCTTGCCCGGCTTTTTCTTGACGTTGCGGCGGGCAGCCATACGCGCCGCGTCCTGCACCTGCTCATCGGCGAACAGGTCCTCGGCGTAGGTTTCGTCAGCAGCCTTTATTTCTGCGGGCTTTGCGTGGGCCTTGGGCTTGGGACCGCGTTTGAGCGGACGCTCAGAGGGCAAACGGTCCGAAGGCAAACGGTCAGCAGGCAGGCGCGGCGGTTTTCCGTCCTGCGCGGACGGGCTTGTGGCGTCTTGTCTGGTCATGGGCTTGGCCTTGGGCTTGTGCTTGGTCACGCGCTCCATGGGCCGCTCGGACGGCAGGCGCGGTGGCTTGCGCTTGGGCCTTTCCGGCGCTGCGCCTCCAGGCTGGGCGCTGGCCGCAACGGGTGCTGGTGCATCGCCGCCGGAGACATGTTTCAGGGGCAGCACCAGCGCGCCGGACTTGGCGTCCTTTTCCGGGCTCTCCGGCCAGGCGGCCTCCAGCAGGGTGCCGGGCATGGGCACCAAGTGCTTGTGCGGCAGGGAGAGGAGCGTCAGGCCGCGTTCCGAGCAGGCATACTGGCCGTAGCGGCTGTACGGGCTCTCGCCCTCCTTGCCGGAGGCGGGCAGCTCAAAGGCGCCGGACACGGCGCGCACCAGGCTCTTGCCCGGCGCGGCTTCGAGCTTGCGCCCCTTGGTCGAGAAGTGCAGGAAGCTCAAGGAGACATTGTCCTTGGTCAGCCGGGCGTCTTCGGACTGGCGCTTGAGCCAGGCCGGGGCGGCTTCCGCGTCAAAATTGAAATGGCACCAGGCCGTGTAGCCGCGCCCGCTCATGGGGCAGGCGCTGGTGTGCGGGCAGGGGGCAAGCGGCTTCAGGCCCCGGTGCAGCAGGCCGCGCCGCAGGGCCGAGAGCAGATGCGCCGAGGGCCGGATGCCGGGCTCCACGATCATGAGCTGGCCTGTGGGGGTGAGCATGGAGGAGAGGTGCCCGGCCAGGCTGTCGGCTTCCTCCAATAGAGCGCCTTCGCTGCGCTCCAGCACCTCGTTCACGGCATTGGCCATGATCACCAGGTCGGCCTTTTCGCGCAGGCGCTCGTCCAGCGAACCCTTGACCAGGGTGACGCGCCAGGGCTCAAGCCCGTGCTTGGAGGCCAGGCTCTTCAGGGCGTCCAGGCCAAGGCGCATGGGCTTTTGCGCGCGGTCCACGCAGATGAAGTGCAGCTTGCGGTGGCGCAGGTGCGGGCGGGCCATCCACAGGGCAATGGCCGCCGTGAGCGGTCCGGACCCCAGGTCGATGATCGTGGCCTCGGCCTCGGGCGTGTCGCCGCCGGGATCCAGGGCCAGCCCGGCGAACAGCACCCCCAGGCGGTAGATGTTCCAGGGCAGGAAATAGCGCATGTAGGCCGAGAGCGCCGCCGGGTCGGACAGATAGTCGCGCTTGAGCTCGTCACGCTCGTCGGTCAAAAGGTGCGAGAGCTGGCGGATCTGGCGCGGCAGCTCGTGGCGGTGCTGGCGGCGCATGGGCATGACCGCGTCGAGGTGCTTGGAGAAGCCCGCAAGCTGGCCCAGGAAGTCGCCACCGGGGCGTGTGAAGATCTGTTCAGGCGACATGGCGCAGCACCATCCTTTCAACGTAGAGGGAGCCGAAATCCGGCTCGGAAGCAAGATCGAGCACCCGGCACTTGCCGGGCAGACCGAGAACCCAGTCCCAGGCCTTGGGGTCGCCGAGGAGCACGCGCGCCCCGGCAAGGGAGGTATTGCCCGCGCGGCGCACGCGGCCCAGAAGCGCCTCCGGCAAAAAACCCAGGGTGGCCAGGTCCGTCATGTCCACATGCTCGCCCATGGCCCCGGCCAGGTACACCCCGGCCAGCGCTCCGGGCGCAAGGCCCGCCTCGGTCAGCAGGCGCGACAAGGCCAGATTGAAAGCCGCTTTGACCTTGACCAGCTCCTCCACGTCCGAGGCTGGGAGCAGCAGGCCGTGGCCCAGGTCCAGCGCCTGCTCGCCACTGAGGGTGATGAGCTCTTTGGCCAGCCTTTTGCCCAGGGGCGTGGCGGGTACCACGAAGCGCCCCGACTCGTCCAGCACCCCGGCCCGCCGCAACGTGGCCGCCAGCGACAGGTAGCCTACGCCGGTGATGCCGGGATCCTCATCCGGGAGCGGCGAACGCCCGATGTATTCGGGCCGCAGGCCCACCGGGGTCAGGGCAAAGGCGCGCACTGCTCCGGGCGCGGCTACGCGGCCATGGCGCAGGCCTACGCCCTCCAGTGCCGGGCCCATGGGCACGCTGGCCAGCAGGTATTCGCCGGGCGAGAGCGCCAGCACGAATTCGCCGTTGGTGCCCAGGTCGGCCAAAAGATACGGATAGGCGGGCGGGCCGCCCTCTGCCTCGGCAGGCGCGAAGTGCAGGGCCGCCAGCCCGGCGCTCAGGTCCGCGCCCACAAAGGGCGCCAATAGCGGCGGGATCAAGGCGCCTGGCAAGTCCGGCGCGAGCGTGCGCTCAGTGCCGCCCGCGAAGTCCAGGCGGTAGGGGGCGCGGGCCAGGCCGGCGAGCATCTCCGGGGGCAGGCCGAGCAGAAGATAGGTCATGGCGCTGTTGCCCGCCACGCACAGCCGGGTGATCTTGCCGCCGTGGGTGCTTTCGGCCCCGCGCACCAGCTCGCGCAGACGCGAGATCAACAGCCGGGAGAGGGTCTCGGCCCCGCCGGGCTTTGCAGCGTAGGCCAGACGCGACATGACCTCGCTGCCCAGGCCCATCTGGGGGTTCAGCCCTTGGCCTGAGGACAAAAGTTGGCCTGTTGCGCTCTGCACTGCCCAGTGGATGCTCGTGGTGCCCAGGTCGATTGACAGTGATGCGGCCAAGGCCGCGGGCCCGCTCGTGGAGATGATGGGAGTGTTGATTGTCGTCGACAGTGATGCGGCCAAGGCCGCGGGCCCTGTTGTGGGGGGGACAGGGACAGAGAATTCGCCTGTGGCCGCGCCAGGGGCCTGGCCTGCAAGGACAACGCGCGGCCGGGCCGAGCGCTTGGGCTCGGGCAGCTCGATCTGGCAGGCCTCGGCCTGGTGCAGGCAGGAAAGCCGCCAGCCCTGGGCCACGGCCTCCTCGCCCAGACGCTTCAATTCCTCGGCAGCGGGCGCGGGCGGGGCGGAGACGTAGCGCACCCGGCACAGGCCGCATTTGCCCAGGCCAGCGCAGAGCGGCACGCCCTCCCAAAGGTCGGCCAGGAAGATCGCCTGGGCCAGGGTCTGGCCTTGGCCCGGAATTTGATCATGGGCCGGGGCGAGCTCAAGGGTTCTGGCGTCATGGGTCTTGATGCGGATCATGTGTTCTTCCCCGCTGCGTGGAGCGGCGAGTGCCGGAGCGGCAGGCGCACGATGAAGGTCGCGCCCTGGCCCGGTTTGCTTTCCACGGATATCTCACCCTGCATGCCCGTGACCAGGGTGTGGCACATGGACAGGCCGAGCCCGGTGCCCTGGCCGGGCGGCTTGGTGGTGAAGAAGGGGTTGAAGACCTTGTCGATGTTCTCCGGCTGGATGCCGCAGCCGTTGTCCGCTATGCGTATCTCCAGCATCTCGCCGTCGGCCCGGGCCGAGGCCTGGATGCGCCCGCCGGTGTCCACGGCGTGCAGGGCGTTGGTCATGAGGTTCAGCACCACCTGGCGCAGCAGGGGCGCGTCGGTGCGCAGGGTGGGCAGGTCCTGTGGCAGGTCACGCACCAGGGTCACGTTCTTGTACGAGGCCTCCTTGTCCACCAGCCGGGCCATGTCCTCGATGATGCGGACCACGTCCACTTCCTGCAGCACGGGCTCGCGCTTGCGGGCGAAATCGAGCAGCTTGTGCGTGATGTTCTTGCAGCGGTCCACCTGTGCGCGCACCTCGCGCAGGGAGTCCTTGACCTCGGCGAAGTCGGCAGTGCCGGTCTTCTCGGCCTCGCCCACCAGGTGCGCCGCCCATTCGGCCTCCTGGGCGATGATGGCGATGGGGTTGTTGATCTCGTGCGCGATGCCGGCGGAGAGCTCGCCGATGGCCGCAAGCTTCTGGGACTGGATGAGCTGGTTGGTCAGTGCCAGCCTGGCCTCCTCGGCCTGGCTCAAGCGGCTCAAGAGCCCGCGCGCGCTCACGGCTGCGATGGCCAGCACGGCCCCGGCCAGGATTCCGGCCAAGACAGGCGTGGCGAAGGTTGCGGCCACCACCAGCGCGGCCAGCCCCGGCGGCACCAGGAAATGCGCCCACAACAGCAGGCCGTGGTCCTTCCAGAGCCTGGCCCCGGTGGCCCTGGCCAACATGCCCTGGTCGCTGCCCTGGCTTATGCCCTGGCGTTCGCTGCCGGACTCAGGCTCCCTGCTTGCGGGCCTTGACATTGAGCTGTTTCCTCTCAAAGGCCTTGCGCACCTTGTCCAGAAGGTCGTCGAAGTCCGCGGGCTTGAGCACATAGTCGTAAGCGCCCAGATTCATGCCCTGCATCCCGGCCTCCAGGGAGGCGTGCCCGGTGAGCATGATGACTTCGGTCAGCGGCGCGCGCTCGCGGATGAGCTTGAGCACCTCCAGGCCGTCCATGCCGGGCATGCGCACGTCCAGGATGATGACGTCGTAGTCCTTGGCCGCCAGCGCCGCCAGGGCCTCCTGGCCGCTCTTGGCGCTGTCGATGGGCATCTTGCGGATGCCGAAGCGTTTGACCATGGTCTCCACGAAATCGCTCTCGTCATCCACGAGCAGGATGTTGATTTCCATGCGTGCTCCTTTTGGGGCCTTGTCCGGGCTCTAGGCCTTGCGCAGCGGCAGGTTGATGATGAACGTCGCGCCCTGGCCTTCCTGGCTCTCCACGTTGATGCGCCCGCCGAGCTTCTGAATGATGCTGAAGCTGATGGTGAGCCCCAGGCCCGTGCCTTCGCCGACCTTCTTGGTGGTGAAGAAGGGGTCGAAGATCTTGTCCAGCTTCTCCTTGGAGATGCCCGGCCCGGTGTCGGCGATGGTGATGACGACCTCTTCCGGGTCGTGCGTGGCCCGGGTGCGGATCCTGATGCTGCCGTCCTTGCCGATGGCGTCGATGGCGTTGTCGATGATGTTCAGGAAGACCTGCTGGAGCTGGGCCGAGTCGCTGGCCACGAAGGGCAGGTTCTTCTCGAAGCTGGTGCTGATCTCGATGGCGCGGTATCTGGCCTCGTTCTCCAGGAAGGTGACGGTCTGGCTCAAGACCTCGTTGATGTTGATGTCTTCCTGGATGGGGTCCATGCGCCGGGCGAAGCCGAGCAGCCGGTGGGTCACGTCCTTGGCCCGTGTGACATGGTACTCGATCTTGGTGATGGCGTCCTCAAACTCCTTGAAGTTCGGGCTGGCCTTGATGTCCTCCTCGGTCAGGAGGTCGCGCATCCAGCCCGCCTTCTCCTTGATGATGGCCAGCGGGTTGTTGACCTCGTGGGCCACGCCGGCGGCCATCTTGCCCAGCGACGCCATCTTGCTCGACTGGGTCAGGGAGGCGTTGAGTGATGCCTTCTCGCGTTCGGAGCGAACAAGTTGCCCGATGATGGTGGTGCTGGTGAGCACCGTGCCCGCGGTGATGAGCAAAAGCCCCCCGGCCAGGATGCCCCACACCCAGTAGCGCGTGTGCGTAAGCGGCATGAGCTCCTCGGTGGGGTCGTCGCGGATGGCCAGAAGCCAGTTCTTGTTCTCCAGCCAGGCCAGGCCGAAGAGGTACTTCTTGCCGTCCATGACGATCATCTCCGAGCGCACGCCCGGGAAGCGTGGAACGGCGCCAAGGTCCATCTTGCCCAGAAGCTTGGGGCCGAAGCGCGGCTTGGATTGCAAAACGTTCTCGGCGTTGATGAGGAAGGCGTCGCCGCCTGCGCCCAGCTGGTCGCTCTGCACCAATGAGTCGAAGATGTCCGAGTCGATGGTGGCGCGCAGGATCCAGCTCTTGTCGCCGTCGCGGCGCATGACGGCGATGATGAAGTGGGGGTAGTTGCGGCGCCCCAGGAACACGTCGCTGATGTAGATGCCCTTGGCCTGGACCTGGTGGAACCACTCCTCGTTCTTGTAGTTGGCCGTGCGGATGTTCTGGTAGGGGCCGGTGTAGACCACGTGGTCGCCGTTCTGGTCGATGATGCCGAGGTCGATGTAGTACTTGGAGCGGGCCTGGAGCAGGGTGAACACGCGCTCGAAGGTCTCCGGCTCGAGGAAGTACGAGAGCTTGTGGGTGTAGGCGATGGCCGTGAGCTGCGAGATGCGCTCGTTCATGAACAGGTCGAGCGTGCGCCGCTTGTTTTCGGTGATGTGGTTGAGGTTCTGGAGGATCTTGCTGGTGTGCGAGATCTCGAACTGGCGATAGATGGTGTAGCCCAGGATGAACAGGGGAATGAGCGAGAAAGCGAGCGTCGTCAGGATCATCTTGACGCGGAGCTTCGTGTATCCGGAGCTTTCAAGCATGCCCGCCGCCTTGTCTTGGGGTGATGTGCGTGGAGGAGTTTAACTCCCACAGGCCGCAATAGGCCCGCACCAATTTCTGTAATTACCCCGTGGGATGAAGATATGCAAGGGATTTGGGGCGGCTAAGTCCCGGCCCGGGCGCGCGGGACGGCCAGGCCACAGCACGATACCACTGCTTGTATCTGGCGGGATTTTCTGCGATTGGGTGGGCATGGAACAGCGCGCAGGCTTTTTCGCCAGGATCAGGCAAGCCCTCTGCGGCAGGTCTGGTCCGGCCCCCAGTCAGGAAGAACTGCGCACGCTGTTCGCCCGCCGCTCCCAGGCCTTTGCCCGGGTGCTGGAGGCCAACTCCAAGGCCCTGGAGATCATGAGCGAGCTGGAGGAGGCCCTGCGCGGCCGGAGCATCTTCGGCATGAGCTTTGTGCGCGCCAGCGCCACCGCCGTTGGCGTCAACGTCTTCAAGCTGGTGCGCGCCCTGACCGAACTTGAGCCCGGTCGCTACGACGCCCTGTTCGAGCGGCTGGCCGCCATCCAGGCGGGCGTCGACGAGGCCCTCTCGCGCCGGGCCCCGGCCCACGATGTCCCCTTTGTGCTGCGCCTGGACGATATCGACCGCCACGCCTCGGACCACACCGGCGGCAAGATGGCCAACCTGGGCGACATGCGCTCGCGCATCGGGCTGCCCGTGCCAGACGGCTTCGTCATCACCGCCAGCGCGTTCGAGGCCTTCATGGCCGCGGGCGACCTCCAGGACGAGATCAACGCCCGCCTCCAGGCCCTGCCCGCAGACGGCTCTGGCCCTGGCAGCTCTGGTGTCGGCAGCACTGGCGGGGGCGATGGCGAAGGGCTCGACGCGCATTTCCGCCTGGCCTCGGAGATCCAGCAGCGCATCATCGGCGTCCCGGTGCCCGAGGCCGTGGCCCAGGCCATCCTCTCCGCCTATGATCGCCTGTGCGCCGACTCAGGCGGCCCTGTCCGCGTGTCCCTGCGCTCCAGCGCGCTTGGCGAGGACGCCGCCGGCACCACCTTTGCCGGGCAGTTCAAGAGCCTGCTCGGCGTCCCGCGCGAGAACCTGCTCTCCGCCTACAAGGAGATCGTGGCCAGCAAGCACACCCTGCACGCCATGACCTACCGCCTGAACCGGGGCATCCGCGACGAGGACGTGGCCATGTGCGTGGGCTGCATGACCCTGGTGGACGCCCGCGCGGGCGGCGTCATGTACTCGCGCAATCCGCTGGACGTGCGCGACGTCTCGGTGGTCATCAACTCCGTCTGGGGTCTGCCCACGGCGGTGGTGGACGGCACCACGCCCACCGACCTGTTCGTGGTGGATCCCGCCGTCGGGGGTTCAGGCCCGCGTGTGCGCGAGCGCGTCATCAAGCACAAGGACTCGCGCACCGTGCCCGACGAGGGCGAGGGCCTGCGCCGCGAGGCCGTGCCCGATGCCGAGGCCGAGCTGCCGAGCATTTCCGACGCCGAGGCCTGCGAGCTGGCGCGCCTGGCTGGAGTTTTGGAGGAGGCCTACGCCGGACCCCAGGACATCGAATGGGCCGTGGACCAGGCGGGCAAGATCTTTCTGCTGCAATGCCGCCCGCTCCAGCAGCTGGCGGCCACGCAGTCCTCGGCTCCGGCCTCGCGGGCCGCGCTGCCGGGCGCTGTGGAGCTCTTCGCGGGCGGGGTCACGGCCAGTTCCGGCGTGGGCTTCGGCCCGGTATTCGTGGCCCGGCGCGAGGTCGACGCCCTGCGCTTCCCCGAGGGCGCGGTGCTGGTGGTGTCCATGGCCCTGCCGCGCTGGGCCGCGCTGTTGTCGCGGGCCTCGGCCCTGGTGACGGAGCAGGGCGGCATCACCGGGCACCTGGCCAATGTGGCGCGGGAGTTCGGCGTTCCCGCACTGTTCGACGTGCAGGATGCCACCACGCGTTTCGTCGATGGCCAGGGCGTCACTGTGGACGCGCTGGGGCGGCGCATCTACCAGGGCCGCGTGGACGAGCTCCTGGCCCAGGCCGCGCCGCCGCCCAGCGTCATGGCGGGCAGCCCGGTGTTCGAGACCCTGCGCGAGGCCACGCGGCTCATCCTGCCGCTGAACCTGACCGACCCGGAAGCGCCGGAGTTCCGCATCGCCAACTGCGCTACCTACCACGACATCACCCGCTACGCCCACGAGATGAGTGTGCGCGACATGTTCGAGTTCGGCTCCCGCCACGGCCTGGCCAGCCAGGCCAGCAAGCAGCTGGTCTGCGACGTGCCCATGCAGTGGTGGATCATCAACCTGGACGACGGCTTCAATCGCGAGATACCGGAGCGTTTCGTGCGCCTGGAGGACATTGCCAGCCCGGCCATGCTGGCCATCTGGGAGGGCATCGTGGCCGTGCCCTGGGCCGGGCCTCCGGCGGCCAGCGCCGGGAGCATGATGAGCGTGTTCATGCAGGCCACCATGAACCCGGAGCTGGGCGAGGGCGGCGGGGGCGGCTTCTGCGAGCGCAACGTGTTCATGATCTCCAAACGCTACGCCTGCCTGAACTCGCGCTTCGGTTTCCATTTCACCACCATCGAGGCCATGCTCGCCGAGGGCGGCTTCGACTCGTACGCGGGCTTCAAGTTCAGCGGCGGCGCTGCGGACGAGAACCGGCGCGTGCTGCGCGCGGAGCTCATCGGCGAGATCCTGGAGCGTTTCGACTTCCAGGTGAAGCTGCGCGGCGATAATCTCTTTGCCAAGGTCGAGAGCCGCAGCCACGACTTCATCCTGGAGCGGGTGCGCATCCTGGGCTACCTGCTCGTGCACACCCGGCAGATCGACATGGCCATGGCAGACCGGGGCGCGGCGGACAGCCTGCGCGACAAGATGCTGGCCGACATCCAGGGCCTGACTGCGAACCGGGGAGGCGCGGCGTGAACGGGCGCAGCGGCGATCGGCTGCGGGTGCTCCAGGTGGTCAAGACCCTGGGACTGGGCGGC
>JAHIUD010000049.1 GCA_018817515.1 Pseudomonadota bacterium
AGTCGCGGCAGATGCGCTCCAGGTGGTGCGCGGCGATGGCCGGAATGTCCTCGCCCAGTTCGCGCAGGGGCGGCAGCTCCAGCACCGCCGCGCGGATGCGGTAGTACAGATCCTCGCGGAAGGTGCCCGCCGCCACCATGTCGGCCAGGCTCTTGTTGCTGGCGCAGACCAGCCGGAAGTCCAGGCGCAGCTCCCTGGTGTCGCCCAGGGGCCGGAAGGTGCGGGTCTCCAGCAGGCGCAGAAAGCTTTTCTGGAGTTCCAGCGAGAGCTCGCTGATCTCATCCAGGAACAGGGTGCCGCCGTCCGCGCGCTGGAGCACCCCGGCCTTGTCCGACACGGCCCCGGTGAAGGCGCCCTTGCGGTGGCCGAAGAGATCGCTGCCCACCAGGGCCTCCTGGAGCGAGGCGCAGTCCACCACCACGTAGTTCTTGCTGCGGCGCGGGCTGTTGGCGTGCACGGCGCGGGCGAAGATCTCCTTGCCGGTGCCGGTCTCGCCCAGGATGAGCACGTTGGCCGAACTGCGGGCCGCCGTGGCCATCAGTCGGGTGCACTCCACCAGGCGCGGGCTCTCGCCCACGATGCCGCGGCGCTCCACGGGCTGGGCGGACTGCTTGTTGCGGCGGAATTCCAGGGCCCGCTTGAAGGAAAGCTGCAGGCCCTCGGGCGAGCCGGTCTTCTGGATGTAGTCCCAGGCCCCGCTGCGGATGGCCAGCTCAGCGCCGTCAGGGTCGCCCAGGCCGGTCATGATGATGAATTCCGGGGCCGAGGGCAGTTCCTTGATCTTGGGGGCCAGGTCGAGCCCGCTGCCATCGGGCAGGCGCACGTCCAGGAAGACCACGTCGAAGTCCTGCTCGGAGAGCAGGCTCTCGGCCTGGGCAAGGTCCCTGGCCACCGTGGTCTCCACCTCCGCTCCGGCAAGCAGGGTGGCCAGCAGGCGGCCGAAAAACTCGTCGTCATCGATGATACAGACCCTGGTCACGAGTGGCCTCACATGTTTCTCGGGGTTGGTGTCGCACGCGACAGGAATAAATCCTGCCGCCACCATACCCAAGGGGCCTGTTTCAGGCAAATCGCTATGAAGCATTGGGTTCATAGCCTTGGCTGCGCAGTTTTTCGAAAATAAATCCCATGATGAGGGAGAGCCGCTGGTGGGCATGCCCGGCGGCGGCCAGCTCGCCCAGCTCGGCGGCGGCGTAGATCTCGCGGGCATAGGAGGCCAGGGCCTGCACCGGAACCAGACCGGTGAGGCTGGCCAGGGAATGGGCGGCGTCCATGACCGCGCAGGCGCTTCCGGCGGCAAGGGCCTGGTCCAGCTCGCGCAGACGCTGCTCCCCGGCAGCCAGGAAAAGCGCGCCCATCTTTGCGGGCAGGCGCAGGGCGGCCTTGTCGAAGTCCACCCCCCGGCATTCTGCGGGCACAGCGTCCATTCCTGGCATGTTTCAGCGCTCCTCGTTTTGGTCTGGCGTATGCTTCGGCGCTGGGCGCCGGAGAGCATGGCGCGCCGACAGCCCGAGCCCATCGGCGCGCTATTTGTGCGGTGCCGGAAGTCACCACGCCCCACTCCCTATCAAAAAGCCTGCCAGAAATGGCGGGATGGCAACGTACACTAATTACAGAAGATATTTTCCAGCGGTAGTGGATGGAGAGCGATATTCCTAAAACATAGGAGGCATTGTGCAGGAGCGTGCTGCAATTCCTGGCGCAAAGGTGCAAACGGACGGGTTGTGCAGAGGAAGAAGAAGGAAGGAGGAGGCAGGGAGGAGGAAGCAGGGCGGACCGCCAAAAGCAGGCGGGGCGCATCCGGCCATGTCCTCAGACATTCCGGACGCGCCCCGCAGGCAGGACGGCGTAAGGTGGCGCGAGCCCAGGCGCTACTTCGCGGTGATGCGCTCCAGGCCCTTCATGTAGGGGCGCAGGGCTTCGGGCAGGAGCACGGAGCCGTCGGCCTGCTGGCCGTTTTCCAGCACGGCCACCAGCGCCCGGCCCACAGCCAGGGCCGAGCCGTTGAGCGTGTGCAGATGCTCGCTCTTCTTCGCGCCCTTGGCCTTGAAGCGGATGCCCGCCCGCCGGGCCTGGAAATCCAGGAAGTTCGAGCACGACGAGATCTCGCGGTACTTGTCCTGGCCGGGCAGCCAGACCTCGATGTCGTAGGTCTTGGCCGAGGAAAAGCCCAGGTCGCCGCCGCAGAGCTGGATCACGCGGTAGTGCAGGCCCAGGCGCTTCAAGATCTCCTCGGCGTGGCTGGTCAAAAGCTCCAGGTCGGCCATGGACTTGTCAGGATGGCTGAAGCGCACCAGCTCGACCTTGTGGAACTGGTGCTGGCGGATGAGGCCCTTGGTGTCCTTGCCGTAGCTCCCGGCCTCGGACCGGAAGCAGGGCGTCAGCGCGCAATAGCCCATGGGCAGCTGGTCCTCTTCCAGCACCTCGCCGGAATGCAGGTTGGTCACCGGCACCTCGGCCGTGGGGATGAGATAATATTCCTGCCCCTCGATCTTGAACAGGTCCTCGGCGAACTTGGGCAACTGGCCCGTGCCGGTCATGGCCTGCTTGTTGACCATGAACGGCGTCAGCACCTCGGTGTAGCCGTGCTCGGCGGCGATATCGAGCATGAACGCGCCCAGCGCCCGCTCAAGCTTCGCGGCCCAGCCGAAGCTCACGCAAAAGCGCGAGCCGGTGATTTTCCCCGCGCGCTCAAAATCCAGCCCGCCCAGCGCCTGGCCCAGCTCCCAGTGCTCCTTGGGCTGGAAATCCAGCACCGGCTTCTCGCCCCAGGTGCGCACCACAGGGTTGTCGTCCTCGCCAGCGCCGTCCGGCGTGGACTCGTGCGGGATGTTCGGCATCTTGAGCAGCCAATCGGACTCTTGCCCTTCGATGACCGCCAGTTCGGCGTCCAGCTCCTTGATGCGCTCGCCCATCTTGGACATGGCGGCCATGAGTTCGCTGGCGTCCTGGCCCGCGCGCTTGAGCTTGGCCACCTCGGCCGAGCCCTGGTTGCGCTCGGCCTTCAGGCCCTCGGCCTCGCGGATCAGCGCGATGCGCGCCTCGTCCAGGCGGGCGAACTCGGCCACGTCGGGCTCGGTCTTGCAGCGTTTCGCCAAACCCTGGCGCACGGCGTCCAGGTTCCTTTGCACGAACTTCAGGTCAAGCATGGTCGTCTCCTCAAAAGATATGGCTGGCGGGGGGGCTCCCCCGGGGGGCGTCGGTGGATGCTCGGCCTGGGGTTTAGCGCGACTGCCGTCGCTTGACAACCCTTGGCCGTCCTTGGTCCTCCTTGGGCCCCCTTGCGACCCTCAGGGCTTGATGCCGTCCTCGATGTTTTTGCGGCGCACGTGCAGCAGGTAGGCCGCAACGACCACGATGCCCACCGGGGCGAAGTCCTGCTGCCACAGGAACCAGGCCGCGAGCGGGGAGCCCAGGCCGAGGAAGGCGATCTGCCGCATTTTGCGGCGGTCCATGGGGCGCGCCAGCCAGGCGCATTCCAGCCCGATGGCTTCTTCCAGCCAGGGCAGCATGTTTTTGGCGCTGGTCTGGTCCATGGGCGGCAGGGGCAGGGCGAGGCAGCCGACGCCGAGGCCGATGGCGGCCAGGGCCAAAAGCGCGGGGTTGTGCAGCACCAGGCCGAAGGGCAGAAGGCCCAGGCTGGCGGTCTGGATGCACCAGTTCCAGGGTTCGCGGCGGCGCAGGCGCAGGGTCTGCGCGATGTTCGCGGCCCGCTGGCGCAGGCTTGAGGGTGTGGATTCACTCTGCATGGCCCACAATTGCCACGCGCGGCCCCATCCTGTAAACAGTTGCAAACACAAGGCGGGGGTGTCGGCATGAAAAAGGTGGATTTCCACTGCCTCATGGAACAGGAGGGCACGGACCGCCTGGGGGCCCTTGCTTCCGAGGTGGCGCGGCACGTGCGCGGCCAGGGCTGGATGCTGGCCACGGCGGAGTCCTGCACCGGCGGGCTTGTGTCACACACCTTGACCAACATGGACGGCAGCTCGGCCTGGTTCCACGGCGGGGTGGTCTGTTATTCCAATGCGCTCAAGACCGGCCTGCTGGGCGTGGAGCAGGCCATATTGGACGAGCACGGCGCTGTGAGCGAGGCCACGGTGCTGGCCATGGCCCGGGGGGCGCTGCGGCTGCCGGGCATGCCCGAGGACCGGGGGGTGAGCGTGGCCATTTCAGGCATCGCCGGGCCCACCGGCGGCACGCGGGAAAAACCCGTGGGCACGGTCTGGATGGCCTGGGCTTGGCCGGGCGGGGAGCGCGCCGAGCAGTTCCTGTTCCGCGGCTCGCGGCCTGCGGTGAAGTCCCAGAGCGCCGCCGGGGCGCTGTTCGGCCTGGCCACGTTTACCCGGTAGCGCTGGCTGTGGCGGGCGTGCGCTGTTTCGTCGGGCTGCCCCTGCCGGAGAGCTGGCAGGAGGCTCTTGCGCGCGTTGCGCAGCGGCTGGCGGGCGCGCTGTCCTCGCGCATCAGCTGGACCCGGCCCGGCAACGGGCATCTGACGTTGAAATTCCTTGGCGACGTGGCGCAGGAGCGCCTCCCGGAGCTGGTGCAGGCCCTGCGCGGCGTCTCCTTTTCGCCCTTTGCCCTGGCCGTGGGCCGGAGCGGCCCCAGGGCGCTGTGGATCGGCTTGCGCCTGGGCGAGGCGGAGAGCGCAAAGCTGGCCGCCCAGGTCGGGCAGGTGCTTGAGCCGTTGGGGTTCGCGCCGGAAAAGCGGCCCTTTGCCGCGCATGTGACCCTGGGCCGGGTCAAGGCGCTGGCGCCGGGCGACGATTGGACGCTGGTGGAGCGCTGCGTGGCCGGGGAGCGCTGGCCCGTGATTGAGGTCGACGGCTTTGTGCTTTGGCGCAGCGTGCTCGGGCCGGGCGGCCCGCAGTATTCCCGGCTGGCGGAGTTCACATCCGGCGGAGCTCTTGGTCCGGCAGGGCCGGGGCGCGACCGCGCCGCCTGCTGAGTCGCCCGGTGTCCTCGTGTTTCCCGGCTTGACGACGAGGCATCAAATTCTCAGATGCGCGCTCATCGTTTGCCTATCAGCAGATCCCGTCAATATTCATGTGTTGTGTATAATGCCTTTGCTATTGCCTTTGTCTGTCGCTCCTACTGGCTACGCCGATTGAAGTCTCCCGACATCACGATGGCGCCTCTCGCAAGGGTAATGTGTTGCGTTTTATCCGCCGAATATGCTATTGTAATATTGACCAGTTCGATTTGCCCTGGGACTCACGGTGCCACAGCCCAGGAAGCGTAGAATAAATGGTAACCGGAGGATATATGTTCCGTAAAAGCATCAGCAGCGTGCTCATCGCGTCCGTGGCCTTGGCCGTTGTCTTGGCTGTGGCCGCCATTATTGTCTATGTTTCGAAGTCCTCGAACAATATGACCCTGGAGTTGGAGCAGCAGTCCATGCAGCAGTTGTCCGTCGCCACCCAGGCGGCCCTGGACAGCTACATGGACAACACCAAAACTCTGGTGGAGACCCTGGCTGTGCAGAAAGCCATCCAGGAGGCTTTCGAGGGCGACCCCAAGCGCGCGAAAGATCGCTTGATGGATTACATAACGGCCAACAAGGACTACTGGGCGATCTTCCTGTTTGACGCCAACGGCGTCATCCTGGCCGGGTACAATGCCAACAAGGCGGACTTGACCGGGCAGAGCCGCGCCGACCGCGACTACGTCAAGGCCGTGCTCGGCGGGCAGGAGCTGTTTGTGGCCAAGGAAGTCCTCAAGGCCAAGAGCGGCGAAGGCGACCTGTTCATCTTCTCCCTGGCCAAGGCCGTGAAAAGCAAGGATGGCAAGGTGCTGGGCGGCGTGGCCGCCTTCCCCAGGTGGGATGCCTTCACCAAGGCCTTTGTCGACCCGCCTCGCTTCGGCGCGCGCGGCTACGCCTTCATGCTCGACGCCAAGGGCCGCATCATCGCCCATGCCGTGGACAAGAGCCTGATGCTCAAGGACTTGAGCGAGCACGAGTTCATCCGCAAGGCGCTGGAAGTGAAGAACGGCTCCCTGTTCTACGACTGGAAGGGCGAGCAGAAGTACCTCACCGTGTCCACCGACCCGGACACGGGCTGGGCCCTGTGCATGAGCGCCTACGTCTCGGAAATGACGGCCACCTCCACCATGCAGCGCAACATCCTGCTGGGCATCGGTCTGGCGGCGATCCTTGTGCTGGTGGTGGTCATCAGCCTCATCATCAAGCGTCTTGTGGTCAACCCCATCACGAACATCGAGGCCTTCACAAGCCGCATCGCCCAGGGCGACTTCAAGGCGGAGCTGGGCACCGGGTTCAAATTTGAACTGTCCAGCCTGGCCGACAACATCCGCGCCATGGTGGCCGAGATCAAGAACAAGCTCGGCTTCAGCCAGGGCGTGCTCCTGGGCATCCCAACCCCGTGCGGCATCGTGGGCCCGGACTTCAAGATGCTCTGGGCCAACCAGCAGATCTGCGACATGCTGGAAAAGACCGGCAAGCCCGCAGATTACATTGGGCAGAAGTCGGGCGAGTTCTACTGGAACGACCCCAACCGCGAGACCCTGTCCGACAAGGCCATTCGCCAGAACGCCGCGCAGAAGGGCCAGGCATCCTGGAAGGCCAAGACCGGCAGGGAGATGCATGTGGACGTTGCCACCACGCCGTTCTACGACCTGGACGGGGCCCCGCTCGGAGCCATCTCCTTCTGGCTGGACATCACCGAGATCATGGAAAACCAGAAGCGCATCGAGCAGCAGAACGAGAAGATCGCCCGCGCCGCAGAGGCCGCCACCAACATCTCCGATCAGGTGGCCTCGGCCTCTGAGGAACTCTCGGCCCAGATCGAGCAGTCCAGCCGCGGCACCGAGGAGCAGCGCGCCCGCACGGGCGAGGCCGCCACGGCCATGGAGGAGATGAACGCCACGGTGATGGAGGTGGCCTCCAGCGCCTCTGGCGCGGCGGAACTGGCCGAACAGGCCAAGCGCAAGGCCCAGGAAGGCGCGAAGCTGGTGGACGAAGTCGTGGCCAACATCAACCAGATCAACACCCGGGCCGAGGCCCTGAAGGTGGACATGGGCGAGCTGGGCAAGCAGGCCGAGGGCATCGGCGCCATCATGAACGTCATCAGCGACATCGCCGACCAGACCAACCTCCTGGCCCTGAACGCCGCCATTGAGGCCGCGCGCGCAGGCGACGCAGGCCGGGGCTTTGCTGTTGTCGCCGATGAAGTCCGCAAGCTGGCCGAGAAGACCATGACCGCCACCAACGAGGTGGGCGCGTACATCAAGGCCGTGCAGGACAGCGCCAAGAAGAACATCGAGGGCACCGAGGCCACCACCAAGGCCATCGAGGCCAGCACCGCCACGGCGGGCAAGTCCGGCGAGGCCCTGCGCGAGATCGTGGTCATGGTGGACCGCACGGCCGACCAGGTGCGCTCCATCGCCACGGCCTCGGAGGAGCAGTCCGCCGCCAGCGAGGAGATCAGCCACACCACCGAGGACATCAACCGCATCGCCGCGGAGACCGCCCAGGCCATGAACGAGTCGGCCCAGGCCGTGTCCGACCTGTCGCGCCTGGCCCAGGAGCTCAAGCGCATCATCCGCAACATGCAGGACTAGCCGGAGCCCCGGCTTACGGGGCAGGCGCTTAAAAAAGACAAAGGGCAGGAAGTTGATTCCTGCCCTTTCTCGTGTGACGGGTTGAGGTTTGCGGCGGGGGCTCTCTTAAGAGAGGTAGTCCCCACGGTTGAACTTGATGCGTTCCGTCACCGCCATGACTTCCAGTTCAGACACCACGCCTTGCAGCGCAGGGGACTGCTGCGCAAGGTTCGGGTTCTCGCCCTTGATCTGCTGCACTGTTCCGTCGATGTCCTGAAGGACGCCGTAGGCCTCCTTCAAGTTCACCGCTCCGGACCCGCCTTGCAGGTTCTGAGCGTACTGGTCCCACTTGTCGAGCAGGTTTTCCACCTTGTCCATGATCGCTTTCTCCGCATTTGCCGCCGGGGCGACAGCCTCGACAGTGCCGACGCCCATGAGGGCGCTCAAGGTGCCGAGCCCGCCCGGTGGGGGCAGGGGAGCGCTGGTCTTGGTGGTCTCCGTGCCCGACTTGGTGACCTCCTGATTCAGGAGATCGCCAAAAGCGGTGCTGGGCGGCTTGACCCTGTTCGTCTGCGACGCGCTGTCCGGACGAACCCCTTCCAACTGGTCAGGATGGATCTTCATGGTTGCTCCTCATCCTGTGATTTCTTTGTAATGTGCAGAGACCATGCCAACGCGTTGTCGACGTAATTCACTGATATCGTTGCATCTTAACACTTGGCCCAGGGGGAAAATCTTGCCTGTGCCCGGTCCGGGCGGCTTGGCCATGCCCCTATCGGATATCCCATGGCCGGGAGCTTGTCCATCAACCCTGGACCTTCGAACCCTTCGCCGCCTTTTCGGCGTGTTTTGTCCTTGCGTTTATGGAGCCGGGTGATTATTTTCACATTGTTACCTCGTCCCTCTTTCCCCCCGGAAGCGGGCAACCAACGCAGACCTTTGAGGAGGAGAGCCATGCCCCAGATCAAGAAGATCCTTTGCGCAGTGGATTTTTCCGAGCATAGCCCGGTGGTGGCCGAGTACGCGCGGATCATGGCTCAGGGCCTTGGCGCCAGCGTGGACTGCCTGTACGTCGCCCCCTCGCTCAGCCAGTACGTCGGATTCCATGTGCCGCCGAGCTCCATCGAGAACTTCGTGGGCGAGATCGTCACCGGAGCCGAGGCCACCATGAGCGCCTTCTTGAACGAGAACTTCCAGGGCGTCACCGCCGTGGGCCATGTGGTCACCGGCTATGCGGCCGAGGAGATCTTCGGCATGGCCGCCAAGGAGAACGTGGACCTCATCATCATGGGCACCCACGGCCGCAAGGGCATCGACCGCATCCTGTTCGGCTCCGTGGCCGAGAAGGTCGTCAAGGGCGCCAAGTGCCCGGTGATGACCATCCGTCCCGGCAAGTAGCCCGGGAGCTTCGCGGCGGCTCGCCGCTCCGGCGCACGACTCCGGCGCCCGGACGCGCGGGGCGTGATCACGCAGGCGTTCCGGCGTGTCCTTCCGGCGTGTCTCCCGGCGTGTCGGTTCGGGGCGGCATTGGTTGCGCCAAAACGCAAGTCCAGCTATAGGCATGGCAGATGAGTGCGCACAGGGGACGGCCCCAGGCTGTTTCCTGTGCTTTCGTGTTGAGATCAAGAAGAGGTGCGCCATGCCAAGCAAGCGAGTCCGACCGGAGGTCCTCACCTTCACGCCGTATGTTCCCGGCCTTTCCATAGATGAAATCAAGGCCCGGTACGGGCTTGAGACGGTCATCAAGCTGGCCAGCAACGAGAACCCGCTGGGCGTCTCGCCCATTGTGCAGCAGGTGCTCGCCCATGCCGTGGACCAGGTCTTCCGCTATCCCCAGAACCACAGCCCGCGCCTCACCCAGGCCATTGCCAAGGCCATGGGCGTGCCTGCGGAGATGGTCGTGGCGGGCAATGGCTCCGATGAGATCATCGACCTGCTGCTGCGGGTGGTGGCCCAGCCCGGCCAGGACAACGTGGTCTGCTACGAGCACAGCTTCAGCATGTATGCCATGATGGCCAGAATGTGCGGGGTTGAGTACCGCGAGGTGCCGCGCGGCGAGGATTTCCGTCTGCCGCTGGAGTCCCTGGCCGAGGCCGTGAACCACAACACCGCGCTCGTCTTCGTCACCAGCCCGGACAACCCCACGGGCCTGGCCGCCCGGGCCGAGGAGCTCATGGTGCTCTCCGGCGTGCTGCCCCCGGGCGCGCTTCTGGTGGTGGACGAGGCCTACATGGACTTCACCTGGCCGCCGGAAGAGTATTCCATGATGAACGCCGCAGCAGAGCTGGGCAATGTCGTGGTCCTGCGCACCTTCTCCAAGGCCTACGGCTTGGCGGGCCTGCGCCTGGGCTACGGGGTTATGCCCGTGTGGCTGGCCGACCACGTGCGCCGCGCGCGGCCTCCCTTCACCGTGAATCTTCTGGCCGAGGAGGCGGGCATCGCCGCCCTGGACGACGACACCTTCTACAGTGCAACGCTTGAGGTGGTCTTCACCGGGCGCGAGCGGCTGCTCAAGCGCCTGCCGGAGCTTGGCTGCACCGTGTGGCCCTCCCAGGCCAACTTCGTCATGTTCCAGCCGCCGCTTTCGGCTGGCGTGGTCTGCGAGGAGCTTTTGAAGCGCGGCATCATCGTGCGCCACCTGAAGAGCTTCGGCCTGCCGGCGAACATCCGCGTCAATGTGGGCACAGGCCCGGAAACCGAGGCTTTCCTGAAGGCCCTCGAGGAGATTCTCAATGCCTAGCGCCTCCCCCCTCATCGTCACCCTGGACGGCCCCGCGGGCGTGGGCAAAAGCTCCATCGCCTCGCGCCTGGCCGGGGAGCTGGGCATCGCCTTTCTGGACACCGGAGCCATGTTCCGCGCCGCCGCCTACACCCTGGGCGAGGGCGCCTGGGACTGGACCCAGGGGATTCTGCAGCAGAAGCTGGGCGATTTTGAGTTCACCCTGCGCGGCAGCGGCAAGGACACCGAGCTTCTGCTCAACGGCCAGCCCCTGCCGGAGGACATCCGCTCCGAGCAGGTGGGGCAGTGGGCCTCGCAGCTGGCAGTGGTGCCCTCGGTGCGGGCCTACATGAAGATGGCCCAGATCTTCCTCGGCCAGACCACCCCCCTGGTGGCCGAGGGCCGCGACATGGGCAGCGTGGTCTTCCCCGGCGCCAAATTCAAGTTCTTCCTCGACGCCGCTCCCGAGGAACGCGCCCGCAGGCGCTTCCGCCAGTTGGAGGCCCTGGGCAAGCCCGCCGACCTGGAGGCCATCTTGTCCGGCATCAACCAGCGCGACGACCAGGACCGCAACCGCAGCATCGCCCCCATGAAGCCCGCCGAGGGCGCGGTGGTGGTCGACACCACGCACATCAGCGAGGGCGAGGTCCTCGCCGAGATCCTGAACACGGTGCGCCCGCCAGCCTAGCCGCCAGCCCCGGCGCAACGAGAGACGCCCGCTCCGGCCACCAATCATTGGGCCGGAGCGGGCGTTTTGTTGTCCTTTGTCGTTGTCGGGCCGGTTCGGCTAGTCCGCCGTGCTGACCCCGGCCGAGGCGAAGGAGGCCATGTCGTTGTAGATGGCCGCGGCCGAGCGCAGCAGGAACATGGCGATGGCCGCGCCGGTGCCCTCGCCCAGGCGCAGGCCCAGGTCCAGCAGCGGGGTCTTGCCCATCTTGGCCACCGCGAGCTTGTGCCCCGGCTCCGCCGAGACGTGGGCCAGCACGGTGTAGTCCGCCGAGGCAGGGGCGAGCTTCCAGGCCGCCACGCAGGCCGCCGTGGAGATGAAGCCGTCCACGCAGACCAGCTGGCGGTTCCTGGCGCCGCCCAGGATCAGGCCCGCCAGGCAGGCGATCTCATAGCCGCCCAGTGCCGCCAGGATGGCCAGGGGGTCGCCGGAGGCGATGGCCGCGGCATTGGCCGTCAGCCCGCGCTTGATGACCTCGACCTTGCGGCCCACGCCCGCCTTGTCCAGGCCGGTGCCCGGGCCGGTCATGCCGTCCGGGTCCAGGCCCAGGTAGGCGCAGTAGAGCGCGGTGGAGGGCGTGGTGTTGCCGATGCCCATGTCGCCGGTGCCCAGCACGCGCACGCCCTCGGCGTGGGCGCGGTCGGCCAGGTCCACGCCGAGCTGGAGGGCGGCCTCGCACTGCTGGATGCTCATGGCCGGGCCCACGGCCAGGTTGGCCGTGCCCGGGGCCACCTTGCCCTGGATGAGGTTCGGGTGCTCGTCAAAGGTTCCGCCCAGGCAGCCCGCGTCGACCACGAACAGCTCGGCCCCGGTGGTGCGCGCCAGGACGTTGATCCCGGCCCCGCCGCCCACGAAGTTCAGCACCATCTGGCGGGTGACCTCCTGGGGGTACAGGCTCACGCCTTCGGCCACCACCCCGTGATCCCCGGCCACGGTGTACACGCGGCAGGGATCGGCCTGGGGCTTGGCTCCGCCCTGGATCATGTAGAGCTGCAGGGCCAGCTCTTCCAGGCGGCCCAGGCTGCCCTGGGGCTTGGTCAGCATGTCCAGGTGGGCCTGGCCAGGGGCGGCCAGGGCGCGGTCCAGCGGAGAAATGGCCGACAGCACGGCGGAAAGGGATGCGTTCATGTGAACTCCTCTTGAAATTACAGGCTTGGCGCGGGGTGGGCCCGCCCCGCGAGGGCGAAAAAAAGGGTCCCGGCGGACGCACAAACGCCCGCCGGAACCCTTTGCCATCAGGTTCCAGTCATGCCGACGCGGACAGGTCTTCCGGCTTCCGGATCAGCCGGGGGAGACGGCCTTCCCGCCGGGGTGTGCCCCGACAGTGGCCGGGCCTGCATGGCCCGAAGTCTCTCCCCGTTCCCGGTTACGGCGGCGGGACCGCCACGGAATCGCACCGTGTTCCGAGATGTCCGCTCGGTGTGCCTGCTTGGTAGCCGAATCGGCAACGCATTTCAAGGGGCGGCTGCGCCCGCTTTGGCGCGCTCCCGGCACGGGCATTGCAATGTCGACTGCGTGAGCAAGCGCACCGCCATTCTGCACGCCAACTGCCAGGGCCAGCCCCTGGCCGCACAGCTCCTGGCCAGCCCGGAGTTCGCCCGGAGTTTCACCCCGCGCGTGTACCTGAACTACGCCCGCGAGCCCATCCCCGAGGCAGAGCTGGCTGGCTGCGGCCTGTTTTTGTACCAGCACCTCGGCCCGGAATGGGGCGAGCTGGCCTCTGACGCGCTTTTGGCGCGGCTCCCGGCGGACTGCCCCAGGCTGTGCATCCCGAACATGTTCTTTCGCGGGCCTTGGCCGCTGTGGTCCGGCGCACCAGGCTTCGACTACCGCGACGTGTTCCTCGACCGGCTGGTGGAGATGGGCCTGCCGGGCCAGGATATTCTGCATTTGTACCTGCACATGCCGCTGGAGCGGAAGTACGACTTGGACGCGCTGCTGGCCGAGACCGTGGCCCGCGAGACCGAGCGCCAGGCCCACACCCCGGTGCGGTATCTGGACTTCGTGCTGGAGCATTGGCGATCGCGCCAGCTGTTCCTCACGGTCAACCACCCCGGACCGGAGCTGTTGCAACTGGCCGCGGCGGGCATCCTGCGCGAACTCGGCCTGGCTGCGCAAGACCAGGCCCTCGTGCCCCGGCCGGAGAGCCTGGGCAAGGCCTACGGCGACTTCGAGCTGCCCGTGCATCCGCAGGCGGCAGCCTTCTACAGCCTGAACTATGGCACCGCCGAGCAGGTCTACAAGACCTACGGCAGGCCCAGGACCTTTCTCCAGTACACGGTGGCCTACGTGGGCTGCCGTATGGCTGGGGTCAACGACTTCATCGCCTACCTGCAACTTCCGTAAGGGTGGAACTGAACGTGGGCGTAGACAACACACTTCTGGCCTGGGTGGGCGGCGAGTTCTTCATGCACCACATGGAGGCCGAGGGCTTCCGCGTGGTGCGCCTGCCCATGACCAAGCCCGGCGCGTTTTCCTGGGACGAGATCTGCGCGGCTTGCGGCCAAGCCCCGGACGCCGTGGTCTACACCGACCGCAGCCTGCCCCCGCCGCTGCTCGGCCTGGAGCGCTACCCGGCGCTCACGGCCTTCTACTGCATCGACTCGCACATCCACGGCTGGTACCCGCTCTACGCCGGGGCCTTTGACCTCTGCGCCGTGAGCCTGCGGGACGATGTGGAGCGCTTTGGCGCGGAGCTTTCGCCCCAGCGCGTGCTCTGGCTGCCGCCCTTTGCCGAGGACCGCTACCAGCCGAGCGTCATGAATAAGGATTTCGACCTGTTGTTCGTGGGCACCGTGGACCCGGAGACCACGCCGCAGCGCTTCGACTTTTTGAAGCGCTTGGGACGGGCGTTCCCGGGCCTGGCGTCGCGCCGGGGCGACTTTACCGAACTCTTGCCGCGCGCGCGGGTGGCGCTGAACATCGCCGAGCGCGGCGACCTGAATTTCCGGGTCTTCGAGGCCCTGGCCTGCGGGGCCTGCCTGCTCACGCCTAGAATCGCCAACGGCCAGGACGAGTTGTTCGAGGACGGGGTCCATTTCGTGACCTATGAGCCTGACGACGAGCACGACGCAGCGGACAAGACCCGTTCGCTCCTGGCCAACGGCCCCCGGCGCGAGGCCTATGGCCGGGCCGGGTTCGCCCGCGTGGACGGGGCGCATCGGCCCCGGCACCGGGCAGCTGCCTTGGCCGCGCTCCTGCGCCAAGGATTTGACGAAGGCCTGGCGGGCAGGCGCCTGGCAAGCCCGGATCGCGCCAGAATCTCGGCCCTGCGCCTCTTGTTTCTGCACTGGGCCGACAACTGCGCGGGGGATGGCGATGGGGTGGAGCTGTCCGTCCGCTACCTCGCGGAGGCCCGCAGGCTGGCGCTTTTCGGCCGCTGAGGCGCTCCCGCCCCGGCAGTCCGGCAGGTTTTGGCACGGGTCATGCTACCGTATCAGTACCCTGGACGACAGGTGAGAGCCAGAACGGCATCGGGAACCAACACCTAAGAATGTGAAGGGCAGTGCCCATTAACACAGGGGTTCCGATCCACTGCCCACGGTCAACTGGGGTTTTTTATCGCCCGGCGTCCGGCCTTTGAGGCCCGGAGCGCAAGGAGGCCGCCTATGCGAGCGTTTTCCAGATTCCTGTCCAGCTTCTTGATCCGGTATTGCTTCCGGCGCCGCGCCCTTGCGCCGATTTTCCTCCTGTTTCTCCTGGCGCTGCTTACCCTCTCCTGCACAGCCTCCGACGCCGTGAACCTGGCCCGCGTGGCCACGGGCGACACCACCGCCGCCATCAGGATGGCGAGCGGCAAGGCCGTGCATTACGTCACCCACCCCAGCGCCATCGAGGCCGACTACAAGCGCTTCAAGCGGCTGGTCACCAGCTTCCGTCGCGCCGTGGGCGGCACCTGGGGCGAGCACGACGCGCGCGAGCCCGAGCCCAAGCGCTACGTCAAGTACACCCAGAACTATCTGTCCCGCGCCAGCGTGGACTTCGAGCGCGGCCAGATCCTGGTGGAGACCCTGGACCAGGACACCCCGCACGCCAGCCTGCGCGCGGCCATCGCCACCACGCTCTTGACCCCGTATGACCCGCGCGCCGTGGATCTCTATTCCGCCGGGGCCGTGACCCTGGGCGGCAGGCCCTTCCTCTTGGGCGAAGTCAAGGACGCGGCAGGCCGCGACATCGCCACCGAGGCCCAGGCCGAGGCGTTCGCCCGTCAGATCGTGGCGATCAGCGTGCAGGAGCGCCCCTCCGAGAGCCCGGGCAAGACGGTGCGCTTCGTGGTCATCCCCATGACCGCCGACCACATGCAGGTGCGCGCCGCCAAGTTCCGCCCGCTGGTGGAGCAGGCCTCCGCCCGCTTCCACGTCAGCCGCAACCTCGTCTACGCCATCATCCGCGTGGAGAGCGACTTCAACCCCTACGCCATCAACGCCATCCCTGCCGTGGGGCTCATGCAGGTGGTGCCGCAGACCGCCGGGGCCGATGTGCAGGCCTACCTCACCGGCAAGTCCGGCGAGCCGAGCAAGAGCTACCTCTTCGAGCCCGCGCACAACATCACCTATGGCACGGCCTACCTGCACCTGCTGGCCACGCGCTTTTTGTCCGGCGTGGGCGACGACCTCTCGCGCGAGTACTGCGTCATCGCCTCCTACAACGGCGGCGCGGGCGCATTGCTCAAGACCTTCAACCGCGACAAGGGCCGGGCCGTCAAGGCCATTAATAGCCGCCCGCCGCTGGCCGTGTACGAGACCATTGTGGAGCGCCACGCCGCCAAGGAGACGCGCGACTACCTGAAAAAGGTGCTGGCCGCCAAGAAGGACTTTGTTGGCATGTAGGGTGCATTATTCAACAACAGCGGGTGCGGGCATGAGGCGACACACCATGCCTTGCACGAAGACTCTTGTGCTATGCGCCACGTCATGCTGGCTGAATAGGAAAAATATTTACTGGAACCTGGGAGAACACAGATGCAGGCTGGATATGGTCTGGAACAATTGACGAGCGCTGTCTTTACGATTGCGGAGAGCCGCGAGACTCTGCAGCAGCGTTTGATAAGCGCATGTTTCTACGATATTCTCAACATCAACGCCGAAAGAGATCTTCCGCCTGAAATGCGGGGAAAGTTTGATGCGCTCTGTCAACTGTTGAATTGCACGCCAGGCACAGCTGAACCAGGCAGCATTCAGGAAACCGTCTCTGCGATGAATGACGATGAGGCACGCCGCCACATCGACACAATCGCCCAGCTGTACCGCGAACTCTCAGAGTACCTGGCACTGCGTACGTAGCAAGTGGTCAGGACAACGCGTAAGATAAAACATTACTTCCACTCCTCCCCGCTCATGAGCCGCCAGGCGTTCTTGTAGGCGATGGCCTCGGCTGCGGGCTTGTTGAGCCGCGCCAGCACCAGCCGCCGGAAGGTCTCGATGACGCGGCTGTACCCGTCGAAACGCCCGGTGTTCACATCCGTGCCGATGACGAAACGCTCCGGGAATTCCTCCAGCAGGTCCTGCCACTTGGCGTTGAGCTTGGCGTCGGGCTGGTTGTCGCCGCCCTTGCTCGGGTCGCTGTCAAAGAGCACCGAGTCCACCTGGTTGGTGCCCCGGTGCCGGCTTCCGGGTTTGGCCTGGTTCAGGTCGAAGTACAGGTTCGGATACTTCCGCAAAAACTCGCGCACGCCGTTCGGGGTGGAGAGCTTGATCCAGGTGCTGCGGTCGCGGTTGCGGCCCACGTGGCACCAGATGAGCTTGGCCTTTGGGTGTGCGGCCAGCATGCGCTCCAGCTCCGGCAACAGCGCGTCCTCGGCCTCGTGGTGCAGCAGCATGGGCAGGCCGGTCTCCTCGGCGATGCGGAACACCGCCTCGAAGCTTGCCGAGTCCACGGGCAGGTGCACGTCGCGGCTGTTGGTGCTGGACACGTAGTGCCGGGCCTCGAACTCGCCCAGGGCAAAGTAGTGTCCGCTCCTGGCATCCGCAGCCAGTTCGTCCAGCAGGGTCATGTCGCGGCCATGCCAGCGAGGGCCGTCGCCGTGGATGGTGGCGGGCACGATGCGGGTGGGGTATTTCGCCGCCTCCAGCAGGGCGTAGGCGCTGCCGCGCTTCTCGTTCTGGCCCAGCCAGGTCAGGGCCACGCCGTTCTGGTCCATCAGGGCGATGAGGTCCGTGAGCGGCAGCTTGCCGCCCCAGTGGTGCTCCACGTCGATGATGGGCAGCTCGCCTGCGGCCAGCACGCGCCGGACCTCGCCCGCGTAGCCGCTGAGCAGGGCGGCGCGGGAGGCGTTGCCGGTGTGGCCGGGCGCCCCGGCGCTGACCAAGGCTGGCTGGCCGAAGAGCGCCACGAGAGCGAGGGGGAGCGCGGCCAAGAGCCGCAGCCAGAGGAAAGTTCTTGCCGACAGACCTTTCATCACGCCACCTCCAGTCCCAGGGGGACGGCACAGGTTCACGCCAGTCTGGTCGCGGAAAACGGGGGGCTTCGTCTACGTCTCTTCGTCCACGTCAATGAAGCGGCAGGAGGTGATTTCGCCGTCGTCGGCCACGTCGAGGAGGGCCAGCGAGCCCTCGACCAGGCTGCCTGGGTTGAGCAGGTGCGAGCCGTTGTGTTCGGTCCAGGCGCGGCGGTGGGTGTGCCCGAAGCAGACCAGGTCGTGCCCGGGGAAGAGCTCGGCCACGCGCTGCCAAACAGTGGCGCGTTCGCCCCAGCCGTGGGCCATGCCGATGGTGAACTTCCGGCCCGAGGGCAGCACAAGCTCGGCGCTCAGCGAGTTGGGCAGGTCGTGGTCGAGGATGAAGTGGTCGCAGTTGCCGCGCACGGCGAGGAATTTCGGGTGGCGGCACAGGGAATGGTAGAGCGCGGCGCCGACCATGTCGCCGCAATGCAAGAGCGCGTCTGCGCCGGAGAGATGCCGGTCGTAGACGCGCTCGAAGCGGTCGTCGGGAGTGGACAGGTGCGAATCGGAAATGACGGCCAGACGCATATCAAGGAGCGGGCCGCCAGGCCCTCCTAGTCGTTTATCTTCTTGAAACGGTTGCGCAGGTAAGCGTCGCGCACGGCCTCGTAGGGGTCGACGGACGCGTCCTTCAGGGTCTCGTAGTCGCCGATGCGCATGGAGACCTCGTTGATCTTGTCGTAGCCCTTGGTGGCGATGGACCAGTACCAGGGGTGGATGTAGCTGGTGGGGGTCAGGAAATAGTCGCCCGCATAGCCCAGGGTGTCGCGCCCGGAGGAGGGGCCGAGGAAAGGCCACACCAGGTACAAGCCGTTGCCGGCGCCCCAGTAGCCGAAGGTCAGGCCCAGGTCCTTTTCGGTGGAGCCGATGGGCTTGAAGGGCTTGCTGTCGGCGGTGATGTCGGCCAGGCCACCCAGGCCGAAGGCCGTGTTGCCGATGAAGCGCGAGGTCTCCACGGCGGCGGCGGAGGGCTTGCCCTGAAGCATCAGGCTGACGAAGCGCACGGGGTACATGAGGTTGTGGAAGAAGTTGCCAACCCAGATGCGCGGACGTTCGGGGATCACGGCTCCGTAGCCCTGGGCCACGGGCTTGAGGGCCCAGAAATAGAGCTTGTCGTTGAAGGTGAACCACATGCGGTTCCAGCCCTCAAGGGGGTCCGGGGTCTGGGCGGCGATGTCGGACTGGGTCATCTTGTCGCCGCCTGCGGGCTTCTTGATGATCTGGCCGGTCTCGTCCCAGATGTCCACGTCGCCGTAGGCCAGGAGCATGCTGCTGGCGGCGGGCTTCTCGGTCAGCTTGACCGGGCTGGCGGGATCGGCAGCTGCAAACGCCGCGGCGGTGCAGAGCAGCGTCAGGGCCAGTGCCGTCAGGAGGGTCCTGGACATATTGTGCATGCGTGCCACCTTCTCTTGGGTCGTCAGAAGCCTCATGGGTGCTGTCCTAGCTGGCCACGTCATCGACGTTCTTGCCGGCGTCCAGCGACTTGATCTTCTCCTTGATGCGCTGGATGAGAGCATCCGGCGTGTCCTTGGACAAGATCTTGGCGAACTGGGTGCGATAGTTCTTGACCAGGCTCACGCCCTCCACCACCACGTCGTAGACCATCCACTTGTCGTGCTTGATCATCACGTAATTGATGGGGATGGTCTTGTCCTTCATGGCGACCTGGGTCTTGAGGAAGGCCTGGTTGTCGGCGATCTGCTCGCTCAGGAAGGCAACCTTTTCGTTGTTGTATTTCTCAAGCTTGCGGACATAGGTCTTCTGCAGCAGCTCGGAAAAGCTGGTGACGAAGTCGTCCTGCTGCTGGGGCGTGAACTTTTTCCAGCCTTCGGCTGCGGCGCGGCGGGAGAGTTCGCGCCAGTCGAAAAAGCCATCGGCCACGGTGCGCAATTTGGCCTGCCGCTCGGCCCTTTTGGCCGGGCCCTTCAGGGAGGCGTCGGACAAGATGGCGATGACATTATCAATGCCGACCTTCAAACGGTCCTGAGGCTCCCCCGCCAGGGCGGTGGAGCAGAAGCACGCGGTCAAGAGCAACGTGCTGAGTATTAAGGCGAATCTTTTCATCTTCAAGTGTACCGCCAATGTGGAATGGGCCACGATTTTACACGCCGCCAAAAACATACTTACTGATTAATTCCTCAAGGTCAATAGAGGATTCAGTGTCTCGCAACACCGCGCCGGCATTGATGGGATCACCGCCGCCGCGAGACAGTTTTACGTACTTGTCGCCGATGAGCCCGCTTGTCTTGACCGAGGCGATGGTGTCGTCGGTGAGCTTGATGTCCTTGCGGATGCGCAGGGTCACCGAGGCCATGCCCGTGTCGCTGTCAATGCTGATCTTCGACACGAACCCCATCTCCACGCCGTACATCTGCACCGGCGCGTTGAGCTTGAGCCCTGTGACGTCGTTGAATTTGGCGATGATGGGGTAGTCGTTCTCGGAGAACAGGTGCACGTTCCCCAGCTTGATGCTCATGTAGGCGATGGCCAAAAAGCCCAAGAGCACAAAGATGCCCACCATGGTTTCCCGGGAATATTTCTTCATATTGCACCTCCAATGATCCGGGCGAAAAGCCTGGACGTGGTCCTAGACCTTGCTTGGATGCCGCGCCAGCCCTTGTGCGGGATATGGCGCTAGCCCTCTCCCAGATATTTCGAACAGTCGCGTTTCATGACCTTGTAATCCAGCGCCGGCATGGTCAGCCGGGGGCTGGTGCGCTCTTCCGCCCTGCGGTCCAGGAAGCGCCGCAGATAGTCGTCCGTGGTTGTTTCAAGCTCTTCGCGGGTGCCGTTGTAGAGCACCTTGCCAGCGCCCAGCACGATCACGTGGTCGGCGATGGTGCGCATGCTGTCCAGGTCGTGGCTGACCACCACCATGGTCATGTTGAAACTTTTCTTGAGTTCCAGCAGCAGCTGGTCCAGCTCTACCGCCGTCACCGGGTCCAGGCCGCTGGTGGGTTCGTCGCAGAACAGCAGCGGCGGGTCCATGACCATGCCCCGGGCCAGCCCGGCGCGCTTGCGCATGCCGCCGGAGAGCTCGTTCGGGTAGTAGTCGTAAAATTCCTCCAGGCCGACCAGGGCCAGCTTGTCCAGCACGCGCTCGCGGATGGTCTTTTCATCCAGCCGGGTGTGCTCGCGCATGGGCAGGGCCACGTTGTCGCCCAGGGAGAGCGAGCCCAAAAGCGCGCCGTCCTGGAACAGGACACCCATGCGCTGGCGCAGGCAGTGCTTGCCGCGCCGGTCCAGCTTGTTCAGGTCGTGGCTGCCGATCATGACGCGCCCGGCCAGCGGTGCGTTGAGCATGAGGATGTTCTTGAGCAGGGTGGACTTGCCGCAGCCGGAGCCGCCCAGGATCACCGAAATCTTGCCGCCGGGCAGGGTCGCGTCGATGCCGCTGACCACGGCGGTCTTGCCGTAGCCGATGGTCAGCCCTTCGAGGCGGATGTCCGGGGTTTCGTCATGCACCATTTCGTTTCACCTAGAACAAGAGCGAGGTCAGGATGTAGTCGGACAACAGGATCAGGATGCAGGAGGTGACCACGCCAGCGGTGGTGGCCTGGCTCACGGCCTCCGGGCCCACGGCGTCGCGCCGGGTGTGGGTGTAGTAGCCCATGAAGCAGCACACGGTGCAGACCACCACGGCGAAGACCAGGGACTTGATGAAGCCGCCGGTCACGTCGCTCAGCTTCATGTAGGCCTGGATGCGGTAGGTGTAGGTGCCGCCGTTTCCGCCCAGGAGCAGCACGCCGGTGAGGTAGCCCCCGGCCATGCCCACGAGGTCGAAGAACGCCGTGAGGATGGGGAAGCAGATGATGCTGGCCGCCAGCTTGGGGCTCACCAGGTAGCCGATGGGATTGATGTCCATGACGCGCAGGGCGTCGACCTGCGCGCTGATGCGCATGACGCCGATCTCGGCGGTCATGGACGAGCCCGCCCGGCCGGTGATCATGATGGCGGTGAGCACGGGCCCGAGCTCGCGCACCAGCGACAGGGCCACGGCCGCGCCGAGGAATCCCTCGGCCCCGAACTTGGCCAGGGCGTAGTGCATCTGCAGGCCGATGACCATGCCCGTGAACAGGCCGATCAGGGTGATGACGCTGAGGCTTTTCACGCCGATGAAGTAGATCTGCTGGATGGTCTTGCGGAACTGGCCAAGCGACGAGAAGATGCGTCCCGTGGACTCCAGCAGGAACAGGAACATGGCCCCTGTGTCGCCCACAAAGCGCAAGGTCGCGTCGCCCAGGTGGGCGATGGGCGAAAAATGCTGACGCCTGCTGTTCATCATTGCTGCGGAGTCCCCCTCTGCGCCTGGTCGGGCCATGCCTGCCAGGCTCCCCCTTGTGTCCGCAAAATGACGCCGCCGGGCGCACCGTGCCTCCCTGACGACTCCTACAAACTAGCACAAGGCCGCGCCACGCGCAATCCCTTGCAGCGCGAGGCCTGACATTTAAAACAAAAATGTAACTCGGCGACTATGACGCGCCGCCGCCGCCAGCATCCTCAGACTCCGGGTCGGGGTCTTGCGCCGGGGGCTTTTTCGGGGCCTTGCGCGAGCCGTTCTTCTTTTCCCACCACGAGGCGTCGGGTCCGAGGAACCACCAGTCGGTGTGGTCCGTCTCCAGGATGGTCTGCGCCAACTGCCTGCCCTCATCCGTGCGGAAGCGCTGCGCTGCGGCCGCCAGCCACTTGTCGGCGTACTTGTTGCCCAGGTCCGACTGTTCCTTCAGGTTCAGCATCAGGTCGAGCTGGTCGGCGTCTTGGGCCAGGCGCGACTCCAGGCTCTCGGTCTCCTCCAGCTCGGCCCACAGGGGCAGGAGGTCTTCCGCCAGGCCCGTGCCGGACAACGCGTCATCCAGGGCGCGGGTGCGCTGGCTGGTGTTGTAGATGTGGGCCACGTAGTTGAAGTCGCCGGTGCGCGCCTCGTGCAGGTCGTGGAACAGGCACATCATGGCCGTGCGTTCCTTGTCCGCCCCGGCCATCTTGGCCAGCACAAAGCCGATGACCGCCGTGCGGAAGCTGTGCTCGGCCACGTTCTCCTGGCCGGTGCCCAGGAACTGGTAGCCGGTGCGCGGGGTCTTGCGCAGCATGCCGCACTCGAAGAGGAAGTCGGCCAGGCGCGTCAGGCGCGAACGTTTTTTGAGACGGGACATGGGTGTGTGTGCCTCCTGCGGCCGGGGGGACGAGTCCCCCGGACCCCCTGGTAGGGGGTGGGTGGGGTGAGAAATCTAGGTGCGGTAGTCTGCGTTGATCTCCACATAGCGCTTGGTCAAGTCCGAGGCCAAGAGCGTGAAGGTGCCCCGGCCCGGGCCGATGGTAAGCTCTATCTTCACGTCCTGGTGGCGCATGACGGGCGCGAGCAGGGCGTCCAGGTCCTCCGGCGCGGGCTGGCCCTTCTCGAAAACAAGGATGCCGCCGATCTTCAGCACCACGTCGTCGGGCTCGAACTCCGCGCCGCTGCGGCCCAGCGCGGCCACGATGCGGCCCCAGTTGGGGTCGCAGCCGAACAGCGCGGTCTTGACCAGCGGCGAGTTGCCGATGGCGCGGGCGGCTGCCTCCGCCTGGGGGTGGCTCTTGGCGCCGCTCACCGTGATGTGCGCCACCTTGGTGCCGCCCTCGGCGTCCTGCACGATGCGGTAGGAAAGCTCCTGGCAGACCTCGAGCATGCACTGGCGCAGCAGCTCCAGGTCGGCCTTGGAGTCCGCCCGCACGCGGGAGGCGCCGTTGGCCAGGGCGATGACCGTGTCGTTGGTGCTGGTGTCGCCGTCAACCGTCAGCGCGTTGAAGGAGCGGTCGGCGCAGAAGGTGAGCATCTCACGCCAGGTCTTGGGCTCGATGTCCACGTCGCAGATGACGAAGCCGAGCATGGTGGCCATGGTCGGGCAGATCATGCCCGCGCCCTTGCACATGCCGAGCACGCGCACCTCGCCGCCGGAAAGCTGCACACTCTTGGCCACCAGCTTGGGGAAGGAGTCGGTGGTCATCATGGCCTTGGCCACGTCCATGGGCGTGGCGCGGCCCAGGCACCCGGCGAGTTTCAGCGCGGCGGGCTCCCAGAGGTCCATCTTGAGCTGCGCGCCGATGACGCCTGTTGAGGCCGGGAGCACCTCCTCAGGCTGCACGCGGGCTGCGCGGGCGATGATCTCCTGGGTGACGCGGCAGTTGGCCAGGCCCTCCTCGCCGGTGCAGGCGTTGGCCTGGCCGGAGTTGACCACGATGGCGCGGGCCACGGGGCTCTCGGCCAATTGCGCCTTGCACACGAGCACGGGCGCGGCCTGGAAGCGGTTGGTGGTGAACACGCCTGCGGCCACGGCCGGGCCGATGCTCAGGATCAGGCCGAGGTCGTTGCGGTCGGCCTTCTTGAAGCCGGCGGCAGCCACAGCGAAACGGTAGCCCTTGGGCACCATGGTCATACGCGCACCTCGCAAAGATTCGTCGCGGCCAGGGCCGAGCCTGACCACGCAGGAAAAATACCTAGCACAGGCCGTGCCGGGATTCAAAGGGGGAATTTTGGGGAGGCTATCTGCACAACTCTAGAAAGATAAATCTGCTCGCATCGCCTTAAGCAGTTCATTCACTGCATCTCGGGGTGAATGTGGTGGGGTGTTTGAGACGATTTCGAGTAGCCGTACGACTTCAAGATTGCCGCATAGCCTGACCCGCTCTATCGCCGCTGTTCTTGCCCAAAGAGCCTCCTTGGTCGGCATCGTCTGCGATATGGCCGCAACGTTGAGGTAATTAACGTAGGCGTCACGCTTTTCTTCGAAAACCCTCTTTGTTTTCATCTGTCTGTTGTCAAGATAGGCTTTCACGAACGTTGTGACCACGCCCCCAATCCCAAGCCCACCAACAAGAGTTGAATATTCCATGGCACCTCCTGGTTCTGAGGCAAGCGAAATCTTGCAGAAATAGCTACGAAGCTGGGTTGTGCCTCAAGCCCCCATTACCCCACCCCGCCCGCGCTTTCAAGAACCCGCTATCGCATGCACGAACCCCCGCGCAACAAAAAAGCCCCCGGCGTTTCCGCCAGGGGCCTTCCCTTTCCGCCGTGCGCGGGGCTACAGCCTAGGCCACGGTCACGCGGTTGCGGCCGTCGTTCTTGGACACGTACAGCGCGTCGTCCGCGGCCCTGATCATGGCCTCCAGCCCGTCGAGCGGGCTGGTGCACAGCCCGATGCTCACGGTGTAGCGGATGATCTGGTCGCCGAAGCGCACCGAGCTCGCCTCGAAGCCCTGGCGCAGGTCCTCGAAGACCCCGCTGGCGTCGGCGGCGTTCATGTCCATCGCCAGCACGCAGAACTCCTCGCCGCCGAAGCGCGAGACGATGTCCGAGGTGCGGAAGCGCGCGGCCAAAAGCGCGGACATCTGGCGCAGCACGGCATCGCCCGCATCGTGGCCAAAGGTGTCGTTGATGCGCTTGAAATGGTCGATGTCGAGCATGGCCACCACCACGCCCTGGCCCCGGCGCGTCTGGGCGGCCATGAGCTTGGGCCCGGCGGAGAAGACATAGCGCCGGTTGTAGAGCTTGGTCAGGTAGTCCTTCTCGGCCAGCTCCTTGATCTGCGCGATGTACTCCAGAAGCTCGATGTTCTGGGTCACGCGGGTGTAGAATTCCTCGGTCAAAAAGGGCTTGTGCAGAAAGTCGTTGGCCCCGCTCTTGATGAACCTGGCCGAGAGCCCGGCCTCCTGGGTGCCGGAGAGGCCGATGACCGCCAGCAGGTCCTTGGCGTGGTTGCGGCGGATGGTCCGGATGAGCTCCGAGCCGTCCATGTTCGGCATGTTGTAGTCGGTGATGACGAGGCGCACGTCCGGGTGCTCCTCAAGCACGGCCAGGGCCTGCAGCCCGTCCTCGGCCTCCAGCACCTGGTAGCGGTGGGCTTCCAGCAGCTTTCGCACCACAACGCGCGAGGTCAGGGAATCGTCGACAACCAGGACCTTGATGGTCGGGTTGCGGTGCAGGCGCTCCACCAGGCAGAGCATGTAGGCCACGTTGTCCATGTTCTGCTTGAGGATGTAGTCCACGATGCGCTTGGCCCAGAACTGGTCGCGCAGCTCGTCGTCCATCTCGCCGGTGAAGACGATGGAGGGGATGTTCTTGGCCAGCACCACATCCACCACCTCGCCAAGCGGCGCGTCGGGCAGGTTCAGGTCCAGCAGGGCCACGAAGAAATCCGTGTCCACGGACAGGATGGCCTCGGCCTTGGCCCTGGAGTTGGCCACCACCACCTGGTGGCCCATCTCCTCGGTGATGCGCCGCGAAAGCAGGGACGAGAAGGTGTGGCTGTCTTCAACCACGAGGACTCTGGACATAAAGGCTCCTGTATGTGCGTCGCCTGGGGAGGCGTCTGATGCGCGTGTGTTCGGTTTTCCTGCAAAATCAAGGGGCGGGGCGGCGAGCATGCACTCTACCACACCCCGCCCCTTGCAGCAATGCTGCTGGCGTGGTTTTTTAACCGCGAGGCCGGGCTAGCGGCCGCAGCAACTCTTGTACTTCTTGCCCGAGCCGCAGGTGCAGGGGTCGTTGCGGCCCACCTTGGCCCCGCGTTTGACGGGTTTCTGCTTCTTGGGCTCCGAGGCAGTGGCCGAGCTCTGGTACTCCAGCTCCGAGGCGGTCTCCTTGTGCTGGAACTCCTCCTCCTTGACCTCCTTCTCGATGCGCAGGCGCAGGATGAGGCTCATGGACTTCTCGGCGATGGTGTAGAGCATGGCCCGGAACAGGTCGTAGCCCTCGCGCTTGTACTCCTGCTTGGGGTCTTTCTGGCCGTAGCCGCGCAGGCCGATGCCGTCGCGCAGGTGGTCCATGGAGAGCAGGTGGTCCTTCCAGTTGCGGTCCAGGGTCTCCAGGATGAAGTAGCGCAGGATCTCCTGGTAGTTGTCGGGCGCTGCGGTCTGCAGCCCGTCCAGGATCTCCTGGATCCAGACCTCGGTCTGCTCGCGCGTGGGCAGTCCGCCGGCAAAGCCCGGGAAGCGGGAGAGGTCGAAAACCTCGTCCAGCTGGGCCGAGATGATGCCCTCGGTCTCCTCGTCCAGTTCATTGCCCTTGGCCTCGACCAGGGGGGCGTACATGTCGGTCAAAAGCTCGTCGACGTACTCCTCGACGATCTCGTCCAGGGACTCGGCGTACATGATCTCGCGGCGGCGGGCGTAGATGACCTCGCGCTGCTGGTTCATGACGTTGTCGTAGTCGAGCAGCTGCTTTCTGATCTCGAAGTTGTGCGCTTCCACGCGTTTCTGCGAGCCCTCGATGGCGCGGCTGACCATGCGGTTCTCGATGGCCTCGCCCTCCTGCATGCCCAGGGTGTCCATGAGCCCGGCGATGCGGTCGCTGCCGAACAGGCGCATGAGGTCGTCGTCCAGGGCCAGGTAGAAGCGCGAGGTGCCAGGGTCGCCCTGGCGGCCGGAGCGGCCGCGCAACTGGTTGTCGATGCGCCGGGACTCGTGGCGCTCCGTGCCCAGGATGTGCAGGCCGCCAAGCTCCTTGACGCCCTCGCCGAGCACGATGTCGGTGCCGCGGCCAGCCATGTTGGTGGCGATGGTGACCCGGCCCTTGTGCCCGGCCTCGGCCACGATCTGGGCCTCCAGCTCGTGCTGCTTGGCGTTTAAGACATTGTGCGGGGTGCCGCGCTTTTTGAGCATCTCCGACACGAGCTCGCTCTTCTCGATGGAGACCGTGCCCACGAGCACCGGTTGGCCGCGCTTGTGGCAGTCCACGATGTCCTCGACGATGGCGGCGAACTTTTCGCGCTGGGTCTTGAAGATCATGTCCGGGTAGTCCAGGCGCACCATGGGCCGGTGCGTGGGGATGACGCTCACGTCGAGGTTGTAGATCTGCTTGAACTCCACGGCCTCGGTGTCCGCCGTGCCGGTCATGCCGGAGAGCTTCTCGTACATGCGGAAGAAGTTCTGGAAGGTGATGCTGGCCAGCGTCTGGTTCTCGGCCTCGACCTTGACGTTCTCCTTGGCTTCCAACGCCTGATGCAACCCTTCGGAAAAGCGGCGCCCGGGCATGAGGCGGCCCGTGAACTCGTCGACGATGACCACCTGCTCGTCCTTGACGATGTACTCCACGTCGCGGTGGTAGAGGTTGTGCGCCTTGAGTCCCTGGAGCACATGGTGCTGGAGGCTCACGTTGGCCGGGTCGTAGAGGTTCTCGATGCCGAGCAGCTTCTCGCACTTGGAGACGCCGAGCTCGGTCATGGTGATGCTGCGGGCCTTCTCGTCCACCACGAAGTCGCCGCTGGGCTCGGCGTCCTCCTCTTTGGACTTCTCGCCGCGCGCCAGCTTGGGGATGATGGCGTCGATCTTGCGGTAGAGCTGGGTGGACTCCTCGGACGCGCCGCTGATGATGAGCGGGGTGCGCGCCTCGTCCACGAGGATGGAGTCCACTTCGTCGACGATGGCGAAGTTCAGCGGCCTCTGGACCAGTGACTCCTTGTAGAATTTCATGTTGTCGCGCAGGTAGTCGAAGCCGAACTCGTTGTTGGTGCCGTAGGTGATGTCCGCACCGTAGGCGACCTGCCTTTCCTCGTCGGTGAGGCCGTGGACGATGACGCCCACGCTGAGGCCCAGGAAATTGTAGAGCTTGCCCATCCAGGCGGCGTCGCGGCTGGCCAGGTAGTCGTTGACCGTGACCAGGTGCACGCCCTTGCCGGAGAGCGCGTTTAGGACCACGGCCAGGGTGGCGACGAGCGTCTTGCCCTCACCGGTCTTCATCTCCGCGATGCGGCCCTGGTGCAGCACCATGGCGCCCACCAGCTGCACGTCGTAGTGGCGCATGCCCAGCGCCCGCACGCCGGCCTCGCGCACCAGGGCGAAGCACTCGGGCAGGAGGTCGTCCAGGCTGCGGCCCTGGGCAACGTCCTCTTTCCACGCGGCGATCTTGGCCGGGAAGTCCTCGTCGGCCAGGGCCTTCATCTGCGGCTCAAGCTGGCCGATCTGCTCCACCAGTGGCTGGAGCTTCTTCAGGTAGCGGTCGTTGCTCGACCCGACGATCTTTTTCATGATGGCGTTGAACATGGGCGCAGGCTCCTCGATCCGGCCCGGGCTCTTGGCCCTGGCCAGCGGTATTTCAACATGTCGGCGCGGTCCTTGGAGCATGGCTCCCGGTGGTCCGGCGTCCCTTGGGTTCTGACGGTTTCGGGCGCGGGTTCGGGCATTGGGCCCTGGCTCGCGCAGCGGTGTTCTCGGACATTTCCGGGGCCGCGTCAAATCCCCGTGGGGGAGATAACGCCTGCTGGCCGTTCGTCAAGCCGCAACAGCCATTCTCGGTTGCATTAATCCGTTTTGACGATCTCCAGCCAGTGGCCGACCTGGGCATGCTGCCCGTGGCCTGCGGGCGCGGTGGCGGTCAGCTGCATGACGCAGCCGCTGCACCCGGTGAGCACGTACGCGCTGACGACCTCCGGCGCGGCAGTGAAGCCCAGGGCTCCATCCAGTCCGTTCCAGCAGGCCTGGCCCACTTGCGTCGAGAGTTCCGGCGCGGAGAGCTGCATGATGCCGCCGAAGCCGCAGCAGTTGGCCTTGGCCGGGGTGCGCAGCCGTGCGCCCAAGAGGCTGGACATGAGCTTGCAGTCCGCGTCGCCGGGGTCGCCAGGAAGGACGGCGTGGCAGGGCCGGTGCCAGCCCACCACCGTGGGCACGCCGCGCCCCACTTTCCCCGCCGCACCGGAGAGCAGGCCCGAGAGCGGCGTCACGCTGGCGGCCCAGAGCGCTTCCTCGTCGCTGTTTGCGAAAATTCCCGCGCCTGCCCCTGGTGCGGCGTAATCCGCCAGGCCCTTGCGGCAGGTGGCGCAGTAGGTGACGAGGAGCGGGCGGTCGGCCTTGCGCCAGGCCTCGACATTGGCGCGCCGCGCCGTGAGCTGGTCCTCGGGCAGCCCGGCCACGCCGAGCGTCGACCCGCAGCAGGAGAATCCGGCTTCGGCGAGGTTCGCGCCCAGGCCGCGCAGCAGAAAGCGCGCCGCCTGGCCCCAGGCCTTGCGCGGGCCGCTCCCTACGCAGCCGTCGAACAGGACCACCGGGCGCTCGCCGTATTGCTGGCGAAATTCCTCCACCGGAAAGCGCGTGACGGTCAGCCAGGGCCGGAGCCCATTATCCGGGCGAAGTCCGCGCAGGCCCTTGAGGGCCAGGCCGAGATTCGCGGGAGTCAAGGCTTCGGGGATGAGTCCCGCGCCCTTGGCCGCCAGGGACCAGCAGGGCTGTAGTTTGGTGACCCACTGCTTCCACAGCCACTGGCGGAAGTCCGGGTGCTCCGCGCGCAGGCGGGCGACGAGCCGGGGCACGCTGACGCCCTGGGGGCACAGCTTTTCGCACTTGCCGCAGGCCAGGCACAGGCTGGCCAGTTCGGCCACGGCGTCGTCGTCCAGGGTGGCGGCGGTGAACTTCGACGGCCCGGAGAGCAGGGCCTTGGCGCGCGGGGACAGCTCCTCGCGGTTTGTCGCCGCAAACAGCGGGCACAGTTCCAGGCAGCAGCCGCAGAGCACGCAGTCGCGCTCCGGCTTGGCGTTGGTTTTGGCGTTGTGGTTGGCGTTGGAATTGTCGTTGGAAGCGACGTTGGAATTGCCGTTGGAAGCGGCGTCGGGCTTTTCGCCGGAAGCGGCGGCTGGCGCGGCTTTGGCGCCGGGCACGCCGTTGACGTCCTCGTTGTTTTGGGCGTCGAAAGTGTCGTTGGTCTTGGCGTCGTGTGTATCGTCGTGTTTCACGTTGGGCACCTGGACCTAGACCCAGCCCTTGCCGGGGTTCAGGATGCCCGAGGGGTCGAAGACCTGCTTGATGCCCGCCATGAGTTCGCGCTCGGTCTCGGAGAGCTGCCAGGACACATACGGGGCCTTGGTGATGCCCGTGCCGTGCTCGCCGGATATTGTCCCGCCGAGCGACAAGGTCAGCCGGAACACGGCCTCCTTGCAGGCCTTGGCCCGCGTACGCTGGCCCTCGTCGGCCGCGTCGTAGATGATGTTCACGTGGATGTTGCCGTCGCCCAGGTGCCCGTAGCAGGCCACGTGGGTGTTGTTCTCCGCCCCGATGGCCTGGAAGCCCTCCACGGCCTCCACGGTCTTGCCGCGCGGCACGGCCACGTCCTCGCCCAGCTTGTCCGGCCCGAGCTGGAAGGCTGCCGGGCTCACCAGGCGGCGGATCTCCCACAGGGGCTCTTCCTCCTTGGGACCGAGGCCTTTGAGCAGGCAGGAAGGGTTGGCCCGGGACAGCGCCTGCTCCAGCCGGATGATGTCTTCAGCCAGGGCGCTGGCCGAGCCGTCGACCTTGAGCAGCAGCACGGCCTGGGTGTTGTCCGGCCAGGGCACGTCCTTGATCTGCGCGATGCCCCGGCAGGCCGTGGCGTCCATGAACTCCATGGCCGTGGGCAGGATGCCCGCGCGGAACACGCCTTTGGCTCCTTCCAGCGCCGCCACAAGCGAGGGGAAGGCCGCCAGAACAGTGGCCGAGGACTCCGGCAGGGGCAAAAGCTTCAGCGTCAGCTTGGTGAAAATGCCCAGCGTGCCGCAGGAGCCCACGAACAGGCGCGTGAGGTCCAGGCCCACCACGTTCTTGTGGGTGCGGCCCCCGGCGTCGCAGATTTTCCCGCCCGGCAGCACCGCGCGCACGCCCAGCACGTAGTCGCGCGTGACGCCGTACTTCACCGCGCGCATGCCGCCCGCGCAGGTGGAGACATTGCCGCCCAGCGTCGAAATCTTGAGGCTGGCCGGGTCCGGCGGGTAGAAGAGCTTCTGCTTTTGCGTCAGCGCCTGGAACTCCGCCGTGACCACGCCGGGCTCCACCTCGGCGCAGAAGTCGCCCGCGTTGATGTCCAGCACGCGGTTGAGCCACAGGGTCGAGACGACCACGCCCCCAAACGCCGGAACCGCGCCGCCGCTCATGCCCGTGCCGCGCAGCCGGGGCACCAGCGGCATGCGCTCGGCCTCGGCCCACTTGAGCAGCTCCACGATCTGGTCTTCGGTGCGGGGCCTGACGACAGCCCAGGGCAGGGCCGAGCGGCGGCTGGAGTCCGCGCCGAACACGGCCATTTCCTCCGGCTTGGTGACGAGTCCCTCGCCGGGGAAGAGCTGTTCCAGGAAGCGCAGGTGCGTTGGCGTGAGGGCGGGGGCGAGTGCTGTTGTCATGGCGAATCCAGGGGGAAGGCCGCCGGGTGCTCGGCGGGTGTTATTTCCGGTAGTCCGACAACTGTCGCGCGGTGTCCCGCGCCATGTCCCGGGCCTTGATGTCGTCGCGGCGGTCGTGCACGTTCTTGCCCTTGCCCAGCGCTATTTGCAGCTTCACGCGGCCGTTCTTGAAGTAAAGCTTGACCGGGATGACGGTGAGGCCCTTTTGCGAGGCCAGGGCCTGCAGCTTGTCGATCTCGCGGCCGTGCAGCAAGAGCTTGCGCTCGCGGGTGGGTTCGTGCGGGTCCATGCCCGCGTTGGCATAGGGCGCGATGTGCACGCCGGTGAGCCAGGCCTCGTCATTTGTGAAGCGCACGTAGCCGTCCATGAAGTTCACGCGGCCCTCGCGCAGGCTTTTCAGCTCCGAGCCCATGAGCACGAGGCCTGCCTCGAAGACCTCCAGGAATTCATAGAGCCTGCGCGCCTGCTTGTTGGTGGCGATGAGCTTCTCGCCCGCGTGGCGATTGGGATTTTCGGTCATGGGCTAGCCCCCGAGATCGTCGTTGTCCAGGAGCGAGGCAAAGAATGTGAGCTCTTCCGGGTATTTGTTGAAGATGGTGTCGCGCACCAGACGGTTGATCTTGCCCACGGTGCGGCAGGCCAGAACCTCGCGCAACAGCGCCTTGCACTCGCTCATGCGGGCCTGGCGGATGATGCGCTTGATGCCGGGAATGGCCTGGGGCGACAGGCTGATGCAGTCGATCTGCATGCCCATGAGGATGGGCACGCAAAACGGGTCGCTGGCCACCTCGCCGCACAGACTGGCCTCGATGCCGGCCTGGTGCGCGGCGTCGACCACGTGCTTGATGCTGCGCAAAATGGCCGGGTGCAGCGGCTGGTACAGGTAGCTCACGTGCGGGTTGGTGCGGTCGATGCCCACGCTGTACTGGATAAGGTCGTTGGTGCCGATGCTGAAGAAGTCGACCTCTTCGGCCAAAAGATTGGCGATCATCACCGCCGCAGGCAGCTCGATCATGATGCCGATGGGCATGTCCTGGTTGAAGCGCTTGCCCTCGGTGCGCAATTCCTCCTGGGCCTCGCGCAGCTTGGCCTTGGCCCGGCGCACCTCGCGCAGGCCGGAGATCATGGGGAACATGATGCTCACATTGCCGTAGGCGCTGGCCCGGGCGATGGCTTTCAACTGGGTTTTGAACAATTCCGGGTGCTGCATGCAGAAGCGGATGGCCCGCAGGCCCATGGCCGGGTTGGCCTCTTCCAGCGCGCCGAAGCTGGCGATGGTCTTGTCCGCGCCGAGGTCCAGCGTGCGGAAGATGACCTTGCGCGGGCTCATGATGGCCGCGAGGTCGGAATACTTGTCGGCCAGCTCGTCTTCCCCGGGCAGGTCGATGCGGTTTAAGTAGCTGTATTCCGTGCGGTACAGGCCGATGCCCTCGCCGCCGTTGTCCAGCACCGCGGCCACTTCCTCGATGAGCTCGATGTTGGCCAGGACCTGCACGCGGTAGCCGTCGATGGTCTCCGCCGGGAGCTGGCAGCCCCGGTAGATGCGGCGCTGGTAGTCCTCGAACTGTGCGCCGAGCTCGTTGAATTCGGCCAGCTCGTCCTCGTCGGGGTCCACCAGGATGCGGCCGCCCACGCCGTCCATGATGACCAGGTCGCCATCGTTGACCGCGTCTTCCAGGTCGGCCACGCCCACCAGGGCCGGGATGCCCAGCGTGCGGGCCATGATGCCCGTGTGCGAGGTCTTGCCGCCCTGGGCCGTGGCAAAGCCCATGATCTTGGAGACTTCCAGCGCAACCGTGTCCGCCGGGGTCAGGTCGTGGGCCATGATGATGACCCGGCCCTCCACGGCCAGAAGCTCGGGCACGGTGCCCAAAAGCCGCGACATGACGCGGTCGCTCATGACGCGCACGTCTTGCAGGCGCTCGCGGATGTAGAGATCGTCGAGCACGCCGAAGGCCTTCTCCAGCTCGGCCACGGCCTTTTCCAGCGCCCACTCGGCGTTGACGCCCAGTTCGCGGATCAGTTTGGCTGCGGCCCCGGCCAGCTTGGGGTCTTTTAAAATCATCAGGTGCGAGTCGAGGATGTGCTTGTGTTCCTTGAGCTCGGCCGGGATGCGGTCGCGGGCGGTGGCGAGTTCGGCCTCCACGCTGGCGAAGGCCTCGCGCAGGCGCGATTCCTCCTCGGCCACCAGGGCGGGCGGAATGGTCTGGCGCGGCAGCTCGGAGCGGTGCCTGCGGTTGACGAACACGGCCTTGCCGATGGCGAAGCCCGTGGACACCGATATGCCGCGAACGATGACTCTGGCCACTATTTCTCCCCGAACTTGGCGGCGAAAAGCTCCGTCAGGCGGTCCACGGCCTGGGGCGCGTCCGCGCCGCAGGCGCGGATCTCAAGGGTGCTGCCCATGCCCGCCGAGAGCGTCAGGATGTCCAGGATGCTTTTGGCGTCCACGGTTTGTCCCTGGGCCTCGATGCTGATCTTGGCGACAAAGGCCTGGGCCTCGCGGGCGATCTGGCTGGCCGGGCGTGCGTGCAGGCCGAGCTGGTTGGTCACCAGCACCTGCCGCACGCTCTGCTCTCCGGCAGAGGCGTCTGAATCCATGTTTGCGCTCGTATCAGACATTGTCCAACCGTACTTATTGCCCCAGGGGCGACCAGGGGAGGCCCAGGGGAACGCCGCTGGCGGCGTGTTGCATGAGCCAGGGGATGGCGCACAGCGCCCACAAAACAATCCCGGCGATGATCCACCTGGGCAGGATGGGACGCAGGGTCAAAACTCCGGCCAGGCCCAGCGCGCCTATGCCCCAGGCCCAGGAGACGAAGTCCTTGGCGGGGAAGAGCTGCGTCCACAAAACCAGGAGCAGAGCCGCGTTGATGAACTTGATGCGCCTGCCCCAGTTGATGAGATCCCAGTTTCTGAGGGCCCCGAGGAAGCTGAAGCCTCTGCGCAGGCCCCCAAGAAAAGTGTACACACGAAAGACCTGCAATCCAAGAAAAAAGAAAATGCCCATTCCGAGCGGCAGGGCGCGGTGCCCGGCCAGCAAAAGGCTGGCGCTGGAAAGCGCCCAGAAGATGAGCAGGCTGCCCGCGAACACGGAGTCGCCGATGGCGGACAAAGTGTAGCTGGTGGTGTTCTTGACCTTTTCCAGTGCGTCGGGCGGCAGCCTGCGGCCCGCGATGTCCGCCTCCACGGCCAGGAAGATGCCCACCAGGCAGGGCACCCAGAAGGGATGCGAGCTGAAGTGCCGGGCGTAGCGCTTGAGCGCCTGCTCCCGTGCCTTTGTCTCCTTGTGGATGACCCACAGCCCCGGCTGCATGGCGTAGAGGATGCCCACGCTCATGAGCCCGCGCGGGTTCATGGACGCGCCCACCAGATACGTGCGCAGAAAGCAGCGCAGGTAGGCCTTGCCGCGCTCGGTCCAGAAGCCGGCCACCTCGGCGGCGGCCATGTCAGCGGACCTTTCCAGGTGAGCCGCCGGGTCCCGTGGCGGCTCCCGTGCCCGTGGCGGTGGTGAGGCCGGTCATGGAATGAAAGCCCAGCTCGCGCGCCAGGGCCAGGTCGGCCTCGGCCGGGGAGCCCGCGATGGTCAGGTAGTCGCCGATCATCAGCCCGCTGGCGCCGGAATTGAGCAGCTCGCGCTGGCCCGCGCCGCCCGGCTCGCCGAACACCGCGCCGCGCCCGCCGCACACGCGCAGGTTGGCGTGGGGCAGCATGAGCCGGAGCAGCGCCAGGATGCCCAACGCCTCCGGTCGGGGGAGCACCGGCCGGTGCTCCAGGCGCGTGCCCGCGATGGGCACCAGGAAATTCACCGGCACGTTCTTGACGCCCAGGTCAAGGAGCGTTTGGCCCAGCTCCGCGCGCTGTTCCCAGCTCTCGCCCAGGCCGAAGATGCCGCCGCAGCATACGAAGAGTCCGGCGGCCAGGGCCTGGCGCACGACCTCCACATCGTCCTCGTAGGCGTGGGTGGTGCAGATCTGCGGGAAGAAGCTTCTGGCCGTCTCCAGGTTGTGGTGCACGCCCGAGAGGCCCGCCTGCGTCAGCCGCGCAAGGCGCTCCGGGGACAGCAGGCCCACGGACGCGTCGGCCTTGAGCCCGGTCTCGCGCACCAGGCGCACGGCGTCGAGCAGGCGCTTGAAGTCGCTCTCGCTCAAGGCCAGGCCGCTGGCCACGATGCCGAAGCGCGTGGCCCCGGCTGTGCGCGCGGCAACGGCGGCGCGGGCGATCTTCTTGGGGTCCAGGAAGCCGTGGCGCGGGCTGGCGGTCTTGTGGCGGCTGGACTGGGCGCAGAAGGCGCAGTCCTCGGAGCAGTTGCCGCTCTTGGCGTTGACGATGGCGCAGAGGTGCAGGTTGTTGTCGAAATTTCTGCGGCGCACGGAGCGGGCCCCGGCCAGCAGGCGCTCAAAGCCAGCGCCCTCGCCGGAGGCTGCGGCAGAGAGCACGGCTGTCAGCGCCGCCCCGTCCAGGGGGCGGTCGTCCAGGGCCAGGACGATAGCCCGGTCCAGTTCAGCCGTTGTGCCCGAGCCGCTCATAAATTTCCTTCACGCTCATTCCCGGCACGCGGTCCGCGACGCGCCTGGCCACTTCGCGCGGTTTGCCGCCGCGCGCCTTCTCCTCCGCCATGATCTCGGCCAGAGCCGCTTCCTGGTCCGGGCCCGCCACGCCCAGACCCGCCGGGTCGCCCACGGGCTGCGGCCCGATGACCACGGTGACCTCGCCCAGCACGTCCAGGCTCGTGTCTGCAAGCCGCCCCAGACGACCCAGGATAAACTGCTCGTAAACCTTGGTCAATTCCCGGCACAGGGCGAATTCGCGGTCGCCCAGCACTTCCGCCGCCAGGGTTAGGGTGGCCGTCAGGCGGTCCTTGCGTTCAAAAAAGACAAGGGTTGCGCCGGTTCCCGCATGCCGGGAGAGCAGCTTCCTGGCCTGGCCCTTCTGGCGCGGCAGGAAGCCGAGAAAAGTGTACGGCGCGGGCGGCAGGCCGCAGGCCGAGAGCGCCACCACCGGGGCCGAGGGGCCGGGCAGGGAGGTCACGTGAAAGCCCGACTCGCGGCAGGCGCGCGCCAGGCGGTAGCCGGGGTCCGAGACGACCGGGGTCCCGGCATCGCTGATGAGCGCCACGGCCTGGCCCTGGCGGAGCATCTCCAGCACCTGCGGGATGCGCCCGGTCTCGTTGTGCTCGTGCAGGCTGAAAAAGCCTGGGCGCGCGCGGTCGATCAACAGCCGCCGGAAGAACAGCCCGGCGCGGCGGGTGTCCTCGGCCAGGATGGCATCGGCGCGGGTGAGCACGTCGCGGGCGCGGGGGGAGAGGTCGGCGTCGTTGCCGATGGGCGTGGCCACCAGGTACAGGCCGGGCGCAAGCGGGGCCGGGCCCGGCGTGGCGAAAGATTCAAGCGTGGCCGGGGTCAATCGAAGTCCGCCAGAAGCGCGCCCACCTGGATGCCCATGACCTCGGGCCGATGCTCGTACATCTGCCGGATGCGCCAGCGGGCCTGGTGCAGCTGCTCGTTGTTGATGCCGTTTCTCAGCGCCGTGTCGGCCTCGATGAAGGCGGCCAGGCGGTCGCACATCTTGAGCAGGGGGCCGTCCTTGGGGTCCAGCTCGTCGACGTTGGCCGCGTTGCGCAGCTCGCCCTCGGTGACGTGGCGCACCTCGATTCCGTTGGGCCCGCTTTCGCGCACCGTGGCGATGAATTCCGAGCCCACGCTGAGGCCCAGCAGGTAGCTCAGGCGCTCGGAGAGGTCCTCGCAGCCGCCCGTGCGCAGCGGCACCAGGATGCGCCGCTCCAGCTCCTGGTTCTCGTAGGCCTTGATGAGCTCGCCGATGGCCGCGTCCGAGGACTTGACCGGCGAGATGATGTCCCGGGTCAAGAGCTCCGGCAGGTCGTGGAACAGGCCGCAGAAGAAGTTGTTGTGCCTTCTGGCGCGGCAGGCCTCGGCCTCCACGCTGAAGAACCAGGCATAGGCCGCCACCAGGAACATGTGGCCCAGCACCGTGGTCTCGGGCACGCGCGGGGTCTGGGACCAGCGTTTCTGGAACCTGAGCTGGCCCGCGCGCGCGGCGAAGCGGGCGAACTCGTTGTCACCGGCCAGAAGCTCGCTCACCCCTGGGATGTCCGTCAGGCCCTTCAGGCGCGAGACGAAGCTCTCCTCGATCTCTGGCATCTCCTCGTCGAGCTCGTTGAAGGGCCGGAGCACCCGGAACTCGGAGTAGCTGGCGTAGAGGTGCGCGGCCATGAGGATGCGCCGGGACAGGGTCTTCTCCTCGGGCTCCATCATGGCATCGGTCATGCGCTGCCAGAAGGCGTCGCCCAGGGGGGCCAGCCGGGGCTTGAGCTGGGGCAGCACCCATTGGGTGAGCTTCTGGTAGTCCGCGCGGTTGGCCTTGATCTTGTAAAATACCGGCGGCTTGATGTCGGTGATGACCAGGCGGTAGAAGTAGTCGAAGAGCCCGCCCTCGATGGTCTCCTCCACCAGGTCCAGGCGCTCCTTCATGCCCATGTCCTTGGTGACGCGGGAGAGCAGCATCCAGGCCACGATCATCTTGTGGGCCTGCTTGTCCACCTCCATGAGCTCCATGGGCCGCAGCCGGTCGTTCCAGCGCTTCATGAACGCGCCGGAAAACACCAGTTGCAAGAGACTCTTGCGTATAACCGTGGCCATGCAGGGCTCCTTCGGATCGTCTCAATTGTGCTGCGCTATCGTTGTCCTGTATCGCGCTTGCCCGGCCCTCGGCAAGGGGCGGGGCTGTTCCCACGCGCAGCTCATTGCGGGGCGACGGACTGCATCAACGCAAAGAAGTATTGCGGCTCCTTGAGCGTTTGCAGATTGTACCAGGCTTCCAGGGTCTTCTCGGAAAAGACGTCGAGGCGTTGGAGTATCAGGCGGGCAAACTCCAGCGGAGCCATGCCGCTCGCGGTGATGAGGCCGCCGCCGGTGACGGCGGGCAGGTCTTGGTAGAGCCCCTCGCCCTTGTAGCCGGGGCACACCTGCTTCAAAAAGCCGAGGTCGTTGCTTGTGTGCGGGCGCTCGTCCAGCAGCCCGGCCTGTGCCAGGGCCATGGTGGCGCCGCAGATGGCCGCCACGGGAACGCCAGCGGCCAGGAATTCCCCGGCCTTGGCCAGCACCGGCGCGTGGCTGGGCTCAAGCCAGGTGTCGCCGCCGGGCAGGAGCAGCAGTGCGGCGTCCTCCAGGCGGATCTGCTCCACCGTCAGGTCTGGCAGAATGCGCAGGCCGCCCATGGTGGTCACGGGTTCCCTGCTCAGCGCGCAGGTCTTCACCGCCAGTTTGGGAGCGCCTTTCCGGAAAAAGCGCCCGCTGTTCAACTCGGCCGTGACATAGCTCGGCTCCCAGTCGGCCAGGGTGTCCAGGACATACAGGTAGACGGTCCGCTGCGACATCGGAGCCTCCGCTAAGCCTTGGGTGTGAACAGGGCCAGGCACTCGGCGTGGGCCGTGTGCGGGAACAGGTCCACGGCGCGCACCGCAGTCAGCTCGTAGCCAGCGGACAGCAGCCCGGCATCGCGCGCGAGCGTGGCCGGGTTGCACGACACGTACACCAGCCGGGGCAGGGGCTTGTTGACGAGCCACTGCACCAGGCCCTGGTCCAGGCCCTCTCGCGGGGGGTCCACCACGGCCACGGCGGGCAGCTCGTAGTCCTCGGGCAGGCGCAGGGGGATGGGCTCCTGGCCCGAGAGGTCCGCGCGCATGAAACGGCAGTTCGCGATGCCGCCCAGCTTGGCGTTGGCCTCGGCGTCGGCCACGGCCGAGGGATTCTGCTCCAGGCCCAGCACGCGGCCGCAGGACCCGGCCAAAAACAGCGCGATGCCGCCGCCGCCGGAGTAGAGGTCATAGACCGTGTCCGTGGGCGCGAGGTCGGCCAGGTCGCGCAGGGCGGTGTAGAGCGCCTCGGCTCCGGTGGTGCAGGTCTGGAAGAAGGCGTCGGCGCTGATGGAGTAGCGCACGCCCTCCAAGGCCTCGATGAGCACGGGGGCGCCCAGGGTCAGGCGCGTGCGCTCGGCCTGGGACAGGCCGTCGGCCCGGCCGCGCTCGGAGTGGACAAAGCCCGTGAGCTTGGGGAAGCGGTTCAGCAGGTCCTGGCCCATGGCCTGCACGGCGCGGCCCTGGCCTTCGGTGGCGGGCGAGGTGATGAGCTGGGCCAGAAGCGCGTCCTGGTGCACGCTGTGGCGCAGCACCAGGTGGCGCAGGAAGCCCTCGTGGGTGGCGCGGTCGTAGGCGAAGAGCTTGGCGGCCTTGCAGGCCTCGCGCACGGCGTGGACGATGTCCTCCCCGGCCTCGGGGAAGATGGGGCAGGTGACCAGGTCGAAGACCTTGCCAACGCCGATATTGCCGGGGGCCTGGCCCGGCAGCCCGGCCTCGTAGAGGCCCAGGCGCAGCGCTTCCCCTTTGCCTTGGAAGGCGAACTCCATCTTGTTGCGGAAGCGCTGGCTCAGGGGCGCGGCCACGGGCGGCAGAACGGTTTTGGGCTCCACCTTGCCGATGCGCGAGAGGGCGTCCAGGATCTGGCGCTGCTTCCAGGCCAGCTGGCTCTCCGGGGCCAGGTGCTGCAGCGAGCAGCCCCCGCACAGGCCGAAGTGCTGGCAGAAGGGCGTCACGGCCTCGGG
>JAHIUD010000050.1 GCA_018817515.1 Pseudomonadota bacterium
AAGCTAGGCGGAAGGAAGCTAGGCGGAAGGAAGCTAGGCGGAAGGAAGCTAGGCGGAAGGAAGCTAGGCGGAAGGAAGCTAGGCGGAAGGAAACAAGGAAGGCTGGGTTATGCTGGAAATTGGCTCGCGATCATATCGACGGCCCATTGGAACAACTTTTCCTGAGACACTCCAGGGGGGGCTCCCAAGGTGAACTAGGCATGCTAATCGGCTCCTGCCTTTCTCCGAGAACCCAAGCAAAGGAGCTGCCATGCCGATCGTTTATGTCCTCACTACCCTTTCCAGCAGCATCGTCCTCCCCGGCTTATCGCGGCGCACCGGGGAGCCGTGCCGCATCGTTTCGACCCGGCAGTTGATCCTCGCCTGCGACCATGCCGAGGCAATCAGCCTTGTTGGCTGCCTCGACCCGCGTGGCGAAGTATTCCGTGTCGCAGTGCGCGACATCGTGGGCGTCCAGCGGCGCCTGATTGACTATGCTGAGGAACTCCCCCCGGACGCACGAGTTGTCCAGACTTTGGAAACTTTGGCACCGGCATCGTTCAACTACGACGGTGGCGCAACGCCTTACACTTACTGTTCTCTCGGCACGCAGGACTCGGTCGAGCTCATCGGTGCCTGGCCTTCGCAGGACGGAGGTATCACCGCGCAGATGATTCCGATTTGCGGCATGCTCATCCCTGCTTTTGACCCGCTCATCCCTCCGTTTCGCCAAGTAGGGCACTTGTGGCCGCATGGTGATTTCGCAAGGCCTGCCGGATCGGAAATCGTGTCGTTCGTCAAGGCGCCGGGGGTGTTATTAGCGGCCAAGTACCCGCTGGAGTTGGCAGCGCGCGTCATCGTGCGCAACGTGAACACATGGGGCGAAGCGTGGGTGCCAGGCGACATTTCGGAGGAGGCAAAAGAGGTTGCCGCAGACATCACTCGGCAGTTCAAGCCGCGCCGACATACCCCCCTGACACAGGACATGCTGCGCAGCGCTCTTGATCGGCTGCCATTGGAGGATATGGGGGATTATCGACATGACTACGCACCGACGCGCCTGACTGGAAGGACGATTTGGCACAACGGGCACACGCGTTCAGGCATATGCGTTTCGCCGGACGGCGATGATGTGAACAAGCTTTTCGTAACCGTGTCCACAAGTCGTCGGATGAGAAAATACTGTAGCGTCAAACCTGACGTGAGGTGATAGCATCTGTTTCGGGTACTGGGAGTCCATGCCCAAGGACGGGCGAGAGGGAAGTCGGCCACCGCCTTGCCTGTGACCAAAGAGCCCCCCCTCTTCCCGTAGCTTGTGATTATCTACTCAGGCGATTGTCTATTTCCCGCGGAATGTAGCCATCACCATGATGTGGAGTAGCCCCTATATGGACCCGCCCCGGAGTCAACGACTTTGTGGTGAAGAAAGTCAGATGCTGCCATATATCCGGCCTCTGGCTCATGGGCCTGGCCCTGATGGAATCCGCGCTTCTGATCTTCATTGCTTCGTCGGCCTTTGGCTACGTCTCCCTGCTTAAGGTTTAGGTGTTTCCTTTGTAGGGCTTTCAAGTGGGGCAGGTCCATCCCATTATTTCGACCGGACACCACGCAAAACATAGGAGATAGGTCTAACACTATGTCCAGACCTAGTGCTAACGGGGAAACAGTGGTTGAGGTGCTGACCACTGTCCACCGTCGACGTTGGACACTCAGTCGAATGGCTCTCGGACAACAACTCCTGCTACACGGCCAAGGAAACGGTGGCGTTCGTGTCCATGCTTGGACTGCTCTTGCGATTCACGCCGTTGCGCAGTTGTCGGCACCGGTGGTAAATGGACCCACTCACCGGTCGAAATCTGACCCACCCTGTTCTAACCATGGGGCTCGGAGGAGCCGCCATGCTGACAGGGGAAGAGGCCAGAGATACGGGTTTTGATGCGTCAGGGGATGAGCATCCGCTCGTCAGCAACCGTAGGGTGTCCGGTTAGCAGAAGCAACGTCGCTGTGCCTCGCTGGTTCATCAGAACCTAGGAGCATGTTGCAGCCAGAATTCTTTTGGGACAGCCACGCCGTTCGGCTGTTTGGCACATCAGAAATTGACAGTTGCCGCGTTTCGCAAACAGGAGAGGCGCCCCATCGGGGCGCCTCTCCTGTTTGGATAGGATTCGCAGCATCTCCTCTTTCAGTCTTGGACTAGTCATCAGAGCTGCAAAGGAATTTCAAATATGCGGAGACGCTCGGGCTGGCGTAGCCTATGGATGAAGCTGGATGCGCCGCAGCGCGCATCATGTCAACAGAACGCCCCGCTGATGGGTGTATTCAAAGCGTTGTGCGTGCGTATTAACTTGTATAATATCGTTGTGTTGCGCTGTGAATATATTGACAAGCCCCACTGATAAAGGTATTTTATAGGAGATTTTAAGTCCCTTGCGTCTACCAGTTTCGCCACCCGGGCAGCCGCGTATTCCCTACATGCTTGGCCGGGGCAGCGTCAACGCGCCAGCGAGGGGAATCTGCCTAGAGCGCTTTGAACTGGCGCAGATAGTTGGCGTACAGCCGGGGAGACAGGCGCGAGAAGCGGTCGAAGTCCGCCACCCATTCCAGCCCGGGCACCAGCGCGCGCACGACCGGTATGCCCAGGTCCGCGCGCGTCAGGTCCACGTAGGTCGGCGGGTAGCCGTTCTCCACCAAGGTCTGCTCCAGCACCATGAGGTCGCCCTCTGCGCTGCCGGTGGAGTGATCGGGCAGGTCCTCCAGCACGCGCACAGGCAGATTCTCCGGCACCGGCAAGGTGGCCGGGCCCGGGAAGGGGTAGGGGATCTCGGTCATGGCCGACACCGCCGCCCGGGGGCCGGAAAGGTGCGCGCCCATACCCTTGTTGACGTCGCCATGGCGGCCCACCACAACGGCCTTGTAGCAGGGCACCCCGAACTCCGAGGTGCAGTCCATGAACCAGACATTGAGGTTCGCCTCCTGGTAGTCCGCGAGCAGCCGGGCCAGGCCTTCATCGCGCGCGGTAAGCCTGAAGCAGCGCGAGAGGTCAAAGGGCGTGACTGCCTCGGCGTCGCGCTCCAGCGCCTCGCCCAAGGCGTGCACCTTGGCCTCGGCCATGGTGTTGCCCGAGGCCAGGCCCGTGGAGCCCAGCGCGCTGAACAGGCTCTGCTCCTCCAGGTTGCAGAAGAGATATACGAACTGCACCGGCGCCAGGATGGGCCTCAGTCCCCCGCCCTGTCCCTGGGAGTCGAAGCGCTCCTCGCCGGGCATCCAGTAGATGCGCTGGCCCTCGTAGGGCACCTCCAGGCGAATGCGGGAGAGGTCCAGCGCGTTCCCGCTGGCGGAGACTTCGTCGTAGGAGCCGTAGGTCAGCGGGCAGGGCCGGGCCAGGCCCATGACGCCGCGCTTGCCGATGCTGGCGTAAGAGGACACGCGTTCGGCCACTTCCATGGAGTAGGAAGCGCGTGCGCCCTCGATCTCCAGGCCCCGGCCGTAGCTGGTCTGCATGCCCGACAGGCTGTAGCTCATGGCGCCGCTTGAGACCGAGAGCTCCACCAGCCACATCCGGAGCAGCGCGATGGGGCTGAGCGAGGCTTTGTGGCGCATCTCCTGGCCGATGAAAACGTTCTTCTCCGTGAGCTTCTCCAGGGCGTGGGCCGAGGTCTCCGGGGCCGGGCGGCGCGCCAGGGGCTTCGGCAGCACCGGCGCCAGGCGCTGGCGCATGTCGGCCGCCGTGGCCTTCACCGCAGGCGGCAGGGTGTCCTTGGCGTAGGGCTCGGCCAGGTCCATGTCGGCCGGGGCGGCCAGGGCCTCGTGCGCCACGATGTTCATCTGCATGCGCATGGTCCACTCGTTGTGCAGGGTCTGGTCGGGCAGCAGGTACGAGCGGATGTGCACGGCCGGGGTGTGGCGGGAGATCTCGCGCAGATCCAGCCCGGACAGGCGCGGCAAGAGGTGCGCGAAGCGCTCATGCCCCAGGCAGGCCTCCACCAGGAGCGCGGCCAGCATCGGGTCGGTGCAGCGGCCGTCCTGCTGCACCTCGTCGATGAGCTTTTCGAACTTCTTGGTGCGGTGCTCGCCCAGCTTGAAGAGCAGATGCTGGTGCATGAAGTCGTCCAGCGGGTGCTGGCGCAGGTGGGCAAGCATCTCGGCAAAGGCGAGGTTCGGGCCGGGGTGGGCGGCAAAGCAGCCGACGCCGGAAAGGGTGTCCATGAGGCGGAGTTCGTAGCGCATTGAGGCTCCTGTGGGGGCAATGTGGACTGAAATGGACGGCTATGCCGCCAAAGCTGGCGGACACTAGGCCAAGTTCAGGCCAAGTTCAAGCCAAGTTCAGGCCACGTTCAGGTCACGTCAGGATGAAGCGGGCGCAAGGCTAGGGCGCGTGGCTGGGCTCCTGCCGAAACGGCCAGACCTCCACGCGGTTTCGCCCGAACTGCTTGGCCCGGTAGAGGGCCTTGTCGGCCTTCTCGATCATGTCTTCGAGGATGTTGGCCCCGAATTCCGGCTCCATGCTGTACTCGGCCACGCCGATGCTCACGGTGTTGTTCAGCACTCCCGTGGGCACTATAAGCGGGGTCTCGGCCACGGACTGGCGGATGCGCTCGGCCAGGGTGCTCGCCTCTTCGAGGCTGGCGTTTGGCGCCAGGACCACGAACTCTTCGCCGCCGTAGCGCGCGGTCAGGTCCGAGTCGCGGGTGGCGGAGGCGATGCACCCGGCGATGTGTATGAGGTAGCGGTCGCCCACGGGGTGCCCGTGCTCGTCGTTGACCAGCTTGAAGTGGTCGATGTCGAGCATCAGGCAGGAGCAGGGCTTGCCCGAGCGGATGGCCATGTTGATGATGCGGTAGCCCTCGGCCAGGAGGTGTCTGCGGTTGCACAGGCCGGTGAGCTGGTCCGTGCGCGAGGTGGCCTGGATGGTGTCCACGTGCCTGCGCACCGTGTCGGACATGCGGTTGAAGGTGCCGACAAGGTGCACCATCTCCTCCGGCGCGCCGGGGTGCTCCGTGAGGTCGATGACGTGGCCATACTCACCGATTTCGACCTTTTCCGCGCCTTCCAGCAGGAGCTTGAGCGGGCCCACCAGCGCGCGCACGATGGCGTGGCCAAGCACGGCCGAGGCGATGACGGGCAGGCTCAAGCTGAGCAGGACCAGAAGGTCCATGCGGCTGGTGAAGATGTCCGCGTTTGTGGAGAAGATTAACAGCCCTGCGGGAATGGCAGGCAGGAGCAGCAGCAGAAGGCTGTAGAGACGCAGCAGGTTGAGCAAACCCAAGCGGCTTGGTTGCAAGCGGGAGAGGAAGCTCTGTTGTGCCACGGGATGCTCCTGGCGCAGGGGCTGAGTATTGGCGCTGAATTACTATAGCATAGCGCCAAGGAAGACATTGCGCAAGGCTTGGAGCGGAGATTGCGGGGGCTATACGTTGGCAGCCTCGCCACGGCGGGACTTGAAGTCGCGCAGGCGCTGGCGCAGGAGCGCTGCGGCCTCCTCGGCCTTGCCGCCCTGGGCGGTGTAGGGCACTCCCTCGCCTGAGGCGGTGGTCATGGTCAGCACCTTGCCCGCAAGCTCCACGCTGCTGATGTCGCTGAAGTAGACATCGCGCGTTCCTGCGTCGTCGGTCTGGTAGGCGACCTTGAAATAGCTTTTGAGGGGAAAGATGCGGCCGGTGCGCGCGGTGATGACCACGAAGTCCGTCCTGGGGGCCATCATGTTGTAGCGGACGTCGGTTTTGAGGTCGCGCAGGCGCCAATGGTCCAGGGAGCCGGAGAACTCGACGTGGCTGAAGTGGGGGCTGGCCTTGTCGATGCCGCAGGCGCGCAGGCAGTCGGCCTCCAGGAGCTCCAGCACGTCTTCCTGGAAAGCCTGGTGGTTCAGCCTGATGTAGCCCGCGCCGAGGACATCAAGCCCGAAAGGTATGAGCAGGAACAGGAAACCGTGCAGGCCGCCGGAAAAGATGGTGATCAAGGCCAGGGTCAAGAGGTAGCACAAGACCTTGATGGACAGGTTCGAGCTGTAGAGGATGAGAATGCTTTCGCGCCAGTCCATAAGGGTAGGTAGGCAAAGCGCCAGCAAAAAGCAAGGCCGGCGCGGCGCACGGCGGAATTTTGCAAATTGACGTTGCGCCGGGGGGGCAGGTAGTCTCAGCGCCGTTGCAGGTCTGTCCGCAGGCTGTGCACCCGGCCAAAACACTCAGCAGGAGTCCCCAATGTCCGAACGAAACAGCATCACTCTCTTGGCCGAACTGGCCTTTGCCGAACCCGTGGCGGAAACGGAGCTGCTGGCCCTGGCCGCCGTGGTTGGCGCTACCCGCCAGGAGCCCGGCTGCCAGGAGTACGCCGCCCATGTCCATGCGGAGGATCCGAAGCGGGTGCTGTTCTACGAGCGCTGGCAGGATCAGGCCGCCCTGGATGCTCACAACGCCAGCGCCCACCTGGCAACATTCCGATCCGCTGTCGGCCCGCGCCTTGCCGCGCCATCGCAGCTGAGCTTCTGGAAGCGCCTGGACTAGCTCCCGGCCTGGCTGAGAAATAGCGCGCGGGCCCCCTGTAGCCGGGAACCCGCGCGCTTGCGTATTGGTGGGGAACGGATTCGTCCCGCTGTTTGCTGCGCGGTCTAGCCGCCGCTCTTCATCTTCTCAATGAGCTGGCGCAGGCTCCCGGCCTGGGTGGCCAGATCGCCTACGGCCTGGGCCGACTGGTTCATGGCGCTGGCCGTCTCGCTGGAGATGCGGCTGATGTCCTCGATGCTGCGGTTGATCTCCTCGCTGGCGGCGGACTGCTCCTCGCTGGCCGTGGCGATGCTGCGTACCTGGTCGGTGGAAACCTCCACAAGGCGGACGATCTCCTCCAGGTCCTCGCCGCTTTTGCCAGCCAGTTCCGTAGCCTGCTCGACGGTGTGCACGGCGCTCTCAACATTTTCAAGATTCTTTTTGGTTCCGCGCTGGATGCCGCTGATGGCGTCACCCACTTCCTTGGTGGCGGTCTGGGTCTTCTCGGCCAGCTTGCGCACCTCGTCGGCAACCACCGCGAAGCCGCGCCCGGCGTCGCCCGCGCGAGCCGCTTCAATGGCGGCATTCAGCGCCAGCAGGTTGGTCTGGTCGGCGATGTCGGAGATGACGTTCATGATCTGCCCGATGCCCTCGGCCTGCTTGCCCAGATCAGCCATGTCCTCCTTCATGGTCAGGGACACGGACCGGATCATCTTGATGCCGTCCACTACCTGAGCCACGATTCTCGAGCCTTCCAGGGCCTTGGCGCGGGCGGCGTTTGAGGAGTCCGCAGCCTGAGACGCATTGCGGGCGACCTCAAGGACGGTGGCGTTCATCTCCTCCATGGCGGTGGCTGTCTCGGCCACGCGGTTGGACTGCACCTCGGTGCCGCGGCTGGACTGCTCCACCTGGGCCGAGAGCTCCTCGCTGGCGCTGCTGACGACCTCCACGACCTTCTCCAGTTGCATGGCCGCAGCCATCATGCCCTCGGCCTTGGCGCGCTCGGCCTGGGCCTTGGCCTGGTTGGCCTCGTCCGTGGCGATGCCCGCCAGCCGCGCCTGTTCGGCGGCCTCGGCAGTTTTCTGCTGTGCCTCGCCGATCTTGGCCTTGAGGTTGACCACCATCTTGCGCAGGGCATCGGCCAGTACGCCGATCTCATCCTTCTGGTCCACTTCAAGTTTGCGGTCCAGGTCGCCCCCGGCCACGGCGCTGGCGAAGTCCACGCCCTTGGTGACGGGGCGCATGATCAGCGCGGAGATGAACAGGGCGATGCCCGTACTCATGAGGACCAGCAGGACCGAGGCGATGTAGGCCGCGTAGACCACTTTTGTATGGGTGCCGTCAAAGAGCTTGTCGCTTTGGTCGGCTTCCTTCCTGTGCGCGTCCAGCAGCCACCCCACGGGCTTGAGCAGCTGCTCGCGAATTTTGTCCAGGGCGCCGTCGTAGCCGCGTACCGTGTCCATGTCCGCGTGCTTTTCCAGGGCGGGCAGCATCTGCTTCTCAAAGAGGTCCAGGTACTCGTTGTATGCCTTGGAAAACTGGTCGGCGTTCTTCTTCTGCTCCGGGGTTTCCGAGAGCTCGTAGACGCGCTTTATGTCCAGTTCGGCGGCGGCCCTGATCTCGGCGAAATCCTTCTTGGTCTGGTCGAGGTTGCCGTTGATCACGGCATCGGCGATGACCGTGTACACGCCGATGACCCGCGCCTGGATAGCGCCGAGGTCGATAGCGTCCTTGGTGACGCTGTAGCCCGCGTTCTGCAATGTGCCCAGGTCACGCACCTGGACGACGATGTACCCGAAGGACAGCAGGGCCAGGATGATGACTGCGAAAAATCCGCCGAGCAGCTTGGTCCGAATCCTGAAATCGTTGATGCTCATTGGGGTGAGCTCCTTTAATTGGGATTTGGTGTGGCAGGGATTGGGGTATCACCGGGGTACGAAATGAGTAAAGAGCTGAAGAACACAATGCGTCAACTGTCACAAAAAACGAAGGAAGTTGTATCAAAGACCGTCTCCAGATGGGAGGCACGTCAACTTGGAAGGGGTCAGGGCAGAAGCGGGAGCAGGGCCAGGGCCAGGGTCTCGGCCAGGATGCGCGCGCCGGTGGCGCTGGGGTGCACGCCGTCGGCCTGGAAATGGCTGGCTTGGCCGGGCAGCGGCTCGCCCAGCGGGTCCAGGATGTGCGGCACAAGCGGCAGGCCGTGGCGCTCGGCCAGG
>JAHIUD010000051.1 GCA_018817515.1 Pseudomonadota bacterium
GGGCAGCGTGAGCCGCCCGGCTGTCCACAAGGAGGCGCGGGAGCTGGCCCGGCACATCCGGCGCATGGCCATGCTGGTGCGTGCCGCCGCCGATCTGACGGTGGCCCACCGCGCGCTGGGCCGGGATGCCGGTGGGGATGCCGGTGGGAATGCCGGGGACGAAGCTTCTGGGGGCGGCTGTGCTTCGGGCGGCTGTTCGTCGGGCGGATGTTCGTCGGGCGGCTGCGCATCCGGGGGGTGCTCGTCTGGCGGTTTTGCCGAGGCGGAGGCCGAGCAGGAGCGGGCAGACAGCGGCCGTGGCTGGTGGGTGCTGGCCCAGGGCGGTCCGCTGGACGAGAACGATTTCCAGGCGCGTGAGGCCGCGCGCGAGGCCCTGCTTGAGCGGGTCCGCCGGGCGGGCATCCTGGTGGGCGAGAACGTCTGGGTCTGGGATCTGTCGGGCCGGGCGCAACTGGTGCTGACCACGCTGCCCACGCTGGAGCGCGCGCGCAAGGTCGCCAAGCGCCTGCGCGAGAAGGGCCTGGCCATCGTGGTGCGCCGGGAGATGCCCGAGGGGCCTACGCGGCGCTGAATCACTGCTGCGGGGCCCGGGCCTGGCGCGAACTCCGCTAGGCGATGAGCCCCAGCTTGCGCAATTCCTCGTGGATCTGTCCCGCCCGGAAGGGCTTGGTCATGTACGAAAGTGCCTGGCCCTGGATGAAGGCGCGCGAGGCGGTCCGGTCGTCGTCCAGCCCGGTGGTGACGATGACCGGCACGCGCTTGTCCTGCGGGACCTCGTGCCTGTCCTCCAGTGCGCGCAGCTGCTCCAGGGCCTGCAGGCCGTTTATGCCGGGCAGAAGGATGTCCAGGAAGATCACGTCAAAGGGCTGGTTCAGCTCCAGCGCGTCCTGCTGGGCCAGCACGGCGTCCTCGCCGCAGGCCACGGCCTTGCAGTCGCCCAGGCCGCGCAGGCAGAGCAGCAAAAGCTCCCGGTTCACGGGCTCGTCTTCTACGATCATGATGCGCAGCATCTTCCCCTCCGAGCTCATCTTGCGCCCCCTGTGGAGGGCTGGCGCCCACGTGCGCACACCAGGACAGTCGCGGCCCGTCAGGCGACGATCAGCCCTGGGGACGTGCGGAGAGCTCCATCACCGACTCGAAGAGGAAGTGGTCCACCACGTGGCAGAGCATGTGCCCGGCCGCGATGTGCACCTCCTGCACCTGGGGGGTGTCCTTGCTGCCCACGCTGATGAGGTGGTCGCACACGGGCTCCATCTCGCCCGTCATTGCTCCGCACATGCCGATGGTGGTCAGCCCGCGCGCCTTGGCCTCGCGCAGGGCCGCCAGCACGTTGCGGCTGGTGCCGGAGGTGGAGAGGCCGATCAGGATGTCTCCGGCCTGGCCCAGGGCCTGAACCTGCTTCACGAAAACGAGGTCGAAGCCGTAGTCGTTGCCGATGGCGGTGATGATGGAGGTGTCGGTGGTCAGCGCGATGGCCGGCAGCGGCGGGCGCTCCAGCTTGAAACGGTTGACGAACTCGGCGGCCAGATGCTGGCAGTCGGCGGCGCTGCCGCCGTTTCCGCACAACAGCACTTTGCCGCCCTCGGTGAGGCACAGGGCCATGGCGCGGGCGATGTCGACCAGGTGCGCGGCGTGCTCTTCAAAGAAGGCTTCGCGGACGCGCAGGCCCTCGCGCGCGTGATCCAGAACCTTGCGGATGGCTTTTTCGGACATGTGATGGTCTCCGGTGGGTCGGGCGATGTTTCGCAAACCACGCAGTTGATACACGGTTTCGCCCAGGCAGGCAACGTGCGCCCCCCTGGTGCCCGGCGAATAATGTTCGGTGCTTTGGGCCGACTGATATTCTGCAAGAAATGCTTTGAACTCCCGTCCTGATTCAGGTAAAGGCTGAGGACATAGGTTTGGGTTGCACAATTTTCTACAATTTTGGAGGAGGATCGGATGAAACGGATGACCATCAAAGTGCTGCTGGTGGTTCTTGCCATGGCTCTGGGCGCCTTCGCGCTCATGGGTTGCGGCCAGGACAGCAACGTGATCAAGATCGGCTTCAATTTGGAGCTCACGGGCGACATCCCGAAGGTCGGCGAGGCGTCCAAGTTCGCCGCCGAGATGCTGAAGGAAGACATCAACTCCAAGGGCGGCCTGGAAGTGGGCGGCAAGAAGTACAAGCTCGAGTTCGTCTACCAGGACAACGAGGCCAAGGCTGACAGCGCCGTCAACGCCGCGCTCAAGCTCATCACCCAGGACAGCGTCGTGGCCATCGTCGGCCCCAACTCCTCCAAGCAGGCCATCCCCGCTGGCGGCGTTTGCAACGACAACCAGACCCCCATGGTCAGCCCCTGGTCCACCAACCCCGACACCACCAAGGACCGCCCCTGGGTCTTCCGCGCCGCCTTCCTCGACCCCTTCCAGGGTCCGGTTGCCGCGAACTTCGCTGCCAAGCAGTTTGGCGCCAAGACCGCTGCGGTGCTCTTCGACATCGCCAACGACTACTCCAAGGGCCTGGCCGAGATCTTCAAGACCGAGTGGGAAAAGAAGGCCGGCGCCGGCACCGTGGTGGCTTTCGAGTCGCACGGCACCAAGGACCAGGACTTCTCTGCCCAGCTGACCAAGATCGTGGCCGCCAAGCCGGACTTCATCTTCGTGCCTGACAACTACAATCAGGTCGCGCTGATCATCAAGCAGGCCCACGACCTGGGCTACAAGGGCCCCTTCATGGGCTCCGACGCCTGGGGCTCCGCTGAGCTCATGACCCTGTGCGGCAAGGACTGCATCGGCCAGTTCTTCAGCACCCACTACGCCGCCGCTGGCGCCCAGGGCGCCACCAAGGAATTCATCGACCGCTACAACACCAAGTACAAGTACGTGCCCGACGATGTGGCCGCCCTGACCTGGGACGCCACCCGCCTGGTGCTTCAGGCCATCCAGGAAGCTGGCAAGGTCGAGAAGGACATCAAGGCCGAGCGCAAGCTCGTGCGTGACGCCCTGGCCAACATCAAGGAATTCGCCGGCATCACCGGCACCATGAAGTTCCACGGCACCGGCGACCCGGACAAGTGCGCCGTGGTTGTCCAGATCAGCCCCGAGGGCAAGTTCGAGTTCAAGGAATCCGTCTGCCCCCAGTAGCCGGATAAGCGTATGAAGCGTGGCGGGGACCAGTGGGTCCCCGCCCGCCTTGTTTTTCTTCAAGCGGACCACAACCCTGTGGCCCTCCCCGAATCGGCCGACTGGCCACTGCCCGAAGGGCAGAGCGGTCCAACCGGCCCGGCAGGGCCCGATAGCGCAGCCCCAAGGCAAGGTGTCCCCGGTGGAATTCTTTCAGCATATCTTGAACGCGTTGCAGTTCGGCAGCTTCTACGCCCTCATCGCCCTGGGCTACACCCTGGTGTACGGCGTGCTGCGCCTGATCAACTTCGCCCACGGCGACATCTTCATGGTCGGCGCGTACATCGCCTATTTCGTGGCCGTCCTGCTGCTCGGCGGCGAGGGCATGCACGGCCTGGGCCTATCGCCCGCGCTGACGCTGGCCATCACCGTGCCCGTGACCATGATCCTGACCTCGCTCGTGGGCGTGACCCTTGAGCGCACCATGTACCGCCCGCTCAGGCGCAAGGGCGCCGACAGGCTCTACGTGGTCATCACCGCGCTCATGGCCGGGCTGATGCTGGAAAACGGCAACCTGGCCCTGCTCGGCGCCAGCCGCAAGAGCTTTCCCGAACTCATGGAGAAGGTCGTCTGGACCTTTGGCGGCGTGTCCGTGACCAACCTGAAGGTCGTCGTCATCGTGGCGGCCATCGTGGTCTTCGTGCTGCTTGAGTTCATCGTCACCAAGACCAAGATCGGCATGGCCATGCGCGGCATCAGCTACGACAAGTTCGCCATCCCGCTCATGGGCATCCCGCTGGACACCATCATCGTGGTCACCTTCATCCTGGGTTCGAGCATGGCCGGCCTGGCCGGAATCCTCTACGCCATGAGCTACCCCATCCTGGAGCCTTACATGGGCGCGCTCATCGGCTGGAAGGCCTTCATCGCCGCCGTTGTGGGCGGCATCGGCGACATTCGTGGCGCCATCGTGGGCGGGTTCTTGCTCGGCTTCATCGAGATCGGCGTGGTGGCCGTGTTCCCCAGCACCCTGCGCGACCTGTTCGCCTTCTCGGTGCTGCTGGGCATCCTGTGGCTCAAACCCACCGGTCTCTTCGGCGTTGCCCAGACCACGAAGATCTAGTGGTATAAGCCATGCAGAAACACACCTTCACCATCTCGCTCTTCGCGGGCATCTTCCTGCTCACGGTGTTGGCCCAGTTCGGCGTCATCAACCAGTACCTGGTTTCGGTGATCATGCTCATGGGCGTGAACATCATCCTCTCCACCAGTCTGAACCTCGTCAACGGCTACATGGGCGAGTTCTCCTGCGGGCACGGCGGGTTCATGTGCGTGGGCGCGTATGTGTCCTCGGTGGTCACCGTGCTGTGCTTCAGCAAGAACCACATCCTGGGCGCGCCGCTTTTGCCGCCGTCCCTGGCGCTTCTGGCCTTCCCCCTGGCGCTCGCGGCCGGGGCCGCCGTGGCCGCCGTGGCCGGGCTGGTGGTGGCCATCCCCTCGTTCAAGACGCGCGGCGACTACCTGGCCATCATCACGCTGGCGGCCAACTACATCGTCATCTCGGCCATCGACAACATGGAGATCATCGGCGGTCCGCGCGGCTTCATGGGCATGAACGCCACGGTCAACGGCATGGAGGGCCTGCTGGACATCCCCTGGATGCTCCTGTGGGTGCTCTCCGGCACGGTGTTCACCGTGTGGCTGCTCAGGCGCTTCGTGTCCTCCACGCTCGGCAAGGGCGTTCCGGCCATCGCCCAGGACGAGATCGCCGCCGAGATCATGAGCGTGGACACCAACCGCATGAAGCTCATCGCCTTCATGCTCTCCTCGGGCCTGGCGGGCCTGGCGGGCGGCCTGTTCGCGCACATCCTGGGCTACGTGAACCCGCACTCGTTCGACATCATGAAGTCCACCGAGGTCATGGTCATGGTCTACCTGGGCGGCATGGGCTCGCTTTCGGGCGCCACGCTCTCCGCCATCCTGTTCACGGTGCTGCTGGAGGTCCTGCGGCCGCTGGAGATCTGGAAGTGGGTGGTCATCCCCCTGCTCTTGATCCTGCTCATGCAGTTCAGGCCCGAGGGCATCATGGGCAACAAGGAGTTGTCCGACCTCTTCCCCAAGCTCAAAAAGTACTATTCGTTCAAATAGGCCCCTGGAGAGAGCATGCCCCTTCTTGAAGCAAAAGGACTCACGCGCCGCTTCGGCGGCCTCATCGCCGTCAATGATTTCAACATCGAGCTTGGCGAGCGCGAGATGGTGGCCTTGATCGGCCCCAACGGCGCGGGCAAGACCACGGTGTTCAACCTCGTCTCCGGCTTCTACCAGCCGAGCGAGGGCGCAATCACCATCAACGGCCGCGACACGCGCGGCATGCGTCCGCACCAGGTGACCAGCCTGGGCGTGGCGCGCACCTTCCAGGGCATCCGCCTCTGGGGCGAGATGACCGTGCTGGACAACATCCGCGTGTCGCAGCACTACCGCGCGGGCTACAGCCTGCTGGACTGCTTCCTGCGCACCAAGAAATACATGATCCGCGAGAAGGAGATCGAGCGCGTGGCCTGGGAGCTTCTGGAAGCCATGGAGCTCAAGGAGTACGCCCTGGAGCTGCCGCGCAACCTCTCCTACGGCTTGCAGCGCCGGGTGGAGATCGCCCGGGCCATGAGCCTCAAGCCCTCGCTCTTGCTTCTCGACGAGCCCGCCGCAGGCCTGAACTCCGCCGACGTGGAGGGCCTGATCAAGCTGGTGCGCTGGATCCACGACACCTTCCCGGTGACCATCTGGATGATCGAGCACCAGATGAAGGTGGTCATGAGCCTGTGCACGCGCATCAAGGTCGTGGACTTCGGAGCCACCATCGCCGATGGCACGCCCGAGGAGATCCAGAACAACCCCGCGGTCATCAAAGCCTACCTGGGAGACGACACGATTTGAACACGCTTCTCGAAGTCAAGAACCTCAAGGTTCGCTACGGCAATATCGAGGCCCTGCACGGCATCTCCTTCGACGTGAAGGAGGGCGAGATCGTGACCTTGATCGGCGCCAACGGCGCTGGCAAGTCCACGACGCTTCTGTCCATCTGCCGCCTGCCACCCCCGGAGGCCCCGCGCGTCATCGAGGGCGACATCCTGTTCAAGGGCCAGAGCATCCTGAACATGCCGCCGCACAAAATCGTCAGCGAGCTGAACATGGCGCTGGTGCCCGAGGGCCGCAGGATTTTCGGCAACCTCACGGTGGAGGAGAACCTGAAGCTGGCCACCTACGCCCGTACCGACGGTGCCGAGGCCATCGAGCGGGACTTCGAGCGCGTGTTCACGCTGTTCTCGCGCCTGGCCGAGCGCCGCAAGCAGCGCAGCGAGTCGCTCTCCGGCGGCGAGCAGCAGATGCTGGCCGTGGGCCGCGCGCTCATGAGCAAGTGCAGCTTCATCATGCTCGACGAGCCCAGCATGGGCCTGGCCCCGCTTCTGATGTACGACATGTTCCGCACGCTCAAGGTGCTGAACCAGGAGGGCATGACCATCCTCTTGATTGAGCAGAACGCCAACCTGGCCCTGCGCTTCGCCCACCGGGGCTACGTGCTGGATACCGGCGAGATCGTGGCGAGCGGCTCCTCGGAAGAGCTTTTGGCCGACCCGGAGGTCAAGAAGGCCTATCTGGGTGGGTAGGGCGCTGGCGCCAAAAGCGTCGTTTTGCTGAAAATGTAAGGGGGGGCTTTGGTCCCCCCTTTTTTTGCGCCGAACGGTATGCGCTGCTAGCCGGTTGCGTCGGCCTCCTCAAAGGCTTCGCGGATTGCGGCCAGGCCATTCAGGGCCGCCGGGAAGCCTGCGTAGCTCGCCATCTGCATGGCTACCTCCACGATTTCCTGGCGCGCCAGACCCACGTTCAGCCCGGCCTTGACGTGGACTTTCAGTTGCGGACGCATGGTGCCGCGCGCGATGCTGGCGGCGATCATGGCCAGTTCCTTGCGCCGGGGCGAGAGGCCCGGGCGCGAGATGATGTCGCCGTAAGAGAAGTCCAGGATGAAGCGGGCCATGTCCGGGGCGGTGTCGGCCAGCATGTCCACCACGGCCTGGCCCGCGCCCCGGCTGGTGGCCTCCAGCGCGGCCAGCCCGCGCTCGTGGCGGGCGGAGTCTGCTGGGGCGGGCGGGATGTCGGGCTTTAGGCCGCGCTCCTGGAACACCGCGCGGGCGCAGGCCAGAGCATTCAACCCCGCCGGAAAGCCCGCGAACACGGTGGTGACGTAGATGGTCTCCACCACCTCCTGTGGGCTCAACCCCACGTTCAGGCCGCCGTCGATGTGGAACCGAAGCTGGGGCTCGGCGTTGCCCAGGGCGGTGAGCGCCGCGATGGTCGCCACCTGCCGGTCGGGCAGGCCCAGGCCGGGCCGGGCCATGATGTCGCCATAGCCGAAGGCCACGACCATCTCCACCATGTCTGGGGCGATGTCGCCAAAGGCCAGGCGCAGATTCTCCTCGGCCTTGGGATTCAGCTTGACCAGAGCCTCGCGGCCCGCGCTCAGTCTGTCGTCCATCATGCTCACCGTATTCCTTTCCCGGCCAGGCGTCGCGCCTGGGAAGGGGTTGCGTTAATCAAGCCGGAACAAAAGCAAAGGGCGGAGCCAAGATTGGCCCCGCCCCCGCGGACAGTCAAGAAAAGGATGCTAGGCCTTGCGCTTGCGCTTGAAGCCGATGAGGCCCACCAGAGCCGAGCCCAAGAGCCACACGGCTCCGGGGACCGGGGTGGGGCTGGTCTGAAGCAGGGAGATGTTGTCCACCAGGGCGCCGTAGGAGTCGCTCTTGCCGGTGCCGAGGAGGTAGAGGATCTCGCTGGGCGAGGAGCCCTTGTACACGAAGGAGGTCGTCAGGGTCGTCCACTGGGTGCCCAGGGCGCTGGTTTCGTAGGAGTAGTCGCCGATGAGCACCTGCATGGACCCGGAGGTGGTGCTTTGCTGGCGGTTGAAATAGTCGAAGGAAAGCTGGTAGGTGGCGCCCGTGGTCAGGTTGACGCTCTGGCCGATGCGGATGTTTTTGTTGGCGTCGAGCTCGACGTAGTTGGTCGGGTTGCTGTTGCCGAACATGCCCTTCTGGACCTCGACCTCGCCTGAGTAGAGGTTCCAGCCCTGCAGCGTGGAGTAGATCGTCCAGCTCCCGTTGTTCAGGTTCCAGGGCGTGGTCTCGAAGTCGCCGTTGGTGATCAGGTTGGCCTGGGCGGACCCTGCGCCGCATAAGAGCACCAGCAGGAACAGGGCTAAGGTCAGTCGCTTCATGTGTGGTTCCCCTTGGCGCGGCTTGGTATCGTCCAGCCTGATGCCATTGTGAAAAATATCTATCCTGTTGCCCGTTCAGCGTCAACACCGTTCTGCGCAGCTGGTGCGCTTCGGGGTAGGAACGGGCGTCTTGGACATTCTTGCCCACTGGTTCCCTCTCGTTCCTTTCTGCACAATGCTTGCCAAATTCTCCGGGCGGATTATAGGAGATATGCCGCGCGGCGATTTCCGCCACGCATACGCGCCAAGCGCAAGCAATGAGAACCCGCATGCCCCGCAGCAAGAAGCCAGCATCCGCCGCCGCCCGGGCCTGCCCGGTACCGCCCCAGCCCATCCGCCAGGAGTTGATGGACATCATGGCTGCGGCCCCGGCCCCCGTGCGCCGCGCCCTGTGCGATCTCCTGCTCTCCATCAAGGCCGGGCTCGCCGCCGCCAACCAGACGCCCAAGTTCGTGGACGCCCGGGCCAAGGTCTTTGACTGGCGCAACCTCCTGCCCATGCTCACCGACATCCGCGCCAAGCTCGACCGGCCCGTGGCCGCCCGGCTGCGCCGCCGGGGCAAGGCCAAGGCCGAGCTGCTGCGCCTGGACGAAAAATTTATGCTCCTGCGCCGGGCGCACGAGCGCATGTCGCTCATGGTCCAGATCACCTACGCCCTGGTCAACGTGGGCGGGGAGTTCCAGACCTCCGAGGAGGTGCTGGAGCAGAGCGCCGAGGTGCTCATCGAGCTGCTTGAAGCCGACCTCTTTGTCTGTCGCCTGCGCGACGAGTATGAGGAGTGGGTCAACGTGGCGGCCAACACCCAGCATGGCGCGAGCACGCCGATCCTGGTGCGCGCCATGGAGGAGAACATCCCCGGCCACCCGGTGATGCAGGCCGTGGCCAGCAAGCAGTGGAGCTACGTGCTCTCCAACAACCTCATGAGCTCCGAGCGCGGGGGCGAGTCTTACGACTGCGTGGCCTACCAGGAGGGCTACCGCTCGCGCCTGGCCTTCATCCTGCGCGGGCACGACACCCGCCCCTTCGGCCTGATCATGCTCTATTCGCGCTCCGAGGGGTTCTTCAGCGGCTACGACCACCAGTTCCTGGCCGACTGCTCGCGCATCGTCTCGCTCACCGTGGGCTCGCGCCTGGAGGTGGGCCGCGACGCCCTGGCCAAAGCCTCTGGAGGCATGGCGCACGTGGGCAACAACGCCCTGTCGGTGATCAAGAACTGCCTGGAGCTGGTCAAGGAGGACATGGAGGCGGGCATCCTGGCCGGGGCCACGCCCATGCTGCGCAGGCTGAACTCGCCCTTTGACCTGGCGCGCGAGATCGAGCTCATAGGCTGCGCCCTGGGCGGGGCCGAGCGTCTGCGCGGGGCCATCGCCAACCTGCTGGACGCCGTGGACCACCCGCGCATCATGCACTACATCCGTGGCGAGGAGGTTCTCGACCTGGATCCGCAGGTCCCCACCCCACCCCACAAAGGCGACGACTAGTCCGCTATCTCCCGGCCAGCCTCCTCAAGGGACGGACCGGCGCGCCCTTTTCCGCTTCCAGATTGCCAGGTTTGCCTGCTTCGGGTATGGCTTGAACAAAGTCCCCCCGCACAAGCAAGGAGGCGCTCATGCGCCCATGCCAACACCTGCGGACCCTGCGCCCGGCCCTGACCTTCGCCCTTGCCGCAGCCAAGACCGGCGGCACCCGCGTCAAGGTCGGCAGCTTCAAGGGCGGCGGCCAGTAGCCCACGGAAAGAATGGAACAAGCGAAGAGGCGGGGTGTCCCGCCTCATCTTTTGTGCTTTGCGCGCCCCTCGGGCAAGTGGGCCCTACTCGTAGCGCAGGGCGTCGATGGGGTTCAGTCCGGCGGCCTTGCGCGCCGGGTAGAAGCCGAAGAAGATGCCGATGGCGCTGGAGAAGGCCACGGCAAGGCCGATGGCCTGGCTGGAGATGAGCGTGGGCCAGCCGAAGATGCCGGAGATGGTGTAGGCCCCGGCCACGCCGAGCACGATGCCGATGAACCCGCCGAGCATGGTCAAGAGCACGGCCTCGGCCAGGAATTGCAGCAGGATGTCGCGCTCCTTGGCCCCGATGGCCATGCGGATGCCGATCTCTCGGGTGCGCTCGGTGACGCTGACGAGCATGATGTTCATGATGCCGATGCCGCCCACGATGAGCGAGATGGAGGCCACCGCGCCCAGCAACATGCTCATGGTCTTGGCCGATTGCTGCGCCACGGCCAGGATTTCCGAGAGGTTGCGCACGGTGTAGTCGCGCTCCTTGTTGGCGCCCACGTGATGGCGCTGGTCCAAAAGCGCCAGGATCTCCTCCTGGGCCTGGGTCAGCTTGGCCTCGCTCACGGCCTGCACCAGAGTGGGGCCGACGGTGCCGGGAAAGGCATTGCCGATGATCTTGCGCTGGGCCGTGGTCACGGGCAGAAACGCCGTGTCGTCCTGGTCCGTGCCTTGGGCGCTGCGGCCCTTGGCCTCAAGCAGGCCGATGACCTGGAAGGGCACGCCCTTGATGCGCACCTGCTTGCCCACGGGGTCCTCGTCGCCAAAAAGATTCTCGGCCACGGTGGCGCCCAGGATGCAGACCTTTTGGGCCATGTCCACGTCGTTCTCGGTCATCTCGCGGCCGCTGGCGATCTTCCAGTCGCGGATGAGCAGGAAATCCGGGGTGGTGCCGATGATGCCCGTGGACCAGTTCATGTTGGCCGCCACCATTTGGGCCGTGCCGCGCTGCTCTGGCGCCACCCGCAGCACGGCGGGGCATTCGCTGCGGATGGCCTTCACGTCGTCGAAGGTCAGGGTCGGAGCGGAGCCCATGCCGGAATGCGCGCCGCTGCTGGTGGTGCTGCCGGGCAGGATGATGATGAGGTTGCTGCCCATGGTGGCGATCTGGTCGGAGATCTGCTTGGTGGCGCCGGTGCCCACGGCCACCATGATGATGACCGCGCCGATGCCGATCATGATGCCGAGCATGGTCAGAAACGAGCGCATGAGGTTCACGCGCAGGGCGCGGGCCGCGATTTTGATGGGCAGCAGGATGTCCACCTAGGCCTCCGCCCCGGGGAAGGGGATGACCGCCGGGCCGGTGTCATCGATGATGAGGCCGTCCTTGAAGGTGATGCGCCTGCTGGCATGGGCGGCGATGTCCGGCTCGTGGGTCACCATGATGATCGTTTTGCCCTTTGAATTAAGGTTCTTGAAGATGTCCATGATCTCTTCGCTCATATGCGAGTCCAGGTTGCCGGTGGGCTCGTCGGCCAGGATGAGGGCCGGGTTGCCCGCCAGGGCGCGGGCTATGGCCACACGTTGCTGCTGTCCGCCGGAGAGCTGGTTGGAGAGGTGCCCAGCGCGTTCGCCCAGGCCCACCATATCCAGGGCCTCCATGGCGCACTGGCGGCGCTTATTGGGCGGCATCCCGCCGTAGACAAGCGGCAGCTCGACGTTGTCCAGCGCGCTGGTGCGCGAGAGCAGGTTGAAGCCCTGGAACACGAAGCCCAGCTTCTTGTTGCGGATCTCGGCCAGCTCGTTCTTGCCCATGTTCTCCACGGCCACTCCGTCCAGGACATACTGGCCGCTGGTGGGGCGGTCCAGGCAGCCCAGGATGTGCATGCAGGTGGATTTGCCGGAGCCGCTGGAGCCCATGATGGCCACGAACTCGCCCTGGCTGACGGTGAGCGACACCCCGCGCAGGGCGTGCACGGTTTCCTCGCCCATCTGGTAGACCTTGGTGATGCCTTCAATGCGGACGATAGCGTTCATGCCACGATCCCCCAGCCTAGCGCGGCGGTCCCATGCCGGGGCCTCTGGCCGAGCCCATGGGGTTGGTGGTCGTCTTTGCCGCAGCGCTGCTCAGGCCCAGGGCCTCCAGCACGATGTCCGCGCCCTCGGCCAGATCGCCGCCAGTGACTTCGGTCTCCTTGTCGTTGCCGATGCCCACCGTGATGACGTGGTCCTTGAGCATGCCGTTTTGCAGGGTGTAGACGCGCTTCTTTCCGGTATCCAGCCGGGCCGTCTCCACCTTCTTCCCGTCCGCGTCCTTGGGGTGGAAGCGCAGGGCCGCCGTGGGGATCTTGAGGGCATTCTCGCGGGTGTTGGACACGAAGGTGACGCTCGCCGTCATGCCGGGCTTGAGCTTCAGCTCGGAGTTGTCCACGCCGACGACCACCGTGTACGTGACCACGTTTGAGACCGTGGTGGCGGCGTTGCGCACCTGGGTCACGGTGCCGTTAAACCGGGCCTCGGGGTAGGCGTCCACGGTGAAGGTGGCGTTGCCGCCCTCATGCACCTTGCCGATGTCCGACTCGTCCACCGTGGCGTAAATCTGCATCTTGGTCAGGTCCTGGGCGATGGTGAACAGGGTGGGCGTGGTGAAGCTGGCGGCCACGGTCTGGCCCACGTCCACCGCGCGCGAGATGACGATGCCGTCCACCGGCGAGCGGATGGTGGCGTAGTCGAGGTTGGTCCTGGCCTGATCAAAACTGCCCTTGGCCTGGGCCATGGAGCCCTGAGCGGCGCCAAGGGCGGCTCTGGCCGAGGCGGCGGCGGTGGCGTAGGTGTCGTAGTCGCTCACCGAGACCGAGCCGTCGCGCACCAGATCCTTGTAGCGGTTCATGGTGCGGGTCGCGTCGGCCAGGGTCACCTTGGCCTTTTCCATGTTGGCCTGGGCGGCCAGGTAGTTGCCCTTGCTCTGCTCCACCTGGGCGCGGAAGGTGGCCGGGTCGATCTGGGCGATGACCTGGCCCTTCTTCACCGGGGAGTTGAAGTCCACGAAAAGCTCCTTGATGGTGCCCGAAACCGCCGCGCCCACGCTGACGCTGACCACGGGGTTGATGGTGCCCGAGGAGGTGACTGTGGAACTGAGCGTGCCGCGCGCGGCTTTGGACGTGCGGTAGCTCTCGGTCTGCTTGCCGCCGCGCAGGAAGGAGTACGCCCCGCCCGCCAGGGCCAGGATCAGCAGGGCCGCCGCAGCGAGCTTGAGGGGCCTTTTATCGGTGAGGGTAGACATCTAGAGGCACTCCTGGGAGGCGATTTCAGGGTGTTCGGCCACGGCGGTCCAGGGGGTGGCCCCGGCCGCGAAAATTGTGGTCAGCACGTCAAAGGCTGTGGAAAGCGCGGACAGGGACGCCGCATCCAGCCCCGCAAGCTGCGCATCAAACTGCGCCAGGGCCAGGGTGTGGGCATTATCCAGCACGCGCTGGCCTGCCGGAGTCAGGGCGATGGACACCTGCCTGCGGTCGACCACGCCTGTTCTGCGCGCCAAAAGACCGCGCAACACGAGGGTCTCCACCATGCGCGAGGCCGTGGCCGTGGACACGCCCAGGGGCTCTGTCAGCTGGTTCAGGGTTGCCCCAGGGCGCAGGCAGGCGTGTACGAGCACGCGGAACTGCGGCACCGAGAGCTCGGGCACGAGCCCGCCGCGCATGCTCAGCCGCAGTGCCTGCATGAGCGCCGGGGTCAGGGCCAGCAGGGCCTCGGAACAGTGGCGGATGTCTGGCGAGGGGGTGGTTTTGTCTACTGATTGTTGCATATACTAACTATTGGTTTGAACGTTAGTCCGGTCTTGCTGCACAATGTCACCTCAAAGCGAGAACCGTGCCAACAAAACTTTGACGAAAATGCCTGTAATTCAGGGGGATGCTGTCAGTTCTGTGCAGGAATTGGCACAAATTCGTGCAAGGTGTTGCGCCGTGTGGAGGCCGGGCTTGCTGAACGGGGATTTCATCTGGCCTTGGCGTCGCGTGGTATGCTAGAGTTCGCAATAGTTCGGGCGCTCAAGCCTCGGCTTTCTCCACGTCCAATCAAAGCAAGACGCAGGAACCGGTCTTGTGGTTACCGGAGCATCATTCAACGGCGAGGGCGCCATGCATCCTCTTTCCGCCATGACGGGCATAAACGCAGTGGGCTTCTTGGCCCGGTTCTCATACGCCCTGGCCAGAAATCCGGTGCTGCCGCTGTTCGCCCTCTTTCTGGGCGCCGGGCCGGAGGCCGTGGGCTTGGCCGTGGGCATCTCCACGGTTACGGGCATCATCTTCAAGATGCCCGCCGGGGCGCTGTCCGACGTTGTGGGCCGCAAGCACACCATGCTGGCCGGGCTGTTCGTGTTCGGCCTGCTGCCCTTCGCCTACCTCTTCATCACCAACTACGAAGCACTGGTGGCCGTGCGCTTCATCCATGGCCTGGCGACGGCCATCTATGGACCCGTGGCCATGGCCGTGGTGGCCGAGATGGCGGGCGAGCGCCGGGGCGAGATGCTCTCCTGGTTTTCCTCGGTGATGATCGTCGGCACGCTTTTGGGCGCGCCCCTGGGTGGCTTCATACTGCACCACGCGCCGGGCGCTCCCGCCCCCGGCCTGTGGGACTTCCGGCTGGTCTTCCTGGTCAGCGGAGCGGCGGGAATGTCTGCGCTGCTGCTTGGCCTGTGGCTCCTGCGTGGGCCGGAGGTCCATGCCTCCACCGGGGCCAGCCTGGCCGAGCGGTTGGCGAAGTTCCGCCAGGGTATCCGTGAGGTGGTGGCCGACCGCCGGGTGCTGCTGACCTCGGCCATGGAGGGCGTGCAGAACATGGGCATGGGCGCTCTGGAGGCCTTTCTGCCTGTGTACGCAGTGACCCGTGCGGGGCTGAACGAACTGGAGGCCGGGATGCTCTGGGCCGTGCAGATCGCGGTGACCATGGTGGCCAAGCCCGTTTTGGGGCGGCTTGGCGATATCCACGGGCGCAAGGCTCCAATCACCGTGGGTCTGGCCTGCTGCGCCTTGGGGCTGGCGGCGGTGCCCTGGCTCGCGAGTTTCTGGACTCTGGCCGCGGCGGCGCTGGTCTTCGGCCTGGGCGAGGCGCTCGTTACCTCGTCCTCGGCGGCCCTGGTGGCCGACCTATGCCGCAAGCGCCATTACGGCGCGGCAATGGGCACCTTCGGCACCATCTTCGACGTGGGCCACGCCTCTGGCCCCATCCTGGGCGGGGTGCTCGTGGCATGGCTGGATTTCCGGCTGGCCTTTGCGGTGCTCGCCGTGGTATTGCTGGCGGCGATCCCGGTGTTTCTGGCCGGGGTGAGCCTGGATGACCTCTCAAAGGATAATGAAGGCGACAGCGCCGATGACCGTGCGGCCTCCGCATAGCAAACAATGGGAGCAACAATGAGCAAGAATACCGTGACCCCGGATGAATTGCGGCAGGAGATGGCCTCGGCCACGCCCCCGCTGGTCATAGACGTGCGACGGGTTGACGACCATGAGGGCGGCCCGGAGGGCATCCCCGGCGCGGACTGGCGCGCCCCGGCGCTCCTGGAGGATTGGGCGGGCGGCATCCCCGAGGGGGCTGACGTGGTTGTCTACTGCGTGCGCGGCGGCTCGGTGAGCCAGAGCGTGCAGGCGGCGCTTGATGAGCGCGGGGTCAAGGCCCGCTTCGTCGAGGGCGGGCTTGAGGCCTGGCAGGCCTTGGACAAGAAAGGCTAAAGCGTCCCGCGCAGCGCACAGGGAGCATATGGACACCCCGCCCCCCCCCACCGGCAGCGCATCCGGCCCGACCGATCAGCCTGTCGCGCAACCCGCTTTCCGCGAGTTCTTCCGCTACTGGCTGCGCCTGGGCTTCATCAACTTCGGCGGCCCGGCCGGGCAGATCGCCATGATGCACAAGGACATCGTGGACGAGCGCGGCTGGGTGCGGGAGAAGCTCTTCCAGCGCGCCCTGGGCTTCTGCATGCTGCTGCCCGGGCCCGAGGCGCACCAGCTGGCCGTGTACCTGGGCTGGCGCCTGCACGGCTATACCGGCGGCATCGTGGCCGGGCTGTTCTTCCTGCTGCCGTCCGTGGTGCTGATGCTCGCGCTCTCCTGGCTGGCTGCGGCCCACGGCGGGGTGCCGCTCATCCAGGGCGTGTTCCGGGGCATCGCCGGGGCGGTGGTGGCCATCGTGGCCCAGGCCGTGTGGCGCATCGCCAAGAAATCCCTGAAGCACCCGGTGCTCTATGGTTTTGCTGCGGCCAGCTTCCTCATGGGCTACGCGCTGCGGCTCAAATTTCCGGGCATCGTGGTGGCCGCCGGGCTCCTGGGCCTGTGGCTGGGCCAGGTGCGGCCCGACATCTTTTGCCCCAAAGGCGTGTGCGAGCCCGATGACGTGGCCGAGGACCTGGCCGCCGCGCCCGCTGCCCGGCCCTGGCGGCACCTGGCCCGCGTGGGCGGCGTGGGCCTGGCCCTGTGGCTGGCCGTGGCCCTGCCGGTGTACCTGTTGTCCGGGCCGGACTCGCTGCTGCCGAAAATCCTGAGCTTTTACTCCCGCGCCAGCTTCGTGACCTTCGGCGGGGCCTACGCGGTCTTGTCCTACGTCTCGGACATGGCCATGCGCCTGGGCTGGGTGGGGCAGGAGCAGCTGGTGCTGGGCCTGGGCCTGGCCGAGACCACGCCCGGCCCGCTGATCATGGTCACGCAGTACGTGGGCTTCCTCACGGCCTGGAACCATCCGGGCGCGCTCACCCCGCTCACGGCGGGCATCCTGGGCGGGCTCTTGACCACCTTCGGCATGTTTCTGCCGAGCTTCCTGCTGGTGCTGGCGGGCGCGCCGTTCATCGAGGCCCTCACCGCCAACCCCCGGCTGCGGGCCGCGCTCACGGGCATCACGGCGGCGGTGGTGGGGGTGATCCTGAAGCTCGGCGTGGTCTTCGCCCTGGCCACCTTCTGGCCCAAGGCAGCAGGCGGCGCCGGGTTCGTGGGCGGCATTGGCTTTGCGGGGGGGCTGGACGCCTTCGCCGTGGCCGTGGCCCTGGCCTGCGCGTTGGCCCTGTGGCGCTGGAACACCGGGGTGCACTACCTGGTTCTGGCCTGCGGCGCGCTGGGCGCTGCACTCATCCTGGTGGGATAGGGCGCCCTGCTGCCAGAAATTGCCTTTCGCCGGAGCTTGGCGTAGAAGCCGGACTGCGCGGTTCCACCCTCTGACGTTCGGGGCCGCGCTCAGAGTTCACCAGCACTGGAGAGCATCATGCGCCTTGTTCCAAGAATCCTCGGCCAGTCTTTGGGCCTACTGGCCCTGTCCGCGCTCTTCGCCTTCGGCGTCAACGCCGCCCGGCCCGATGGCCTGCCCCTGGCCCAGGCCGCAGCCAAGCCCGCGCCCAGCGCCGTGCAGCTCACCGAGGCCAGCGGCGAGATCGCGCTCAAGGACGCCGCCATGCTGTTCCTGTCCGGCCGCGCCGTGTTCCTCGATGCGCGCTCGGATTTCGAGTATCAGCTGGGCCACATCCAGGGGGCCATCAACCTGCCGGTGCGCAATTTCGCCTCGGAATTCCAGGACATCAAGCCCCGGCTGGCGGGCAAGGACGCGGTCATCGCCTATTGCGACGGCGCGGGATGCCCCTTGAGCCACGCCCTGGCCAAGCACCTGCGCGAGGCCGGAGTCAAGAACGTCTACGTGCTGAAGAACGGCTGGTCCTTGTGGCAGGCCGAGAAGCTGCCCGTGGCCAAGGGCGTTGACGGCGCTCCGAGTTCGCCGACCACTCCGGGCGCTGCGGCCCCGGCCACCAAGGCCCAGCTCGCGCCCGAGAGGACCGCGTCCTCCCCGCTGAGCAAGGCCAAGGCCCCCCGGCTGAGCAAGGCCCCCCAGATGAGCACCGCCACCCCAGCCAAGGCCAACGGCCAGGACAAGCTGTGCACCGACTGCACCAACTGATGCCTGTGCCCGCGCGCGCTGCGGACTTCGCGCTGCGCTTCGCCCTGGCGTTGGTGCTGTTCTACGCCAGCGCGGACAAGCTGCTGCACCCGCAGGACTTCGCAGCCATCGTCAAGGGCTACCATGTCCTGCCGGACGCGCTCATCAACCCGGTGGCCATCTGGCTGCCGTGGCTGGAGCTGGCGCTGGGCCTAAGCCTGGTGTCCGGGTTCTGGAGCGAGGGCGCGGCAACGCTGACCGCCGGGCTGTTCGGGGCGTTCTGGCTGCTGATGATCGTGAGCTGGGCGCGCGGCATCGACGTGGGCTGCGGCTGCTTTTCCACCAAGCCCGCCGACCCCGGCGCGGAACCGGTCTCCATGCTCTACTACATCGGCCGCGACGCCGTGCTCTTCGGGCTGGCGCTGTTCACTGCCTGGGTGCGGCTCAAGGCGGTGGGAGAGGGCGGCGAGTAGCTTTTCGCCAGCCCCTTCCATTCGCGCTTTACGTCCACCCCTTCTGTCCACCCCTTCCGTCCGCCAATACGGGCCGCTCTCCGTTTGACGCTCCTTACTTAACGAACGTCCCGTCCTGATACTCGCGGAAGGCCGTCTGGATCTCCTCCTGCGTGTTCATGACGATGGGGCCGCGCCAGGCGATGGGCTCGCCCAGGGGCTGGCCCGTGAGCAGCAGGAAGCGCACGCCGTCGCCCTCGCCCTGCACGGCCAGCTCGTCGCCGTCCTCGAACAGCACCAGGGTGCGGTCGACCACGGGCGTGCCGTTCACCAACCCCTGCCCCCCGATGACGTAGATAAAGGCCGTGTACCCGCGCCGGGTGGGATGCGTGAACTCAACGCCGCCGGGCACTGCGCAGTCCAGGTACTCCGGGTCGATGACGATCTCTTCCATGGGGCCGCGCACGCCGCCCAGCTCGCCCGCGATGACCTTCACGCGCACGCCGCCAGGCAGCGCCACCTCGGGGATGTCCGCCGCCGTGATGCCCCGGTAGCGCGGGGGCATCATCTTCTGGGTTGCTGGCAGGTTGGCCCAGAGCTGGAAGCCGTGCATGGAGCCGTGCGCGTCGCCCTTGGGCATCTCCTGGTGGATTATGCCGCTGCCTGCGGTCATCCACTGCACGTCGCCGGAGGAGATGACGCCCTGGTTGCCCATGCTGTCGCCGTGCTCCACGTCGCCCTTGAGCACGTAGGTGATGGTCTCGATGCCGCGATGCGGGTGCCAGGGGAAGCCTTTGAGGAAGTCCGCCGGGTTGTCGGCGCGGAAGTCGTCGAGCATGAGGAAGGGGTCAAAGGCCGGGGCCTCGTAGTAGCCGAACATGCGGTGCAGGCGCACGCCAGCGCCCTCGGTGACGCCCTCGCCCCTGTAGATGTCTTTGATGGCCCTGCGCATGGCGGTCCCTCCCGTCTTGGGGTTGCGGTTTCCTGATCGGTTCAGGATAGGCGCGCGGGCCGGGATGTCAACGGGCGGGCGTTTACGTGGGCATAAATGACAAGCCCCGCCACCATCCATCGGACAGCGGCGGGGCTTAAAGGCAGATTCACTCCAGCAATTGCAAAAAACGCTGCTCCACCCGCGCACTTGAGCCGGGCCGCACGGGCGGACTGCATTCTTCAGCCGGGGGCTATTTCCCGGCGTCCTTGTCCTGCGGCTTTTCCTTGGCCGGGCTTAGGGGCACCCAGCCCGTGAAGGCCTCCTCCGCTGCTGCCTCGGGCGCCAGCTTGCGCGTGCGGGCCAGCGAGAGCACCACCGAGCCGCCGATGATCAGCAGCGTCAGGAGCAGCGCCGCCTCCGTCGGGATCACCGGGCCGAAGTAGCCGTTGATGACCATCTTAAGCCCCACCACCACCAGCACGATGGACAGCCCGTACTTCAGGAAATGGAAGCGGTGGATGATGCCCGCCAGCGCGAAGAACAGCGCCCGCAGGCCCAGGATGGCGAAGACGTTGGACGTGTAGACCAGAAAGGGATCCTTGGTGATGGCGAAGATGGCCGGGATGGAATCCAGCGCAAAGACCACGTCGGAGACCTCCACCAGCACCAGCACGATCAAAAGCGGGGTGATGAAGAGCTTCCCGGCCTGGCGCTGGAAAAAGCGCTCGCCCACGTAGTCCGCGGTGACGCGGAAGTGCTTGCGCATGAACTTCGTCACGCGGTTGCCGGAGAGGTCCGGCTCGTCGTTGATGGTCATGAGCATCTTGATGCCGGTGACGATGAGGAAGCCCCCGAAGATGTAGATGACCCAGTGGAAGGCGTTCAAGATGGCCGAGCCAGCCAGGATCAGGCTCATGCGCATGATAAGCGCGCCCAGAATGCCCCAGAACAGCACCGTGTGCTGCGATTTGGCGGGCACCTGGAAGTGGGCGAAGATGAGCACGAACACGAAGATGTTGTCGATGCTCAGGCTCTTTTCAATGAGGTAGCCGGTGAGGAACTCATACCCGGCCTGGCGGCCCTCGAAGTGGAAGATGACCCCGGAAAAGCACAGGGCCAGCACGAAGTAGCCGAAGCTGAGCCAGAGGGATTCCTTGATGCTGACCTTGTGGTGGTCGCGGTGCAGCACGCCCAGGTCAAAGGCCAGGAGAACGAGGACGAGCAGGTTGAAGCCCGCCCAGTGCCACCATTGGGTCATCGTGAGTCTCCTTGAAGGCCCTGTGCGGGCTTTCGGCTATTCGTCGGCCAGCAGGCGCTCGGCCACGCTGACGTCGTACAGGCTGGTGGGGTCGCTGGCCTTGCCGCTGGCCTTGAACATGGCCGCGGCCTGCGCGATGACCTCATAGGGCAGCCAGTTGTGCTTGTCCCACACGCTCTGGTCGCCCTGGTGCCACATGCGGAACTCCACGCGGCCGCCGAAGCGGCGCACGTACATGCGCGCCTCCGGGTGCTGCGGGTTGGGATAGTAGTAGAGGCCGAGCTGGTCTTTCATGGCGTGTTCTCCGGCTGAGGTGGCAGGGGCGCTGGCGAAGGCGTCGACTGGCCCAGGGGGTCGGCCTGCACGCGCAGGCCGGTGCGGGCGTCGGGGCGCAGGGACAGCCCGGCTGCGGCGAACAGCACACTGGCGTCGCGGCCCAGGAAAAATTCGTGGAACTCCGGCCCGATGCCAGCCCGCTCGGCCAGGCCCGTGCGGAAGGCGCGGTCGGCCAGGGCCATGCGCGTCAGCTCGTCCTGGGCGTCCAGCGACTCCACGCCGCCTGTGCGCAGGAGCGCGGCCAGGGGGGCTATGCGCGCCACCGGGACCAGGGCCTCGTGCTCGGCCATGACGGCGAGCAGGCCGTGCCCGGCGGGCAGGAAATCGGCGCGGGTGAGCCGCCCGGACTCATACATGGCGGCCAGGGGCGCGGTGTCCTGGCAGGACAGCACGCGGCACTCTTCCGGGCGGCGGTCATACAGGGCGCAGGCGTTGCCGGGCTGGGTCAAGAGCGCGCAGGCCCAGCCGTTGCCTCCGGTGATGCGGTGGGCGCTGGCCGTGCCGCCGCGCAGCTTGAGCACCTCGGCGGTCAGGGGCAGCAGGCGGCCCTTGGGCTGGTCGAAACACAGCTCGCCTGCGCGCAGGGTGACCACCATGGCCAGGCTGAGCGCACCCTGGCCCTCGAACAGGTGCATGTCCTGGTCGTGCAGGGCCGGGCCGCCCTTTTGGCAGCAGGTGCCGCAGCGGCGGCAGGAGGCATCGGTGGGATCGGCTGCAGTTTTCAAAATTTTGATTGCCTGTGTTCAAGGATTTGCAGTACAGAAATGCCAGTCATCGGGAACCGCTGCTTACCCTGGCGTGGGCCGGAAAGCAACCCGCCGGTGCGGCTGGAGAAGGTCGCAGGGGAGGAGTAATGCTTGCCGGAGAGTGTGTTTTACCGGATTTATGTTGACAAAGACGGTGGATTTTCCGTAACAGAACAGCAATCATGCGCTGGACTTGGACGGGGCGGGATTTATCCCGCCAATTCGTTCTCTAGGCGATTCGCACGATGGAGGAAAAGGCATTCGGCAGAGCCCGCGCGCCAGCGGGCAAGGGCTGGATGGTTCTTGGAGTGTGGCAACATCATTAATCAAACAACGGAGGTTAAGGGAATGGCGAAACACAAAACCCCCTTGTTGGACCAGCTGGAAAGCGGCCCGTGGCCCAGCTTTGTGTCCGACATCAAGCAGGAAGTAGCACACAGATACGCGAATCCGAAGGGAATCGACTTCCAGATCCCTGCGGAGTGCCCGGACGACCTGCTGGGTGTCCTGGAGCTGTCCTATGTCGAAGGTGAGACCCACTGGAAGCATGGCGGCATCGTTGGCGTGTTCGGTTACGGCGGCGGCGTCATCGGTCGCTACTGCGACCAGCCCGAGAAGTTCCCCGGCGTGGCCCACTTCCACACCGTGCGCTTGAACCAGCCCTCCGGCATGTACTACAAGACCGACTTCCTGCGTCAGCTCTGCGACCTGTGGGAACTGCGCGGCTCCGGCCTGACCAACATGCACGGCGCCACCGGCGACATCGTGCTTTTGGGCACCAGCACTCCCCAGCTCGAAGAGATCTTCTGGGAAGTGACCCACAACATGAACAACGACCTGGGCGGCTCGGGCTCCAACCTGCGCACCCCGGCCTGCTGCCTCGGCGAGAGCCGTTGTGAGTACGCCTGCTACGATTCGCAGGAAATGTGCTACAACCTGACCAACGAGTACCAGGACGAGCTGCACCGCCCGGCCTTCCCGTACAAGTTCAAGTTCAAGTTCGACGGCTGCTCGCTCGGCTGCGTGGCCGCCATCGCCCGCTCCGACATGAGCTTCATCGGCACCTGGCGCGACGAGATCCGTGTCGACCAGAAGGCCGTGGCTGCCTACGTCGGTGGCGAATTCGCCCCCAACGCCGGCGCTTACTCCGGTCGCGACTGGGGCAAGTTCGACATCCAGAAGGAAGTCGTTGAGCGTTGCCCCAGCCAGTGCATCCGCTTTGAAGGCGGCAAGCTGGAGATCAACAACAAGGAATGCGTCCGCTGCATGCACTGCATCTGCGTCATGCCCCGCGCGCTCAAGATCGGCAACGACCGCGGCGTGTCCATCCTGGTCGGCGCCAAGGCCCCGATCCTCGACGGCCCGCAGATGGGTTCGCTTGCCATCCCCTTCATCAAGGTCGACGACGACTACGCTGGAGTCAAGGAATTCATCGAAGCCACCTGGGACTGGTGGATGGAAGAAGGCAAGAACCGCGAGCGCATCGGTGAGACACTGAAGCGCCTCGGCTTCGCCAAGCTGCTTGAAGTTACCGGCACCAAGGCTGATCCGCGCCACGTGAAGGAACCCCGCCACAACCCCTACATCTTCTGGAAGGAAGACGAAGTGGAAGGCGGCTGGCAGCGTGAGATCTCCGATTACCGCTCCAGACACCAGAAATAAGTAGGACAGGAGGAAACATCATGGCTTTTATTTCTTCCGGATACAATCCCGCGAAACCGATGGAGGGACGCATCACCGACATCGGACCGCGTCACTTCACCGACTTCCTGCCCCCGGTCCTGGCCAAGAACAAAGGCGCCTGGGACTACCACGAGATCATTGAGCCCGGCATGCTGCTGCACGTCGGCCTCTCCGGCGACAAGGTCTACACCGTCCGTTGCGGCGGCGCTCGCCTCATGTCCGTCACGCACATCCGCGAGATCTGCGACATCGCCGACAAGTACTGCGGTGGCCACCTGCGCTTCACCACCCGCAACAACATCGAGTTCATGGTCCCCACCCTTGAGGACGCCAAGGCCCTCAAGGCCGACCTGAACGCCCGCAAGTTCGCTGGCGGTTCCAACAAGTTCCCCGTTGGCGGCACCGGCGCCGGCGTCACCAACATCGTGCACACCCAGGGCTGGATCCACTGCCACACGCCCGCCACGGACGCCTCCGGCACCGTGAAGGCGACCATGGACGTGGTGTTCGAAGAGTTCCAGAACATGCGTCTGCCCGCCCCCGTGCGCATCTCCATGGCTTGCTGCCTGAACATGTGTGGCGCGGTGCACTGCTCCGACATCGCCATCCTGGGCATCCACCGCAAGCCCCCGATCATCGACCACGAGAGCGTTGACAACATCTGCGAAGTGCCCCTGGCCGTCGCAGCCTGTCCCACCGGCGCCATCCGCCCGACCAAGATCGAGTTCCAGGGCAAGCAGATCAACACCGTCGCCGTGAAAAACGAGCGCTGCATGTTCTGCGGCAACTGCTACACCATGTGCCCGGCCATGCCCTTGGCCGACAAGACCGGTGACGGCATCGCCATCATGGTCGGCGGCAAGATCAGCAACCGTATGACGACCCCCAAGTTCTCCAAGGTCGTCGTGCCCTTCATCCCCAACGAGCCCCCGCGTTGGCCGAAAATGACCAAGGTCATCAAGAAGATCCTCGACACCTACGCCGCCGACGCCCGCAAGTACGAGCGCCTGGGCGACTGGGCCAACCGCATCGGTTGGGAGCGCTTCTTCGAGAAGTGCGGCCTGGAGTTCTCGGCTCACTTGATCGACGACTTCCGTGATCCGGCGTACTACACCTGGCGCCAGACCACCCAGTTTAAGTTCTAGCCACAGACTGACAACGGGGCGCGGAGGGCAACCTTCGCGCCCCTCACAACAAAAAGGGGCAACACCATGGCGCTCGTTTACGAAGAAGCCAAGGCCAAGATCATCGAGTTCTGCAACTCCAAGGCCAAAACCAAGAGCAAGTTCTACTTCAACGACTTCACCGCCCTTTTCCCCGACGAGAAAGGCCGCGACGTCAAGAAGATCCTCACCGGCATGATCAACGAGGAAGTCCTCGTGTTCTGGTCCAGCGGCAGTACTTCCATGTACGGCCTGTCTGGCGCCGGCAAGCACGCCGACGGCGAGGACTAAACTCCTCCCGCCTCAAGGCTGAGTTCGAGGGGCCTTGCCCAGGCAATGGGCAAGGCTTTTCTCGTTTTCGCCGCAGCACAGCACCAGTCAGGCCAAAGCCACATGACAGCCTTCCCCCGCATCATCCTTGCCGGACTTTCCGGCGGCTCCGGCAAGACCTTCGTCTCCGCAGGGCTGGCCCGCGCCTTTGCCCGCCGCGGCCTGGCCGTCATGCCCTTCAAGAAGGGCCCGGACTACATCGACGCCTCCTGGCTGTCCCACGCGGCCAAGGCCACGGCCACGAATCTCGACCCCTTCCTGTTCCCGCAAGGCGTCATCAGCGCCCTGTTCCAGGAAAAGGCCGCGCACGCCGACATCTCCATCGTCGAGGGCAACCGCGGCCTGTTCGACGGCAAGGACTTCGAGGGCACCTGCTCCACCGCAGAACTGGCCAGGCAACTTAGCGCTCCCGTCATCCTCGTCCTCGACGCCACCAAGATGACCCGCACCGCCGCCGCCATCGTGGCCGGATGCCGCGCCTTCGAGCCCGGCCTCAACCTCGCCGGGGTCATCCTGAACCGCACCGCGGGCGAGCGCCACCGCAACATCCTGAAAGAATGCATTGAGGGCCTGGCCGGGGTGCCGGTGCTGGGCGCGCTGCCAAAATCCGCGCGAAACCCCATCCCCGAACGCCACATGGGCCTCGTGTCCGACCAGGAGCACGCGGGGCGCGAACAGGCGCTCGACGCCATCGCCGACACTATCGAGGCCAGCGTCGACGTTGACCGCATCCTCGCCATCGCCCAGAGCGCGCCCAGCCTGGAAAAGGCCCAAAGCGTGCCCTGGCCCGCGTCCGTCGTCTCCCCAGCCCAGGCCCCGACCATCGGCTACGTCTTCGACGCCGCCCTGTGGTTCTACTACCCCGAAAATCTCCAGGCCCTGGAATGCGCCGGGGCGAAACTCGTTCGCCTGAGCCTGCTCGACCCCGCGCCCTGGCCCGACATCCACGGCCTGTACCTCGGCGGCGGCTTCCCCGAAACCCAGGCCGAAGCGCTCAGCGCCAATACAAGTGCGCGCCACCGCGTGCGCGCCCTGGCACAAGCCGGGCTGCCCATCTACGCCGAATGCGGCGGCTTCATGTACCTCTGCCAAAGCCTCGCCCTTGACCAGGACGGCTGCAACGGCGCCCATGACCTGGCCGGAGTCTTCCCCCTGGCCACGCGGCTGTGCCCCCGGCCCCAAGGCCTGGGCTACGTCGAGGCCCTCGTGGAGGTCGAAAACCCCTTCCACCCGTTGGGCGCGCACATCACCGGACACGAGTTCCACTACTCCGCCTGCATGGACCCCGCCCTGCCCACCCTTGCGCCGCCCACAGCCCTCAAAATGCTGCGCGGACAAGGCATGATAGGCAAACGCGACGGTCTCGTCCTGAACAATACCTTCGCCTCCTACACGCATATCCACGCCCTCGGCACGCCCCACTGGGCACCCAACTTCGTCCGCGCCGCCCTGGCCTACAAGCAAGGCTAAGACAAAGACCTGGGATGCCTCCGGCGGCCTGGGGCCTGAGGCCCCCGGACCCCCCCCATTGGCCTGGGCCGGGGTTGGCCTGGGCAGGGGCGTCGGCTTGGCTGGCCCTGGCAATGTGCGCGAGTTTTTGAGCGGGGACGCTCAAAAACTCGCGCACGGTTGGCCCTTTTAAGAGGGTTGGTGAAGAGGCCAGGAGCAAGACGCTCTCCCGTGGTTCCCCCAAAGAAAGCCGAAAGCTCTGTTTCAGGTTCCTCCTGAAACAGAGCTTTCGGCGCTATGGGGATTCCAAAGGGCCTCAGGCCCTTTGGTGGGGGTCCAGGGGGCAACGCCCCCTGGTGCAGGTGGTTATTCCTCGGTCTCGGGTAGGCGCACTGAGCAGACCTCGACCTCCTGGTCGAAGCCTTTGGCCTTGATCTGCGCGTGCTCATTCAAGTTGAAGTGGTCTTGGACCAGGGCGGCGGTGCGGGCGGAGAGCAGCACGCCGCCTTTGGGCGCGTTGGATTCCAGGCGTTGAGCGAGGTTGACGTTACGGCCGAGCAGGGTGAACTCGCGGCGCGTCTTGGAGCCCATGTCGCCCACGACGCAGTGGCCGGTGTTGACGCCGATGCGGATGCGGATTTCGTTGCGGCCTTGGGAGCGCCAGCGTGCGTTGAGGCGTTTGAGGGCGGCCTGCATATCCACGGCTGCGCTTACTGCGGCCACTGCGGAGCGCCGGGCGTTTTCCACGGAGTCCACGCCGGGCGCTTCGGGGTAGCCGAAGAAGGCCATGATGCCGTCGCCCATGAACTTGTCCACGGCCCCGTTGTGACGGAAGACGCAGGCGGTCATCTCCTCCAGGTATTCGCCCAGGAAGCGTTGCACCTCGGCGGGTTCCATGTGGTCGCTCAAGTTTGTGAACCCGGCGATGTCGGAAAACAGGATGGACAGGTCCACGCCCCGGCCTTCCATGATGTCGGTGCCGGAATCGAGGATCTGCCGGGCGATGGACGGGGAGAAGTAGGCTTCCAGCATGCGCTTCTGGCGTGCGCTGTCGCGCGCGGTGCGGGCCAGGCCGTCGGCCAGCAGGCCGAGGACGAAGACGGCGCAGGCGAGCGTGCTGGCGGTGAGGTTGAGCGCCAGTCCGGAGGCGGCGTAGATGCCCAGGACGGCGGCTGGGCAAAGCGCAGCGACGCCAAGGCTCACGGGCAGGAAGGTGCGGATGGGCAGGCGCAGGAAGAGCAGGGTCAAGAGCGCCAGGAAACCGACGGTAAGGGCGGCGGATTGCCAGGCCGGGGCAATGCGCAGGAAGGATTTGTTCAAAAGCATGCTCATGAGGTTGGCGTGCAGGGTGGCCAGTGGCTCGGCGGCGGAGAGCGGCGTGGCCTTGATGTCCGTGGTGCCGGAGGCGGCCAGGCCCACCAGCGCGATCTTGCCCTTGAGCCCCTGGCGCAGGAAGGCCAGGCGCGCCGGGTCGGCGGAGGCTTCGAGCAGTTCGGCGTAGGACAGGTGCCAGAATCCGTTGCCCCAGGGCGCGGCGAGGTTCACGGGCAGCAGGCCCTGGGGGTCGGTGGGCACGCTGATTGATCCACCACCAGTAGGGCCGTCCGGCCAGGTGATGTCGAGGGTTCCGGGCCGGGCTGCGGCAGTGGCGCCCAGGTGCCGCAGCACAGCGGTCAGGGCCAGGCTGGGCAGGAGCTGGCCGTGGTAGCCGACATAGAGCGGCATGCGCCGGAATACGCCGTCATCGTCCGGGGTGGCGGCCACGTGGCCCAGGCCGATGGCCTGGCGCGAGAGCCGGGCCAGGGGCAGAAAGGTCCGCTCGGCCTGGAGCAGGTCAGTCACGCGCATCGGACCGGGCGGCAATAGCGAGGGCAAAAGCGGCATGTCATCGGCCTCGGGGGTCAGGCGGACCACTTCGGGCTCGCTGACAAGCCCCACGCCCACCGGGAGCACCACATGCCCGTTGCGGGCTATGGCCGCTTCCAGGGCGGCGTCCTCGGCGGGGCCATTTCCACCGGATAACGGGCCGGATGATGGGCCGTGGAACACGATGTCGTAGGCCACGAGCGACACGCCGCAGTCGGTGAGGATGTCGAGCACCTTGGCGTGGACCGAGCGCGCCAGCGGCCACTTGCCGAAGCGGCGTACCGAGTCGTCGTCGATGTCCACGAACACGATGTCCTGGTGGGCCGGGGGGCGGGCCGCCATGCGGAAGCGCAGATCGGACAGGGACAGCTCCAGGCGGTTGAACGCGCCGGGGAAGCCCCAGAGCAGGGCGCAGAAAAGCGCCAGCACGGCGCAGCCGACGCCCAGTCCGCGCGCCTTGCCGGAGGGCAGGATGCCTTTGGGGCCCGGCATGTCCTGGGCCGCCTTAGGGCAGGTCTCGGCTCAAGTCATTGGGCACGGGCAGCCCGGCCTCGCGCCCGGCCGCGCCAGTCATGTTCACCGGCGACTGGGAGCTCTTCTGACGCAGGGAGCGCTTGGTCATGGGCGCCTGGCCGGGCAGGGCGGTGATGACCTCCACGCATTCGGACACCACGCCTTGCAGGGTGGCGAGCCGGGGCTTGCCCGCACGGGCCTTGGCCAGGGCCTCGTCCAGATTGGTGGCGATGGCCGGGGCGTACAGCCCGCCGGTGCAGGCCAGCACGCGCAGGGAGGCCGGTGGGGTGAGCTTTGGCAGGGCCAACTGCATGGGCCTGTCCGGGGCCAGGCGGTAGGCCGCGCCCCCGCCGCCGGGCAGGATGCCGTCCTCCTCGTCGAGGGCGGAGTCTACGGCGACCATGACCTCGCAGGCGCGGCTGGCCGTCACGGTGATCTGGGGCGTGGCGTCCGTGCCGATGCGCAGCACGGGCAGATCCAGGGCAGCGGGCGGCGGCTCGGGCAGGGGCTTCAGGCGCAGCTCCACCAGGGCCACGGCGCGCACGGTGGACAGGCCCATGGGTGGGGTGCTGTGGTTGGCGATGATGCGCATGCCCTTGGGCGAGAGATCCAGAGCCTGGCTGCCGCCCAGGGCCTTGTAGTGCTTGGCGGCCATGAGGCGGGCGGTGTTCAGGGCGTCCTGCTCGGCTTCCTCGGCGCCCACGCCCTGGCCCACGGCCTTGACCAGGATGTAGCGCGCCGGGCCGGGGGCCAGGCTCCTGTCTTCTTCCTGGGGCGTCTCGGCCTGGGCAACGGTGGTGGAGAGAAGCAGCACCGCCAGTGCGAGCAGCCAGAGCAGGCTGCGCCGGGTGGTGCCGCTGCAGGCGCGGCCATGCGCGCGTTCCGGTGCGGAAAGCATGCGGTATGAGACGCAGGGGCAAGGGGTCATTGCGGCCTCCTGGGTTGTTCGACATTTTACCCCTAGCGCACATCCGGCGGCAAGACAATGCGCCGGGGCAGAAGGGCCAGCCGGGGCCTGGAGGCGCAAGGGACGTTGCCCTGTGCGGGCTGGTCTGTTAGGAAGGCGTCAGCGGCGGACATGGCCGCCTGAACCATCCACAGAAGGAGTATGCGAGATGCAGCGTCTCTTCCATTCGGCTCTTCGTCCTGCCTTTGTTTCGGCCCTGCTGGCCCTGATGATCCTCTCCTTGTCGGGCCTGGCCCTGGCCGCGAGCCCTGTGGCCCCGCAGACCGGCAAGACCCTGGTGAAGCTTGAGACCACCACGGGCGACATCGTGTTGGAGCTCTACAAGGACAAGGCCCCGCTGTCTGTGGGCAGCTTTCTGGCCCACGCCAAGAGCGGCCACTACGACGGCACCATCTTCCACCGCGTCATCAACGGCTTCATGATCCAGGGCGGCGGCTTCGACATGACCATGCACGAGAAGCCCACCGGCCCGGTCATCAAGAACGAGGCCGACAACGGGCTGAAGAACACGGTGTACACCATCGCCATGGCCCGCACCTCGGACCCGCACTCGGCCTCGGCGCAGTTCTACATCAACGTCAAGGACAACCGCTCCCTCGACCATTGGGGCAAGAGCGAGGCGGGCTGGGGTTACGCTGTGTTCGGCAAGGTCGTGGACGGCAAGCGCGTGGTGGACGAGATCAAGGGCGTGGCCACCGGGACGCGCGGGCCTTACAGCGACGTGCCGCTCAAGCCCATCATCATCAAGAAGGTCGTGATCCTCTCCGAATAGCTTCGGCGAGCTTTCAAGCAGCCAGGGCGGTCCTTTAGGGGGCCGCCTTTTTTTGGGCCCCGGGCCGCCTTGCCCGTCTGGTCGTGGCTGGTAATGTCGTGACTGGCTTTGTCGTGAATGGAAGCGCTGCCGCGCCGGGCCACCTCATCAGCCCGGTGGGGCCCGTGGTGCAGGCTGGAGTACAGCAGGCCCACCGGGTGGTGGGGCGTTTTGACGTAGCGGGGAATGTGTGGCGAAGCGGAACTGGTCTTGGAAGGCGTGCTGGTCTTGCTCATGGTGGGAGCCTCCGGTGTTGGACGGTGGCGCGGGATGCGTTCGTCAGCGCTGCCGTTATGGCAGGGCCGCGTGACGCCGCAGTGAAGCGGGGGTGACTGTTCGGGCAGGGAGGCCTTCCCTCCGGCCCCGGCCCGACCCTAGGCCGCCTTGTCGGGCTGGCCGGCAATGGACTCGAAGCTGATGCGGTGTGCCTCCTCGTGCGACAGGCCGCGCCCGTGGCGCAGCATGGTGTAGAGCAGCCCCACGGGATGGTGCGGGGTTGCGCAGTGGGGGCTTGCTGCGGCGTTGGGGGCTTCGCTTTCAGGACGCAGAGGTAGGGTGGCGGGGGGAACGTTACGCATGTCGACCTCCGGTGTGTATCGGGTTAAATCGTTGTAAGGCAAGAAGCGGACCAGCGTTGCATAATACCGAAATGACTAGATTAAATGATATTGACGGTAGGTGGCGTTGGGCATTTGTAAGCAAAATTGTCTGTTCGACACTATTGTTTGCACGAAATGGAGCAGGCAAACGCTCCCCTCCCACGAAGGTGCATGCCGGGGCTGTGTGACGGGGGTGTGAAGGGGGCGCAACGCTTTGACGCTTGCGCCCGCGAGGCGGCACAAACTGCTGGCAGATTGTCGCGCGCATGGAGTAGCTTGTGGGCATTCGTTCACAACAACAATCAGTCAGGAGAATCCACATGCGCCTCAGAAACGCGGCATTCCTCTCGGCGCTGCTTGTGCTGTGCCTGTTCCAGGCAGCGCTGGCGGCAGGCCCGGCCAGAAACGTCATCGTGCTCATCGCCGATGGCACGGGCGCGGAGCAGTACACCCTGGCCCGCTGGTACAAAGGCGCGCCCCTGGCCCAGGACGCCATCCTCACGGGCATGGTGCGCACCTTCATCGCCGATTCCGTGGTGGCGGACTCGGCCCCGGCGGCCACGGCCTTCGCCACCGGGGTACGCTCCTCGGACAAGTTCATAAGCGTCGGCCCCAAGGCCAAGGTGCTCAACGGACAGCCGGTTCCGCCCGAGGCGCTGCGCTACCGCCCCCTGGCCACGGTGCTGGAGGGCGCGCGGCTGCAGGGCAGGGCCACGGGCATCGTGGCCACCAGCCGCGTGAGCCACGCCACCCCGGCGGCCTATCTGGCCCACGTGCCCAGCCGCGCCATGGAGACCGAGATCATGGAGCAGGCCGTGTACCAGGGCGTGGACGTGGTGCTGGGCGGCGGGCGCGGCTACCTGACGCCCAAGGACGCGGGCGGCTCGCGCAAGGACGGCCGCGACCTGCTCCCGGTGCTGCGCCAGCGCGGCTACGAGCTGCCGACCAAGGCCGACGAGTTGGCGGCGGCCAAGGGGCCGAAGATCTTCGGCCTGTTCGCCAAGAGCCACATGGCCGCAGACCTGGACCGCGCGGCCATCGCCGCCGGTGAGCCCGGCCTGGAGGACATGACCGCCAAGGCCATTGCCGTGCTTTCCAAAAATCCCAAGGGCTTCTTCCTCATGGTCGAGGGCAGCCAGATCGACTGGGCCGACCACGCCAACGATCCGGCGCACCTGATCTCCGACCTCATGGCCTTTGACCGCAGCGTGCAGACGGCGCTGGATTTCGCCAAGAAGCGCAAGGACACCCTGGTGGTGGTTGTTTCGGACCACAACACCGGCGGCATGAGCATCGGCAACGCCAGCACCAGCGGGACCTACTCGCAGATGTCGCTGGAAGCGCTGCTGGAGCCACTGCGCAAGATGCATGTCTCGGGCGAGACCCTGTGGAAGGGCCTGGGCAAGGAGCCCACCCCGGAGAAGGTGCAGCGCGCCGTGCTGGAGGGCTGGGGCATGGAAATCAGCCCGGAGGAAGCCCGGAAGGTGATCGCGGTGGCCGCCGCGCGCAAGGAGGACCCTTACTACGCCCTGGGCGAGGTGCTGTGTCCGGAGCATACGCAGCTGGGCTGGACCACCCACGGCCACACCGGCGGCGATGTGCCTCTGTTCGCCTTTGGCCCCGGCAGCCCCAAGGGGCTCATCACCGGGCCCGACCTGGGCCAGGCCACGGCCCGGGCCCTGGGCATCGACCTTGCGGCGCTGAACCGCAGGCTGTTCGTGGACGCCGTCGAGGCCTTCCCCGGCCAGACGTCCTTCGCCGGCGGGGTCCTGCGCATCGAGCACAAGGGGAAGCTGGCCGAGCTGCCCGCCAATGAGAACATCCTGCGCCTGGACGGGCGCGAGATCCGGCTGGAGGGCCTTGTGGTCCACGCGCCGGACACGGGCAAGACCTACATCCCGGCCCAGGCGGTGCAGAAGATAAAGGGCCGGGCGAAGAAGTAGCCTGGCTGTTTTGTGAAGCAAAAAAAGGCCCCGCCGAGAGGTGGGGCCTTTTTGATGCGCTGGGTTTGGGGCGCTAGCCCTCGGCGCTTGTGTCGTCGACCACGTGGGGGGGGCTGCAGGCCTTGGCGCGTTCGTTCTCCTCGGCGCGCAGGGCCCGGCGCAGCACCTTGCCGACCATGGTCTTGGGCAGGCTCTCGCGGAACTCCACGTGGCGCGGCACCTTGTACCCGGCCAGTTTCTGGCGGCAGAAGCCGATGACCTCGGCCTTGGTCAGTTTCTCCTCAGGCTTGACCACCACGTACGCCTTGACCACCTCGCCGCGCGCATCGCAGGGCACGCCCACGGCCACGGCTTCCATGACCTTGGGGTGCTGGTGCAGCACCTCGTCGATCTCGCGCGGGTAGATGTTGTACCCGGCGCTGATGATCAGGTCCTTCTTGCGGTCCACGATGAAGAAATAGCCGTCCTCGTCCATGTACGCGATGTCGCCGGTGTAGAGCCAGCCGTTGCGCAGGACGTCGGCGGTGTCGTCGGGGCGGTTGTAGTAGCCGGCCATGACCTGCGGTCCACGGATGACCAGCTCGCCCATCTTCCCTGGCGGCAGGGGCGGGCCGCCCAGGTCCTGGTCCACGATCTTGGCGTCGGTGCCGGGCACGGGCAGGCCGATGGAGCCGTGCTTGGCCACGCCCTCCAGCGGGTTGATGTGCGTCACGGGCGAGGCCTCGGAGAGGCCGTAGCCCTCGCAGATGCGCGCGCCCGTGACCTTCTTGAACTGCTCGAACCACTCCACCGGCATGGGCGCGGAGCCGGACACGCAGTACTTGATGGAGGAAAGGTCAAAGGCGGCGACGTTCTTCTGCTGCAAGAGCGAGATGTACACCGAGGGTGCGCCGGGAAAGGCCGTGGGTTTGTGTTTCTGGATGGCTTTCAAGAGGTCGCCGGGGACGAAGCGCGGAAAGAGGATCTGTGTGGCGGCCTTGGCCGTGGCCAGGTTCAGGCACACGGTGAGGCCGTAGATGTGGAAGAAGGGCAGCACGCCCAGGAAGGTCTGGTGGCCCTTGGACAGGCCAGGCAGCATGGCCATGGCCTGGCTCACGTTGGCGTACAGGTTGGCGTGGGTGATCATGCAGCCCTTGGCCAGGCCCGTGGTGCCGCCCGTGTACTGCAACAGCGCCAGGTCCTTCTCCGGGATGATCTTGTCGGAGGTGTAGCCGGAATAGCCGCGCGTCAGGGTGGACCAGGGCAGGACCTTGGGGTCGTTCACGGGAAGGACCGCGCTCTTGCCTTCGCGCCAGCATTTCAGGCGGTAGAGGATGTCCAGCGGGAAACGCAGGCCGTCGCTGATGCTGGTGACGAAGTATTTCTCAATGGGCAGCTTGGCGCGCAGGGGTTCGATCTTGGACCAGAGCAGGTCGAGCACGATGAGGAAGCGTGCGCCGGAGTCCTGGAATTGGTGGACGATCTCCGTCTCCATGTAGAGCGGGTTGGTGAAGACCACGGTGCCGCCTGCGCGCAGCACGCCCCAGTAGGCGATGACGCCCTGGGGAGTGTTGGGCAGCATGATGGCCACGCGCTCGCCACGCCTGAGCCCCTGCTTGCGCAGATTGGCGGCCAGCACGGCGGAGAGCCGGTTCAGGCGGCCATAGGAGATGCTCAGATTCTGGAAGATCAGGGCCGCGCGATCAGGCCAGCGTTTGGCGGCCTCTTCAAGCAGGCTGTGCACTGGCTTGGGGGAAACGTGAAAGCTGTGCGGCACTTCCGGGTCGTAGTGGGCAAGCCAGGGTCGCTGGATATCGGGCATGAACCAACCTCTTCGGGGGAGATGAGCAGACGCCTTGAGGCGCTGTGGCACTATAGGGGCCGTGTGGAAATGAGGCAAGGGGAAATGCTGAACAGGGCCGAAGGGCAGAGTGGGGGAGTAAAGAAACCACGAATTTTGCCGATCTTTCATTGTGTCTATGAATGATCCGAGAGATAATTGAACATTATTGGCATGCTGGTCCAGAGCGGTGGCGAGCCGCCGGGATGTTGACAATCCTTGCCTAATGCGGCTAGATGAGCATGAATTCAAGGTACGGAAATATCCGTAAAATCATTGACCAAGTGAATGATCCGTGTGTGTTTGGCCCGAGGATTGCAAAACAAGATGCGCAGCCCCAGGCAGGCAGACCTTTCCGCCGCCGCAGGGACCGGAATTGACGGGCCATACCGCTTCACAACAACCATTGGGTAAATGAACATGCTGCTCGCCGACGGAAAATATATCAAGCCAAGTAAGGAAACCAGGGTGCTGGCCATCCTGAACTCCTTGTCGCAGGACTCCGCGCTGTCGCAGATCGAACTCGGCAAGCGCCTGAAGCTCTCCGGGGCCATGGTCAACCAGTATCTGCGCCTCTTGCAGGAGCAGAATCTCATCGAGTACCGGCCGGTGAACGGCAAGAGCTACCGCTACGTACTCACTTCCGGCGGGGAGAAGAGCCGCAGACAGATGTTCTCCGACTATTCCAGCGAAACCATCCGCCTGTACACCAATATCAAGGATTTCATTCTCTCCAAACTGCGCAGCCTGGAGCGGCGCGGGCGCAAGAAGATCGTCCTGTTCGGGGCCTCGGAGACATGCGAGGTGGTGCTTTCCGCCCTGCGCGACACCGACTTCGTGGTGGTCGCCGTGGTCGACACCGACCAGGAGAAGCATGGCTCGATCTTCCATGGCTACGTCGTTTCTTCCCCCCTGGTTTTGGAGCATGTCGACTGCCAGTGCGTGGTCATCACCTCCTTTGGTCGCCAGGACGAAATTTACCAGCAACTGCAGCCCGTTGCCCAGAAGCGCGGACTCGAAATCGTGAGGCTGTGAGCATGGCGCACGTCCCTTATATCACTACCCGTTCCGGTCTGCGCATCGGGCAGGGCCAGAGCTGCTTCATCGTGGCCGAGGTTGGCAACAACCACCAGGGCCAGATGGACCTTGCCCGGAGCATGGTCGAAGAAGCCGCCCGGGCTGGCGTCCAGGCCGTGAAGTTCCAAAAGCGGCACCTGGAGTCCCTGCTGACCCGCACCGGCCGCGAGGCTCCCTACTGCGGCGCCAACAGCTTCGGCCCCACCTACGGCGCGCACCGCCTGGCCCTGGAGCTCGACGCCGCGCAGATGGCCGAACTCAAGGCCCTGGCGGAATCCCTCGGCCTGGTGTTCTTCGCCTCGGCCTGGGACGAGGTCAGCCTGGACGAGATGCTTGCCCTTGACGTGGAGATTCTCAAGGTCTGCTCCGCAGATCTGGTCAACGTGCCGCTCATGCGCCGCGTGGCCGAGACCCGCCTGCCCGTCATCCTGTCCACGGGCATGAGCAGCCTGGAGGAGATCGACGCAGCGGTGGCGCTCATCCGCTCCTACCATGACGATCTGGTGCTCCTGCACTGCAACAGCTCCTACCCCTGCCTCGAAGAGCAGATCGGCCTGCCGGTGATGGACACCCTGCGCGAGCGCTACGGTCTGCCCGTGGGCTACTCCGGCCACGAGCGCGGCCTGGCCCCCAGCGTGGCCTCCGTGGCCCTGGGCGCCTGCGTCGTGGAGCGCCACTTCACCCTGGACAAGAACCAGACCGGCACGGACCACCAGGCCTCCCTGGAGCCCGCCGAGCTTGCGCTTTTGGTGCGCATGGTGCGCGAGGTGGAGGAGTCCATGCTCCAGAAGGGCAAGAAGGTCTTCCCGGAGGAGCTGGCCGCGGCCAAGAAACTTCGCAAGTGTCTCGTCTTCTCGCGTGACCTGCCCGCCGGGCATGTGGTAACGTCTGCCGACTTGACGACGCGCAGCCCGCTGGACGGCATCTCCCCGGTACACTGGGACGAGGTGCTGGGCGCGGTGCTCCTGCGCCCCGTCAAGCACGAGGAGCCCCTGCAGTGGGAGACCCTGAGCCTGCGCGGAGCCGGCACAACGGTGGCCTCCTCGTCTAAGTAGATTCAGGCCAGTAGATTCAGGCGCAGAGCCTGGGCGCGCAAGGTTGACGCGCGGGCCGAGAAGCCATCCGCCGGACCGGCGGCCTGATAACGAAGGAGCCCGACGCGCCATGAACGAGAAGAGCATCCTCCTTGAGAGCGGCACCAACGAGCTCGAGATCATCGAGATGTTTCTGCTTGAGCACGGAGCCGACGGCGCGCTTGAACCGCAATATTTTGGCGTCAATGTCGCCAAGGTCCTGGAGATCATCGAGGCGCCCGCGCATCTGGAGCCCTCGGCCTCGTCCACCCATCCGAGCTTTCTCGGGGTCATCCCCCTGCGCGACATGGTCCTGCCCGTGGTGGACCTCTCCATCTGGTTGGGCGTTACCCGCGCCCCCACCCCGCACGAGACCGTCATCGTCACCGAGTTCAACGGCGTCAAATCAGGTTTTCTGGTCTCCGGCGTGACCATGATCCATCGCGTGGGCTGGGCCGACGTGGAGCCCCCCAGCCGCATGCTGGCCGACCTGCCGGGCAACTGCATCACCGGCACCGTGCGCCTGGGCGACCATTTCTCCCTGCTGCTCGACCTCGAGCGCGCCCTGGTGGAGCTTGGCGCGGTGAACGTGGACCTGCCCGAGCACGCCGTGGAGAAGGACGCCGTGCGGCCCCTGCGCATCATGCTGGTGGACGACTCCACCTCGGTGCGCTTCCTGCTCAAAAGAAATTTCGAGACAGCCGGGTTCGAGGTCCAGGCCCACAACAACGGCGAGGATGCCTGGAACAGCCTGGTGGAGCTCAAGGCCGAGGCCCTGCTCCAGAAGACGCCCATCACCACCCTGCTTGACGCCGTCATCTCCGATGTGGAGATGCCGCGCATGGACGGCTACACGCTGACCCGCAACATCAAGGCCGACAGCGAGCTTTCGCAGTTGCCGGTGGTGCTGTTCTCCTCGCTCATCTCGCCTGCGCTGCTGCACAAGGGCCAAAGCGTGGGCGCAGACGCCCAGATCACCAAGCCGGAATTCGGCGGCCTGACCGTCCAGGTGCGCGAGATCATCGAAAAGAAGCGCGCGGGCTAGCCAAATCTTTCCCGTCGTCGCGTCGTCTTCTTCAGCCAGGGGCTTGACGAACCCCGGCAACCAGAGTTAGGCAGAAATCAGGAACCAAACCCGCAACCTGCGAGACCCATGACATGAACCGCATCGTCGCCACCGCTCTGAGCCTATCCCAGGCCCTCCGCGCCGCCGCCGTTGTTGCGGTCGTCGTAGGAGTCGTAGGCAAACGCGTGTCGTAGCGGTCAAGGTCCTTTTCAAGGCAACCAAAACCCCCGTCGGCGCGCGCTGGCGGGGGTTTCGCGTTTCCGGGGGGAGGCGCCGGGGCCACACCAGCCGCACACGGGGTACCAAAGGAGGTATCTCATGTTCGAAGGCAACGGCGCGGAACTCGTGATCCGGCTCCTGGAGCGCCAGGGCGTGAAACGTATTCCCGGCATTCCCGGCGGGGCCAACCTGCCGCTTTACGACGCGCTCGGCGCAAGCCGCAGCATCCGCCACATCCTGGCCCGGCACGAGCAGGGCGCGGGCTTCATGGCCCAGGGCATGGCCCGCACCACCGGCCAACCCGCAGTCTTCTTCGCCACCTCCGGCCCCGGCGCCACCAACACGCTTACGGCCATCGCCGACGCCAAGCTCGACTCCGTGCCCATCATCTGCATCACCGGCCAGGTGCCCAGCGCCATGATCGGCACCGACGCCTTCCAGGAGGTGGACATTTACGGGATGAGTTTGCCCGTGACCAAGCACAACTTTCTGGTGCGCAGCGTGGACGAGCTGGCCCACGTCATTCCCGAGGCCTTTCGCATCGCCTCGTCCGGCCGGCCGGGGCCCGTGCTTGTGGACATCCCCAAGGACGTGCAGACCGCCCGCGTGCGCCTGCCCGAGCTGCCCGAGCCCGCCCAGCCGGACCCGGTGGAGGCCCCGGATTCCCAGGCCATCAGTCAGGCCGCGCAGTTGATCAACCAGGCCCGGCGGCCCATCCTCATGCTTGGCGGCGGGGTGGCCGCCTCCGGGGCCGCCCAGGTGGCCCGCGCCCTGGCCGAGGCCGCCAGCCTGCCCGTGACCATGTCGCTTTTGGGCCTGGGCGCGCTGCCCGACGCCCACCCGCTGAACCTCGGCATGCTTGGGATGCATGGCACCCGCGCGGCCAACATCCTGCTGGAGGAGTGCGACCTCCTGATCGTGGCCGGGGCCCGCCTGGACGACCGCGCCACCGGGCGGCTGGAGCGCTTTTGCAGCGAGGCAAAGCTCATCCACATCGACATCGACCAGAGCGAGCTGGACAAGCTGAAACTGGCGCACCTGGCCATCACCGGCGACGTGGGCGCGGCGCTTACAAGCCTTTTGCCGCTGCTGGACACAAGCGGCCAGACGGGTGAGCGCGGCCAGTGGCTTGAGCGCGTGGCCCGGTGCAAGGCCGACAACCCGCACACCTTCCCCGGCCTGGACAATCCGCTGACGCCGTACGGCCTGGTGCGCATCACCGGCGAGCTGCTGCGCTCGGACAAGGCGGGCGGGGGCATCGTGGTCACGGACGTGGGCCAGCACCAGATGCGCGCGGCCCAGGCCTACCCGGACCTCCGGCCCCGTGCCTGGCTGACCTCCGGGGGGCTCGGCACCATGGGCTTCGGCCTGCCCACGGCCATCGGCGCGGCCCTGGCCAATCCGGGCGAGCGGGTGGTCTGCTTCAGCGGCGACGGCTCGCTGCAGATGAACATCCAGGAGCTGGCCACGGCGGCGGAAACCGGGGTCAATGTCACCGTCATCCTGGCCGACAACGGCGGCCTGGGCCTGGTGCAGCAGCAGCAGGACCTGTTCTACGGGCGGCGCATCTTCGGCTCGGACTACCGGGTGCGCATCGACTTCGTGAAGATCGCCGAGGGCTTCGGCGTGCGTGCGCTGGACTTGAACGAGAGCCGCGACCCCATGGCCGACCTGGAGCGGGCGCTCAAGCGCGAAGGCCCGTGCCTGGTGCGCGTGCCGGTCCACGCGGAGGACAACGTGTACCCCATGGTGCCTCCGGGCGCGGCGAATATCGATATGATCGGCGGAGAAGCGTGTGCTGAAAAGGGAGGGAACTAGCCATGGCAGGGAACGGATCGACTCACAACGGCTTCATGGCCCTGCGGCTCACGGTGAACAACCATCCCGGCGTCATGAGCCACGTCTGCGGACTCTTCGCGCGTCGCGCCTTCAACGTGGAGGGCATCCTGGTCACGCCGCAGCAGGGCGGCGACACCAGCCGCATCTGGCTGGTGGTCAACGCCGACGCCCGCCTGGGCCAGATGATCCGCCAGGTGCGCAAGCTGCACGACGTGCTGGAAGTGCTGGCCTTTGAGGCTGACCAGAGCGCGCTTTCGCGCATGGACGAGTGCATGGCCGGGTGGGAGCAGGCCGGACCCTGCGCCGAGGCCGGGGCGTAAGCGGCCGGGCACATGGGAGGCGTGGCGCGCCGCCGGGCAGGCGCTCGGGCAAGGCCCTAGGGCTTGCGCGCCATGCCCTCCAGCACCGCAGCCAGGCGCTTCTGGACGCTTTCCTTATGGTCCGGCACGAAGAGGTTGGTGGGGGTCTTGGCCTTGCTGGTCACCGTGACCTGGGTTCCGCCATCAAGGGGCTGGAAGTACAGGCCCACGTTCTCGCCGTTGGAGAAGGCGCTCAGGCCGTGCTCGGCCAGGATGTAGTGCCTGGACGGGTCCACCTCGACCACGTCGAGGTCAAGTTGGCGCAGGGCGGTCTGCGCCGCCTGGAACAGCGTTGCCGGACTCTGGGGGTAGAGCACGGTCAGGCCCTGGGGGATGAGGGTGACATCGCCCGAGGCGTCGGTCTTGACCGTGCTGTCGGGCGCGATGGTCAGCTCGCCGGAGGTGTCGGCGCCGGGCCGCAGGGTGTCTACGCCGATGCACCCGCCAAGGGCGACCCAGAGGGACAGGGTGAGGAGGAGCGCCTTGCGGTTCATGGGGAGCCTCCTTTGAGTGTGCCTTGTACGGGAGCTAGAACCCGTGCTCGCGCAGGAAGTCCATGCTGAGCTTGGAGGCGGGTTTGCCGCCGCCGCCACCTACGCCACTGGCCGCGAGCCAGGGCCCAAGCATGTTGCGCACATACTTGCCGATGAGGTCGGTCTCCATGTTCACTTTCGTGCCGGGCGTCCAGCCGGAGATGGTGGTCTCGCGCTGGGTGGCCGGGATGATGTTCACGGACAGAAATTCCGGCCCGCAGTCGTTCACGGTCAGGCTGATGCCGTCGAGCGTGATGGAGCCCTTGGGCACCACCAGCTGCCCGTATTCCGCCGGGAAGGCGAGGGTGTACACGCGGCTCTCGCCTGCGGGCTTGATGTCGGTGACGCTGGCCAGGCAATCCACATGCCCGCTCACCAGGTGCCCGCCCAGGCGGTCGCCCAGGGCCAGGGCGCGCTCCAGGTTGACCTCGGCGCCGGTCTTGAGGGCCCCCAGGCTGGTGTGCTGCAGCGTCTCGGCGCTGGCGTAGACCGTGAACCAGTTGTCGCCGTAGTTCTCCACGGTGAGGCAGGCCCCGTTGACGGCAATGGACTCGCCCGGCGTGATATTCTTCAGCTCGAACAGGGCGCGGAGCTTGAGCCTGGTCTCGGCCCCGCGGGCTTCAACAGTTACCACGCGGCCCTTGCCCTGAATCAATCCAGTGAACATGCCTATCTCCGGGGCTTGTAGGTCAGTTTGAGGTCGTCGCCGCAGGAATCGGCCACAGCCAGGCGGAAGTTCAGCGTGTCGTCCATGCTCTGCACGGACTCGCCCGCGAACAGGCTCTTGCCCTCGGCATCGCCCAGCACGCGGGGGGCAAGGTACAGCACGAACTCGTCCACCAGCTCCTGGCGCGCAAGGCTCAGGGCCAGCTGGCCGCCGCCCTCGCACAGGGTGCGGTAACAGCCGAAGTCGCGGCGCAGGCGCGCGAAGGCCTCGGCGAAGTTCAGGCCCTCGCCGCCGCCCTGGCGACCGCCGGAGCGCTCCGGCAGGCCCCAGATGAGCGTGCCGCGCTCGCGCAGCTCCTCGGCCAGCGGGGTCTTGGCCGAGTACTCGCTGGTCCAGAAGAGCACCTGCTCGGGCCGCTGGCGCAGCAGGTTGAAGGTCGAGTAGGCCTTGGGCAGGGTGCTTGTGACCACCACGGCCATGGGCTGGCAGAAGCCCGCCTTCGAATCGAGGGGCGTGCCGTCTTCAGCCAGGCGGCAGGTCAGCTGCGGGTTGTCGCCGTAGAAGGTGTTGCCGCCCACGATGACCGCCTGGACCTGGGCGCGAAGCTTGTGCACATCGGCCTGGGACTCCGGTCCGCTCACGGCCTGGGGACGGCCACCGCGCGCGGCGATCTTGCCGTCCAGCGTGCCCGCCAGCTTGAGGATGCTGTAGGGGCGCTCGGTGGTCTGCCAGATGCGGAACTCGTCGATCAGGTCCTGGCAGAGGGCTTCCTGCACGCCCAGGATCACCTCGACACCTGCGGCGCGCAGGACTTCGGCCCCGCCTCCGGCCACATGCGTGTTGGGGTCGGCGCAGCCGATGACCACGCGACGCACGCCCGCGTCCAGGATGGCCTTGGTGCAGGGTGGGGTCTTGCCCTGATGGTTGCAGGGCTCAAGGGTGACGTAGAGGGTGCAGGCGGCAGGCTCGACGCCCTTCTGGCGCGCGTCGGCCAGGCATTCCACCTCGGCATGGGGGCCGCCGCAGGCCTTGTGCCAGCCCTCGGCCTTGATCTCGCCGTCCTTGGCCAGCACCGCGCCCACGCAGGGATTGGGTGCTGTCAGGCCGCGCCCGCGCAGGGCCAGTCTGGCCGCGCGCAGCATGAACCGGTCATGTGGACCGGTAGTCTCCAGGCAGGTAGGCATGTTCCACCCCCGCTTCTTTGAGCATGTCGTTGGCCAGTTCGTCCGGGTACTGCTCGGCAAAATAGATGGCCTTGACCTGGCAGTTGATGAGCATCTTGGTGCAGATGAGGCACGGCTCGGTGGTGCAGTAGATCTCCGCCCCGGCAAGCGACAGCCCGTGCAGCGCGCACTGGATGATGACGTTCTGCTCCGCGTGCAGGCCCCGGCACAGCTCGTGCCGCTGGCCCGAGGGGATGTTCATGCGCTCGCGGATGCAGCCGACCTCGCGGCAGTGGGCGACGTTTGTGGGGGTGCCGTTGTAGCCGGTGGCGATCATGCGCTTGTCGCGCACGGCCACGGCCCCGACCATGCGGCGCAGGCAGGTGGAGCGCTCGGCCACGAGGTGGGCGATGCGCATGAAATAGATGGGCCAGGGGACGCGATCAACCATGTGCCAAAGCCTCCCTGGGCCGTAGGTTCACGCCGTCCGGCCCGAAGCGCTGCGGCTCCGGGCCGGATGGCGGGGATGATTTCTACCAGGCCCGCTTACCAGGCATACAGCGGGAACTCGCGGGCGAAGTCTTCCACCTCAAGGCGGATCTCATCGAGCACGGAGTCGTCGCCGATGTGCTCCAGGGCCGCGGTGATGGCCTCGGCCACGGCCAGCATGTCTTCTTCCA
>JAHIUD010000052.1 GCA_018817515.1 Pseudomonadota bacterium
TCGTCCATGCTCGGCACCTCATTGAAAAAGAAGGCGCCAGCGGCGGCAGCAAAGCCGGCAGCGAGACCGGCGCAGGCATCAGCCCGGAGACGGGTCTGAACATCCTGCGCATCCACGACCGCATGAATCGCACCAGCCTTCTGGCCCAGGCCAAGGCGGGCAAGGCCGTGGCCTGCACCTCCTGCCACGCCGACCCGCTCACGGGCGCCGAGGGCAAGGCCGGGCTCATGGGCGTGTCCAGCGCCCTGCACGGCTTCCACGCCAACACCTTGAGGGGGCGCGGCGCCGAGGCCTGCGCCCGCTGCCATTCCAGCCGCCCCGATGGCGCGACGCGCTTTTTGCGCGGCCTGCACGGCCAGATCGGCCTGGACTGCACCACCTGCCACGGCGCCCTGGAAGACCACGCCGTGGGCCTGCTCAAGCGCGAGCTTGAAGGCGGCAAGCGCGGGGCCAAGCGCCTGCTCACCCAGATCACCCCGCAGAACATGCCGCAGAAGGACATCCCCCCGCGCACGGCCTGGGCGCAAACCCCGGATTGCCTGGCCTGCCACCAGGAGTACGCCGCGCCCGACCCCAGCCGGGCCTTCGGCAACTGGACCAAGGCCGCGCCGGACCGCTTCAAGAGCCGCCTGGACGAGATGGGCGCGCTGTCGTGCCCGGCCTGCCACGGGGCGCAGCACGCGCTCTACCCGGCGCTCAATCCCTACGGCCCGGACCGCGACAACATCCAGCCCCTGCAATACCAGAAGCTGGCCCGGCCCATGGGCTCGCAGGGCAACTGCCCGGTCTGCCACAAGGTGGCCAAGACCGACTCCCTGCACCACCCGAACATGATCCGCAAACCCTAGCGGCCATGCTCGCGCGTGAATGGAAATGCCTGTGCCCCCGGCGGCACCGCGAAGGGTTCCTCAAGCACCTGGAGCTTACCGGTGTGCGCGAGGCCAAGGCCACCCCGGGCTACCTGGGACACCAGATCCTGGAGCGCCTGTGCGAGACCTGCCCCACGGGGCGGTCCAGCAGCGTCGAGCTTGCGCTCGTCACCTATTGGGAGTCCATGCAGGCGGTGCAGGCCTTTGCCGGGCCCGACCCCGAGCACGCCGTGCTCTATCCCGGCGATGAGCGCTTCGAGATCGTGCCGGACAAGCACGTGCGCCACTATGAGGTGCTGGAACAGGAGATGAAGTAGCCAGGGGATGCGGCTTCTTGTCGTTGCCGATGCTTGCCCCAGGCCAGAGGGAAGATATGCCGACTCGGCTGGGAGGCCCCATGCAAAAGAGCGTGCTTTTCGCATTCCGCGATGATGCCATGTGCTTCATCCATGTGTTGCTCACCGCCCTGGACATGCACGCCAAAGGCTTCGAGGCGGGCATTGTGCTGGAGGGGGCGGCCACGAAGCTCGTGGCCGAGCTGGCCACGCCTGGCCATGCCCTCAACCCGCTTTATGCCAAGGCCAAGGCTCAGGGCCTGATCTTCGGCGTGTGCAAGGCCTGTTCGGCCAAGCTGGGCGCGCTGGCAGCGGTCCAAGCCGAGGGCCTGCCTCTGCTGGACGACATGGCCGGGCACCCCGGCATGGCGGGGTACCTGGAGCGCGGGTTTACGGTGCTTACCTTCTAATCTCCAACCAAAACCCACCCAAAGCCGAAAGGGCTGTTTCAGGAGGAACCTGAAACAGCCCTTTCGGCGTAATGGGGATGCCAAAGGGCCTTAAGGCCCTTTGGCGGGGGTGCCGGGGGCGGTAGCCCCTGGGAGGGGCCAGGGGCAACGTCCCTGGCTCTTCTCCTGGGCCTAGCGTCCGCCCCGTTTGCCGCCCGGCTTGCCGCCTGACTTTGGCCCGCCCGCTTTGGGGCCACCGGACTTTTTGCCGCCGACCTTCTGGCCGATGGCGTTGCGTCCGCCCGGGCTCTTGGGCCCGGAGCCTTTGCCCTGGCGTTTTTGCCGGGCCTGTTCGGTACGGCGGCGGTCATCCCTGGCCTGCTGTTCGCGGCGGGTGGGGCGGGCCGGGCGCGTCGCGCCGTCGCCGTCGCCTGCCTTGCGGTCCAGCACCATCTCCAGGTCGATCTCCAGGCGGTCCAGGTGCGCGCCGAGGAGCTTCACGCGCACGGCCTGCCCGGCCTTGATGATGCGCCCGGTGCGGCTGCCCACGAGCATCTCGCGCTCCTTGAAGTAGCCGTAGTAGTCGTCGAGCATGGTCGAGAGGCGGATGAAGCCCTCGGACAGAACCTCGGTGAGCTCCACCCAGAATCCGTAGTCCATGAGCCCGGTGACCACGCCCGCGAACTCGCGCCCTTCCTGGCCGCGCAGCACCATGCAGACGTAGCGCTTGTGGCATTCGCGCTCGGCCTCCTGGCTCACGCGTTCGCGCGCGGAGAGGTGCTGGCCCATCTCGGCCAGCTTCTTGAAGCCGGGCACGGGCATGGACGCATCGCCCAGGGCGCGCTTGAGCAACCGGTGCACGATGAGGTCGGAGTAGCGCCGGATGGGCGAGGTGAAGTGCGCGTAGGATTCGCTGGCCAGGCCGTAGTGGCCCTCGTTGTCCGGCTGGTACTTGGCCTGCTTCATGCTGCGCAGGACCAGGCGGTGCACCAGGAATTCGCGCTCGGTGCCCGCCACCGAGGCCAGCATGCGGCCCAGGGCCTGGGGCGTGAAGTCCTCGTCGCTGAAGCGTCCGGGCTTGGCCTTCTTGGGCGCGGCCTCGCCGGCCAGGCGTTCCAGCAGGGTGTACAGGGTCTCCAGCTTCTCGCGGTCGGGCGCGGCGTGCACGCGGTACAGGCAGGGCAGGGCGTGGGCCTGGAGGAACTCGCTCACGGCCTCGTTGGCGGCGATCATGAACTCCTCGATGAGCTGGTGGGCGAAGTGGCGCACCTTGGGGATGACGGAAGTGGGCTGGCCGTTCGTGTCGAACTGGACCTCGCCTTCAGGCAGGTCGAAGTCCAGGCTGCCGCGCTCGATGCGGCGGCTACGCATCTTGCGGGCCAGTTCCTCGGCGATGTCGAGCATGGACAGGACATCCTGCCCGGCCTTGGCGCCCAGGGTGGCCTTGACCTCGTCGAGCAGTGCGGTGCGGGCCTCGGGCAGCTTGTCCACGCAGATGTCGCGCGCGCGGGAATAGGTGAGCCGGGCGTGGCTGTTGATGACCGCGTTCATGACGCGCACCTCGCCGGGGGTGCCCCGGTCGGTGAAGTCCAGGCGCACGACCATGGACAGCCTGGGCACGCCGGGGTTCAGGCTGCACAGGCCGTTTGAAAGCGCTTGGGGGAACATGGGCTCCACCGAGGACGGGAAGTAGTAGGAGTTTCCGCGCTCGTAGGCCTCGCGGTCCAGCGCCGAGCCCAGCGGCACGTAGTGGGCCACGTCGGCGATGGCCACCCAGAGCACGTAGCCCTTGCCCTTGCGTTCGCCCCCAGCTCGTTCAACATAGATGGCGTCGTCGAAGTCCCGCGCGGTCTTGCCGTCGATGGTCACAAAGGGCGTGGCGCGCAGGTCCTCGCGGTTGGCGAAGTCCGGCCCGGAGGGCACCTTGGGCAGGCTCGCGGCCTCCCTCAGGGCATCGTCGGGGAAGGTGGTGGGCACGCCGTGGTTGGCCTTGACCAGCGCCTCCTGGACCTGGGCCTCGGACTCCGGCCCCAGGCGCGAGAGGATGGTGCCGGCCCAGAGGGCGGCGTCCACCTGCTCGCCGGGGGCGCACAGCGCGATGTCGCCCTTTTGCAGGCCCAGGGCCGGGTCCACGCCCTCCACCAGGATGGCGAAGTCCAGGCGCGGGTCCGTGGGCTTGCAGAGCAGGCTGTCCTGCCCGGCGGAGCGCATGACGCGCACGGTGAGGACGCTTCTGCCGCGTTCCACGATGCGCACCACGCGGCCCTCGTGGTTGCGGGTGGCGTGCTCGCGGGTGATGGCCACGGCCACGCGGTCGCCGTTCCAGGCTCCGGCGGTGTCCTGGCCCAGGAACACGTCCTTGCGCCTGGGGTCGTCGGGGATGAGGAAGGCCACGCCGGAGCGCTGGATCTGCACCTTGCCGGTGATGAGGTTGACCTTTTCGATGGGCGCGTAGGCCCGGCCAAGCTGGATGAGCTTGCCCTCGGCCACCAGGTCCTTGAGCATGTCCTCGACCTCGCCGACCTTGCGGCGGTGGAGGCCGAGTTCGGCTACGAGGTCGTCTGGCGCCAGGGGGCGCTTGGCCTCGCGCAGGAGCTTCAGGAGTGTCTTGTGGTCGGTGGGCAGGGGCGGCCTGCTCGGATTCTTGTTCTTTTTCTTCATGCTCATAGTCGTCTCGCTTACGTTGGAGGAAATTTCAGGGGGGGCCGCCGGAGATGTCAGGGAGAGGGCGGCCAGGAGGGCCCGGCCAGGAGGGGCTGGCAAGAGGGGCCTGGCAGGATGGTCAGTCAGGAGCGGCGGCTGGCGCTTGTCGCCGGGGCGGCTCCGGTTTGGGGGCTGGCTTTCAGGCCAGCTCCTTTTGCATGGCCTCGCGATAGACCTGGCGGTGGTGTGTGGCGAATTCCTCGAAGCGCGCGCCGAACCAGTCGTCGAAGTCAGCGTCCGTGTTGTACTTGGGGCCGAAGCGAACCTCAGTGCGCAGGGTCCAGAAGCTGCCTGCGCTGTCGAGCAGCCGCAGCTTCACGGCGTCCTTGGCCGTCACCACCACGTGCGCGCCGTCTTCGGTCTTGGCCAGTTCGCGGATGTTCTCCACGTCGGCCTGGCTGAAGGCGTGGTGGTCGGCGAAGGCCAGGACCTGCCGCGGTTCGCGCCCGAGCAGCTTGGCCGCGGTGGCCGCCACCTGGGCCGGGTCGGCGATGCCGGTGGCCAGGATGTAGTCCTCGCCGTCCAGGTCCGCCGCGCGGCCCGAGCCGTCCAGACGCGCCAGTCCCTTGGGCTTGAGCGCGAAGGTGAAGATGGGCTTGCCCAGGGGCTTCAGGCGCGTCTCTATGGCTTCGGACAAACCGGGCTGCTTGCCGGGCACCACCTTGATCAGGAAGGCTGAGGCCCGTGTCAGGGCGCCCTCGCCCTCGCGCCAGGAGCCCGCCGGGCACACGCGCGCCCAGCCGTCCAGCAGGTCCTGGGGCGTCAAGAGCACCAGGTCGATGTCGCGAGCCACGGGCAGGTGCTGGAAGCCGTCGTCCAGGAGCACGAAGTCCGGGTCGAAGCGCTCGCAGGCCCAGACTCCGCCGCGCCTGCGTTTGGGGTCGACCACGATGCGCGCCAGGCGGTGGTTCTTGGCCAGGAGCAGGGGCTCGTCGCCCGCCTGGGCCGGGTTGGCCGCGGGGGTCACGAGCAGGGGCAGGCGTTTTGGCTTGGCTCCATAGCCCCGGGTGAGCACCACGCCGTGCTCCTCGCGCTTGCCCGCCCAGCGCAGGATGTGTCCGCACAGCGGGGTCTTGCCGCTGCCGCCCCAGCCGATGTTGCCCACGCTGATGCTTGGGCACGGCGGCCGCCAGGCCGAGAGTGCGCCGCGCTCAAAGAGCCAGCGCCGCAAGCGCAGGACCAGGGAGTACAGCGCGCCGAGGGGCAGCAGGAGGGGCCGGAGGCGGCGTTGCAGGTCGGGGATGTTCGGCATGGGGGCATCGCCCTGGCCGCCCCCCTCCGGCGCATGCCGGTGCTTGGTGGAGGGCGGCCAGCGCAGGGTTTGGCTAGTCGCGGCTGGAGCCGAACAGGCGCAGCATCATCAGGAACAGGTTGAGGAAGTCCAGGTACAGGGTCAGCGCGCCCAGGATGGTGCCCCGGCGGATGGCGGTGCCGTCGTTCAGCGGCATGGCCTCGCCCATGTACTTGAGCTTCTGGGTGTCGTAGGCGGTGAGGCCTACGAAGACGAACACGCCGATGATGGAGATGGCGTAGCTCATGGCCGAGCTCTTGACGAACATGTTGACCACGGACGCCAGCACGATGCCGATGAGGCCCATGAACATGAAGCTGCCCAGGCTCGTCAGGTCGCGCTTGGTGACCATGCCGTAAACGCTCATGGCGCCGAACATGCCCGCCGTGACCACGAAGGCCTGGAAGATGCTGGCCATGCTGTACACGAAGAAGATGGACGAAAGCGTGACCCCGGTGAGCGCGCTGTAGACCAGGAACATCAGCGAGGCCGTGCTGGCCGAGAGTTTGTTGATGGCGGCTGACAGGCCGATGACCAGGCCGAACTGCGCCAGCACCAGGACCATGACCAGGCCGGGGCTCTGCAGCAGGCTGACGCCGAACTGGCTGTTGGCCGTGAGCCAGGCGGCACAGGCGGTGATCAGCATGCCGGTGCTCATCCAGCCGTAGATGCCGCGCATGAAGGCGTTGATGGTCTCGGCTCTGGAGACGCTGGTCTGCGCGCCGGGGTAGGAAGGATATCCTGCCATGTAAAGTTCCTCCTGAAAGGAATGGGTGTCGAGGTTTCGGGGCGGATGAGTCCGCCAGAACTTTCGTAAGATAAGCCCTGCCGGGTACTTTGGCAAGGGGGGGTGGCTTGGCCCGCCTGGCGCTGGCTGCCTGGGCAGGCCTACTCCACAGGGTCGGCGGGTTCCGGGTGGTCCATTGACTCCTTGGGCTCCGGGCGCTCGGGAGCTGTCGGGCGGAAGCGCCGCTTCCAGGCCGCCAGGGCCTCGGTCTTGGGCCCGGTCCAGCACAGCGGGGTCTCGCGGGCCGGGGTCACGGCCATCTCGGTGACGGTCTCGCTTTCGCCCTTGCCCTGGCGCACCAGCACCACCACCGGGCGTTCGGCTTCGGTCCCTTCTTCGGATTGGGAGCGGCCCTTGGGCGAATACGACGCGACAAAGGCCGCAGCATCGGCCAGCACGTCGTTTGGCCATTTTTGCGGGCTTGCGCCTGGCTTGACCCCGGCGGCAGGCTCATACTGCCGGCCCAGGGCCATGGGGCCGGGCAGATCGCGCAGGCGCAGCAGGATGTCCGTGGGCCTGCGCGCGTTCTCCAGGGCCTGGTTGTCGTGCTGGTTGCGGCCGATGGACAGCCAGTAAGGCCCGGCCCAGTACTGCCGCCCCAGGTGCGAGAGGCTGAAGTCGCGCGCGGCGGGCTCGGCCAGGTTCTGCAGGATGGGCAGGTAGCGCGCGGCGGGTTCGGCCTCGGCCAGGTTGCAGCCCCCGGCGGGCGTGGGGATGACGGTGATGCCGAAATGCGCGGCCAGGGCCAGTTGGTCCTTGCGCCCCCGGCCCCAGAAGCCCGGCAGGCGCGAGCGGTCCACCAGCCCGGACTCCTCCATGGGCGTGGGGCCGAGCTTCTGGGCCGACAGCGGGCGCAGCAACAGCTCCTTCACGCCCGCATCCTTGCGGATGAGGTTCAAGGTGTCGGCGCGCTGGCTCATGGGCCGCTGGCCCAGCACCTCGCCGGAGACCAGGAAGCTGGCGCCGTACTTTGGCAAAAGCGTCTTGGCGTGGGCCAGCATGAGGATCTTGCAGTCCACGCAGGGATTCATGTGCTTGCCGTAGCCGTGGGCGGGCTTGACCAGCATCTCCAGGTAGCTCTTGCGGATGTCCACGTTGACGGCCTCGATGCCGTACTCCTCGCGCCAGTGGCCGATGAGGTGCGGCTTGCCGAAAAAGGGGCTGACAAAGTGCAGGCCCAGCACGCGCAGGCCCTGCTCCTGCAGGACCTTGATGGCCAGGATGCTGTCCAGGCCGCCGGAGAGCAGCGCCAGGGCGTGGTATTTCGGCTCAGGGGCGTCGGGGCCGTCGGGGGAAGTGCCGGGGGAAGTGTCGTGCATGGCGCGCTCTTACGTCAGGGCAGGCCGGAGGGCAAGTGTTCCTGTTTGGGAGGAATTGTGAGGTGTCGTCCGGCCCCTGCATGGGGCAGGGGCCGGGGTTCATTTTCTGGTGCCTAGCGCGCCACCAGCACCGAGCAGGGGGCCTGGGCCACCACCCGGCTGGCCACGCTGCCCAGGCGCAGTCCGCCCTTGCCCTTCTTGCTGCGCGTGCCCATGACCACCAAGTCGAAGCCGCCCTTCTCGGCCATGTCCACGATGATCTCCTCGGGCGAGACGCCGGTTTTGAGCACGATCTTGGGCTTGGCCCCGGTAGCCAGGGCCTTGGCTGCGTCCAGAGCGCCCGAGGCGCGCTCCTTCATGCGCTCGGTGGCCTCGTTGCCGAACAGGTTCTCCATGTCCTCGAAGGTCTCGGCCACGGCCAGCAACGTCAGCTGCGCGCCTTCTTTCCTGGCCATCTCGGCGGCCATGGTCACGGCGACGTGCGTGGAATCGGACGGATCAACAGCGACGAGAATTTTCATGCTAACCCCCTTGAAGACGACCTTGCGACCTATTGTCACCGCCTGAAACCACATGATTTCAGACGGATGAAACCAACAGGATAGACAAATCCACAGACGCCAGGGGGGGGTGGCGGTGGGAGTGGAAGAATTTCATCCTATACAGAAATATATTGTGAATTTCGTCACAAGTCAAGGGCGATGGCTTAAATTATTCGCGTTGGGTGGAAGATCCAGGCCTGGGGCCCGGGCCTCCAGCGGGGGGGCGAGGGGCGGCTGCGGCCTTGCCCTCAGGCTTGAACGCCAGATACTGGAGGCCTGCAGCTGACGGTCAGGCCCCGAAGGCCAGGGTCAGGACGTTGGCGTCGCCCAGGCGGGCGTAGGAGGCCTTGGCCAGGGTGCGCAGCAGGAACAGGCCCATGCCGCCCAGGGCGCGGTCATCCAGGTCCGCGTCCAGGTTGGCCTCCAGCCCGGCCTCCAGCCCCGGGTCCTCCGGGGCCAGGGGGTCAAACGGCACGCCCCAGTCCGTCAGGGTCAGGCTGAGCCGCCCCGGCGAATCGCCCTGTCCAGGGGAAAGCAGGGCCAGCTCCACATCGCCAAGCTCGCTGGGGTAGGCATAGTGGAAGATGTTCATGAGCATCTCCTCCAGCACCAGGTCCACGCGCGGCTCGACGTCGTTCGGCAGCCCGGCCTGATGGGCCCAGGCCAGGGCCAGCTCGCGCAAGCGCGGCAGGCTCTCCTGGTGGGCTGGCAGGCGCAGACGGTTCTGGCCGGAGCTGGCCGTTGCCGGGGTGCCTGTTGCCTTGTTGTCCTGTGCCGGGGGCATACGCTTCTAGCTCCGGGCCAGGGCCTCTTCGCGCGTGGCGTAGACCGGCAGAAGCTTGGCGAAGCCGGACACGGTGAAGACCTCGGCCACGATGCCGGACAGGCCGCAGAAGGCCAGGTCGCCGCCGCCAGCCTTGAGCTTCTTGGCCGCGGACAGGATGCTGCGCAGCCCCGCGCTGCTGATGTACTCCAGCCCCCCCAGGTCAGCCACGACACGCGTGTCCCCGGCCTCCAGGCAGTTCATGCACTCGGTCTCGAAGCCCTGAGAGGTGAGGGCGTCCATGCGTCCGCTGACCTCAAGCACGAAGAACGCGCCCTGCTTGCTTCCCTTGCATTCCATAAGCTCCCTCCTGCGGGGCTGGTCGCCCGCGTGTTGTTTCAGTTCTTGCCGTCTGTCTTGCTGGCGGCCGCGTTCAGGCCGTTGTAGCGCAGCACCAGCATGGTGATGTCGTCGGACTGCTCGGCCCCGTCGGCAAAGGCGTGCACGTCCTCGGCCAGGGCCTGGCAGGTCTCGCGCACGTTCATCTCGCCCATCTTCGCCAGCCGCTCCACCAGCCGGTCCTCGCCGTAGAGCTCCTGGGCCGGATTCATGGCCTCGGTGACGCCGTCGGTATAGAGCACCAGCGCGTCGCCGGGGTTCAGAGTCAGGGTGTCGGTGGTGAATTCCACGCCGGTCATGGCCCCGGCCACGGGGTCGCCGTGGGTGGGCAGATACTCTGGCGCGGCGCCCGCGCGCAGCAGCACGGGCGGGTTGTGCCCGGCGCTGGCGTAGTGCACCTCGCCGGTGGCGAAGTCGAGCACCGCGCAGAACACGGTGACGAACATGCACGACTCGTTGTCCTCGGCCAGGCCGTTGTTGGCCCGGGCCAGGATGTGGCCGGGGTTGGGGATGCGGCGCTGGCTCTCGCTTGCATTGGCGCCGGGCTGGGCGCTGTGGCGGTCCGCCCCGCGCCTTCTGCCCGCGCCCGCCACGGACTCGGCCACGGCCTTGATGAGCGTGCGCGACACGGCCATGTAGAAGGCCGCGGGCACGCCCTTGCCTGATACGTCGCCGATGAGGAAGCAGAAGCAGTCCGGGCCGCAGGGGAAGAAGTCGTAGAAGTCGCCGCCAACCTCGCGGGCCGGGGTCAGGCTGGCGTAGAGCTCGAACTCGGTGTGCCCCGGCAGGGGCGGGAAGGTCTTGGGCAGGATGCCCAGCTGGATCTCGCTGGCGATGCGCAGCTCGCTCTGGATGCGCTCGCGGCTGGCCGTGGCCGAGGTAAGGTCGCGGATGTGGTCCTTCAGCGATTTCTGCATGTTGGCGAAGGCCTCGGCCAGGTCGCGCACCTCGTCGCGGCTCATGACCTCGGGCATGGCGGCGTCCAGGTGCCCGCCCGCCACCTCGCGCGCGGCCCCGCGCAGGCGTCTCAGCGGCCTGGTGATGCCTTGGGCGATGATGGCCACCAGCCCCGCCAGCAGCAGGAAGCCGCCGCCGCCAAGGGCCGCGCTCACCAGGGCCAGGCGGTTGACGTCGGCCATGAGCTCGTCGCGCGGGGAGAACACGCCCAGCGACCAGCCGGTGCTGGGCAGGGGCGCGTAGACCAGAAAGCCCGGCTTGCCCGTGTGCAGGCTGGTGGTCTCCACCAGCTTGAAGCCGCCCCGGATCATGTCCTGGCCGATGCGCCGCAGCTCCGGGTCGTGGTTCTCCTCGGCCCGGCTGAAGATGGTCTCGTTGAAGGCCACGCCCGGGGCCGGGTGGGTCACGTAGGTGCCGTTTCTGGTGATGAGCCAGGCGTAGCCGGTATCCAGCACCTGCACGGAGGCCACCAGCCGCTTGAGCCAGTCCAGGGACACGTCCGCCGTGACCACGCCGGCCACGCGCCTGTCCCTGCCCTGGCCCTTGTAGAAGGGAGCCGAGCAGGTGGCCATGAGGGTGTTGCCGCCGCCCTCGTCGAAATAGGGCTCGCTCCAGATGATCTCTTTGAGCTCGCGCGGGATCTGGTACCAGTCCATGGCGTGGTAGCGGTAGGCCGGTCCGCCCAGGCTGGTGTGCGTGATGCCCAGCGGCGCGCGGAAGGTGTATGGCGCGAAGTATTCCTGGTCCGCATGGCGGCCGAAGGGCTCGAAGGCGGCGGCCATGCCGAAGATCTCCGGGTTGTCCAGGAGCATTTGGCGCTGGCGGCGCAGGATGCCCGCGTCGTCGAGCAGGCCGTCCGAAAGCTCGTAGCCCAAGCCCAGGGGTACGCGGCTGATGGGCGCCAGCCGGGCCTCGATGCGCTGCACCAGGGCCTGGGCCTGGGTGCGGGCGCTCTGCTCGGCGTTCTTCAGCAGCGCCTCGCGAGCCATGAAGTACGTGGCCGTGCTCATGACCACGAAGATGGCGCCCACTGCGGAGAGCACCAGGGCCGAAAGCCGGAAGGCAATGCCGTGGCCGAAGCGGATGGAAGAAGCGTTGTTTCCGCCTGTCGGCGCGCTGTTCGATGTGGTCATTGGTCCTTTGCCCGGCTCCGTGCCTGGCTGGATGTCCGGCGTGCTCATGGGCGCTGCCCCTTGAAGAAGGCGTCCAGGCTGGGCCGGGTGTGGATGAGTTTCTGCGCCCAGAGCGCCTCGATGATGCGGGCGAAGTCCGCCGGGTCAAGGCTTCCGAGCTTGGCCCCGGTCATGATGTCCTGCATGCGCGCCAGCATGAAGCGCTGATGCGCGCGGCTCGTGGGCAGGTGCGCCTCGCGCATGCGGTTCTGCACGATGTCCAGGGCCTCGTCCGGGTGGGCGAAGGCATACTCCCAGCCGCGCAGGCTGGCGTCCGTCACGGCCCGGCAGAGGTCCGGGTCGCCCTTGAAGGTGCTCTCCAGGGTGTACAGGCCGTCCTCGGGGAAATTCAGGTCCAGGTCGCGGTAGAAGAACACGCGCAGCTCGTCCTGGTCCAGGCCCGAGGCCAGCAGGCTGTGGAACTCGTTGTACCACATGGCCGAGGCGGCATCGACCCCGCCGCGCAGGAACAGGTTCAGCGTGTTGGACTGCGGCACGATGACCGGGTGGATGCCCAGGCGCTGGAACAGGGCCTGGGGTTGCAGGCCGAATTCGTTGTCCCACACGCCCATGCGCTTGCCGTCCAGGTCCTTGGGGGTCTTGATGGACGAGCCTGCGCGGGTGATGATCATCAAGGCCGAGCGCTGCACCAGCTGGGCCAGTAGCACAACGGGCAGGCCGTTTTTGCCCTGGCCTTGGAGAAAGTCCGCGCGGCGTTCGATGCCGGTGGCCAGGAACATGGTGGCGAACTGGGCGCGGCCGGAGGCCAAAAGCTTGGAGGCCACCACGTCCGGCCCGCCGGGGATGATCTTCATGTCCACCCCGGCCTCGGCGTAGAAGCCCTTCTCCTTGGCCACGTAGAACCCGGCGAACTGGGCCTGGGGCTGCCATTGCAGGACCAGCGCGGCGTGCTTGAGTTCCCCGGCCCGGGCCGGCAGGCTCAGGCAGAAGGTGGCAAGCAGAAGGGAGACAAGGCGCAACGCGCAGGACATGAATTTGGCCATGGTTGTGTGTAGCCGGAAGGCCGCAAAGTGTCCAGGTTCAAGGCTGGGCAAGAGTGCTTGTCGCCAGGGATTGTGCTGGCGGCCAGCGCTCTTCCCACGCCCGCCCGGTTGACCGGCTCATCAACGCGAGTCACCGTGCCAATCCGTGTTCCCGCCCTTTGCGCCCAGCTGGTTGAGAGCGGTGAAGCGCCCGGTGTCGGGGTCAGGCGTGCGGCGGGGCCCAGCGGCGTGCGGAACCGGTCGGCCGGGGTAGCATGCATGTCCCCCACCGTTGACCCCGCCCCTTGGCGTCTGTTATCCTTTTTGCTGGCTCCCCCGCAGCTTTGATGTCGCCCACCTCTCGCCACAGGAGGTTCTGCCCATGATCCAGCCGGAGAACGTGGCCGCAGGGCTGCTGGCCCGCAACCTGGAGCGCTGCCCGGACAAGGCCGCCTTTCTGTGCGCGGACGACACCCTGACCCATCGCGCCCTGGCTGCGGAAGCGGCCCGCTTCGCCAACCTGCTGCAGGCGCGCGGCGTTGGCCCAGGCCAGCGCGTGGTGCTGGTCCTGCCCGACAGCTTCGCCTATCCCAAGGCCTTTCTCGGTGCCATGCTCCTGGGCGCGGTGCCCGTGCCCGTGAGCGCCATGCTCGGAGCAGAGGACTACGCCTTCATCCTGGCCGATTGCTCGGCCTCGGCCCTGGTCACCTGGGAGGACTCGCCCGCAGCCGAAGGCGCGCGCAGCACTCCGGGCGTCGCTGTGGTGCTATTCTGTGGCCTTGACGGCCCCTGGGGTCTGTCTGGCCATTCCGCGGAGTTCGAGCCCGCGGCGCATGCAGCCGGGCAGCCGGGCTTCATGCTCTACAGCTCCGGCTCCACGGGCCGCCCCAAGGGCGTGCCCCACGCGGCAGCGGACCTCCTGGGCCCGGCCGATCCCTGGGGCTCGGACATCCTGGGCGTCACGGCGGAGGACGTGGTGTTTTCAGCCAGCAAGATGTCCTTCGCCTACGGACTCCTGTCCAGCCTGACCCTGCCGCTGGCCTTTGGCGCCACGGCCGTGCTCTTTGCGGGCAAGCCCGGTCCCTATGAACTCTTCGAATGCATCGCCCGGCACAGGCCGAGCCTGTTTTTTTGCGTCCCCACCCTATACAACCTGATGCTGCGCGCCTTTGAACCCGGCACGCCGGGCTGCGATCTGTCGAGCCTGCGCCTGTGCTATTCCGCGGGCGAGGCCCTGCCCGCCACCCTGTGCCAGGAGTGGATGTCCCAGACGGGCGTGGAGATTCTGGACGGCATCGGCTCCACCGAGGCCTTCAACCTGTTCTTGTCCAACCGCCAGGGCCGCGTGCGCTGCGGCGCCAGCGGCGAAATCGTGCCCGGGTTCGAGGCGCGCCTGATTGCCGCTGGCGGCAACGCAGACAGCCCGGAGGTGCCCGACGGCACGCCCGGCAACCTGCTCATCCGCGGTCCTGGGCTGGCCCAATCCTACTGGGAGCGCCCGGAAAAGACCGCCGAGACCATGCTGCCCGGCGGCTGGCTGGCCACGGGCGACGTCTACGTGCGCGAGCAGGGCGTGTTCTCCCACCAGGGCCGCAGCGACGACATGCTCAAGGTGGGCGCGCACTGGGTTTCGCCCGTGCAGGTGGAGGACGCCCTGCGGCAGCACCCGGCCGTGGCCGAATGCGCCGTGGCCGCCCTGCGCGTGGAGGGGCTGCTGCGGCCCTGCGCCCATGTGGTCCTGAAGGATCCGGGCCAGGCCCAGGCCCTGCTGGGCGTGGAAATCCTCAAATGCGCTCGCGAGCTGCTGCCGACATACATGTGCCCGGTGCGCGTGGTCTTTCACAACGATCTGCCCAAGACCCCCACGGGCAAGATCCAACGTTTCCGCCTGCGCAACGCGTAGGGCCTAGCGAACACAAGGATGATGGCATGGCAGTCACTGGACAGGAACTCAAGGCGATGCTGGAGGAGATCGGGGTGAAGCCCGAGGTGGTGCGCGTGCTGGATCCTGCGGCGCCGCTGCTCAAGCAGGGGCTGGACTCCGTCGATTTTCCGGCCTTCTGCGCCCTGGTGGAGGAGCGCTTCCACCTGAGCCTGGACGATGCCTTCGCGCTCAAGCTGCGCACACTGGAGGACTTCGCCGCCCACATCAACCAGGCAGGGGGCAACCCGTGACGCGCGCCGAGGCCATCGCCGCGTTGCGCGCCAGCGTCCACGACCTGACGCCCGGCCAGAAGATCCAGGTTGACGTCTTCCGGCCCGGGGACGCCCCCGGCGTGGGGCGGTTGTTCCTGCAGATCTACGGGGAGGACTACCCCGTGGACGAACCCTACGTGCCGGAACTGCTCATCGAAGCCAACAAGACCGGACGCATCCACACCCTCGTGGTCCGCGCGGCGGACGGCTCCGTGGTGGGCCAGGCGGGCATCTACCAAAGCTCCCCGCCCAACCGGCGCATGTACGAATACGGCCAGATCCTGGTGGACAAGGCCTACCGCAACACCTTCGCGGCCTTTCGCCTGCACAAGTTCGCGGAGCAGCACATGTTCGGGAAGCTCCCCAACGTGGACGCCCTGTACGGCGAGGCCGTGTGCCACCACCTGGTGACCCAGAAGATGTCCCGCAGCTGCGACTTCTTCGAGTGTGGCCTGGAGGTCGGGCTCATGCCCGAGGAGGCCTACGCCGGCGAGGGCGTCACGGGGCGGGTCAGCTGTCTGATGCAGGTGCGCGTGGATCATGACCGTCCGGGCGATTTCTTCGTGCCGGACTGCTGGGGCGCGCAGGTGCGGGCCATCCTGCCGTCCTGGCCGCTCACGCGCAACGTCAAGCAGGGCCTGTCCGGGCGTGTTCCGGCGGCGGACGAGGTCACGGACATGGCCGTGCAGCAGTTCGGCTTCGCCGGGGTCATGCGCTGCAACGTGGCCGAGGTGGGCGCGCAGTTTGCCGAGCGCGCGGAGCAGGAGATTCGCGAGTCCGGCGAGCTGGGCCATGACCTGATCCAGTTTTACCTGCCCCTGGGCTCGCCGTCCGTCGGCTTCGCGGCAGAAGCACTGCGCCAGGCCGGGTGCTTCTTCGGGGGCATCGCGCCGCTGTGGTTCGGCGAAGCCGGGCAGGGCCCGGACGCTCTGCTGGTGCAGCGCTTCCTCCGGCCTGTGCCCCTGGCGGTCATCAAGACCCAGAGCGAGGCCGGGGCGGCTGTGGTGCGGATGGCGCTGGAGGACATGAATCGAGCCGGGCGAGAGTTCGGTTCGCCTATGGGCGTGGTGCCCGTGAATGTGGAGGCCGTGGGCGCGGAGCCCGCATAGTGCCGGGGCCGCCAGGCCCGCCCAAAGATTAGGAGACCAATGCACCTCAGATCCTCGCCCCCCCCGCGAGCCGATGCCCTGGCCAAGGCCACGGGCGCGGAGCGCTACGTCCTTGATTTCGCGCCTGCGGAGTGCCTCTCTGCCGGGGCCTATCGTCCCGGTGCGGCCCTGAACATCGCCCATGGCCGGGTGCTCGGGGTGGACGCCAGCGCAGCCCTGGCCGTGCCCGGAGTGCTGCGCGTGCTCACAGCGGCGGATGTTCCGGGCACGAACCTCCAGGGCATCGTGCACAAGGATCAGCCCGTGCTCTGCGGCGAGGTCATCCGCCATGCGGGCGACCCCGTGGCCCTGGTCCTGGCCGAGTCCGCCGAGTCCCTGCGCCGGGGGCTGGCCGCCTTGCGCGCGGACATCGAGCCCCTGCCCGGAGTCTTCGACCCCGAGGCGGCGCTGAAAAAGGACGCGCCGCTTGTCCACCCCCAGCACAAGGGCGGCAACCTGCTGCTTGGCGCGCGCATCGAGAAGGGCGATGCCCGCGCGGCCCTGAAAAACGCGCCCGTCGTCGTGCGCGGCGAGTTCTCCACCCCCATGCAGGAGCACGCCTTTCTGGAGACCCAGTGCGGCTTCGCCCGGCTCCTGCCGGACGGCGTCCTGGACATGACCGTGAGCACCCAGGCCCCGTTCCGCGACCGCTTCGAGATCGGCCATGCCCTGGCCCTGAACCCGTTTAAGATCCGCATCCGCGCGCCCTACCTGGGCGGCGGTTTTGGCGGCAAGGACGGGGCCACGGTGCAGTGCCTGCTGGCCCTGGCCGCGCTCAATGCCGCAGGCCGCCCGGTGCGCATGTCCTGGGAGCGTGAGGAGAGCATCCTGGCCGGGTACAAGCGCCACGCCGTGCACCTGCGCTACACCCTGGGCGCGGAGCGGGACGGCACGCTGCTGGCGCTCTCCTGCCGCCTGACCTACGACACCGGGGCCTACGCGCACCTGGGCTGCGAGGTCATGGAGCTGGGCATGGAGCACGCCGCCGGGCCGTACCGCGTGCCGCACACGCACATCGAGGGCCGCTGCGTGTATACCAACAACCCCATCGCCGGGGCTTTCCGGGGCTTTGGCGTGGCCCAGGTCAGCCCGGCCTTCGAGGGCCTCATGGACGCCCTGGCGGCGAAGCTTTGCCTGGACCCGCTGGAGCTGCGGCGCAAGAACGCGTTGCTGCCGGGCGATGAAAACTGTTCGGGCGTCACGCTCACCAGCTCCGTGCATCTGGCCGAATGCCTGGACGAGCTGGCCGCGCATCCGCTTTGGACCACGCGCCAGGCCTGGCGCGCCGCCGCGCCGCGCTTCACGCGCCGGGGCGTTGGCCTGGCCGCAGTGTTCAACGGCATGGGCTATGGCCGGGGCCTGGCGGACATGGCCATCGCCAAGCTGGAGCTCACTGAGGCGGGCGAGTTTCTGGTCTACAACAGCGTGGCGGACATGGGCCAGGGCAACGCCGCGGCCTTTGCCCTGCTGGCGGCGCAGGAGCTGAACCAGTCGCTGGCGGAGAACCCCGGGGCCGTGCGCCTTCTCCAGCCCGACACCGAACGCTGCCACCCCTCGGGCTCGTCTTCGGCCGGGCGCACCACCTACACCTTTGGCAACGCGCTGCTCAAGGCGTGCGCGGCCATGCGCGAGAAGCTACTGGCCCGGGCCGCCATGGCGCTTTTCGTCGACGAAACGCAGGCCCTGGAGCTGGCGCCCGGCGCGGTGCTGCACCCGGCCTCGGGCCGCAGCCTGCCGCTCACCGCCCTGGCGCGCTTCCTAAAGCGCGACGACCGGGTCTGCGTGGGCGAGTTCCTCATGCCCGTGGCCCAGGACCCGCCGGACACCGGGCGGGCCTTCCAGATCGGCTTCCCGCACCTGTTCTTCTCTTACGGGGCGCACCTGGCGCGCATCGAGGTGGACGAACTCACTGGCCGTGTGCGCGTGTGCGACTTTCTGGCCGCCACCGACGGCGGGCGCGTGCTGGACCGCTCCTGTTTCGACCAGCAGGCCCAGGGCGGCGCGGCCCAGGGCATCGGCTACGCCCTCCTCGAGGAATTCAAGACGCGCGGCGGCCTCATCCAGACCGCCGACCTGTCCACCTGCCTGATCCCCACGGCGCTCGACCTGCCGGATATCCAGTCCCTGGCCGTGGACGGCCACGAGCCCACGGGCCCGCGCGGGCTCAAGGGCGTGGGCGAGGTGGGCCTGAACGGCCCGGCCCCGGCCCTGGCCTCGGCCCTGGAAGACGCCACCGGCGAACGTCTGCGGGACTTTCCCCTGACCCCGGAACGCGTGCTGGCCGCCCTCAACAAACGCAGACCGCCCAGCCGGAGGCGCGCATGAAGCTTTCCTTTACCCTGAACGGCGTGCTGGTGCGCGCGGACGCGGACCCGGACGAACGCGCCGTGGATCTGCTGCGCGACCTGGGCGCTCTCGATGTCAAGGAAGGCTGCGGCACCGGCGAGTGCGGAGCCTGTTCCGTGCTGGTGGACGGCGTGCACAAGCTGTCCTGCCTGCTCCTGGCCGCCCAGCTCGCTGGCCGCGAGCTGACCACCGCCGCAGGGCTGGGCACTGTGGCCGCGCCGCATCCCATCCAGCGGGCCTTTGCCGAGCATGGGGCCGTGCAGTGCGGGTTCTGCACGCCGGGCATGACCATCGCCGCAGCCGCGCTGCTGGCCCGGAACCCGGAGCCCTCGCGTCTGGACGCGCGCCGGGCCATCTCCGGCAACCTCTGCCGCTGCACCGGCTACGTGAAGATCGTGGACGCCGTGTGCGCCGCTGCCAGTGAATTGAGCGAAGCCCCGGGCGGTGAAACGCCCGGTGCGGAGGACCAGGCATGAACGTGGTCTTCCCGCGCAACATGGCGGCATTGTTCAAGGCCCTGGATGAGCCCGGCGCTCGCGTGCTGGCGGGCGGCACAGACCTGCTGGTGCGCCTGCGCTCGCATCCTGATTCCGGCCCGGCCACGCTGGTCGGCCTGGACAGGCTCCCGGCCCTGCGCGGCGTCGCGGAAGACTCCGGCTGGGAGCCGGGTCTCGGGACCAAAGATGGTCGGGGCGATGGTTCTCCGTCCGAAAGCGTCGGGCCGGGGACCCTGCACCGGGCGCTGCGCCTGGGCGCGGCCACGACCCACGCGGAACTCCTGGCCCATCCGCTCATCCGCGCCCGGCTGCCCGTGCTGGCCCAGGCCCTGGCCGACCTTGGCTCGCCGCCCATCCGCAACATGGGCACCCTGGGCGGCAACATCTGCACGGCCTCGCCCGCTGGCGACACCCTGCCGCCGCTCCTGGCGCTGGGCGCGGAGGTGGAGCTGGCCGCCAAAACCGGAACCCGTCGCCTGCCCCTGGCCAGTTTCCTCCTCGGACCGGGACGCACCGCCCTCAAGCCCGGAGAAGTACTCGCCGCGGTATGCGTGCCGGTGCCCGGCGTGGACGTCCGCCAACATTTCGAGAAGGTGGGTCGTCGGGACGCCCTGGCCGTGGCCGTGGTCAGCCTGGCCGCGCTGGTGCGCACCGGGCACGGCGGAAAAATCGTCGAGGCGCATCTGGCCTGGGGCTCCGTGGGGCCCACCGTCTGGCGTTGTCCCGAGGTCGAGGCCGCCCTGGCCGGACGCAAGCTGTCCCTCACCGCCCTGACCGAGGCCGCCAGCATCGTGCGCAGCCAGGTCCAGCCCATCGACGACGTCCGCGCCAGCGCCGACTACCGCCGTGAAGTGGCAGGCAACTTGCTCCTGCGTCTGGCGATGCTGGAGTAAAGCCGAGAAGTGCCTCCGGCGGCCAGGGGCGCTGCCCCTGAACCCCGCCAAAGGACCTTAAGGCCCTTTTGGCTTTCTTTGGTAATCACGGGAGAACGTCTTTCCCTCGGCCTCTTTACCAACCCTCTCCAAAGGGCCAACCGTGTTCGGATTTTCGAGGGTCCCCCCTCGAAAATCCGAACACATTGCCAGGCCCAGCCCAGCCGACGCCTTTGCCCGCACCGCCCAGGCCCAGGCCAATGGGGGGGCCGGGGGCCTCAGGCCCCAGGCGGGGTCCAGGGGCAGCGCCCCTGGCTCAGCAGGCCCCAGGCCGGGGGGCTTCCCAACGCTACGCTGCGCCGCGCAGTTCGCGTCCCACGGGCAGTATGCACAGTGCGGCGGCCAGCATCATTGCTCCGCTCACGCAGAACAGTCCGACGTGGCTCCAGCCAGCGGCCATGAGTGCGCCGCCGATGAACGGCCCGATGAAGAAGCCCGCGTCCACGGCCACCATCATCAGGTTGGCGTTGTAGGCCCGCAGTCTTGGCGGCGAGACTTGAAGCATGCTGGCGTTCAACAGCGGCATGGAAAGGGCGATGCCCGAGCCGTAGAGCCCGGCCATGCTGAAGAGCACCAGCGGCCCGGTCGCCCAGCTGAAGAGCGGCACCAGCACGGCCAGTTCGAGGAAGGCGATGAACAGCAGGCGGCCCTTGTCTATGCGGTCCAGCAGGTGTCCGCAGGCGACGCGCAGGGTGATGGTTGCGGCGTTGGAGTAGGTGAAGAACATGCCGGGGTTGCCCGCGCCGAGGAGCACGGCGAAGTCGCGCATGAAGAAGAAGACGATGGAGTGCCCGGCCACCAGGAACAGGTTGGCCAGGATGAGCAGGGACACGGACGGTGCGCGGAGCCCCTGGCGCACCTCGGCCCAGCTGGGCTTTTGCAGGTGCGAGGGGTGCAGGGTCTGGGCCAGGGCGCGGGTCCTACGGTCGAGCGGCCGCAGCAGCAGGAAGGCCGGGAGCATGAGCGGCGCTGCCACGGCGTAGGCCGCGCCGTGTCCGGGCAGGTAGGGCAGCACCAGCTCCACGAAGGGCGGCATGAGCGCATAGGGCAAAAGGATGGTCACGGAGAACAGGCCGAAGCCTTGGGCGCTCTTTTCGCGCGGGAGCAGCGCCGTGAGCACGCCCGTGAGCCCGCCCACGAGAATGACGAAGCCCAGGCCGTGCAGCACGCGCACCAGCGCCAGCAGGGGGATGGACGTGGTGAAGGGGTAGCAGAGCAGGGCCGCCGTGGCTATGCACAGGCCCACGCGCATGAAGCGCACGCTGTTGCCTAGCGTCAAAAATCGGCCCAGGAAGGGCCGCACCAGAAGAGCGGTGAAGGGCTCCAGGGCGAGCAGCGGCCCGCGCCAGACCGGGGGGATGCCCAGTTCGGTCAGGTAGGTGTAGAAGCTGTAAAAGATGGCGATGTTAGAGAAGGCCAGCACGCTGATGGCGCAGAGGGACAAGAATTCGAAGGTCCAGATGGTCGACTGGCCCTCTGGTGCTGCGCCGGGCTGTGGAGCAGGCGTTGCGTTTTCCTGGCTCATGCCGGATCGCCGCCCACCACGGCGAGGACCTCGCGAAAGGCCGCGAGGAAGTCCTGCATCACCGGCAGTTGGACCGTGCTGATGCGGATCCAGTTGGGGAAGCGGAAGCCGGTCATGGTGCGCACCATGATTCCCCGGCGCATGAGCTGGCGGTAGATGAGCGAGTCCGAGGCCGGGGTTTCGACCATGACGAAGTTGCCCGCGTTGGAAACGTAGTTGAGCCCCAGCTCGTCAAAGGCGGGCAGCAGGAGCCCCTTGGCCTCGGCCACCATCAGGCGGGTGGCGGCGATGTGTTCGGCGTCGTCCATGAGCGCGGCTGCTGCGGCGGGCTGGCCCATGGCGTTGACGGAATAGACGATGTGCGTGCGCCGGATGTAGTCCACGACCTCTTTCTGCCCGCAAACGTAGCCCACGCGCAGGCCGGCCAGCGCATACATCTTGGAGAAGGTTCGGAAGACCACCACGTTCTTGTGGCGCTCCATGAGCTCCATGCCGTCCGGGAAACGCTCGTCGTCCACATACTCGCAGTATGCCTCGTCAATGACCACGATGGCCCGGCCCCCGACCCCGCGCAGGAAGCGCTCCATGGTGTCGCGGTCCCACCACGTGCCCGTGGGGTTGTTGGGATTGCAGACAAAGAGGATCTTGGTGCGGCTGTCCATGGCCGCCAGCATGGCGTCGGGGTCGAAACCCCAGTTGTTGAGCGGTATGAGCCGGGCCTCGAAGCCCGAGAACTCGGCCACCCATTCGTACACGGCGAAGGTCTTGTCCGCGGTGATGATGTTGTCGCCCTTTTCGCAAAAGGCCTTGATGACGCTGGCGATGACCTCGCAGGAGCCGTTGCCCACCAGGAACCGCTCGGGATCCTTGCCGAAGCGTTCGGCCAGCACGGTGCGCAGGGCGTAGGAGTCGCCGCTGGGGTAGATGGCCGAGCGCATGGACTCGAAGGCCTCGATGACCTTGCGCGCGGCGGGCGGCGGGCCCAGCGCGTTCTCGTTGTTGTTCAGGCGGTGCAGGTGGTCCACCCCGTACTGGCGCATGAGCACCGGGTCCGGGCGGCTTGGCGTGTACGCCTCAAAGGCCCGGATGTACTCCGGGACGAGCTCAGCTATGGACGGGGGCATGTTGGCACACCAGGATGTCGGAGTCGCCCGCGTGGGGCAGCACAAGCCTGGGCGCGAAGCCGCAGGCGCTCAGGGCCGGGAACAGCGCGCCCTGCCAGGGCTCGGCGAGGTCCAGGTGCAGCAGGATGTCGCGCATGTCCTGCTCGCGGATGGCCTCCACATGGGCCTTCAGGTTGGCCTCAAAGTCGCGGCCGTCGAGCATGGGCCGCAGCACGGCAAGGCCGCGCAGGCGGTCCAGGGTGGTGGCCAGCAGCGAATGCGCGGGCAGGCGCGCCGGGGCTGTGGGCTCGGCGGCCAGGAGATCGCGGGAGAAGGCCAGGCGGTCGTACTCGCGCCGCAGGAAGGGGAAGAGGTCCGGGTGCGCCCAGACCGCGGCGCCCGCGTCCTCGCGCAGGTGCCGGAAGAAGGCTGGCTGGTCGACCGGCTGTGCTTCGCCTTTTCCGTCATCGCCGCCATCGGGCGCGCCGTGCAGGGTCAGGCTGCCCAGGGCCTCGAACCAGCCGTGCGGCAGGTCCTCCGTGGGCCGCTCGCTGAAGGCGCACAAGGCCTCGGTGCGCGCCACGCGGGCCAGGAAGCCCTCGGTGAGCAGGCGCGCGGTGTCCTGGGCCAGGGCTGGGTCGAAAACGTAGGGGCCGGAGAAAACCACCGCGCGCCGACCGGAGTTGCGCCAGCAGATGAGCCCGGCCGGGCGGCCCACGGTGTCCAGGGCCAGCAGGACCTGGTACTGCCCCGTGGCTACCATGTCCGCAAAGCGCGCGGGCCGGGAGAAGCTGTGCGGCCGCAGGCGCGCGGGATAGCGTCCGGCGGCCAGCAGCGCGGCGTGCTGCACGACCCCGGAGGCGGGCGCGGGTTCCAGGCGCAGGGGCGCGGTCAGGTGCTGCGGAGCGCTCTGAGGCTCGGCCTCGGGATAGGCGCGGTCGACCTCGGCGCTGACGTGGAACACGTCCGGGCCGGAGCGCGTCAGGCCGCAGCGGTCCGTGGTGCGCGCGGCCACAAGCAGGCCCAGTTCGGCGTCCTCGCCGGAGTCCATGTCGACGCTGGCGGCGAAGTTGAGCGCGCGCAGGCTGACCTCCCCGGCCCGGAAGCGGAAGTCCGCGCGGGTGAGGGTGCCGCCGTCGGACAGGGTCAGGCGGATGGGCTCCTCGCGCCCGGCGTGGCGGCAGAGGTAGGCAAAGAATTCCTCCACGGCCAGGGCCAGGCGCAGGGCGCCGTTCCGGTCCAGGCCGAAGACCTGGGCGGCGTTCTCGGCGGCGGCGGCGGCAGAGGGCAGAAAGGCCGTATCGGACGGCAGCTCCAGCACGAGCTGGTGCTGGGCGGAGTGATTCGAGGTCGATGCGGACACGGCGTCCTCGCTTGCTTGTGGTGCGGGCCGACAACGCGGGCCCGATGTTGGCGTGATAGCAGAGCATCGCCCGGCGGGCAACCTGCCAGGAGGCTGGGCTGCCCCCGCGCGGGGAGAGAGCCCGGCCAGGGCGTCGCTTCCGTGCGCACGCTTTGGCGCTGCTGCGATAACTGCCGGAATTGGCAAGTCAGGTGTACCTGGCAAGGTCTTGCACCTTGGCGAGTGTCATTTTCGCCAACAAAATTTCGTGTCATTTCCGGTTTTGGAAGGCAATTGCTACAATTTTGTCATAACGATGGGCAGATTTGGCTTTGCAGGAGCCAAAATTGTGGCTAAGAAGATTCCGCCGCCACGCGGGGCAGGCGGCATCCCTCATTCTTCGGCATTTCCCGGCTGGCGTCATCTGCCGGGAGCCGCTCACCGTGCCCCATGCAAAGGGAGAGTCCGCATGACCCAGGTGCCCACGATCCAGGCGGGAGACACCGCTTTCATCCTCGTCAGCGCCGCGCTGGTGCTGCTCATGACGCCGGGCCTGGCCCTGTTCTACGGCGGCATGGTGCGCGGCAAGAACGTGCTCGGCACCATCATGCAGAGCTTCTTCCTCATCGCGCTCATCAGCATGGAGTGGGTGGCCCTGGGCTATTCCATGAGCTTCGGGCCGGACGTGGCCGGAGTCACCGGCAGCCTGGCCTGGGCCTGGGTCACGGGCGTAGGCGCGGCCCCAAACGCCGACTACGCCGCCACCATTCCGCACTCGGTGTTCATGATCTACCAGTGCATGTTCGCAGTCATCACCCCGGCGCTCATCACCGGCGCCTTTGCCGAGCGCGTGCGCTTCGCGCCGTTTCTGGTGTTCAGCCTGCTCTGGGCGGTGCTCGTGTACAACCCGGTGTGCCACTGGGTCTGGGGCGCGGGCGGCTGGCTCAAGCTTCTGGGCGTGGTGGACTTCGCTGGCGGGCTGGTGGTGCACCTGACCTGCGGCGCGGCGGCCCTGGCCGCGGTGTTCGTCATCGGCCCCCGGCGCGACTACGGCAAGCGCCAGTTCTTCCCGCACAACCTGCCCATGACGCTGCTCGGCACCGGGCTTCTGTGGTTCGGCTGGTTCGGCTTCAACGCGGGCAGCGCGCTTGCGGCCGACGGCGTTGCGGCCACGGCCTTTGTGGCCACGCACATGGGCGGCATGGCCGGCATGGCCATGTGGATCATCGTGGAGTGGTGGCACCGGGGCAAGCCCACGACGCTGGGCGCCGCCTCCGGCGCTGTGGCCGGGCTGGCCACCATCACCCCGGCGGCCGGGTTCGTCACCGCGCCCTCGGCCATCTGCATCGGCCTCATCGCGGGCGCGGCCTGCTACCTGGGCGTGATGTTCAAGGCGCGCCTGGGCTACGACGACAGCCTCGACGTGGTGGGCATCCACGGCCTGGGCGGGCTTATGGGCACGCTGCTGGCGGGCCTGCTCGCCACCAAGGCCGTGAACCCGGGCGGCGTGGACGGCCTGTTCTACGGCAACCCCAGCCAGTTCGGCATCCAGGCCCTGGGTGTTCTGGCCGTGGGCGCCTACGCCCTGGTGGTCAGCTGGGCGCTGCTCAAGGCGGTCAACGTCACCATGGGCCTGCGCCTGACCCCGGAGGCCGAGTACACCGGCATGGACCAGGCCGAGCACACCGAGACGGCCTACTCCGACAGCCTGGACGCTGGCGCGCGCAGGTAGCTCCCGGTCTCCTCCGGCAATCAGCCCCCGGCGTGGCCCTTTCCATCTATGTGGAGGGTCTGCGCCGGGGGCTATCTTTGCGTGACGGTCAGCCGTGTGCGTGTGCTCCGCGTTGACTGCCTCCCGGCCAGGCTGCATAGTCGCGTCAGGAATTCTGGCCCCCCACCTACGGACGAGAGGAGAAGGCATGGACAAGAATCTGCTGGCCCAGCGCGAGAAGCAGGCCGACAAGATCATCAAGAACCTGAACCGCCGCAAGATGGCGGGCAGCTTTGTGGCCACGGCGGCGGAGGTGAAAGCCGAGGTGCTTTCCCTCATCCCCAGCCCGGCCAAGGTCATCCGCTGCGGCAGCGAGTCCGTGGGTGGGCTCGGCCTGTGGGCCGCCATCGCCGAGAAGCCCGGCGTGACCCTCATGGATCCCTACGCCCCGGGTCTGAGCAAGGAGGCGGCGCTCGACGTCCGCCGCCAGGGCCTGCTGGCCGACGTCATGGTGGCCAGCACCAACGCCATCACCCTGGACGGCCGCCTGGTGAACCTGGACGGCACGGGCAACCGCGTGGCGGCCATGACCTTCGGACCGACCAAGGTCATCCTGGTGGTGGGCATGAACAAGGTGGCCTGGGACTTGGAGGCCGCGTATGCCCGGGTGCGCACCGTGGCCGCCCCGGCCAACAACATCCGCCTGGCTGCGGCCTACGGCCTGAAGAACCCCTGCCTGGAGGACGGCCGCTGCCACCAGTGCATGAGCGAGACCAAGATCTGCAACATCTGGTCGGTCATCGAGGGCTCCAGCGTCACGAACCGCATCCACGTGGTGCTGGTGGGCGAGGATCTGGGCTTCTAGGGCCCGCTTCCCAAAGCGTCTTTGCCACCTTTCGCGCAAAGAAAAAGGCCCCGGACAACCGGGGCCTTCTGCCATTTTGGGGGGCTCGCGGGCGGGCCTAGTCTTCCGGGAAGATGACCTGCACCTGCTCCTCGTCGCCGACGCGGGGCGCGGTCTCGCCGATGACGAAGGCGGGCGTGTCCATGGCGCCCAGCCGGTCCATGACGTCGTTGACGGCGTCCTTCTTGACCACGAGCGTGAAGCCGATGCCGGTGTTGAAGATCTGCAGCATCTCCGGCCAGGAGAGCTTGCCCTGGTCTTTCAGCCACTGGAACACCGGGGCAACCGGCCAGGAGCCGAAGCGCACATGCGCCGTGACGCCGCTGGGCAGCACGCGCGGCAGGTTGTCGTAGAAGCCGCCGCCGGTGATGTGGCACATGCCCTTGACCGGCAGGTCGCGCAGGACGTTCAGCACGGGCTGCACGTAGATGCGCGTGGGGGCCATGAGCGCCGCCGCCACGGTCTCGGTGCCGCCGGGCAGCATGTCGTCGCCCTTGAGGCCCGAGGCGTCATAGATCTTGCGGATGAGTGAGTAGCCGTTGGCGTGCGGCCCGCTGGAGGCCAGGCCGATGATCACGTCGCCGTGGCCGATGCGCGAGCCGTCGATGATGTTGTCGTAGTCCACCATGCCCACGCAGAAGCCGGAGAGGTCGTACTCGCCGTCGGCGTAGAAGCCGGGCATCTCGGCGGTTTCGCCGCCCAGAAGCGCGCATTTGGACTGGTTGCAGCCCTCCACGATGCCTGCCACGACCCGCACGGCGACATCGGAGTCGAGCTTGCCGGTGGCGAAGTAGTCGAGGAAGAACAGGGGCTTTGCGCCCTGGACCAAAACGTCGTTGACGCTCATGGCCACCAGGTCGATGCCGATGGTGTCGTGCCCGCCAAAGGCGAAGGCCAGCTTGAGCTTGGTGCCGCAGCCGTCCGTGCCGGATACGAGCACCGGGGCATGAATGTTGCTGAGGTCAGGTTTGAACAGGCCGCCGAAGCCGCCGATTCCGGAGAGAACGCCCTTGCCGTGAGTGCTCTGGGCCAGGGCCTTGATGCGCTCCACGAACTGGTTGGCCTCGTCGATGTTGACCCCGGCGGCCTTGTAGGCATCGGCGCGGTTGGTGGACATGCTCCGTGATCCTTTGTTTGCTGCGTGGCCCGCACTTGGGCCGTTGCGTTACTATGATTGTAAAGCATATACTCAAACGGGGCGCAATTCAAACCCTAAATCCCGGGCCTGGCGGCCCGGAGGCCCCGGAGGCACCATGCGTCAGAAATTCGGCGGGTTCGCGTTGGCGGCGGCATTTCTCCTGCTTTTCCCAGCCCTGGGTCCGGCCCAGGACAACAGCGTGCGCATCCCGGTCGTGCCGCCTGCGCCGGAGCAGCCCGCGCCGCCGCCGGTGCGCATGGAGTTCAAGTCAAAGGGCAAGGCTGGCGCACAGTCCAATGCCCAGCCGGGTGCCCAGCCGGGTGCCCAGCCGAACAACACGCAGGACGAAGAGGTGCGGCCTTCGAAGTTTCCGAACATCGACACGGCCAAGAACCGCCAGGATTATGAAATCAGTACGCCCAAGGCCGACGGCATCCGCCTGGGCCGCGACGAGGAGACGGGCGATACCATCATGGGCACCACGCCGCGAAAAAAGAAGCCGCAGGTCGATCCCTACGCCAACACGCCCATCGAGGTCAGGCCAATCATCCGGGGATTCTAGCGAGCCGGGGAGTGGTGCCGGGCCGCTGCGGAGTAGCGTGCGGGCGCTTCTCGCGCTAGGCCCCGCCGATGCCCTTTTCGCGGTAGAGGTCGAGATTCCACTTGAAGATGAACTTGCCCAGGCCGCCCACCTCGTCGAACCGGAGAGGCCGCCAGACCAGGCGCCTGGTCTCGTCGACGAAGCCCTCGGAGATGAATTCGAAGCCCAGCGCGGTCTCGCCCTTCTGCGTGTCGCTGAAGACGTTGCGCAGGATGGCGTTGACCCAGAAGGTCGCCCCCGGGGCGCCGGGCTCGGTCACGGCCTGGAAGTGGAAGGAGAAGTGCTCGCCCTTGCGCTGCTCGGGCAAGGCCTCGTGCATGAGGGCGTTGGCCACCAGCAGGCGCATGCCGTTGGCGGAAAAATTGTCCACCTTGAGCCCGCGCGCGGCGTCGGTTTCGCTGTTCAAAAGCGGCTTCGCGTCCGAGACCAGGATGCCCGAGGGCAGCTCGCGCCAGACCTTGAGCGTGGGCACCTTGCGCTGGTCCACGCTGACGCGCACGCTCCGGCGCAGTTGCGCGCTCTTGACGGTCTCGGGCAGGGCCATGATGAAGTGGACCATGCCGCTTGGGCGCTTCTCCACGCCGGTGATGCGCGTGTCAAAGGTCAGGAATTGCTCGCGGCTGCGGACCTCGCGGTCGTGGATGCGAAAGAAGCAGGAGACCTCGGACCCGATCCACGTGCCGGAGGCGCCCTTCAGGGCGGAGACTTCCAGGGTCAGGCTCTGGTCGTCATACTCCATGAGCGTGGCCGTGATCTCCTTGATGCTGGTGACGCTCTCCTCGAAGTCAAGCTTGACCTTGGCGCGCTGGTCGCGGATGTCCTCCAGCAAATCCAGCACGAGCCTGCGCTTGCGCGAGGCGTCATCCTTGTCGTCCTTGGTCCAGAGTGCGCACACCTAGGAGAACCTCGTCCAATGTTTTCGGGTGGTGGAAAATGCCTCCAGACCTGTTGGGGGAACAGGCCCAATCATGGAAATTTCTTATGCAAATCGCGGTCCATGCGCAAGGGCTAGTGCACGCAGGCGCTGGAGGGCTGGTTGGGATCGCCCCCGCCGGCCTCCAGCTTGCGCCGATATTCCTTGACCTGGTCCAGCGACTTCCAGCCGTCGTACATCTCCAGCCATTCGGCAAAGGGCAGTCTTTCGGCGTCGAGGAAGGACTCATGGCCTTTCATCCACACGCCGAAGACGTACATCTCGATCTTGAAGGCCTTGCTGTCCAGGGTGCGCGAGATGACCTCCGGGCCGTACTTGGAGCCGTCGAAGCGCGCGCCCACAAAGGCGCAGACCATGGCCTGGCACTTCTCGTAGGAGATTTCGCCATTGTTCAGCATGTCGGCCAGCCCTGCAAGGCCCGTCTGCTTGCCGTGGATCTCCGTCAGGTCGTCCTGGGGGATCTCGATGAACAGCTTGCCGTCACGCTCGACGACGAAATAGTGCCGCAGCCATTGTTCAAACATGAACACCTGGGCGATGTCTGCCACCGCCGAGGCGTATTGGTCGCCTGCCATGAGCTTCTCCTAAAATGAGGAATTATTCGCGGCACCGTGGCCCCGCTTATGCAATAATGGGCATCATCCGGGCCTGCGTCAAGTCAAACGAAGGGGCCTTGGCAAGGTGCGGACGCTTTACAAGGGTCGCGATGTGCGCTAGGAACCGACGCATCAAAGGCGCGCCAGACGCGCATTTCCCAGGAGGAACCATGGGCAAGCACAAGAAAGTTGAACGCATGAAGGAAATCGGACGCCGCCGCAAGCGTCGTGAAGAGCGCCTCAAGGCGCGCATCCTCGAAGCCAAGGCAGCAGCCAAGACCAAATAGGCAAAGTCAGGCGGGCGGCTCTCGGGCCGCCTCATCCTTTCAGAAGCCCGCGCAAGCGGGCAGACCCCCCGTCTGGAGGAAGAAAAATGCCCATCTACGAGTACAGCTGCCAGGACTGCAAGCAGATCTTCGAGGACTGGCAGAAGGACTACGAGGAGCGGGACATCCCTTGCCCGGTTTGCAACGGCAAGGCCAGCAGGCTCATCTCCAGCACGAACTTCGTGCTGAAGGGCGGCGGCTGGTATGCCAGCGGCTACACGGACAGGCCCGCCCCTCCGGAGACCGCCTCTGCGGCCTCTGGCGCTGCCCCGGTCAAGGTCGCCGAGACCCCGGCCCCGACGTGCGCCTGCCCCGGCAAGGCCGAGCCTGCCGAGACAAAGCAGGCGACGCCAACAGCGGTGGCAAGCTAGAGCAAAGAAACAAGGCAGCCCCCCGGCTGCCTTTTTCATGCCTGCGGCGCACCCCAAAAGCGCCTTCCCCTGAGCCCAATGACCCTGCACCAGGCGGCCGCCCCCCCAGCGTCGCCAGAACCTTGTACCCCACTGGAAGAAAAGCATGATCGACCGCTATTCCCGTCCCGAAATGGCAGCACTGTGGACCATGGAAGCCCGCTTCGGCTCCTGGCTCGAGGTGGAGCTGGCCGTGTGCGAGGCCTGGGCCAAACTTGGCGTCATCCCCCAGGCGGAACTGGGCGAGATCCGCGCCAAGGCCGCCTTTGACGTGGCGCGCATCCTCGAGATCGAGGAGAAGACCCGCCACGACGTCATCGCCTTTTTGACCGCAGTGGAGGAGAAGGTCGGCCCGGCCGCGCGCTTCATCCACCTGGGCTGCACCAGCTCGGACATCGTGGACACGGCCAACGCGCTCCTGCTTGTGCGCGCGGGCAAGATGATCCTGGCCGACATCGACAAAGTGCTCGCCGTGCTCAAAGACATGGCCATGGCCCACAAGGACCAGCTGTGCATGGGCCGCACCCACGGCATCCACGCCGAGCCCACCAGCTTCGGGCTCAAGATGGCCGGGTTCTATGCCGAGTTCGCCCGCCACAAGGAGCGCTTCATCGCCGCAGTGGAGAACATCCGCGTGGGCAAGATTTCCGGCGCGGTGGGCACCTACGCCCACCTTTCGCCCGAGCTGGAGGCCCACGCCTGCGAGATCCTGGGCCTGGCCGTTGATCCGGTGAGCACCCAGATCGTCCAGCGCGACCGCCACGCCCACTACTTCACCAGCCTGGCGCTTTTGGGCGGCGGGGTGGAGCGCCTGTGCACGGAGCTTAGGCACCTGCAGCGCACCGAGGTGCTGGAAGTGGAGGAGGGCTTCGCCAAGGGCCAGAAGGGCTCCAGCGCCATGCCGCACAAGAAGAACCCCATCAGCGCGGAGAACCTCTGCGGGCTCTCGCGCTTACTGCGCACCAACGCCATCGCCAGCATGGAGAACATGCCGCTGTGGCACGAGCGCGACATCAGCCACTCCAGCGTGGAGCGCGTCATCATGCCCGACTCCACCATCCTGGCCGACTACATCTTGAACCGCCTGGCCGGGCTTTTGAAGAACCTGCGCGTGATCCCGGAAAACATGGCCCGCAACCTGGACAGCTCGTTCGGGCTGTTCTACTCCCAGCGTGTGCTGGTGGGCCTGCTGGACCAGGGGCTGCCCCGGCAGCAGGCCTACGAGATGGTCCAGGCAGCGGCCATGCGTTCCTGGGACCAGCGCCGCCCCTTCCGGGACGAAGTTCTCGGCGATGTGGAGATCCGTAAAATATTAAGTCTAGAAACTCTTGAAAGATTGTTTGACCCCTGCTATTACCTGCGTCACATATCAACAGTGTACCAACGCGTGTTTGGTGAGAAACAGGGGTAATTGTGAATGATTTGAAGGCCAAGCTGGCGCGCCACCTCATGGCGCTGTCCTACGTCAAGGGTGAGGTTACACTCACTTCGGGCCGGAAGAGCGATTATTATTTCGATTGCAAGCAGACGGCGCTCCATCCAGAGGGTGGATATCTCATCGGCAAGCTGTTCCTTTCCATGCTCAAGGGCTCGGACGCCAGCGGCGTGGCCGGCATGACTCTGGGCGCCGACCCGCTGGTGGCCGCCGTGAGTTTGCTCTCGCACCTTGAGGGCTGCCCGTTGCCAGCCATGATCATTCGCAAGGCCTCCAAGGGCCACGGCACCGACCAGTACCTCGAAGGGCTCAAGAATTTCCAGCCGGGCGCCACGGTGGCCCTGCTGGAGGATGTCGTCACCACCGGGGGCACGCTCGTCACCTCTGCCGAGCGCCTGCGCGCGGCCGGGTTCAAGGTCGGCTCCGTGCTCTGTGTGCTGAACCGCGAAGAAGGCGGGGCCGAGCGCCTGGCCGAAGCGGGGCTTACGCTGCAGTCCATTTTTACGCGCAACGAGCTTTTGGCAGCGGCCAAGGGCTAGTCTTCCAACAACGGGCGTCCCCTTGTCGCGCGGGACTTTTTGACCGGACGCCGAAACAGACGTGGAAGAGCCTTTGAAAGTGCTACGCATCGCAATACTCCTCGCCTCCGTGGCGCTGCTGCCCAGCCTTGGCCTTGCCGCTGGCCCTGCGGCCGGCCCGGCCCAAGGCGCGTCCGGTTGGGTCACCCAGGTCTCCTCGCACACCGGGGTGCCGGAGTTCATGATCGGCATCGACAAGGACACCCAGACCTTCTTCATGTTCACCAAGAAGAGCCCGCTTGAGGTCACGCGCAAGCTGCCCTGCACCACGGGCTCCGCCCAGGGCGACAAGATGCGCGAAGGCGACATGCGCACGCCCGAGGGCGTGTACTTCGTGGAGGAAAAGGTCCCCGGCAAGCTGGACTTCGGCCTCTACGGCGACCACGCCTTCAGCCTGAACTACCCGAACCCGGTGGACCGCCTCAAGGGTAAGACCGGGCACGGCATCTGGATCCACGGCCGGGGCAAGCAGTTCGTCAGCAACGACACCAAGGGCTGCGTGGCCTTGACCGCCCAGGACATTTCGGCCTTGAACGGGCACATTCCCTCCGGTACGCCCGTGGTCATCGCCAAAAAGCTCTCCTGGACCAAGGAGGCTGGCTCCTCGGAGCAGACCGCGCACCTTCTGGCAGAGCGCGTGCGCCACTGGGCCAGCGACTGGCAGAAGAAGAGCGACCATTTCTTCGACTATTTCCAGCCCGAGAAGTTCGCCCAGACCGAGGGCATGAGCTTTGCGGCCTTCAAGAGCCACAAGCAGGGCATCTTCAGCCGCCAGCCCTGGATCAACGTCATGGTCGACAACGTGCGCGTCCTCCAGGGCCCGGACTACTGGGTCACCACGTTTGAGCAGTACTACCGCACCCAGGACCTCATTTCGGCCGTGGGCAAGCGCTTCTACTGGCAGAAGGACAAGGACGGCGCCTGGCGCATCGTGGGCGGCGAGTACACCGAGGCCTCCCCCGGGCTGGAGGCCCGCTACCTCTCCTCCAAGCGCGCCGAGATGGACCGCCTGCTCAAAGGCTGGCTGGAAGCCTGGCTGGCGGCGGACGTGGACAAGTACATGAGCTACTACGCCGAGGGCGCAAGCAACGGCAAACAGACCAACGCCAAGGCCATGCGCGAGTACAAGGCTGCGCTGTGGGCCAGCAAGACGCCCACGCGCATCGCCGCCGACAAGGTCGAGGTGGCCATGCACCAGAAGGGCTTCAAGGTCAGCTTTGTGCAGACCTATGAGGACTCCGCCGGGCAGTCGGACAAGGGCCGCAAGATCCTGATCCTCGAGCCCAAGGGCGATTCCTACGTCATCCTGAGTGAAACCTGGAGTTCGATGTGACCAAGGACAGCAATTTCAGCGTCCTGTTCATGCGCGATGACTCGGATGTGAAGACGTATCGGGTCAGTCCCCGGCGGCTTAAGGTGTTGCTCTGGGTCGCCGGTGTTGTGGCCCTGTTGATGCTGATCGCCCTGGCCGTGGGCCTGCGCTCCTTTGTGGGCTACCGCGCGCTGTTGACCGAGCGCCGCGACCTGGAGTCCAGCCTGGCTGAAGCCCAGGTGAACCTGGAGCGCCTGGGCAACCTCGACAAGATCCAGAAGTCCCAGGGCAACTCCAAGGAGCCCGGCGCCAAGGGCCAGGCCGACGCCAAGGCCGCGCCCGTCTCCGCCCAGCGGGTCTTCACCCAGGTGAACACCGGGGCCATGACCGTGGAGAACTTCCGCGGCCAGGTGAACGCCCAGGCCCTGAACATCACCTTTGACCTGAATAACCGCGCCAGCGGTGCGCTTTCCGGCGACATCCGCCTGCTGCTCCTGCGCAGCGACGGCAGCCTCATCCCGCTGGAGGCCCCGGCCCAGGACCTGAGCTACCAGATCCAGCGCTTCAAACGCATCTCCACCAGCGCCCCCATCCCCGAAGGCCTGACCCGCCGAGAGGCCCTGGGTCTGCGCATCGAGATCAAGACCTCCGAGGGGGAGCTCATCTTTGGCGAGACGTACGCACTGGGCAATTAGCCTCCTCGTCCTCGCGGCCGCCTTCCTCGCCTCCGCTGGACCGTGCCAGGCCTCCGCAAAGAGCGGCTTCGTGTTCTTCGAGGGCACGCAGTATCCGCTTGGCGTGGTCTTCATCCAGGGCGAGGCCCCGGGCCCCACGGTCATGATCCAGGGTGGCATCCAGGGCGACGAGCCCACGGGATTCCTCTCCGCTCAGATCCTGGCCGAGAGCCGCGTGCTCAAGGGCAACCTCATCGTGGTGCCCCGCGCCAACGTGCCTTCCATCCACGCGCACCAGCGCGCCGTCAACGTGGACATGAACCGCCGCTTCGACCGCGACTACAACCAGTTCTATGAGGACCGGCTGGCCCGGGTGGTGCGCTTCCTTTTGTCGCAGTCAAGCGCCTTCATCCACCTGCACGAGGGCAGCGGCTTCTACGATCCCGTCTACGTGGACGCGCAGCGCAACCCCACGCGCTGGGGCCAGTCCATCATCATCGACGCCAACACCCACGAACGCCTGGACCTGGCCCGGCTGGTCAACTCGGCGCTGTCCGAGATCAACAGCAGCGTCAGGGAAAAGGACCTCCAGTTCAAGCTGTTCAACACCCGCACGTTTGAGCCTGACAGCCAGTATGCCAAGGAGATGCGCAAGTCGCTGACCTTCTACGCCCTGGCCAACTTGAACATCCCGGCCATGGCCGTGGAGGTCAGCAAGAACATCGGGGCGCTGGGCTGGAAGGTCAAGCACCAGGTCTTCGCCACCAGCGTGCTGCTGCGGCACTGCGGGGTGGAGATAGTGCCCCCCCATGTGGACGCCGACGAGATCATGCGCCTGCACGAACGCGACCACCGTGTGAAGATCAACGGCAAGTCGCTGGACGGCCAGGCTCTGGCCCTGCCCCCGGGCGGCACCCTCAAGGTGGACCCCGGCAGCGCGGGCAAGGAGGCCCACGGCCAGGTGGTGGCGGTGTTCGCCTCGGACCGCCAGGGCGTGAACCTCGTGGACTCCCCGCGCATGGCCCTGGAGCGCTTCCAGGAGCTGGAGACGCGCGTGGACGGCCGCAAGGTCAGCACCACCTCCGTGCGCTTCGCCGGAGAGATGCCGCCGCCCCTGCCCAGCGGCCCGCCGGTGTTCATCTGCTGGCTCAACGGCAAGGCCGTGCAGGTGAAGCAGGGCGAGGTGCTGCACGCCGTGGTGGGCGACCAGTTGCTCATCGACGGGGTGCTCGGCAGCAAGTGGAAGGAGATCCTGAATTTCAAGGGCTACGCCGCGCGGCCCTGGTCCAACGACGGCCAGGACATGGGCTGGGAGATCATCCTCGACCCGGAGAGCTTCATCGACAAGTACCGCCTGCCCGGCAGCCGGAAGGACGTGGCGCGCTATCAGGTGGTGCGCGAGACCGTGGGCGCGCGCCCGGCAAGCTTTTTCGTGGACATCGAGCCGCGCCTGGTCCAGAGCCTCAAGCTTGTGGATGCCAAGGGGCAGAGCCTCAACGTGCACTGGACCTCCGGCGGCGAGATGCCTCTGGCGCCAGGCGAATACGCCATGGCCGACGCCTCCAGCAACGGCCCGGCCAACCGCCTCCTGCCCGTGCTGGGCAACCGCCCGCTCAAGACCGGCGAGAAGTTCCGCGTGGAGTCGGGCCGCACGCAGCTCTTGACTCTGCGCCAGTCCACGACCTTTGCCGGGCTTGGAGCCATGACCATTGTGCCTGCGGCGGCGCATAAATCCGCCGAGAAGGTCGCAGCCAAAGTGGAAGCAAAGGTTGAGGCCAAGGCTGACGACAAGCCCGAGGGCAAGTCCGAGATGCGGGCTGAAGTCAAGCCCGTGGCCAAGCTCGCCGCCAAGCCCGTCGCCCAGGCCAGCACCAAGCCCGTCGCCCAGGCCACCGCCAAGCCCGTTGCCAAGGCCGCCGCCAAGCCCGTTGCCAAGGCCGCCGCCAAGGCCAGCACCAAGGCTGCGACCAAAATTGCAGACAAGCCCGTTGTCAAACCTGTTGGCAAGCCCGCTGCCAAGACCATCGTCAAGGCCGTGGCCAAGCCCGAGACCAAGCCCGGCGCCAAGCCCGAGGCCAAGGCCAGCGCCAAGCCCGTCGCCAAAGCTGACGCCAAGGCCCTGGCAACAGCCAAGCGCCTTACGGCCAACCCCGACCGCACCGAGCATTTCTAGCCTCACCCCCGTGTCGCCCGCCATGTCGCCCCACATGTCACTCTTTGGTCCGGCCCGGCCCGGCTCCGCTCCGGCCCTTGCCACCCGGCTGTGGCGGGTGTATCCACCCTGCCCATGACAACCCGCGCGCGCACCCCACGTTTTCCCCTGGCCTTGGCAGCCCTGCTGGCGCTGTTGGCTCTGCTCCCCGCCTGCGCCGAAAAGACCGTGGCCCCGCTGCCCGGACCCGTGGTGCTCGCGCCTGCCGTGCTGCCCCCGCCTGCGCCCGCCGCACCGCAGAACTGGCTGCGGCCAAGCCTGTTATATGCCACCAGCCGCAACGTCATCGACCCCGGCACACGCACCCGCAGCGCCCGCTACGGGGGCCTGCGCTCGCGCGAGACCTCCTATGGCGAGATCAAAATGAGCCTGGCCGGCACCGGAGCTGGCGCCGCAGACCGCATGGACGTCCAGGTGGGTCTGGAGAGCACCAGCCGCGTCACCCGCACGGGCTTCTTGACCGAGCTTGAGCGCGCCGCCGCGCGCACGCCTGGACGCGAGGTGCTGCTCTTTGTCCACGGCTTCGACAACAGCTTCGAGGACGCGGCCAAGACCGCAACGCGCATCACCCACGGCGTGGGCTTCCAGGGTGCGGCGCTGCTGTACAGCTGGCCCTCCGCCGGGAGCGCCGCCAGCTACCTGCAAGATCGCAATAACGCCTACTGGGCCGTCCATTATCTGAAGCAGCTCTTGTCCGATGTCCTGGCCGACCAGTGGATCGGCCGCGTGAGCGTGGTTGTCCACAGCATGGGCAACGAGGTCTTCATCCGCGCCTACAGCGATCTGGCCGACGAATGCGCGCGCGCGGGCAATGGCGACCTGAGGAAGATCCGCAACATCGTGCTGGCCGCGCCCGACGTTGACCGCGAGATCTTCCTGGACCAGCACGCGCTGAAGCTCATGAGCCAGGGCGCGCGCATCATCCTGTACGCCTCGCGCTCGGACATGGCCCTGTCCGCCTCGTCCTTGGTCCAGGGCGGCGACTACGAGCGCCTGGGCAAGAATGTCGTCTGCATCCCCGGCCTGGCCGTCACCGACGTCTCCGACGTGCGCACCGACCTGCTTGGGCATTCCTGGATCGGCGACAGCCGCTCCGTCCTGACCGATCTGCGTTGTGTGCTCTCCGAGGGCTGCAACCGCTACGCGGGCAAGCTCCTGCAGGAGTATGTCTGCCCGACAAGCTCCCGCTATTTCCTGCCCGCGCCGGACAGCTCCGACCGCGCCACCAACGGCAAGTCCTTCTGGCGGCTGCAGGTCAACGACGCCGCGTCCGGGCCCAGCCTGGGCGGCTACAAGCTGAATTTGCCCTGGTAGGCCACAAGCCAAGGGCCTCCGCCCCTTGATCCCGCCGGGGGCAGCGGCCCCCGGACCCCCATAGTACGCCGAAGGGGCTGTTTCAGGAGGAACCTGAAACAGCCCCTTCGGCTTTATTGGGTCAGGGAAGTCACGGGAGAGCGTCTTTCTCTTTGTCTCTCGTCTCCGCTTTAAAAGGGGCCAACCGCGCGCGGGGCTTTTTTGCCCGAAGCACTGCCAATCATCCAGCCACAACCCCCTGAAACCCCGCAGGAGGCGCGCGCATTGCCAGGGCCAAGCCGAGCCAAGGCCTTTGCCCGCGCCGCCCATGGCCCAGCCCATATGGGGATTCCAAAGGGCCTCAGGCCCTTTGGCCGCCGGAGGCATCTCTCGGCTCCGACCGCCGGAGGCTATTGGCTCAGGCGGACAGCTTCTGGAGGGCCAGGAACAGCGCCTGGGTGCCGTCGCGGCCATGCCCGTCCTTGGCGGCCTGGCTGTAGAGCCCGTGCATCAGCTCAAGTCCCGGCAGCTTGAGGCCCATGCGCCGCGATTCCTCCAGGGCGATGCCCATGTCCTTGATGAAGTGGTCGATCATGAAGCCCGGCGCGAAGTCGCCCTTGAGGATGCGCGGGGCCAGGTTCTCCAGGCTCCAGCAGCCTGCCGCGCCCTTGGAGATGGACCCGAGCAAAACCTGGGGGTTTAAGCCCGCGCGCGTGGCGTAGAGCAGGCTCTCGCACACGCCGATCATGCTCCCGGCGATGACGATCTGGTTGCACATCTTGGTGTGCTGCCCAGCCCCGGCCGCGCCCTGGTGCAGGATGATCCTGCCCATGCGCTCGAACAGCGGCCGCACCTGCGCGAAGACCGCCGCCTCGCCGCCGACCATGATGGACAGGGCCGCGTTTTTCGCGCCCACGTCCCCGCCGGACACTGGCGCGTCCAGGGTGTGCTGGCCGTTATTGCGCGCAGCCGCGAAGATCTCCACGGCCAGGCTGGGGCTGGTGGTGGTCATGTCCACGGCGATGGCGCCGGGCTTGAGGCCTGCCAGCACGCCGTCCGCGTCCAGATAGACGCGGCGCACGTCGTCCGGGAAGCCCACGATGCTGAAGACGATGTCCGAGGCCTGGGCCACCTGCTTGGGGCTGTCGGCCCAGGCCGCGCCGCGGTCCAGCAGGGGCTGGGCCTTGGCGCGGGTGCGGTTGTGGACCGTGGCCGGGTGCCCGGCGGCCATGAGGTGACCGCACATGGACAAACCCATGACTCCGGTGCCGATCCAGCCGATGCGTAACGCCTTATCTTGGGTGGGGTTCATTGCTTCTCCTAGGCCTTGGCCTTGGCCAGGGCGCGTTTGAAGCCGTCTGCGGCGCGGCGGATGACGTTTTCGCCCACGCAGAAGGCCAGGCGGAAGTGCCCCGGGCAGCCGAAGCCCTTGCCGGGCACGGCCAGAATGCGTTCTTCCAGCAGCAGCTGCACAAAGGCCACGTCGTCGCCGCCGGGCGCCTCGGGGAAGAAGTAGAACGCGCCGCGCGGCATGGGGTACTTGTAGCCTGCGGCATCGAGCACGTCGCGCATGGCGTCGCGCCGGGCGGCGTAGATCTGCGCGTCCACCTGGGAGCCCAGGGTCTTGGCCAGGAGCTTCTGGGCCAGGGCGGGCGCATTGACGAAGCCCAGGATGCGGTTGGCCAGGATGATGCCGCCCAAAAGCTCGGCCTTGTCCTGCATGGCCGGGTTCACCAGGGCGTAGCCCACGCGCGCCCCGGCCAGCGAGAGGTTCTTGGAGAACGAGCTGACAACCACGGTGTGCGGGTACAGCGGCAAGAGCGAGGGCACCTCAGCGCCGTCAAAGGCCAGGAAGCGGTAGGGCTCGTCAGCCAAAAGGAAGATGGGGCGCTTGCGCCCGGCGCTCTTGCGCTTGAGCATTTCGCAGAGCTCCACCAGGGTCGCGCGCGGGTACACCACGCCGGTGGGGTTGTTGGGCGAGTTGATGAGCAGCACGGCGGTCTTGTCGGTGATGGCGGCCTCCAGCGCGGCCACGTCCAGGTCAAAGGTGCCGGGTTTGGCCGGGGCGGTCTTCAGCACGGCGCCGTGGTTCTCCACGTAGAAGCCGTACTCCACGAAGTAGGGAGCGGGGCAAAGCACCTCGTCGCCGGGTTCGAGCACGGCGCGGTAGAAGGCGTTGATGGCCCCGGCCGCGCCGCAGGTGATGACCAGGTCGGTGGCGGCCACGTCAACGCCCTGCTCCACGCCCACGACCTTTGCCAACGCCTCACGCACGTGGGGGTAGCCGAAGTTCGGCATGTAGCCGAAGGCGAACGGCGCGTCGGCCTCGTCGGCGATCTCGTGCAGGCCCTGGCACACGCAGGAGGGCGGCGGCAGGTCGGGGTTGCCCAGGCTGAAGTCGCAGACCTGGTCCTCGCCAAACTGTTTCTTGAGCTCGATGCCGGCCTCGAACATGCGCCGTATCCAGGACGAGCGCTCCATGTAGCTGGAAACCTGGGCGGAAAGTAGGGTCATAAGTGGCTCCTTCAAGCGTGGCCCATGGGCCGTGGTGTGGGCGCAAGACTAGCCAAAGCCGGGTGGAAAGCCAAGGAGGGGGCGCCCGCTCGCGCAGTCCCCCCATCGGTCTTTTCCGTTGCTGACGGCGCGGTCGCTTGCTGCGGGTATTATTCGACGCGCTCCGCAGGCCAGACGAGCATGAACACTTCCTTCTGGCCACAGTTGTTCTTGAGGTAGCCCTTTATCTCCTTGGCGACGTTTTTGGGCGCGGCGACGGTATAGCTCAGGTTCTCCGGGCTGTAGTCCCTGCCCAGGCTGCCCATGGTTCCCCCCATGCTGCGCGAGGCCGTAAAGCCCCCGGCTGTCTTGATGAGGAAATCGTTGAGGCTGGAGAGCTGCTCGGCGGGGATGGACTGCGGCACCACGAAGAAGTGCACCGTGGCCTTGCGCGCCAAAGCGGCGGACGCAAGCAGCAGAACCAGCCCAAGGCTCAAGGTCAACAAAAGACAGACGCGTTTCATGGAGCGCTCCTTGGTGAGAATGTTTTGGCGACACTAGCCGGGCCGGGCTGCGTTGCCAAGGACAAAGCCTGGAGCCTGGAGCAGGGGGCAGGGGGATGCCTCCGGCGGCCAAAGGGCCTGAGGCCCTCTGGACTCCCCGTTGGCCTGGGCCAGGGGCGGCGCGGGCAGAGGCCTTGGCTTGGCTTGGCCCTGGCAATGCGCGCGGTTTTTTCGAGGGGGAACCCCTCGAAAAGCCCCGCGCTCGGTTGGCCCCTTTTTGAGAGTGTTGGGAAAGGCAAAGACGCTCTCCCGTGGCATCCCACACAAGCCGAAGGGGCTGTTTCAGGTTCCTCCTGAAACAGCCCCTTCGGCGTAATGGGGGCGGCTGGGGGGCTTCAAGCCCCCCAGCCGCCGGAGGCCAAGTCTTGCAAGCGCTACAGTTTCACGCCCCAGATGTCGCGGGCGTATTCGCCGATGGCGCGGTCCGAGGAGAAGTAGCCCATGCCAGCGGTGTTCAGGATGGACTTTTTGATCCACTGGTCGTGGTCCAGGTAGAGTGCGGCCACCTGTTTCTGGGTATCGATGTAGGAGCGGAAGTCGGACAGGAGCATCCAGCGGTCGCCGTCCTTGAGCAGGGCGTCGGCTATGGGCCGGAACAGGTCGGGCGCAAGCGGCGAGAAGTGCCCGGAGGCCATGAGATCGATGACCCGGTGCAGGGTTTCGTCCTGCTGATAGTATTCCCAGGGGTTGTAGCCGCGCGCCTTGAGCGCGTTGACCTCGGGCGTGGTCAGGCCGAAGAGGAAGAAGTTCTCGACCCCGACGCGTTCGCGGATCTCCACGTTTGCGCCGTCGAGCGTGCCGATGGTCAATGCGCCGTTCAACGCGAACTTCATGTTGCCGGTGCCGGAGGCCTCGGTTCCGGCCAGGGAGATCTGCTCGGAGAGGTCGGTGCCGGGGATGATCTTTTCGGCGTTGGACACGCAGTAGTTGGGCAGGAAGGCCACGTTGAGGAAGCCCTGGCACTTGGGCTCGCGGTGCACGGTCTCGGCCACGGCGTGGATGAGCCGGATGATGAGCTTGGCCATGCGGTAACCGGGGGCGGCCTTGCCGCCGAAGATGACGGTGCGCGGGGCCAGGTGCGGCCCGGTCTTGCCGGAGCGCAGGTCGTCGTACAGGCTTATGACGTGCAGCACGTTCATGAGTTGGCGCTTGTATTCGTGGATGCGCTTGACCTGCACGTCGAACATGGTCCCGGGGTCGAGCTCCTTGTTGACCTTGTGGTGCGCATAGTCCGCCAGGCGTTTTTTGTTCAGCTGCTTGATCTCCCTCCAGCGGGCGCGGAAGGCGCTGTCCTCGGCGAAGGGCCTGAGTTCTTCCAGGCGCTGCAGGTTGTTGATCCAGCCCTCGCCGATGGTCTCGGTGATGAGTGCGGAGAGGTCCGGGTTGCACTGCCGGAGCCAGCGCCGGGGCGTGATGCCGTTGGTCTTGTTGTTGAAGCGTTCGGGGAACAGCTCGTTGAAGTCGCGGAAGGTGGAGGTTTTAAGGATGTCCGAGTGCAGGGCCGAGACGCCGTTGACGGAATGCGAGCCGAGCACGGCCAGGTTGGCCATGCGCACGCGCTTGCCGTAGTCCTCGCCGATGAGCGAGAGCCGGGCGAGCTTGCCGTCGTCGCCGGGGTAGAGGCGGCGCACCTCGTCCATGAAGCGGCGGTTGATCTCGAAGATGATCTCCATGTGCCGGGGCAGCACGCGTGCCATGAGGTCCACGGGCCAGGTCTCCAGGGCCTCGGGCATGACGGTGTGGTTGGTGTAGGCGAAGGTGCCCACGCAGATCTTCCAGGCCTTTTCCCAGGGCAGCAGGTGGTCGTCCACCAGGATGCGCATGAGTTCGGCGATGGCGATGGCCGGGTGGGTGTCGTTGAGCTGCACGGCCACCAGGTCCGGCAGCTCGTCGAAGCCCTGGTGGTGCTTCATGTGCCGGCGGGTGATGTCGTGGAAGGTGGCGGCAACGAAGAAGTACTGCTGCTTGAGCCGCAGTTCCTGGCCCTCGACGAAGGAGTCCTGGGGGTAGAGCACCTTGGAGATGTTCTCGCTCTTGGCCTTGTCCTCGATGGCCTTGAGGTAGGCCCCGGAGTTGAAGAACTCCAGGTCGAAGTCGCGGCTTGATTTGGCGCTCCACAGGCGCATGTTGATGACGTTGCCGTTCTCGAAGCCGGGCACCATCATGTCGTAGGCCATGGCCATGACCTTGGTGCCACCCTCCCAGACGTGGCGCAGCCGCCCGTGGTCGTCGGTGTAGGAGTTCACGTGCCCGCCGAACTGGACCGGGAAGAGGTAGCCGGAGCGGTCGTATTCCCAGGGGTTGCCGAACCTGAGCCAGTTGTCCGGGCGCTCCACCTGCCAGCCGTCCTGGATGCTCTGGTGGAAGATGCCATACTCGTAGCGGATGCCGTAGCCGTAGCCGGGGATGTTCAGGGTGGCCATGGAGTCGAGGTAGCAGGAGGCCAGCCGTCCCAGGCCGCCGTTGCCGAGGCCCGCGTCCCACTCCACCTCGCTGATCTCCTCATAGTCCTGACCTAGGCTGGCCAGGGCCTCGCGCACCTGGTCCTCGATGCCGAGGCAGAGCACGTTGTTCTTGAGCGAGCGGCCCACCAGGAACTCCAGCGACAGGTAGTACACGCGCTTGGAGCTTTTGTCGTAATAGGAGCGTTGGGTCTTGATCCAGTGCTCGGCCATGCGCTCGCGCATGGTGTAGGCCACGGCCTTGAAGTAGTCGTGCAGCCCTGCGCGGGTGATGTCCTTGCCGAGGAAGGCGAACATGTGCTTGCGGATGTCCTCTTTCAAGGTATCCACGGGATTGCAGTCGGGCGTGGGCGCAGCCTGGGCGGGCTTGGACTTGGCGCTGGTCGGTGTGGCTTTCTTCGCGGGCATGACATCCTCGGGGGGCGGTTGGAAGGTTTCGCGAAAGATACTTATTTTTTGCCCGTGTTTCCAGAAAAATGCAAGCTGCCTGAGGACAAATCCTTGTATAACGCTTTGGGCTGCGCTTTTTTTGCGTTTGACTTGACTGGTGCGGAGAAGTGTGTATCATTATGGTACCCCCTCCGGGTATCTATACTATAGCAGGAGGAATCGAGATGTTTGCAAGCGAACGCTCAAAACCTTGGAACCCGTACATCGCGGGGGCCCTGGCCGGGCTCTTGCTGGTGCTCTCTGTGTGGGTCGCGGGGAAATATTTCGGCGCGTCCACAACCTTTGTGCGCGCGGCGGGCATGATGGAACAGACCGTGGCCGCCGAGCGCGTGGCGTCCATGCCCTATTTCATGAAGGAGACGCCCAAGATCGACTGGCAGTGGATGTTCGTGGTGGGCATCGCGCTGGGTTCGTGCGCGGCGTCGTTTTTAAGCGGCACCTTCCGCCTCCAGGCGGTGCCGGACCGTTTCGCAGCGCGTTTCGGGCCGGGCCTCGGCAAGCGCTTCGGCGTGGCCTTTCTCGGCGGCGCGGTGGCCATGTTCGGCGCCCGCCTGGCCGATGGCTGCCCCAGCGGGCACGGCCTGTCGGGCACGCTCCAACTGGCGGCCAGCGGCTACGTGGCGCTGATCTGCTTCTTCGTCGGCGGGGCCGTGGTGGCCCGGCTGCTTTACGGAAAGGGGAGGTAGCGGCATGGATCTCACCTTCGGACTCATCACCGGCATTCTCTTTGGCGTATTGCTGCAGCGCTCGGAGGTCATCCGCTATGACCGCCAGCTGGGCGCCCTGCTTTTCCAGGACATGACCATCGTCAAATTCATGCTGACCACCGTGCTGGTGGGCATGGTGGGCGTGCACCTCCTGGTGGACCTGGAGCTGGCCAAGCTGTCCATCAAGCCGCTGATCCTGGGCGGCACGGTACTCGGCGGGTTGACCTTCGGCGTGGGCTGGGGGCTTCTGGGCTACTGCCCGGGCACCTCTGGCGGGGCCCTGGGCGAGGGCCGCGTGGACGCCCTGGCGGGCATAGCCGGGATGCTGGTGGGCGCGGCGGTGTTCGCCGAGGCCTACCCCACGCTCAAGGCCACGGTGCTGACCTGGGGCGACTACGGCAAGGTGACCGTGCCCCAGCTCCTGGGCCTGTCCCACTGGGTCGTCGTTCCCGTGTTTTGCCTGCTGGGCTACGCGCTGCTGCGCTGGATCGATAAGCGCGGCCTGTAGCGCCGGGCTGCTTCCACAAAAAACGCCGCCAGGGGAAAGCTCCTGGCGGCGTTGTTGCGTGTCCGGGGGGCGTACGGCTAGTGGTTCAGAAACTCCAGCAGGCCGCCGACGTAGCTGTTGACCTGTTCCGTGGTCTCGGGGGTCATGTCCACGAATTGCGCGCCGATGTACAGCAGGCCTTTCTCCGCCACCACGCGGCGCAGCTCCACCGGCGCCACGATGGGCAGACTGCAGCCCATCTCGCAGTTCAGCACCAGGCGGTCGCCCACCTGGGCCTCGCGCAGGGGCGACTTCAGGTCGACTTTGGCCGAGAGCTGGCAGCCGGTGGGGGTCATGTCCTGGACCATGACCTTCTGGTCGCCGTACTTGCCGTTCAGGGTTCCGGGCAGATTGACGCTCACGCGTTGGTTGTGGCGCAGCACGATGCGGTCCACGCTGTCCGGAAAGCCCAGGAACAAGAGCGCCGCCGGGTTTGTGATGTTCTTCAGAAGTTCGGTGCGGAAGCCGAAGACCATGCCGCCAGCGTGGTGCTGGGCCACCATGCTGGTGCCTCCGGCGGCCTGGGCCAGGACATCCTGCGGCAGCCGGGCCAGCACGATGACGAAGGAGTAAGGCTCATAGCCCACCACTTTGCCCTCGTACTTTTTGCCCAGCATGGGAAAGTGCAGGACGATGGGGCCGCCGATGTTGAGGTCCAGGTGGACGCCCGGCAGGCGCTCGGGGCGGCGTGGCTCCTCGCGCGGGGCTTCGGGCTCGGGGATGTCCATGGCCTTGGCCGCTTTTGGCGCGCGCGGCGCGGGCGCAACGCTTGCCGCTGCGGGCGTAGCCCCGGCTGCGGCGCCGGAGGCGTTGTCGGTCCGGGGGGCCGCTGCGGTGTCGGCTGCGGTGTCGGCGGTATCGAGTTGATTTGTCATGTGTGGCGTCCAGGGGTTTGCGTCTGATGGTGCATTGTAGATTTCAATAGCACCTTGCGCACGCTTTTGGCAAGACGTTCCCCGGATTTATGTCCTGCCCAGGGCGGCCTTCATGTCGTCGAGCACCTTGCCCGGCACGTACAGCCCGCCCCGGCCCCGGCCCAGGCGCACGCCGGGCTTCACGGTCCCGTGGAAGTCCGAGCCGCCGCTCTTGAGCAGACCCAGGGAATCGGCCAGGCGCGCCACCTCAATGGTGTAGCGTTCGGAATGCTCGGTGTAGTAGACCTCCACCCCGTCCAGGCCCAGCGCCATCAAGTCCTTGAGGATGGCCTCCAGGTGGCGCGAATGCAGGGTGAGCAGACAGGGGTGCGCCAGGATGGCCAGGCCGCCGTCGGCGTGCACGGCGTCGATGGCCTCCCCGGGCATGAGCTTCTCCTTGGGGATGTGGGCCAGGCCGCCGTTGCCCAGGAAGCGCCCGAAGGCTTCGTCGAAGGTCTTGACCACCCCGGCTGCGAGCATGGCCTTGGCGATGTGCGGGCGGCCCACCTGGCCGCCAGCGTGCCGGGCCACGTCCTCCATGCGCAGGTGCACGCCCACGGTGCGCAGCTTTTCCAGCATGCGCTCGTTGCGTGTCTCACGCGCCTGTTGCACGCGGCTGAGCTCCCCGGCCACGGCCCCGGCGGGGTTGTCCACGAACAGGGCCAGCATGTGCGTGGGCAGCCCGGAATATTCCAGGGAAAGCTCGCAGCCGGGCACCAGCTCGATGCCGAGAAGCTCCGCTTCGGCGCGGGCCTCGGGCAGTCCGGCCAGGGTGTCGTGATCGGTGAGGGCGATGGCCGCCAAGCCCGCCTCGGCGGCTGCGCGCATGAGCTCCGTGGGGCTCAGGGTTCCGTCGGAGACGGTGGAGTGGGTATGCAGATCGACGCGTGGCTGCACGGGCGCTCCCATTGCGGTTTCTTTGCCTGAGCCTGAAGGCGTGATTATGTCTCGAATGATAGACACTTTTCCTCCCCCTGCGTCAAGGTCGGGCCAGGGCCGAACCAGGGCCGTGCCAGGGCTTTTGTCCAGCGGAGAGCCTGCGGACTTGTGCCCGGCCCCAGGCTCGGGTATGCTCCGCGCACAATGCCCCGGAGGTGATTCATGGCTTTGAATACGGAACTTTTGCGCCTGTTGGTCTGCCCCAAGTGCCTTGGCGCGCTGGCCATCCTGCCAGCCCAGGACGGACTTCTCTGCGCGGCCTGCGGCGTGGTCTATCCTGTGAGCGGGGACATCCCGGTCATGCTGGTGGACGAGGCCTGCGCGCTGGCCAAGTGGACCGGCAGCCAGCCTGCGGCCGAGTAAACCGTGGCTTGGCCGGGCCTGATTTGAAGCCTTGATAGCGCGCGGGAATTCCCGTAGGGAAGAGCGCTCAAGACAATCGGGGCGTAGCGCAGCTCGGTAGCGCGCCTGCTTTGGGAGCAGGATGTCGCATGTTCAAATCATGTCGCCCCGACCAGCAATCAGTAGGGTTGAGAGGTTTTCCTCTCGGCCCTTTTTTATCCTGCCGGTCCTGGTTGCGAAGCCGCCTGCGGCTTTCCTTGCGCCGCCCAACCTGATATTTTGCGCTGGGCAGCCTGGCATTTCGCGCCAGGCGCTGTCCATCTGCGCGCACCACAAGTTCATCCTGGGAGGCCTGCCATGGCGACGAAGTATTGGCTGCTCAAGTCCGAGCCGGGCTGCTATGCCATCGACGACCTGGCGGGCGAGCCGGACCAGACCACAAGCTGGAGCGGGGTGCGCAATTTCCAGGCCCGCAATTTCCTGCGTGACCAGATGTCCGTGGGCGACCTCGCCTTATTCTACCATAGCGTCACTGATCCTTCTGCGGTGGGCGTGGTGCGCATCGTGCGGGCCGCCCACCCCGACGAGACCGCGCTGGATCCCGGCGACAGCCACTTCGATCCCCGGTCCACGCCGGAGAAGCCCCTCTGGTTCGCCGTGGACGTCCGCTTCGAGCGGAAGTTCGCCACCCCGGTTCCGCTGCGGGCCATGCGCGTGGTCCCGGCCCTGTCCGGCATGGAGCTCTTGCGCAAGGGCTCCCGGCTTTCGGTGGCGCCTGTGAGCCGAGCGGAGTTCGACATCATCTGCCGCATGGGCGAGGCCGCTTTCGGCGCGTAGACCGCGCCGTCCTGTCCGCCCGCCCTTTCCGTAAATCCGCCCAAAAATTCGCTGCGGCTGGACACAACCTCCGGTATAGGCCATAGTTAGCCTTGACCTGACGCAACGTGTGACGTCCAGGGCTCTTGCCCTGGCTCTCACAGGCAGGCCCCCGCAGGTGCTGGTGGCCTGCCCGCCCCCTCCACCGTCCTGGCACGACACCCCCCCCGCCCGGGTCTTTCGACCCCGGCGAGACACATCAAGATCCCCCCTTTTCCGACTCCAGGGGGGGCGGAAAGGGTCGCCAGCGCGGCCCCGGTCATCTACAAACGTGGGCAGCCTGCCTTGTGCGGGCGCCGTGAACAAAGAGGAGCAAGCATATGAACGAAGTGTACCAAGAGAGGCCCAAGGAGTTTTTCGAGTCCATTTTGCGGAAGGTGCCGTCCGGCGTCATCGCCATGGTCGTGGCCGCCATTATCCTGCTGGTGTTCTTCACCCCCTGGGTGCAGGTGGGGGCGGGCCAGCGGGGCATTGTGCTGAACTTCGGCGCCGTGCAGGACAAGGTCCTGGACGAAGGCCTGCACCTGCGCATTCCGGTGATGCAGGAGATCGTGCTGATGGACGTGAAGGTCCAGAAGGTCGAGACAGATGCGGCAGCGGCCTCCGCCGACCTCCAGGACGTCACCTCCCGGGTGGCCCTGAATTATCACATCATTCCGGACAAGGCCAACGTGGTCTACCAGAAGATCGGCGTCAACTTCCGGGAGCGCATCATCGACCCGGCCATCCTTGAGGTGGTCAAGGCCGTCACGGCCAAGTACACGGCGGAGGAGCTCATCACCAAGCGCCCGGCCGTGAGCGAGGCCATGCGCGTGACCCTGATGGAGCGCCTGGGCCACAACAACATCGCCGTGGACGCCTTCTCCATCGTCACCTTCAGCTTCTCCAAGGTCTTCACAGAGGCCATCGAGGCCAAGCAGACGGCGGAGCAGCTGGCCCTGAAGGCCCGGCGCGACCTGGACCGCATCAAGATCGAGGCCGAGCAGAAGGTCACCGCGGCCAAGGCCGAGGCCGAGTCCCTGCGCCTGCAGAAGGCCAACATCTCTCCGGACCTGCTGGAACTGCGGCGCATTGAGGCCAACATGAAGGCCATCGACAAGTGGGACGGCGTGATGCCGCAGGTGACGGGCTCGGGCGCCATGCCGCTCATCGGCCTGGGCAACCTGCAGAAGGGCGCACCGGCCAAGTAGCCCTGCCGACGTCCAGCGATTGCGTAAGGAATAAGGCCGGGAGGGTTGCCCCTCTCGGCCTTTTCTGCGTGGCGGCTCAGGCCTCGCGTTCCAGAAAGATGAGGGTGAGCGCTGGACTGACGGGCCGGCTGCGCACGGGCAGGTAGCCCAGGCGCTGGTACAGGCGCAGGTTGCCCGCGCTCTTGTGGCCGGTGAAGAGCTGGAAGCGCCGGGCGGCTGGGAAGCTGGCCTCTGCGGCGCGCAAAAGTGCGGAGCCGAGACCCTGGCGCTGGTGCTCGGGATGGACCATGAGCCTGCCGATGCGGCAGACGTCGCCGTCCAGGCCCGCCCGGACAGAGCCGAGGAGCTCAGCGCCGGAGAGGGCCTTGAGCACCGTCAGCGTGGCCAGTTCCGCGCGCAGGTCCTCCAGGGTCTGGGTCAGCGGCGGGATGCCCCAGTCGTCGTACAGCCGGGCCTCGGCCTGGTAGGCCAGGCGCTGCAGGGCCAGGATGGCCGGGGCGTCCGCCACAGCGGCCCGGATGATCTTGACGGTCTCCATGCGTTCCTCCTGCGCGGACCACAAAAAAGGCCCGGAGTCTCCCCCGGGCCTTGTACCTTTGGCGTTCTCGCCGTCCGGGCTACAGGTCGTAGCCGAAGGAGTCGACGATCATTTTGGTGCGGGCCTTGGAGGCGGTCATGCGCTCGCGCAGGTCCTTCTTGTACTGGGCGATGTCCAGCTTGATGGTGGCCACGCCGGAGTCCATGGCGGCCTGGGCCACGGCCGGGGATACCCACTCGAGCACGCGCGGGTCCAGGGCCTTGGGGATGATGTAGTCCATGCCGAACTTGAGTTCCTTGACGCCGTAGACGGCGCAGACTTCAGCCGACACCGGCTCCTTGGCCAGGGCGGCCAGGGCCTTGGCCGCGGCGAGCTTCATCTGCTCGTTGATGACCTTGGAGCGGACGTCCAGCGCGCCGCGGAAGATGAAGGGGAAGCCCAGCACGTTGTTGATCTGGTTGGGGTAGTCGGAGCGGCCGGTGGCCATGATCAGGTCGGTGCGGGCGCCCTTGGCCACGGGGTAGGCGATCTCCGGGTCCGGGTTGGCGCAGGCGAAGATGACCGGGTTCTTGGCCATGGTCTTGACCTGGTCGGCGTTGATGACGTCCTTGCCGGAGAGGCCCAGGAACATGTCCGCGCCGTTCATGGCCTCGGACAGGGTGCAGGCCTTGCTTTGAGCGTAGTAGGTCTTCTCGGCGTTCATGTCGGTGCGGCCCAGGTGCAGCAGGCCCTTGGAGTCGAACATGTAGATCTGGCTCTTGTCCATGCCCATGGCCTCGTAGAAGCGCGAGCAGGAGATGGCCGCCGCGCCAGCGCCGGAGACCACGACCTTGAGGTCATTGATCTTCTTGCCGCTGATTTCGAGCACGTTCATGAGGCCCGCGCCGGAGATGATGGCCGTGCCGTGCTGGTCATCGTGGAACACGGGGATGCCCATTTCCTTGATGAGGGTCTGCTCGATCTTGAAGCATTCCGGGGCTTTGATGTCTTCGAGGTTGATGCCGCCGAAGGTCGGTTCGAGCATCTTGCAGAACTCGATGACCTTGTCCGGGTCCAGCTGGCGGATGTTCAGGTCGTAGACGTCGATGTCGGCGAAGATCTTGAAGAGCACGCCCTTGCCTTCCATGACCGGCTTGCCGGCCTCGGGGCCGATGTTGCCCAGGCCGAGGACCGCCGTGCCGTTGCTGACGACGGCCACGAGGTTGCCCTTGTTGGTGTATTCGTAGGCTTTCTCCACGTCGGCGTGGATGGCCCGGCAGGCGTCGGCCACGCCGGGGGTGTAGGCCATGGAAAGGTCCCGCTGCGTCTCGCAGGGTTTGATGGACACGACCTCGAGCTTGCCCTTGCGCTTCATCGAATGATACTTGAGGGCCTCTTCTTTGGTAAACAGCGCCATGACGGTTCTCCTGTAAAAGGGTGGATTCCGGGGTAGTGCCGGGCGGCGGCACGAACCTGGACTTTAGTTGGCCCGGGGGGCCCCGTCAAGACCTCAGCCGGGAAGCGACACCAACTGTTGGAGCAAGCATGCCTCTCGCCAATCTCGATATCGTCCTGTTCCGCCCCAAGTACCCGGAAAACATCGGCTCCGTGGCCCGGGCCATGCTCAACATGGGCGCAAGCAATCTTGTGCTGGTCGATCCCCAGGGCTTTGACCTGGAAAAGGCCGCGCCCCTTGCCACCAATCATGCCCGGCACATCCTGGAAACCGCGCGCTTCGTGCCGGACCTGCGCCAGGCGCTCTCGGGCACGGCCCTGGCGATCGGCACCACGGCGCGCACCGGCGGCTGGCGCAAGGGGCTGCTGCGCCCGGCCACAGCGGCGGAGGAGCACGTGCTCCCGCGCCTGGCCGAGGGGGGGCGCGTGGCCCTGGTCTTCGGCCCCGAGGACCGGGGGCTGACCAACGCCGAGACCAGCCTGTGCGACCATCTGGTGATGATCCCGGCGCACCCGGACTGCACCTCGCTCAATTTGTCGCAGGCCGTGCTGATCCTGCTCTATGAGTGCTTCCAGCGCTCGCTCGAACAGCCCTTTGAGGCCAAGGGCCCGCCCAACGCCCGCGACGCCTCCTTTGAGGAGCGCGAGACGCTGTTCGTCAGCCTGCAGGCCGCCCTGTCCGACATCGGCTACCTGAAGGACCAGAACCAGGACTACTGGATGCTGCCGGTGCGCCGTTTCTTCGGGCGCTTCCGCCTGCGGCGCAACGAATTCAACCTGCTCATGGGCGTGTGCCGGCAGGTGCGCTGGGTGGCCTCGCGGGCCGGCGCGCAGGGGCAGACCGCCGCCGCCGGGGAGCTGTGCCAGGAACCCCGGCAGGCGGCGAAGGTTGATTTTTCCGGAAAATAGGCAGAGAGAAAACA
>JAHIUD010000053.1 GCA_018817515.1 Pseudomonadota bacterium
CCCTTGAGCACCTCGGCCAGGTCGCGCGTAAGCGGCGTCATATTTTGCCCCAGCCCCGCCAGGCGCGTGAGGCCCGTTGCCAGGCTGGCAATGTTGACTTCAATTTCAATCATGCGTATTTTCCTCCTAGACCCTGTGGGCGTACCCGAAGCCGGTAAGCGGGCTGGAGGGGGGCAACCCCCTTGCAGGTATGCGGTTCAACTCCGCCCCCACAGGGTTACTCTTTGGCCCACAGCAGCCGGTATTGCGACTGCGCCAGAGGCCGCGCGTCGACCTCCCCTATCTCCAGCACATTCACCACCGCGTCGAAGCGCCCCAGCTTCTTCAATCCGCGTGCGTCCTTTGGTCGCATGGGCACGTCCACCACTATTTTGAGCACGTGGCCCCGCTCCTTGGCCGGGCAAACGTACACCAGGTTGACGTTCTCCGTGTCCCACAGAACGGATGTCGCCTCGTCCATGAGGCCTGGCAGGCGCAGCAAGTCCTCTCGCGCCGGGGCTGTGCCCATGAGGTGGTGCTTTGCGCTGTCCGCGTGCAGGATGCGCCGGGCGCTGGCCGTCACCACCTGCACCGGTTCGCCGCCCAGCTCGCGCACGGCCTGGGCCACCTCGCCGCGCATGAAATGCACCACCTGGGCCTGGGCCGTGCCGCCGTGCCGGGTGTCCAGCACGCCGCGCGCAAAGTTCTCCCATGCCGCTTGCCTGGCCGGGTTGCCGTTCAGCGCCTGCACGGCTTGGGCGCGCAAGGATGTGTCCTGCACAAGCGAGAGCCGCCGGGCGCCCTCCATGTCCAGCCCATAGGCTGCCTGGCCGGGGTTGTAGGAAAAGCCGGGGTCGGCCCAGACCGTGGGGGCGTCGGTGGCCGGGCCTGTCTTGTAGCCCGTTACCTGGCGCAGGGTTGCCTCGCCCGTGCGCCGGTCCACCAGCTCCACGTCCCGCGTGACCATGCGGTCCTGGCCAAGTTCCACCACCTGGCCCTCACGCTCCAGGCCAACGTCCGAAAGCGCTTGCACACGGCAGCGACAGCCCCAGCCGTTGGGCGGGTAGTGGCTGCCCCAGAAGGGGTCGTCAAAGCGGAAGGTGCGGCCGTTGAGCAACCGGTGCGCAGGGCGGGTGCGCCGGTCCAGCACGGCCACGTAGCGCCACCAGGGCCGGTTGTCCGCGTTCTCCAGCATTTGCTTGTAGCGCCCGGCCATGTATGCGGTCTGCATGTTCTGGCGGTAGATGAGGTTCAGCCGGGCCGGGCTGCCCATGTTGACGGTCTTCTCCTTGCCGTCCGCCCCCAGCTCCGTGCGCTTGCCCCACCAGCCCTTGGCTCGCAGCACAGGCTCCAGCTGCTGGCGGAACCACTTGTCCGTCTTGCCCTCGGCCGCCGCCGTTTTAAGGGCACCGCGGATGTCCCCCAGCACGTCCAGACGGGCCACGCTCGTGACTGTGAAGGCCTTGGCCTGGGCGTTCTGCCAGACCTCCTTCCAGTCGAAGGTTATCTGCGCGCCCTTGGACTCCAGGTAGCTTATGGCGTCTTTGGGCGGCAGGCCCAGGGCGTAGGACAGGGACACGCCTTCGGGGATGGCCACAAGCTACCCCTCGGCCTGCGCCGACATGCGGCCCCAGACCTCGGCCAGGAACATGGCGCGGGCCAGCAGCTCCTCCATGTCGCGGGTGTCCAGGCGCGGGTAGTGGTCGGCCAACACGGCCAGCAGTTCGTCCGGTGTCTTGCCGTCCTTCAGCTCCGCCACCAGGCTTGCGGTCAGCGCCTCGGCTGCCTTCTGCCAGGTGGCGGCCGGAACCGTTGCGGCGTCCAGGGCGTCCTGGTCCGGGAAGCTCACGTGGCCATCTTCGCCAGCCGTTAGCGCGGTGGTGGCCGTCTTGTTCTCCGACGGGGGGGCGGTGGTGAGATGCAACACGGGCTCGTCACCCTCGGGCAGGGGGATGCCCGCCTTCTCATGCGCCCAGGCCTCGGGGATGCGCATCACCTGCACCAGCTTGGGCAGGGCCTCGGCCAGTTCTTTCAGGTCCGCCTGATCCGAGATGTCGAAAACAAAATAAGGCAGCAAAGCCGGGTCGCTCACGCCCTGGTTCAGCACGGCCAGAGGCAGCAGCAGCTGCTGGGTGATGCTGGAGGCAATCTGCCGGGCGTCGCTGGCCATGATGTCGCGGCGCACCTCGTCGTGAATCTTGCCCAGGGCGTTGGTGCTGCTCTTGCCGTCGGCCTGGCTGGTCAGGGTGCCGCCCAAGATGGCCTTACTCTGGCCGCGTTCGCAGTGGTCGAGCATGGCCTCGAAGGGTTTTTCGCTGCCCTTGGCCGCCTCCTTGAAATCAATGACCATGCCCTCGGGGATGATGCCTGCCGCGTCGTGGCCGATGGCCTGAATGGCCCGGCGCAGGGCGGCCTTGTCCTCCGGCTGGGCCGTGGTGGGATAGGTGCCCACGCGCAGGGGCAGGCCGTGGATCTCCAGGAACTCGGCGAAGTCGCCGCGTGCATAGCCCTTCAGCAGGAAGGTCCACACCAGCACCCGAAACAGCCCCGTGCGCGCCAGCCAGCCGGACTTGCTGCGGTGGCGGTGCAACACCCAGCCCAGGGGCTGGAGCGCCTGCCCCTCCATGCTGCCGTCGCGCAGGCGCAAGGTATTGGCGTCGCCGCCCAGGTGCGGCGGCAATAGCTGAAACCAGGTCTGCGGCCGGTGGTGCAGGCACATGGGCACATGCACGCGGCCATCGTAACCCCACTCTATCTCCAGGGCCGCGAAGCCGGGGCCTATGGCGTCGGCGAGGTCCAGCACCATATCCTCAAAATCCGGCATGGTGTCGAACTGCTCACGCACGGCCTCGGCTATGGCCACGGCCCGCTTGTCTGGATTCTTCGGCGTGCCCGAGCCCTTGCCGGGCATGATGCTCCACTGCAAGCCCAAAAGCGCCCGGCGGCGCTTAGAAAGCTCGGCATGGATATGCTCGTCGCGGTCTTCAATGTCCGCAAACAGGTTGAACATGTCCAGGATGTCGCCCGAGTCCGCGTTGGCCAGGATTTGGTTCAGCCGCTTGGGCGTCAGGCCGCCCGTCAGGCTGGCAAGAAACTCGCTGCGCAGCAGGGCCAAGGCCTCGGACTGCATGTCGCCAGATGAGCCGGAGCCGCTCTTGCGGAAGTTGGTCACAGCGGCCTTGAGCCTATCAATAATCGTCGTCGTCATTGTTACCGCTCCAGAGGTTGCGCGAGTTGGGGCCGGAATCCTTGGGTACCGGGTCGAAGGCCATGGTCACGAAACCGCCCACGGCGACCTCCCACAGCATGTGCGTGGCGTCCGGGCCGTCGTCGTGGTCGGCCAGGGGGAAGTGGCGGAACTGCTCAATGAGCGTGCGCTGGGAGGGGTGCAGGCGAATGCGCCCCTGGGCGAAGTACGGGTGCAGGCTCTCAATGCGCAGGGCCTTGTCCGCATGAGGCACCACGCCCTTGGCCGGAATGACCATGCGCCGCTCCGTGGCGCGGCGGATCAGCTCCGTGCGCAGGAACTCCTGGAACTGCACGGCCTCCACCGCCCACAAGAGGCAGCGGTACTGCGCGTGCATGGCCAGCACGTCTTCGATGATGCGGTCAGGCAGGCGCTTTTTGATGCTGGCCTCCACGACATCCAGGGTGCTGGTGTCGCGGCACCAGCCGCCCACCAGGATGGCCGAGGGGTCACGGCTCTTGCCCTTCTTGCCGAGCGACGGGTCCACCGCGCCGAAGAACAGCCAATCGCGGCGGATGTCCACCCAAAAGGTGAGAACCTGGGCAAAGGGCGCGTTGTCGCCCGCCAGGGGGTCATTCTGCTGCTCGCTGTCAAAGGCGTCGTGGCCGTCGCGTGCGCGCTTGAACATGAGCTTGTAGAGCGGACGGGCGGACGGCCAGGAGACCGAGGCCCCGGCGTCCATGTCCGCCGCGCGCTCCTGGTAAAAGGCCAGGGCGGCGGCCTCGCCCTCGTTCAGCAGGGTTTCTTCCCAGGCGTCCCACAGGTCCATGCGGTCCGGCCACTGGAGGATGGCCCGGAAGCGCTTGTGCCGCCACAGGGGGTCGTTCAGCAACCGGGACAGCACGGAATCGTAGTGCAGCACGGTGCCGATGATGAACACGTCCATGGTGTCGCCCGCTTCGCCGAGCGAAAGCACGGTGCGGCGCAGCCAGCCTTCCAGCTTGTCGCGCTGTTCCGGGCTCTTCACGTTCTCGTCGTTCTCCAGGTCGTCGCAGATGACCAGGTCCGGGCGGTGCGGGCCATGGCGCAAGCCGCGCATGCGCTTGCCCGCGCCAAAGGCTTGCAGCTTCACGTTGCCGGTGGTGATGACAACGCCCGCGTTCCACACGCGGCCCTGGCCGGTGTGCTCCGGGAAGTCCAGCGCCAGGCGCGGGTTGGAATCAAGCTCCGCTTTTAGCGACTCCAGCTGGGCGGCCGCCTGCTCAAAGGCGTCGGCGATCTCCAGGATGTAGCGCTTGCGGCCGGTGAGGGCGCACCAGATGGCGAATTGCAGGCCCACAACGGTGGACTTGGCCTCGCCGCGCGGGGCGGCCACGGCCAGGCGCTGGCCCTCGGGCAGGTCCACCAGGCCGGGCAGGGTTTCGTCCAGCCAGGTGTGCAGGATGCTATCGCCGTACTTGACGTAGTGCGGGAAATAGGTACGCCTGAAGAACGCGAAGTCGCCCTGCACGCGCTCCCGGCGTTGGCGCGAGGCCGCCGGGTCCGGCGCAAAGCCGGAGCACTCGGCCTCTATCTGCTGGCGCAGAGAGGAGGCCAGCTCGGCCAGCTCCTTCAAAAAGTCCTTTGTGCCGAATGCGGCCTTTGTATTGGCCATGGGCTACTCCTTGGCCAGCACTTCGCCGAAGGGCTCCAGAATCTCCACAAAGGCGCTCGCATGTTGGGGGAAGCGCTCGCGGATGAAGTCGGACAGGCGGTTGACCACGGTCAGGGCCGTGGCCAGCTTGTTTGTTTCCGGCAGCACTCGTTTACTTGCCGACACGGTTTTGTTGAAGCTGTCGGCCAGGCTGGCCAGCATATCCACCTTGGCCGCCGCGCCCAGCTCCGGGTTGGTGTTGATCTCGTCCATGAGGGCCTTGTGCTGGACCACATAGTCCGCCAGCATCTGCCGGGCCACGTTCTCCATGCCCTCGCCCGCCAGCAGGGTGGCCGCACGCAGCTTGTCCCAATCCTCGCCCGCCGCACGCGCCAGGCGCTTCCAGCGCGCCGCAGTGCTGTGCGGCACGCCCGCCTTGTCCGCCGCAATTTCCAGCGGCAGGCGGTCATGTACATAGGCCGCGCGCAGGGCCTGGCGCTTGCCGTCCTTGTGTGCCACGGCCTAGCCCCCCATCTTTCCGCGTATCAGGTTCAGGCCCAGGGCCATCATGTCATTAACGCCTGGCTCGGGGCGTTTAACGCCTGGCGTCACCGCGCGCCCGGCGGCCACATCGGCCCCGCGCGAGGTCAGGCGCGCCACGGTTACCTCCGCCACGGCGCTCAACTCCAGCAGCCCCTGTTCGGCCAGCCAGGCCAGCTCCGTGGCCAGCTGGTCCGTGCTCATGGCGTGGCCCACGGCCTCCAGGCCGTGGCGCAGCACAAAGGCGTTGAGAGTATATTCCGGCGCGGCGGAAAGCAGGCGCAGAATGACCAGGCGACGGTCCTCGGAAAGCAGCTGGGGGAAGTTCATCTGGCCCCCCGCACGTGGTGTTCCAGAAGCAGGTTGAGGGGCCGCTCAATGCGCTGCATCAGCTCGGCCTGGCCCTGGACCGTGGCCATGACGGCCTTGATGCTGCCCTCGATCTCCGCCAGCTGCACGGCCATGGCCTGCACCTCGTCAGCATCGGGCAGGGCCTTCTGCGCCTGCTCAAGTTTGGTCTGAGCCTGTTCAAGTCCCGTTTGCTTTTTGCCCAGCGCCTGGCACTGCGCGTCGCAATGAGTGCGGGCCACAAACTGTTTGCGCAGACTCCACAGCCCCCACATGATCAAGCCCTGGATGATGAGCAGGATTGCGGACGAGAGCCGGACGAGCATTTCCCACCAGTCCATTAGCGGGCCTCCATGGGTAGGGTTGGGGCGTTTGTGGTTTGCGGCAGGCCCTGCGCCCATTTGATGAGCGCCAGGTACTTGGCCTTGATGTCGCGGCACAGCAGGGCGTTGTCGCGGTGCGTTATCTGCACGTCCTCGGGCGTCACTCCGCCCTGTTGAAATTCCCCGGCTTCAGCGGCCGGAATTCCTGCGGCTTCTCCAGCAGCGCCGGGGGCGGCGGCGGGGTCGCCACCAGCACCGTAGCCGAAGCCGAGGGCTTCGTTGTACAGCCCCACCCAGCCAGGGCCAAAAGTGCAGCGACCATCAACAGCGGCAACAGAACGCGACGCATCTTCAATCCTCCGGTTGGTGATTTTCTTGCCTTGTTCCGAAATGGTCATGCGGGCGGCGGCCAGCTCCCCGGCCAGCTTGTCGCGGCGGATGATCTCCGCGTCCACGATGCGCCGGGCGGTGTCGCTGGCCAGGCGGTTGGCCGTCTCCTGTGCGGCTTTGAGTTCGGCGACCTGCGCCTTGCCCAGGGCCTCGGCCTTGGAGTAGCCGTCGTGGCGGCCGAAGACGTAGCAGCCCAGCAGGGCCAGCACGATGGCCAGGGCAATGGCCGCCTTGCGGTAGGGGGAAGTGGGGTCAAAGGAAATCATCGGGCCACCTCGCAAAGGATGCCCGGCCCCCAGGCTAGGTACTTGGGTTGCCGTTTGAACAGGATCGCGGGCGCGTAGTGCGCGTTCTCGCGCTTGGCTGCAATGGAGCGCCCAGCATTAACGCTGGCGACGCTTTGCCAGAGGCCGGGGTCCAGGCCCTGGGCCTTGGCTTTGGCCTGGTCCCGCCATACCCAGCCCAGCCCGCCATTGTAGGCCATGAGCGTTAGCGCCCAGGCGTCGCATTGAGTGGCAGGGGGAGTGGCCGCGCGGATGCGCTTCAGGTTGGCCAGGTCGTAGGCGCACAGCGCGCGGATGGCCCAGCCGGGGTTGGTGGGGCTGGCGGGGCCGAGGTCCGGGCGGCTGCGCCCCATGTCCCTGGCCGTCAGCGGCATGAACTGGCCCAGGCCGCGTGCGCCCACGGGGCTGACGGCCTCGGGGTTCCACCCGGATTCCTGTTCCACCTGCGCGGCGAACACGGCCACCGGGGCACCCAGCCCGGCCTCCACGCGGGCGGCGCGGATGACCTCGGAACGGTAACGGAGCGCGGCGGCGGGGATGGATTCGGCGTGGGCGACCCCCGCACCGAGCAGGGCTCCGAACATGGCTCCAAAGAGGAGCGCCAAGAATCCGAGTACAACCAGCTCGCCCACCTCGACCCAGAAACCCCGCAGTGCAGGAGTGCTCATAGCCCCTCCTACAGTGCCAGGGCCACGCCCAGCATGGACGCGCCCACGATGAAGGCCCGGCGGGCGCAGGCCGCGATGAAGAGCCAATGGCAGCCGCAGGCCAGGCTGTGGTCCGGCGCGCTCTCCTTGAAGTCCAGCTCATCGCGCCAAGGCTTGGCCAGGTAGCCGGAGGGCTTGGCGTAGGGGAACAGGCTCACGTCGAGCATGTAGCCGCCGCAGCCGCCCATGAGCACCCCGGCCAGCTTGTACATGAGCACCGGGGCCTGGTGCGGGGCCACGGCGGCTACCACGAGGATGAGCACGTTGGCCAGGATGTTGGGCAGGGTCATGCGCGGGGCGCGTTTGCGCAGCCACGCGGGCATGGACTTGATCTTGTTCACGGGGTTGCCTCCTGTGTTCTGGAGGCGAAGAAAACCGCCCCCACATGCCGCCTATTCTAGGCGGCGCATGGGGGCGGGACAGGATGAAGGGGTTCAGGGGGCGGGGCTATTTGGAGAACGGGTTTTTGTTTCCCCTTCGCATGGGAACAGCGCCGTTGCCCATGATACTGTAGGACAGCGTGCCATCCGGTTGGATGATGGCGAACTGCGCGGTCCCAAGCACCTTGATGGCATAATACCGCTCGCCCGTGTCGGCATACTTGTTCGTTATGACGCTGTAGCGCATGTTCTCCGGCTTGCCCCAGGAGCCGTCCACGGGCCTTGCCACGTACACGTCGATAGAACTGTCGTCTTTGACAACCCACTTTTGCCACCAGTCGACGTACAGATTTTTGGGGTCAAGCGGGTCAGCATATACCCAAGTACCAAGGACGTACTTCTGCGCCTTCTCAACGCTGTTGATGCTTGAAGGTGAGGTGGCCTTGTACGTCGTGTACCCGTCCACGGCCAAGTAACCTGCGCCAACAATAAACGCGAGACAGGCCGCCAAAGCGACCGGCCTCGGCCAGTCGTGCCCCTGCTTCCGCATGTTTTCTTGGCACTTTTCCCAGGAAAAGGTGGCCTTCACGAAGGCTGCGCCAAAAAACAACAGCCCGGCCACGCCCACGAATATCTGAATAAGTTCCTTCATTATTCCTCCTTGGGGGGGGGTTAACGGCGAACCCTGGGCAGGGGCAGTTCCTGGCCGTCTTTGTCCACAGCCCAAATGTCCAGGGGCAGGTTGTATTCGGCCCGCACGCGCAACACGCGGCGCAGGTAGCGCATATGGCTGGGCTTCTCCAGGATCAGGACGATCCCTGGCCTTTTACCCGCCTGGACGCCGTAGTTCAAGGATTGTCCGATGCTCTCTCCCCATTTCACGCCGAAGTCGAACTCCACCACATGCGTGGCATTCGCGCAGTCTGCGCGCGTCTTGTCCGGCATGACCACTTCCATTTCCCCGCGCGTGGAACACCAGCGCTCCTGATACCAGCGCTCGGGGTGCTCGTGCCCGGCGGCATGGGCGGGCGGGCACAGGCAGGCCAGCAAGGCCAAGGGGGCGAGATAGTGACGCATGGAGGCCCCATAGCATCGACAGGTGTCAAAGCTCAAGGTTTCATCCTCTTCACTATTTCGCCCAGCCGCCGCTCGATCTCTCCAAGTGGCAGGAGCAACGCGGTCAGAACGGCAGATGCCGCCCAGGCGACCTCACGACCGTGCGCTTTGTCAACGTAGCAAAAGACGGTGATCACGCTGAAAAGCACGAGAACTCGCCAGATCATGCGGGCACCTCCCGTCCGAAACGGTCCACAAGCGTCAGCTCGTCACAGCAGAGCATCCGCTGCCCGAACTTCAGGTCAGCGACCCACACCCGCCACTGGCCGTCGATCCACAGGAAGGGACCGCTCCCGAGCTTGACCTGGCGGGTGATGTAGTTGGGACCATGCCAACGCGCCCAATCGCCCTTGTGGAAGTTCGGCTTGGGGCGCTCCAGCGCCTCCAGCCAACCGGGGGCGGCCAGCTCTTTGAGCAGGAGCTGATTGAGGGCTTCCAGGGTGAAAAAGGTGTACTTCTGGCCGCCGAGGCTCAACCAGCGCTCCCGCTTTTTGCCGTCCACGTACTCGCACTCGCAAAGCCGGAACAGGCCGATGTCGGCCTCGTGCTGGTCCGGCCACTGCTCGGCGGGGTACAGCTCAAAGATGCGTGTTTTGCCCCGAAACCGAAGCAAAATAGCACCGCGTTTTATAGCCTTTTTTGCCATGCTTTCGGGGCAAACTACCTGCCCCCCTCCTTCTGCTGTTTCTTCCACTTGATCTCTTCATCCACGCGGTTCAGCGCCTGGGCGCATATCCTCGCCTTTTGCATTGCCGCCGCGTCCGCCGCCTCCGGGACCACATCAGCATCACCGTAGTCGCGCAGGAATACAGCCGCAGGCCGCCTCTCCACGTTGTCATAGATCAGCGGTGAGCCGTACTTGCCACGGGTGAGGGTGAAGCGGGCAGCGGTCATGCTCACATCACTCCAGGCAGGAATGGCCATCTGTGGGTGACATCCGCGATGGAGACTATGACCTCCCGGCCGGGAGTGCCGTCCTTCTTGATCACGCGACCGAGAAGCACCTTGCTCCCCGCGACATCTACGCAGATTTCACCGCTCCGATGGCGGCGGGAGAACACCCGGTCCTTTTCGTTGAATTTTTTCATCGTCTCCCCCCTTTCGGCTGCTCATCAGGCCCAGGCAACCACGCCTGGACGACCGCCCCGCCCACATTGACCGTGGCCATGGGCGTGCTTTTCAGGATGTCGAAGATGCGGCGGTCGGACAGGCTGTGGGAGCGCGCCAGGCGCTGCACGGCCTCGTTGCCGCTCATGGTCCCGATGAGCTGCTCGTATTCGCGGATGATGCCCGCGTCCCGCGCCCGGCGCAGTGCGTCAGAACAGCGGGGGATATACAGGTCCGTGCTGCCGTAGCGCTGCACCAGCGCCTCCGCCGCCTCCACGCCCACCACATCCGCCAGGACGTTGAAGCGCAGCTCGCCCAGCTTGGTTTCGCGCTTGGGCACCGGGAACGTGGTGCCACCCAGGGTTTCCACCAGGCGCAGCATCTTGCGCAGGCCTATGACTTGGGCCATGTCCCGCGCGGTGGCGGGCAGGCTCTCCAGCTCCGTGTGCTCCAGGACCGGGGTATCGCGTTTCATGCCGTAACCTCCTGGGCGGCCTGGCTGGCCTCCCGCTTCGCCCGGCGCTGGGCGTCTTTGGTCAGTGCGGCGATGATGCCGCGTAGCTGCTCGGGTTTGGCCCATTCCAGCCGCTCCGAGTAGTTCATGTGCTTGGCCATGCTTACGGCGTAGGCCCAGGGCCGTCCGGAGTCCGCCAGCAGCGCACCGATCTTGGAAAGCAGCGGGGCGCAGCCGGGCGTGGCACGGGGCGCGGGCTTCTTGCGGGCTGGGCGCGGGTCTTCATCGTTCCAGCCGCGCTTGCGCATGGCGGCCAGCACCAGCACCAGCTGCTTTTCCGTGATCTTCCCGGCCGAACGCTTGCCGGTGAGGGCCTCCAGCATGTCGCGGTAGGTTTCATCGTCCAGGCCCAGGGCCTTGGCGGCGATATGCACCTTTGCCAGCAGGCTGCGCCGTGACTCGGTTTTCATGCGTGCTCCGTGTGTTGTGGCTGCTCATCAGGCCAGGGCAACCACGCCCCGGCGACCGCACCCCCAAAGGTCGGGGGGCGGTTTCGCTTGGATCAAATCGACGCCATGTCTAGCGAAATGGCCGTGTAGGCCCCGCTCTCCTGGCGCTTGTAAACGCGGACGTAGGACTTGCTCCCCGTGACCTGAATGGAGTCGCCGATGGCCTGCATGGCCGTGCGCCAGCGCTCGTCGGTGATGTCCAGGCGACGCAAGCCCAGGATGCGTGTGGTGCTGATGCGGCCCTCCTTGTCGACCTGAAAGGCTTGGTCAATGAGCGCTTGAATCTCGCTGCTGCTATCCTTGGTCCAGTCGCGCAGGCACTCATCAATCAGGCTTTTGGCCGCCTGGAGGCGCTCGTCAAAGGTGATGTGCTCGGCCACCTGGCGCGCAATCTTGTACCTGCCGTCGTAGGACAGCAGGGTCACGTTGCCCTTGTGGCCGCCCACCTTGGCCCCATACCGCTCGGCGGAAAGGGTCACGAACGCGCCCACATCGGCCATGAGTTCGGCCTTGAGCCTGGCCAGCTGCTCGTGCATGGCCTGGACCTTGGCCACCTTCTCCATGACCAACTCATGCCGGGCCATGTCGATTTCCTGCACTTGTGCCACGGGCACCTGGTGCCCCTGGGCGTTCTCCATGTATCCTTCAAGCATGGTGCGTCCTCCTACGCTTGCGCGGCTACGTGTTGGGCCGCCTCGCCGGTTCCGGCGATGGGCAGCAAGGTTTCCAGGTTCACCACGTCCTCTGCGGCGGCCTCCAACACGATGCAGGCTTGGCGCAGGACATCCGCTTCCTCCGTTCCAACATGCTCGCGCAGGTCGCGCAGCACAGCAGCCACGTCGATCAGTGTCTCGTGAATCATGATGCGTTCTCCTTGGTTTCGGGGTTGTGGGGGCAGACACGGCAGGCGCGCCACTGCCGCAGGGCAACGGGGCTTGAGCTGGGCACCTGGCCGGTGAACTTGCGGCAATGGGTAGGCGTCACGGTTTGGCCCGTGTGCGGGCAGTCCAGCCGTGCGTAGCGTTCGATGATGCGCGCGGCCATGAGGTCCGTTTCGGCGGGGTACTTGTCGACCAGCAGCAGGCTCACGGACGTGCGCGAAATGCCCAGCTCACGCCCCACAGCGGCGCGGGAGCTAGCGTCCACGGCCTGGCGCAGCAGGGCCTGCCAATCAGACATGATGCACCTCGCCTGTGTTGGCGTCGGTCACGGTGCGCTGGGCCTTGTTCCAGGCCGGGGCGCAGGGGCCGCTGTCGCGCACCAGCACCCACCGAGCTGGGCCGCCACGCCGGGGCAGCTCGGAGAGGAAGCCCGCCTTTGTGAGCGCGCGCAGGTAGCAGTCCAGGTTCTGGCGGGCCTTGGCCTCGGCCTCTGGCTTCGTCTCCGGCCCCAGGGCCAGCGGCAACAGCTCATCCACGCCAGCCTTGCGGCGGATGCGAAAGCCCCGCCAGGCCTTGGCCCGCAGGCTGCCCTTGTAGCGCTCCGCGCAGCCGCCCTTGCCGGGCCCGGAGACCACCTCCGCCCCGCCTGCCAGGGCCTGGGTTCCAGCCTCGGTGATGCCATGCACGCCTTCCACGCTCTGCATGAGCCCACGGGCCGCCAGGCGCTTGCAGATGTCCCTCGCGCCCTCCACGCCAACGCCCAGCGCCTCGGCCAGCTCCCGCGTGAGCTTGGGGCCGCCAGCCAGCAGGCGCAGTATGTCCAAGCCGCGCCAGGCCATTACGCGCCCCTCTTGGCCTTGCCACCACTGGCGCTCACGGTGCGCGGGCGGCGCGCCTGCCAATCGTGGGTGATGCTCATGCCTTCCACTGCGGCCACATCCACCTGGGCCAGGCCGTTCATCTTGCCCACGCGCTCCACGGTGGCGATGGCGTTCATCACCTCGCGCATGCGGCCATTGCTCTGGCGGTGGATCTCGGCCACCAGGTCCGGGGCGATGCGCACCTCGGCCAGTTGCTGGCAGGTGAGCGCCACGTCCTCCAGGCTGGCCGGGGTGAACTCCACCACCTGGGCAATGCGGCTGGAAATCTGCGGGTGCCGGGCGATATTGCGCTGTATGGCCTCCATGCCCACCAGAATGACCATGGTCTCGGTGCGGTCGCTGAAGTCGCGTATCTTCTCCAGCACCACGGCGTGGTTCTTCAGGGTGGCCTCGGCCTCGTCAATGACCAGCGGGATTTGCTGCGTGGCAATGACGGCCAGCATGCGGTTGAACAGCTGCTCGCTGCTGCCGCGCGGGTCCACGGCCAGGGCCTTGGCCAGCTCCACCAGGAAATAGCGCGGGGTCCAATCGATGTTGGCGCGCAGGAACACCGCGCCCGTGTCCACGGCCCAGCTGGCCACCACTTCGCTCTTGCCGAAGCCGGGCTGGCCATGCACCAGCATCATTCCGGCCTCGGCCGCGCCACGGTTCTCCACTGCGGCCACGCCAGCGGTGAACCGCTCGTAGTTGGTCGTCCGCACAAACAGTTTTCTCACGTCATGCCTCCCGTTAGTTCAGGTCAGATGCCAGGTGTTTCTAACGCCGGGAAAAGTTGGGCCGGGGCCAGGGCCAGGCCCTCGTAGTCGAAGCGTTCGCGCAGCAGGGCGTACTCGCGGCCCTGGGAGTATTCGGCCAGCCAGGCGCGGTCGGCGTCTGTCCACTGGTCCTGGTGGCGCATGAGCCAGCGGTACTTCTCGGTGGAGAGGTGGAACATCGGACGCTTTTCGGCGGCGGGCCTGGGGGCCAGGGTCTGCGCTTGCTCGGCCTCGGCCTCGGCCATGACGGTGCGGATGCGCTCCAAATCTGCGGCGGTGGTGGCGGGCGCTGGCGCGGGCTCCGCCTGAATGGTGATGAACTGGCGGGCGGAGAGGCTGTCGGCCATAAGGGCCGGGGCGTCTTCCGCGACCTGGAGGGATGCACCGGGGGCGATGGCCTGGGCCTTCTTCTCCAGGCGCTGCAACTGCGCGCGCTCGCGCTTGGCCCGCGCCTCTTCGATGCGGCTGACCGGGAAGTAGTTCATGGCGTTGGCGTCCAGGTGCGCGGTGCAGAGCTTTTCGCCCGCTTCCGTCCAGACGGTGACGTAGGTGGAATCCCAAATGTCGTAGCGCACCTGCACAATGTCGTCGTGGTGGGCGGCCAGCTCGGGCGCGAAGTAGTCGCGGTTCCACAGGCGCACCATGCCGTTTTTCACCTTGCGGAAGGTGCCGGGCATGAACAGGTCGTCGCGCAGGTCCTCGGGCACGCGGTACGGTTCAAACCTGCCCTCGAAGCTCTGCCAATGCTCGTTGGGGCTCATGTGGCGGCGCTTTCCGGCAGCAACGTCCTCGATAATGGGCAGGCCCCGGTGCGGGCTGGCGTTGTATTCTTCCACACGGGCCAGCAGCACGCTTTTGAAGGCCTCGAAAGTTGGCAAAAGCGCCGAGCGTCCGTGCTTTTTGAGCTGGGCGCGGGTGATCTTGTACACGCGCTTGGCCGCGTCATCGTCCATGTCCGCGTGGGTGCAGGTGGCCAGTTGCTTGGAGGCGGGCACGCAGATGGTTTTGACCGCGCGCTCCATGAGGCCCTTGCCCTGTGGGCGTCCGGGGATGGACTTGCAAATTTCGATGCCCAGGCGCTCCAGCATGCCCACGCCGGGCTTTGTGAGCAGGTCCGCCGTGTAGCCCGGCCCGTTGTCGGTGTAGAGCATGGCCGGGATGCCGCCGAACAGGCAGGCCATGCGCAGGGCGTCCAGGGTGGCGGCGGCGCTCTCGGCCAGGGCCACGGAAAGCCCCACGCAACGGCGCGTGGCCACGTCCAGGAAGAGCACCACCTCCGGCTTGAAGGGCCGCCCGCTGTCCGGGTGGGCTATCTCGGCGTCAAAGGTGGTGCCATCCGCCGTGTACACGTCGCAGGGCAGCAGGGTGTCCGTCTTGCGCTTCATGTGGGGCTTAAGGTGCAGGAGCGCGTTGCCCGTCTTGCGCCCGGCCTCCAGGTCCGGCTTGGCGATCTTGGCCAGGAAGCGGCGCACGGTGTCGATGGTCGGAGCGGGTGTGGGCTGCTCGGCCTCCCAGGCGCGGGCAAAGTCGCGGTGCGCCTCGGCCAGGCTGGGGTTTTGCGGCCGCTGGAAAAACGAGAGGAAAAGCGGGGCCCAGGCGGGCACGCCCATGTCCTTGTGCGGGTGGCGAGGCGCAAGCGCCAGCTCCCCGCCCTCGGCATAGAGCGCGCACCATTCGTACAGGCGGCGGCGCGAGAGCCCGCGCGCATCACCCGCGCCAAACTTGGCGTTGGCCACGGGGATGAGACGGGCCAGGCGCTCGCCCAAGGTTCCGGCCTTGGAGGCCTGCACCAGGTGGCGGATGGCCGCCTCCTTGCCGGTGAGGGTGGCCAGGCGCTCAATCTCGCGGATGAAGGCCAGCCGGGCCAGGGCTGTGGCGCGCCGGTCCTCGGTCAGGTGGGCCAGGGAGGTTGCGCCAGCCACTGGTGAAGCCTTGGCCGGGGCCGTGGGCACGGGCAGCACGCCCTGTTCGGCCAGCTGGGCGGACACAATGGCGTCGCGGGTGGCCTTGGGCATGGACGCCACAATCCAATCACTGCCGCCGCCGCGCGCTTGGCGCTTGCGGCCTTGCCAGGATTCGCGCTTGGCGCGGCGAATGACCGTGCTCACGTTCGCGCCCAGCAGCCGGGCCAGGTCAAGAGAGGTGAAGGCGTCCATGCTAGGCGGCCTTGCTTTTCAGCGGAATGAACAGCAGGTCTTCCGGCACGCCGAACTGGTCGCGCAGGCTCTCCAGCACGCGCACGTTGTTTCTTTGTCCGGCGATGGTATCCGCCACGAGGTTCTTGTTCACGCCAAGCCGCCGGGCGACCTCCAGCATGGTCAGCCCCTGGCGGTCCAGGTGTTCGCGGATGCGAAAGCGCATCTTTTGGCGTTGGGCCCGGCATTCGAGGGGCTTCATATGGTGTCCTCCAGCATCTTCTTGCGCTTGCGGGCCTCGCGTTCCGTCACGCAGGCCTTGCCGTAGTCCCGCAGCTTGCGGTCCTCATCTGTCATCACGTCGAGCCCCAGGGAACGCAGCAGCACCCGCAGGGGGGCGGCGTCCTTGGTGGCCCGGCAGAAAGCAGCCACGGCCAAAAGGCCCGGCGTGTGGTCGCGGTCATTGGGGTTCAACCATTTGTCCAGGGTGTCTTTTGAGATGACCTTGGCGTTCCCGGCAGTGAGCCGAATGCCTGCATCTCTGGCCACCGCGTTGATGCGGTCCACCAGCAGCTTGCGGCCATCCTCGTCCTCGCCAGCAGCGCGGTTCATGGCCGCGCGCATGGCTGGGACCAGGCCGGAAAGCCTGCCGTGGTCGTCGTCGAAGAGGGAAACCTGCCGCATAGTCGCAATCCGCCTTGTGGTGGAGGGCACGTCCAAACGTTCTTTGTGTGTGGACGTTGACCCTGTTGCGCGGGGCTGGTAGGGTTTTTCTTGAAGGGTTTTCCACCGCCCGCACCGTCTTTTTGTACCATTTGGATAACTTTGTCAACGCCGAACGGCGCAAAAGTTAGTGAAACGGTATTAAAAACGGTTCGGCAAGAATACCGAACGGTTATGTTTTGTTTTGCGCGCCCCCCGGCGCAAAACTTCTCGCGCATGTTCGGGCTGGGAAGTTTGGCGTATGATCGGTGACCGTATCGTGCTGATTCGCGGTAAGCAGGCTAGGGATTCCTTTGCTTCAGAGCTGGGCGTGCATCCGCAAACCCTGGCTCGGTATGAAAAGGGTGAACGGCTCCCGGATAGCGCTTTCCTTGAGATGTTATCCAAACGGCACAACGTCGATCCGGCATGGCTACTCACGGGTGAAGGCCAGCCCTATTCCAAGCAGGCCGCTGCCCAGCCAGTGGTGCCCGCGCCCAACACGTCACCGGAGTTCATCGAATGCATGGACTGCCATCTGACCATGGTGCCCATGGTCGAGGCTAGGCTGTCGGCAGGGACGGGGAGCTTTGAGGCAGATGCTGGCATCGAGCGCCGTTACGCATTCCGAAGCGACTGGATCAATACAAAGGGCCAAGCTGCGAGCATGGTGCTTATGCGCGTGGCTGGCGACAGCATGGAACCGCAGATTTTCAACGATGATGTGGTGCTGATTGACCAGAGCCAGACGACGCCCCGAGCTGGTGGACTGTTCGCCATTGCGGTCGAAGATGTGGTGTACATCAAGATGGTGGACACCCTGCCGGGCAAGATCGTCCTGAAGAGCTACAACAGCAGCTATGCGCCGCTTGAAATTGATGCGCGTGGCGACCTAGCAGACGGGATTCGGATCATCGGTCGGGCGGTGTGGGTCGGTCGGGAACTCTACTAAGTCCAAAAGCCTTTCATTCTTCTGCCATTCAGTGCCGAATCTCGCGCACTTTCCTCTCACTTTCCGCCAATCGGTGCCAAATAGTCTTGCGACGCCGCTTTTCCCGAAAAGGCTAGGCCCATGCGGCTTTCCGCCGAACTCACCTAACTTTCATCTAGTGCCGGAATGAATGCCTCCCCAGTTCCGCAGATTCATGTAGGCGGAGCTGGACATATGCTGCCGCAAAGATAAAGGGCTTGCGACGCAAATCGCAAGCCCTTGATCTTTCTGGGGGAGGCTTGCGGGAATTGAACCCCGGCCTCTTGATGGCGCTCAAGGGCGACACAGGTCGCGTCGCGTAATTATTCGATCTTATTGCGCATGCGCTGCAAGCGAATGATCATTTGGGGACATCTGTAGTGCCTGTCTGTAGTGCAAAGCTTTCTTGCGGCAAGAGAATCTCCGGGCCTGGGATCATAATATCTGTTTGTAGGCCGCATGCAGAAATCGTTGCTGTATGAATTGGAATGCACATTTTTTCGCAGGGTCAAAGCAGGGGGTTTGGTCTGCACCCCATGAACGTCTCGCTGAATACTATTGAGCCGCTTGACACCACACTATCTTTCAGGCTTTGGTCATACGTAATGTCACAAGAAATGGGACGATACCGCAAATGATGCGCTGCGCTGTGCGAACGCAGGCTGGCAAGCTGCGCCAGTATCTGACCTTCGCCACCCTGGCGGTGGTCACTGTTGCGGCCTGCGTTCTGGCCTATCCACACGCGCGGCGGGGGCAGCAGCTTGTGGCCGCATCCGAGCGTCTGCTGACGCAAGGCAAGGTGGAGCAGGCCCTGCTGGCCTTGCGCGAGGCTGCGAGCCTCGGCAGCATCCCCACTGGCAGCGCCGGGACCATGCTCGACGCCGCGCTCAAGGCAGGCGATGCAGACATCTCCCGCGATCTGGCCATGCTGCTCATGAACAAGGGCAGGCCCCTGGCCTCTGGCCTTGTGGGCAAGGCCGCCGGGCTGCTCGACGCCTCCGGTGATCCCACAGGGGCGTTGGCCTTGCTTGAGAAGCGCCGCGCCATGGGCGCGCTGGAAAACCCCGAGACCCTGCACCTGGCCGACCTGTTGCGCCGCGACAGACGTTTCGATGAGGCGCTGGAGCTCTACGCGGGCATGCTGGCCAAGAATCCCGACGACACCGGCGCTGGCGCGGACCGCGCCGAGACGCTGCTCTGGATGGGCAAGCCCGCCGAGGCCGAAAAGGCCGCGCGGGACATGCTGGCCCGCAAGCCCGGCTCACGCGCCGCCCGGTTGGTCCTGGCTCGGACCCTGGCCGCTGGCGGCAATACCGAGGGCGCCATCGCCGAGTACCAGAAACTGCTGGGAGAAAAGCCGTGAGCATCGCCCGCCGACCTGTCATTGCCGTTCTTCTGCTTGCGTTGCTGGCCCTGCCCGCGCCCCTTGCCGCCCAGCCGCAGCAAGCGCCGACGGACAATCCCATGCCGCCCGCCCGCGACGACATGGCCGATTGGCAGGCCCGGCTGGAGCTGGCCCGGCTGCTCACCGAGTCCGGTCGCCACGCCGAGGCCGCCGAGCAGTATCGCAAGGTCCTGCGCGACAAGCCCGACCAGGCCCAGGCCCGCGCCGGGCTGGCCCGCGCCCTGTTCTGGAGCGGCAAGCGCGAGGAGGCCGCAGCGGAGCTGGCCAAGACCCCGGCTTCTGCGCTCACCGCCGAGGACCGGCTGCTCCAGGCCGAACTGTATCTTTCCGCCAACCGCCATGACGAGGCCATTGAAGCCCTGCGGGGCTACCTGGCCCTCAAGCCTGCCGATGTGAAGGCCCGGCTCAAGCTGGCCGATGTGTTGTCCTGGCGCAAGCGCCTGGACGAGTCCCTGGCCGAATACGAGAAGGTGCTTGCCAGCACTCCGAACGACCAGCAGGTGCGCCGCCGCTACGCCCGCGTGCTCACCTGGGCCGGCCGCAACGACGACGCCATCCGGGAGCTGAGAAAGAGCCTTGGGAATTAGGCGCGCCATAATTCGTCTGGCCGGGGCCGCGCTCTGCGTCCTGGCCTTGCTCCCGTTGGCGGCGTTCGCCGCTTCGGGCAGCCTTGTGCCGCCGGCCGAGCGCATCTCCGACGCCGAGGCCCGGCGCGAGCTGGCCCGGCTGCTCTCCTATTCCGACTCTGGCCGCGCCGAGGCCATGGACATTCTGCAGGCGCAACTGAAGCTCGCCCCGCAGGACGCCGAAGCGCGCCTGGCCCTGGCGGAGCTGCTCGCCCGCGCGGGCCGGCTGCCCGAGGCCGAGACCGCCCTGGCCGCGCTGCCAGCCAAGACCCTGGCCCTGCCGGAAACCCAGGAACGCATCGGCGATGCCTATTTTGCCGCAGGGCGCATGAACGAAGCCTCCCGGCACTTTCAAAAGGCGCAGGCAGGGGGTCGGCCGGTGCTGCGCAAACTGGCGCAGTCCCTGGCCTGGGGAGGCGATGCGAAGGCCGCCCGGCCCATGCTCGAGAAACTCCTGGCGGAGAATCCTGCGGACCGCGAAGTCGCGCTGCTGCTGGTGCGCCTGCGCCTGGCCGATGGCGATGCCAGCGGGGCCGCCGCCTTGGCGCGGCAACTGGCCCAGTCCGCGCCGGATGATCCGCAGGGTCTAGCCGAATTGGCGGATGTGGAGACCGCCCTGGGCCACGCCGCCAGCGCCCGGTCGCTGTACGAGAAGGCGCTTGCCCTGCCTGGCGGGGCAGAACTCTTGCCGCGCTATGCCCAGGCCATGAGCCTCTGGGGCGCCTTTGGCCGGGCCATCGGCATCCAGCGCGGGCAGGTGGCCGCAGGCCATGCCGAGGCCCGCCTGGCCCTGGCCGAGGCGCTCCTCGCCGCCCAGCGCGCCGACGAGGCGGAGGGCGTGCTGCGCTCCCTCATGCTGGAAGGGCTTGCCTCGCAAGCGCGGCTGCTACTGGCGCGGCTCAAGCTTGGCCAGGAAGACCCTGGGGCGGCCCTGGAGTCCCTCGCGCCACTTCTCGACGCCACGCCGACCCTGCCGGAAACTCCCGCTGCCCTGGCTTTGGCGGCGCAGGCGCAAATGAAGCTGGGCAATCCGGCCGAGGGGTTGCGCCTGCTCTCCACGTTGCCTGCGGACCGGGATCCCGTCCTGCGCGCCCGGCTGATGCTTGCTGCCGGACAAAAGGACCAGGCCGCCGCGCTGCTGGCCAAGGCCCACGCAGCCGCTCCCCGCGATGCCGAAATCGCCTTCCTGGCCCTTGGGGCGCAGGCCTCGGCCCCGGCCACCCTTGATATACTGACCGCGCCCGGCGCGCGCACCCCGGCGGAGCTTACCGCCTGGGCCGGGCTTTTCGCCCAGGCTGGCCAGCGGGCCGCCGCCCTCCGTTGCCTGCGCACCGCCCTCGTGGCCGACGCCCAGTATTATCCGGCGCGCATGGCCCTGGCCGAAACCCTGGCCGCCGACCGCCAGTACGATCAGGCCCTGGCCGAGCTGAACGCCCAGGCCGCCGAATTCCCCGACTCCTCCAAGGTGCTCTTGACCCGCGCCCGGGTGCTCTCCTGGGCCAAGCGCTATGACGAGGCCCAGGCCGCCTATGCCGCTCTCGCGAAGGCCGATCCCGGCGACCCCGTGCCGGTGCGCGAGGCCGCCCGCGTGCATTTCTGGGCCAAGGAGCGCGACCAGGCCCTGGCCTCCTATTCCAGCCTGCTGGCCCCGCCTGTGGACGCCAGCCTGGCCGGGGAGCTTGGCAAAGTGGCGGGGGTGACCAAGGACGCCCAGTTGGGCGACATCGCCGCCAACATGGCCAAGAGCGCGGCCGAGGGTTCGCAGTATCGCCGCTACGAACGCCTGAACCTGGGGCGCGACGCAGAATTTTCATCCGAGTCCGCGCCTGGGGTCAACCGCGCCCTGGTTGACCAGTTGCCCGCCTACCGCATCCAGAAGGGCGCCAGCCTGGAGGCCCAGGCCAAGAACCTGTCCTTTGACCGCCGCTTCAGCCGGTCCTTGCCGGCATACGGCGAGCTGCTCGCCTTCGAGCCCGGCAACCAGGAGGCCCGCTTCGACCAGGCCCAGAGCGCCTGCGCCCTGGGCCTTTGCAGCGCCGAGCGCGCGGCCTACACGCGCCTGCTTCAGATCGACCCGCTGCACACCCTGGCTGGCACGGCCCTGGAGCGCCTGGAGCATCGCACCAGCCCGGTTGTTTCTCTGCGCCAGAACATCTGGCACGAGGCGGGCCGGGGCGAGCTTGCGCGCATATTGCGCCTGCGCACGGACCTGGGGCTCACCGTGCCCGTGGCCGACGACTACCGCCTGGGCCTGACCCAGCACCGCTGGCAGGAGAGCCCGCGCGGTGGGCCGACCTACGAGGCCCTGGGCCAGACCCTGTCCCTCGACGGCGTTTTCAGTCCGCTGCTGCGCGGCGCGGCCTCGTGGACCAACAAGCGCTACACCACAGGCAAGGTCGGCAATGTCGATACGGGCCGGGCGCGGCTGGAATTCAACCTGGACGACGTGGCTCGGCTGGGGCTGGGCTATGAACGCATGGAGGAGCTGGCCAACGAATACGCCCTGCGGCAGCGCGCGCTGTCCGACAACCTGTTCGCCGACCTGACCCTGACCCCGTCGCGGGATTGGGAGATCACCGCCGAGGTGCGCGCCAAGAACTACAGCGACGGCAATGTGGGCGACATGCAGAAGCTGGCCGTGAGCTACGCCCTTACCGACCACCCGCGGCAGCTCAAGGCCATCCTCTCCGGCGAGCGCCGCAACACCCAGAAGAAGAGCGAGGAGGTCTACACCGGGGCCGCGCTCACGGACATCCGCCGCCCGTACTGGACGCCCCAGGACTACACGGCCACGGCGTTCACGCTGGACTGGCGGCATGACCTGGCCAGGCTGTTCTTCTGCGGCGCGCCGGAGCACTGGTACGACCTGCGCGCCACCGTGGGCACGGATTCGGAAAACAACCCGTCCGTGCGCTTCGAGGCCGAGTGGAAGTATGAGTTCGCCGAGCGCTGGGCGCTGGAGGCCAAGGGGCTTGTGCACCGCTCGCCGCAGTGGGATGCCGAGGGCCTGTGGCTGGGCCTCGGGTTCGGGTTCTAGGGGGCGGCCATGCACCAGAAGACGCGCGCCAAGCTCTACGCCCTGACCCTGACAGCGGCCATGTTGTCGATTTTTCTGTATCTCATGGCGCGCACGGTGCTGTTTGTCGCCTCCGCACGGCTCTGGCAGGAGATCGCCGTGGGGGCCATGCTGCTCTTGGCCGAGGGTTTCACCATGCTGCACGCCTTCGGCTACTTTCTCAACGTGTACCACGGCCTTGCCGCCGCAGACCAGCCGCGCATCACGCGGGACACCGTGCCGCAGCTCACGGATTATCCGCCCGTGGCCATCGTGGTGGCCTCGTACAAGGAGCCGCTGGACGTCCTAGAGGACACGCTGACCTGCTTCTACAACCTGACCTACCCGAACAAACGCATCTATTTTCTGGACGACACGCGCTACGATCTGCCCAAGGACGACCCGCAGAAGATGGCCGAGTACCGGGGCAAGATCGACGAGCTGTGCCAGCGCATCGGTGTGAATCTGTTCCGTCGCCCCTGGCGCGGGGCCAAGGCCGGCATGATCAACGACTTCCTGGACTACCTGGCCGAAAAGCCCGTGGCCCAGGCCAGCCTGACCTCCTTTGAGGACCGGCCTCGCAGCGGGACCGGCGGTACGGAGAAATACATCATCGTCTTCGACGCGGACATGAACCCGCTGCCGGACTTCGTGGAGCCGCTGGTGGCCTTCATGGAGCAGCACCACAAGCTGGCCTTCATCCAGACCCCGCAGTACTACTCGAATTTTGAGGCCAACCGCGTGGCCAAGGCCGCCGGGCTGCAACAGGCCGTGTTCTATGAGTATATCTGCGAGGGCAAAAGCGCCCAGGACGCCATGTTCTGCTGCGGCACCAACGTCATCCTGCGGCGCGAGGCCCTGCTCGACGTGGGCGGCTTCGACGAGACCTCGGTCACCGAGGACTTCGCCACCAGCCTGCGCTTCCACATGAACGGCTGGAGCAGCGCCTACCTGAACAAGATCTGCGCCTTCGGCATGGGGCCGGAGGACCTGGGCGGATATTTCAAGCAGCAGTTCCGCTGGGCGCTCGGCACCGTGGGCCTGCTGCGCTCCATCGGCCGGGAATTTCTGCGCGGGCCCTCGCGCCTGCCCGCAGCCAAGTGGTGGGAGTATTTTCTTTCCGGCACGCACTATTTCGTGGGCTGGGTGTTCATCGTCATGGCCGTGTGCCCGCTTCTGTACCTGTTCAGCGACACGCCCAGCTACTTCGCCCGGCCCGAGCTGTATTTCCTGTTCTTCCTGCCTTACATCATCCTCACCGTGACCATCTTTTTGTACTCCATGAGCCAGCGCAAGTACCGCTTCCGCGAACTGGCCCAGGGCATTCTGCTTCAGGCCATCACCTTCCCGGTGTACATGCAGGCCTCGCTCCAGGGCCTTGTGGGCGTGCGCGGCAGCTTCGGCATCACGCCCAAGGGCGGCAGCACCTCGCTTGCCATGTACAAGCTCTGGCCGCAGCTTGGGCTGGCCCTGGCCTGCCTGGGCGGGTTCACCTGGGGCATGCTGCGCCTCTACCATGGCGATGGCCCGCCCCTGGCCCTGCTGACAAACGCGGGCTGGTGCCTGTACCACTTCTGCATCCTCTCCACCACGCTGTTTTTCAACTTCCCCGAGGAGGACACGCTGTGAGCGCCCCACGCCGGTATCTCTGGTCGGTCATGCTGCTCGCACTTTGCCTTGGCGCTTGCGTACCAGATGGCGGCAGCGCAAAGCGCAGCACCCCGGCCTTTGGCGTGGCCCTGGACGGCCTGCCCGTGACGCCAGGGATGATCGACGCGGCCAAGGCCTCCACGGGCCTGCCCGTGCGGCTGGTGCAGTTCTATGCGCAGTGGCCGGCAAATCCAGCCGAACCGCATGGCGAACATCTCGCCAGTCTGACTGCCAGTCTGGCCGCCAGCCAGACCGCCGGAGCCGTGCCCTGCGTCACCTGGGAACCCATGGGCATCGGCGCGGGCGGGCGCGAGACCGTCATCCCGGCAGAGCGCATCCTGGCCGGGGAGTACGACGCCTACATTGCGGCATTCGCGCGCGCGGTGCGGGATTTCGGTGCGCCGGTGCTGGTGCGGCTGGCGCACGAGATGAACCTGGCGCGCTACCATTGGGGCTCGGACGCCGCAGGCTACGGCCCGCAGAGCCCGGAACGCTACAAGGCCCTGTTCCGCCGCGTGGTGGAGATCTTCCGCGCCCAGAGTGCTGGCAACGCGCTCTTCGTGTTCTGTCCCAACGTGGACTCGCTGCCGGTGGAGCCGTGGAACCGCGCCAGCGCCTACTACCCGGGCGATGGCTACGTCGACGTGCTGGGCATGGACGGCTACAACTGGGGCACCACCCACACCAAGGGCGCCCACGGCTATGACAGCTCCTTCCGGCCTTTCAAGGAGATCTTCCGGCCGCTGTATGATGAACTGAAGACCCTGGCCCCGGCCAAGCCGGTCATGGTCTTTGAGACGGCCTCCGCCTCCAAGGGCGGCGACAAGGCCCGCTGGGCCGCCGAAGCCCTGGACACGGCCTCGGCCTGGGGCCTTGCCGCCGTGGTCTGGTTCGAGGTGGACAAGGAGCAGGACTGGCCCCTGCGCAAGGGCGCGGCCGTCGATCCGGCACCAGTCGCCCGGCCCTACCTCACCGACGACCCGGCTTGGCTTGAGAAGGTGCTGCCCCAGCGTCCACATGGGCAGTCGCAGCGGGAGAAGCGGCCATGAGCAAGGCTGACCGCCACGCCAAACGTCTGGCTGTCGAGTCTGTGGTGCTGCCGTTTCTGGGCTCCCGGGCCGAGGACTATCAGAGCTTCGAGTACCTGCTGCAGGACGTGAGTGTGGGCGGCGTGGGCATAGCGATCCCGCGCTGGGTGGTGGCGCGGGAGACTCTGCGCCAGGGCGAGCGCCTGCACCTGCATCTGCCTTTTGAGCTGGGCGGGCGCATGCTGCACAGCGGCGTCGTCACCTGGGTGCGCTGGGACGAGGAGCAGGAGAGCCAGTTGGCGGGCGTGCTGCTGGACACCCACACCCCGGCGCTTTATCCGGTCTACGTCTCCGTGGGCACCAGGGAAGTGGCCATCGACCTGGAGGACTTTCCGGGGCTCGAGCACATCCTGTCGCAGGTGCTCAAGGACTCGCTGCTGCTCAAGCGCGGCATCCTGGTCTACCTGAAGCATCTGACGGCGTTTTTTTCGCGGGTCTGCGACCTGAACCGGGAGGAGTACGCCTTGTTTCGGGAGGTCGTCATCGAGGACGTGCGGGCCAAGGTCTTGGCCAACGCTGAGCGCCTTGAGATCATGCAGCCGCGCTCTGGCGAGGAGATGGAGGGAACTCTGGCCCGGCTGGATTTGTCCGAGCTGCGCCAGGCCATGGAGCCGGAGCTCTATGTGGACATGTTCCGCGCCGCCCTGGGCGACGAGACCGTGATCCTGTTCCTCAAGGCCGTGAAGGAACTGGAGCGCAAGCTCTTGTCCAACTACAACACCTGCGTGTTGCTCTACATCAACTCACTGTGACTGCTTCTTGAAGCCCTTGCGCATGATCAGCACGTTGCCCTGCTCCCCGGCCTTGTAGCCCACGCTGTCGGCCGCGCTGCGGATGAGAAAGAGCCCCATGCCGCCCTCTGGCAGTTCCTCCAGGCTCCGGGCAATAATCATGTCGTTGTTCAGCTTCTGTCTGTCCTCAAGCGGCGCGCCCTTATCGTACACGCCAATGACCATGCCTGTGCCGTCCACGGCCAGGGTCACGCGCACCAGGCCGTCGGTCTTGCCCTTGTAGGCATGCTTGATGGCGTTGTTAACCGCCTCGCACACGGCCAGCTCCAGCGCGTCGGACTCATCCGGAGTCAGGGGCAATCCCCCGCAGATGCCGCGCACGGCCAACCCCACCAGGTGCACCAGTTCCAGGCGGCTGGCGATGGAGAGCTCGATCGTCTCCATATGCTTAGTCCGGTGTCGGTGCGGCTGAAAGCGCGGCCACGGCCTCGGCGGTTGTGCCGAAGATGCGGAACACGCCCCGGTCCAGTCGGGTGATGGCGAAGAGCTTGCGGACCTTTTCGCTCAGGCAGCACACGGCGATCTCGCCTGCTCCGCCCAGGGTCTTCATGCTCGACATGAGCGAGGCCAGGCCGCTGGAGTCCATGAAGTCCACCGCCGCGAGATCGAGCACGAAGCGCTTGGCCCCCTGATGGATCAGGTCCACCATATTGCTTTTGAAGAGCGGCGCCGCGGCTGCGTCCATGCGCAGGCCCTTGAAGAGCACCACCGTGACCCCGCCCTCAAGCCTGTTCTCAAATTCCATGTGTTCCTCCTGGTTCAAACCCTGCTGAAGCGTGCACAGACAAGGGAAATATCGTCATCTGGCGGACGGCCGTCCGCGTGGGCCTGCAGCTTGCCGGTAAGCATCATGAGCATCTGTTCCGGCGTTTGGCCACGCGCAGAGCGGAACAGTTCCTCCAGGCGTTCCGTGCCGAACTGCTCGCCGTCGGGGCTCTCCAATTCGCTCACGCCGTCCGTGTAGACCAGCAGCATGTCGCCCTCCTGTACGTCAACCTTGCCCTGGGCGTAAGTGTCGCCAAACCCCATGCCCACCAGGGTGCCGCCTTCCTCCAGGAACTCGAGCCCACCCCCGGCGCGCAGAAGCATGGGCGGAGGGTGCCCGGCATTGCAGTAGGACAAGGTGCCCTTTTCTGTGTCGTAGAGCAGGTAGAACATGCTGAAGAACTTGTCGAACCGCTCCAGGGGGAAGGCGGAATCGAGCAGGCGCAGCACCCCCTCCGGCGCCCTGGGCTGGTCAAGGAACTTGTCCATGAGCAGGTCGCCGGAGGGCGAAAGTTCTTGGGCAAGGGTCACGGAAACCAGGGCCGCAGGGATGCCGTGGCCGCTGACGTCGACCATGTACAGGCAGGTGTGCTGCGCGCTCAGGCAGACCACGTTGAAGATATCGCCGCCGATGGTGGCGCTCGGCATGAAGCGGTAGTCCGTCTCAATACCAAGGGCGCATGTGCCTTCCTTGGGAAGCAGGCTGCGCTGGATCTCCGCTGCGGCCTCCATGTCGGCGTCGATGAGCCTTTGGCGCTCCTCAAGCTGAAGCTGTGTGGCCTTCAGTTCGGTCACATCGTTCACCAGAACGAAGAATCCCAGAACGCGGTCGCCGTCATAGTCAGGGATGTAATGGGCCAGGGTGTAGCGCGTGCTTCCGTCTGTCTTGGTCAGCACCCGCTCGAAGTGTTGCGGCTCGCCGCGCAGTGCGCGCAGGACGAACTGTTCGTTCTTGGCGAAGATCTCCGGCCCCAGCAGATCCTGCATGCGCATGCCAAGAATTTCCTGCGAGGGCCGCCCGAACCAGTCCAGGTAGGCGCTGTTGGCGAACTCGCAACGCAGCTCCGCGTTCCAGTAGCCCACAAGGCCTGGAATGTTGTTCGTGATCGACTTCAGGAAATTCTCGCCCTTGGCCAGCGCGGCGTTGGCGGCCTCCATCTCCTCGCGCGCGCGCGCGCGCTCGGAGATGTCGCGCAGGATGCCAGTGTAGAGCCGCTCGCCGCTGGTCACGATTTCGCTGACGGCCAGCTCCAGCGGAATGATGACGCCATCCTTGCGCTTGCCGGGCACCTCGCGCTGCCCCTTGCCTATGACGTGTGGCACGCCGGTGCGGGCGTAGCGCTCCAGGTAGCCGTCATGCTGGCTGTGGTAGGGCTCGGGCTGGAGCATGTTGACGTTGTGCCCCACCAGCTCCTCAAGACTGTAGCCGAAGGTCCGGCAGGCAGCCTGATTGGCCGTGAGGATGCGCCCGAACTGGCTGACCGTGAAAATGGGGTCCACGGCGTTGTCCAGCACGGCGGCAAGGCGGGCCTGGCTCTCTCGCAGGGCGTTCTCCGCGGCGAGACGAGCCGAGATGTCCACGCCGATGCCGAGGAACCCGATGATGCTGTCGTGACGGTCGCAGATGGCCGTGACGACGAGCTCGATCGGCACATGGCTGCCGTCCTTTCGCACGTAGGTCCACTGGCGCACGTCGTAGCCGCCCTCACGCGCCAGGGCCACGAAAATGTCAAAGCCCTCCAGGGAACGGCCAAGCCGCTGGGAGAGTTCCTCGCCGTAGGCCATGACCTCCGGGCCAAGGTGGATGATCTCCGGCGTGTGCAGGCCCACCATCTCGTCGGCGCTGTAACCGAGCATGTTCTCCGCGCCGTGGTTGAACACGGTGATGAGGCCCTCGTTGTCCGTGGCGATGATGGACACCTGGCTGGCTGCGTTGACCAGCCCGGCCAGCTTGGCGGAGTCGGCCTCGGCGCGGCGGCTCTCGGTTATGTCCCGGAAGGTGACCACCGCTCCGACGACCTCGCCGGCGCGGCGCTGGGGATACGACCAGTACTCGGCCGGAAAGCTGGAGCCGTCGGCGCGCCAGAGCACTTCATCGTCCACGTGGGAGCCCTGGCCCAGTCGGAAGGCCTGGAAGATGCGGCAGTCGTGTACGTCGAAGGCCGAACCGTCCTTGTGCGTATGGTGGATGAGCGTGTGCATGTTCTTGCCGAGCAGCTCGTCCACGCTCTTGAAACCGAGCACGCGCACGCAGGCCGGGTTGCAGAATGTGCACAGGCCGCTGGTGTTGATGCCGTAGATGGGCTCGCCGGTGGACTCCAGCAGCAGGCGGATCTTCTCCTCGCTCTCGCGCAGTTCGATGGTCATGCGGTCGGCCAGCGCCAGCGCCCGCTGCCGGGTGCTCAGAAGCGACAGCGCGATGAAAAACAGCAGCAGGCTGATGCAGATGCCGCCCATGAGCACCAGCAAGGGCATGGCGCGGTCCAGGCTGGCCTCGAAGCCCGGCAAGGAGCGGAAGCCCAGGGTCCAGTTACGGCCAAAGACAGCCAGGGTACGGGCCGATGCGAACATTGGCTTGCGTCCGGAGGCGGAATCTTCGGCAAAGGCCTGGCTACGATACATGAGGTTGTGCTCAATCCGGTCCGGCCCGTCGTACACCTCAAGTCCGAGTTCGGAGATGGTCTTGCCGACGATGCCCTGCATGAAGTTGTTCATGCGGAAGGGGCTGTAGACATAGCCGAGCAGGGCCGCGCGGCGGTCGCTGCCGGTGTAGACGGGTGCGCCGGGCTTGTAGAAGGGCAGATACATGAGAAAGCCGGCCTGGACTTCCTCGTTTGTCTCCTGCACCAGGGTCACGCGACCGCTGATGGTGGTCTGGCCTGTGTCGCGGGTGCGCTCCATGGCCGCGCGGCGGGTTGGCTCGCTGAACATGTCGAAGCCGAAGGCGCGCTTGTTGCGTGCGTCGAAGGGCTCCAGGTATACGATGGCCGTGTAGATGGAGCGCGGGCCAGCCGGGCGGATCTCGTACTCGGTAAAGCCGTCGCGGCGCAGGCGTTCCACGTGAGCCTGGACCTCCGCCGGGGGCACCACCACGGCATAGCCCATGCCTTGTATGCCGGGATAGTTCTGCAGCAGGTTGAGCTTGCCGACGTAGTCGTGCCATTGGAGGCGGGAAACGTCGCCCACGGAGGCGAACAGCGCCAGCCCGCCGCGCAGAGCCAGCTCGTAGGCCCCGATACGGTCCACGATAGCCATGGTGATCTCAGAGGCGCGGTTCTCGAAGCGTTCGCTGGCGAGATCCTTTGTCAAGCTGTCGGCATAGCGCCAGCCAGCCACGGATATCGCCAAGCAGGCCGCCAGCAAGAGCAGGGGGAGCAAAAGGAGCTTCCACGCGAAGTCGGCATCACGTGTGGGGGATGGTGCTCGGTCGGGTTCAAGGCTGTGCATGGGGTGCTCAATGCATGCAATATGTTGGGTGGACTCTATGATACTCTTACGCAAAATCCAGCAGGTGGCAACAGGAATGACAACGCGGCTGGTTGAGGAGGCCCTCGCCACGAGTGCCAGGCACTCCAGAGGTGCCCATCAACACCCGCGAGGGTCCACAACGCTGTGCATCCACCTCCGGAACACGACGATGCTCGACAAACATGTGGGGCTGTCCGCCATCGCCCTCCTGGCCGACGCCAGCCCCAGGATGATCATCAAGCACTACGACGAGGCGCATGCTTCGGAGACGGAGAAGGCCGCTGCGCTGCTGCCGAAGCTCGGGGCGGCGAGGGAAGCGCCCATCAGGCTGGTCAAGCCGGTTCAAGTGGCGTGAGGAACCGACACGGGAAAGATGAAGGGGCTTGCCTATGCGGAGGCAAGCCCCTTCATCTGGGCAGTGGGAGGCTCCCAGTTTGGTACGGGCCAGCATTCAGCGTTTGGCGCCTTGGATTGTCCTGTATGGTCAGTCCATTCCGTATCACCCGCCAGAATCGCCATTGCGCCCGGGGACACCTCTTCCTATTTCTCCCTGACCTGCTTCATATGTGTTTGTCTTGAGCCAATGGTGCGGAATTTCCGTCCACTGAAATCCAGGGATTTCGTTCGGGCGCTCGCAGAATTCCACCTCCAGCCCCCACGCGTCCACCCGGTTCACTCGGTCATCCACGCAGTAGCCGTACCAGTCGCTGTCGCCGCCCTTTGCGCCCAGCGGGTCGAGGGCGGTGAAGCGGCCGGTGTCTGCGTCGTAGTCGCGCCAGACAAAACGCGTGAGGCCGGTGTCGGCGTCAAAGAGCCCGCCCGCGAAGCCGATGGGCAGGCGCACCGCATCGCCCCGAACCTGCAACAGGTTTCCGAAGCTGTCGTATTGCATCGTCTGTACAACATGGCCATCGGACGTGGCAAGGGCCAGCGGCGACCCGACCTGGTCGCAGAGTAAAAGGAACGAGTCCTCGCCGTTCGTCACGCCAACGGGCGTCCGGCCCTCAAGGTACGCCAGCCGCCAGCACTCGCACCCGTCATGAAATTCCGAGGGCCGAAGCGGAGCGAGCCAGCGATAGGCCTCGACGACCCGCCCGTTCACATGCTTCTGCGTCCGCTGGCCCATGGCGTCGTAAGCGTAGTCGATACACCGCCCGTCGGGCAGGTCCACGCGCAGCAGCAGACCCGAGGGCTCGTAGTGGTAGCGCGTTTCGCGGTCGCCCTCAATCTTCAGGTTGCGGAAGCCCGCCTTGTCGTGGCCGTACTGGACGGCTCCGGCCTGTCCCAGCCGGTCGCCCAGGCTGTAGCTGTAGCGCCGCTCGCCGCGGAAGCGCTGGGGGGTGATGTCGGCGAGGCGTCGGCTCTCGTGGTCGTACTGGTAGGACTCCAGCAGCCGCCCGAGCCATCGGCGAGGCGGGCGAGGCGTCCTGCGGAATCATACGCGTAGCGCCGGATTTCGGCCCCACCGCCGAGGTTCAGGGTGCGTTCGGCGATGCGGCCTCCTCGGGGGTCTTTGGCATCGCGCCGCAACGAGAGAACTGGGGAGGGCATAGGAGCTCTTTGCGTTTGCGCACCAAGCAAGATGCCCGGCACAAATTACGCAAGCATAACATGGGGTTTCTGGCCCAGACAAAAATGGATTGGTTTTGGCCGGTAAAGGACAAAAATAGCGGGTTGACAGGGTTTTGGGAAGGGAGGGGGGAATCGCGTGGAGCAGCGCAAACCCGGCCCGCGTTCTCAAATGGCATGACTGGGATTCTCTGTTTGAATGCGCGGTTGTATGGGTCGGCCAGTGCCGAATCGTGCGCGGTTGCTCTTGGCCGTTTCCGTTCGCCCGCAAAATGTCGTGCAAAGCTGTAGTGCAGCAAAGAAAAAGGGCCTGCGATGCTAATCGCAAGCCCTTGATCTTTCTGGTGGAGCTGGAGGGAATTGAACCCACGGCCTCTTGAATGCCATTCAAGAAGATGGCACAGCATGTCCTGAAATTGTTAACTTATTTTGTGCCTGCACTACAAGCATACGACCTTTTGGGGACATTTGTAGTGC
>JAHIUD010000054.1 GCA_018817515.1 Pseudomonadota bacterium
CCCTATTTCTCCGTGCCCTATTCCATGCGCGCCCCGGTGAACAAGACAGTGCTCGGCCTGCCCAGCGGCAGCACCGCGGGCCTGCCCCAGGTGTCCCCCCAGGTGCCCGCACAAGCCTCCTTGGCCCAGACTGCGGCCCAGGGCAAACCAGCCCCCGCCGCCAAGCCCGCCAGCGCCGTGGTGGGCGGCAAGCTGCCCCAGGGCGTCACCGAGAAACCCATCCTCCAGGACCAGCCGGGCGCCATGCAGACACCGCTCGCGCCTGAAGCCGCCCAGTCCACCCCACAGCCGTCGGCCCCGGCCGCAATAGCCCCGCCGCAGTCCGCCCCTGTGGACGTGCAGCCCGAGAAGGGCAAGTCCGAGGTGCGCTTCCGCGCCGACAAGATCGCCCCGGAGCAGTCGCGTCTGGCCGAGGTCGTGTCTGGCATGGCGGCCCAGCACACAGCCAGCGGACCAGCCAAGATCGCTCCGGCTGCGGGCCAAGGTCAAAGTCAGTCCGGGCGGCCCTGGGAAATGCGCCAGCAGGTGCAGAAGACCATGACGCCCCTGGGCGGCTCCACCAATGCGACCCTGCCGCCCGTGGCCCAGGCGGGCACGGCGGAGCATGCGCCGCCACCGGCGGACGCCCACGCAGCGCCACCCGCTCCGCCAACTGCTCCGGCACCGGCACCGGCGCAGGGCGCGGCCAACGCCTCGGACCATGGCAAGCCCGCAGAGCCCGCCAAGCCTGACGCCAAGGACGCCCACGGAGAACCGGCCAAGCCTGAGACCAAGGCCGAAGCCAAGGATGCCCACGGCGCAACGACCAAGGAAGGCGGCAAGGAAGGCGGCAAGGACAAGCCCGAAGGTCCGCACACGGAGCAGCAGATCAAGGACAAGTTCCTCCAGGCCCAGTCGAGCATGTCCGGCGGCCAGTGGACGCAGGCCGTGACCATGCTGGAAGAGCTCCTGCGCGAGCCCAATCTCAAGGGCGACCTGCGCGAGGATGTCCTGTACACCCTTGGCGATGCCTACATGCAGGCTTACAAGGACAGCCTGAAAGGCCACTACGACAAGATCGCCGGTGCGCAGCAGACGGCCATGAACGCCAATCAGAAGTCAAGGCGCGTGCCCCGCGCCCTGCTCAACCTCGGCCTCTTGAACCTCAAGGTGGGCAACCTGGCCGAGGCCAAGGCCTATTTCAACATCATCAAGAAGAAGTACAAGAACGACCAGAATGCGGCCCTGGTGCCGTACTCCCTGGGCGAATACTATCGCGGCAAGGGCGACCTGAGGAAGGCTGCGGACCAGTACCAGGACCTCATCCAGGACTACCCGGACAGCAAGCTGGCCAAGGAGACCGCCTACACCCTGGCGCAGACGCTACGCAAGCTCGGCGACTACGAGAAGGCCTTCAAGATCGTGGACTACATCGACAAGCGCTGGCCGCTATTCTACATGGAGGCGCCGGACTTCCTGCGGCTGGCTGCGGAGGTCGAGGAGAAGGTGGGCAAGCTGGCCGAGGCCAAGAACCACTATTGGACCTACTTCAACCTGAACCCCAACGCCGAATTCGCGGACGTGACCCTGGTGCGCATCGGCGACATCTACCTGCGCCAGGACAAGCGCGCCGCCGCCAAAGAGGTCTACCAGAAGGCCGTGCACGACTTCCCCGGCAGCGAAGGCGGGCAGGTTGCGCGCATGCGCATCGCCGAAGAGGGCGTCTACGACGACCCGACCATGAGCGAGATGGTCTCCGTGTTCGGCAAGCCGGCCTCGCTCAAGCCCAACGAGACCTACGAGCTCATCATCAACAAGTACCCGCAGAGCCCGCTTGCGCCCCTGGCCCTGATCAAGCTCGGCATGTGGCAGTTCTTCAACAAGTCCTACCTTGACGCCATCAACACGGCCAACTCCTTCCTGGAGAAGTATCCCAAGAGCCCGCTCATCGGCAAAGCCAAGGAGCTGGGCTTCGAGTCCTTCCTCCTGGCCCTGCCGCAACTGGTGCGCGAGGGCAACTACCAGCGGGTCATGCAGCTCCTCGACTCCGCCTCGTACGTCAAGGAGAACCAGGACAAGATCAGCGACGACGCACGCATGGCCATCGCCGTGAGCGCCTGGAAGCGCGGCGACCCGGAGCGCGCCCTCAAGCTCGCTGGCAAGTTCCTGGGCAAGGTCCAGGTGCCCAAGTACTCGGAAATGGCCCTGGACATGGCCATGAACATCTTCATGGAGCGCAAGGAGTGGAGCCGCATCTCCGACCTGGCGGCCAAGGCCTCCAAGGCCTGGAAGCTCTCGCCCCGGCAGTTGGCCCAGTTCGAGCAGGCCCGGGCCATGGCCCTGGAGAACCAGGGGCTGACCGAAAAGAGCATTCCGCTGTGGACGCGCATCGCCGCCGACCCGACCACGGACCTGCCGACGCGGGCCTTCGCCACCTACACCCTGGCCAAGGACGCCGCCCGCAAGCAGGACATGTACCGCCTCTTCGCCCTGTCGCAGGAGGCCCTGGGCCTGCTCCTGGAGGCGCACGGCGACAAGGACAAGATCAAGGATTGCCTGCTCATGTCCATCACTGCCACGGAGCGCTCCGGCCGCTACACCGAGACCCTCAAGTGGTCCAAGGAGTTCGACCGCATCATCCCGGACAGCGACCCGGACTGGGCGCCCGTGCGCCTGCGTCTCGCGGGCATCTACCGCCAGGGCGGCAAGCTGGACGAATGGAAGGCCCTGCTCTCCGACATCGCAAAGAAGAAGCCGGGCACGGTGTATGCCCGCATGGCCGAGCAGGAGCTGGCGAGCAGCGCCCTGGACCAGCGGCTGCAGAAGTATTTGCAAAACAACCAGAATGGGCGCTGAGCCGCGCCCAAACGACCAGGAGAAGACCATGCCCATGCCCTTTGCCGCCAGTCAGGACCGCCAGCCCGCCGTGGCGGGACAGTTCTACACCAACGATCCCGAGGCCCTGCGGCTTGAGGTGCGCGGCTACCTTGAGGGGGCCGAACAGAAGTCCAGCGTGCCCTCCATCCTGACCATGGCCCCGCACGCGGGCTACTATTTTTCCGGCGCCGTGGCCGGGGCCACCCTGGGCCGCGCCAATCTGGCCGAGACCGTGCTGCTGCTCGGCCCCAACCACACCGGCCTGGGCAAGCCTTTGGCCGTGTGGCCGTCGGGCCGCTGGCAGTACCCGGGCGGAACGCTTGAGGTGGACGTCGAGCTCGTGGAGCACCTGCTTGCCCAGGAGAGCCGCCTTGAGCCCGACACCCTGGCCCACCAGCGCGAGCATTCCCTGGAGGTCATGGTGCCCTTCCTGGCTGAGATGAACCCGGCCACGCGCATCGTGCCCATCGCCGTGTCCCAGCCGGACCTGGGCACCCTGCTGGCCGTGGGCAAATCCCTTGGCCGCGCCCTGCGCGCCTTTGCGCGCCCGGTAAGCATGATCGTCAGCTCGGACATGAGCCATTTCCTGACCCACGACATGGCCCAGGAGCTGGACGCCAAGGCGCTGGACCCGGCCCTGGCCCTGAACCCGACCCTGTTCTACGAGACCGTGCGCGGCGAGAACATCAGCATGTGCGGCGTGCTGCCCATGACCCTGGCCCTGGCCGCCGCCCTTGAGCTGGGCGCAAGCCAGAGCGAGATCACGGCCTACGCCACCTCCGGCGAGATCAACGGCGAGATGCGCCGCGTTGTGGGCTACGCCGGGCTGGTCATCAGCTAGTTTAGCGGCCTGCACCACGCCAAAAAGCCCGGAGCGTTGTGCCCCGGGCTTTTTTGCGCCGGTTGCGATCCGGGATGCGGCTAGTAGCCCCGCAGGCCGTCCGTGCGGATCATGCGTCCGCTCTCCTTGTGCGTATCGCCCAGGGCCCGCCCCTCGGGGTCCACACGCCCGCAGGTCAGCGGAATCTCCGCCCCCTGGGAGCCGCTCAGGTCGCCCACGCACTCCACGGTCCTGACCACGGTCTGGCCCCGCGAGACCACGGGCGACTGGTCCTCGCCGCGCCTTTGCCCCGGGCCGCGCTGGCGCCCCTGGCTGCGCAGGACATTGCGCAGGCGGCGGGTGAAATCTTCCGGCTCATCCTGGGCGGGCCGCCTGATGTCCAGGCGCACGAGCAGGTTGCCATCCTCCACGGCCAGGCCGGAAAGCTCCATGCGGCTCACCAGGCGCGCCTCGCCCACCAGGGTGCCGTACAGGGTGTCGCCGCCGGGCTTGAGCTGGAGGTTGGGATACTTCCGGTTGCTTTCGGTCTCAAAGCGCCAGACACCGGCCAGACGGTTCAGCACCTGGCCGCGGTCCTCCCCGCGGGGACGCGGCTTCGGCTGCTGTGACGACTGCTGCGCCTGCCAGGGCTTGGGCGCGCTGACCGAGGCCTGCTGCCCTATGCCAGAACCGGCTCCCGGACCGGCCACCAGCACGCTGGACGCCTTCTGTCGGGCCTTGGCCGCCTGTTCGGCCTGCATGCGCTCGGACTCCCGGCGCGCGGCCTCCAGAGCCATGCGCTCCTGCTCCAGCTTGCGGCGCTCGGTTTCAAGCACGGCCAACTGGTCGCGCAGGCGCTTGTCCTGCGGGGCCTGGGCCTCGGCGAGCTTCTTGGCGGCCTCCTGGTCCAGCTGCTGCCTGCGGCGCGCCAGCTCCGCGCGCTCCTGTTCCACCTGGCGCTTCTCGGCCTCCAGGCCGGCGAGGTACTGCTGCAGCCGCTGCTCCTGCTGGCGCTGCTGGGCGCTGGGCTGGGCGGGATTGATGGCCAGGGGCTGATGGGGCTGCCCGGCCACGTAGAAATATCCGGCGATGGACGAGGACTCCCAGGGCACCTGCTTCTTGCCCGTCTCGCTCATAACGCCGATGCGCACGCGCTTGAAGACCTCCTCGATGGGGATGCCCGGCGTGGTGATGTTCTGGAGCAGGTACTTGGTGTACATGCCGTTTGCGCCCTTGCCGTCGGAGGCCACGGAGTTGGGCGCCGTGGAATAGGCCACGATGGAGCCCGTGGGCGCGTCCATGCGCGCCAGGCCCTGGTCCGCGCTGCGGAAGCTGCGGGTGAAGGGGTTGTTGCGGCAGGCGTCGAGGATGACGATGTTCAGCTCATTGCCCGCGTCCTCCATCTTGCCCAGCACCCGGCCCGCGTCCACGCACTCGAACTTGGCGTCGGATTCGCTGGAGACCTTGGAGTTCACCGGCACCAGGTAGTTCACGCCCTGCACCTGAACGCCATGCCCGGCATAATAGAACAGGCCCACGCCGCCGCGCTTGAGGCGTTCGCCGAACAGACGGATGGCCTCCTCCATGTCGCGCAGGGTGACATCGGTCTTGAGCTGCACGTCGAACCCAAGGCGCTCGAGGGTGCGGGCCATGTCCTTGGCGTCATTGGCTGGATTCTTGAGCGGCTTGGTCTTGTAGGCCGAGTTGCCGATGACCAGGGCGTAGCGACCCGGCGCCGCCAGGGCCTGGGAGGTGAGCAAAAATAGCGCAGCAAGCGCAAGAATGAGTCTGGTGGCGGTGCGCATAGGATGCTCCTGGCCTCGGCGTATTTGCTTTGATGCTACCCCACAACGCCCCTGCTGGCAACGGCTGCGGCGACAAATGCCCCGCGTCTGGACAAGCTCCGGGCGTGAGGGTAGATAGGCAGATATGGCTACCACTGTCTCCACAGCAAGATCGAGGCCAAAGACGTGATCGCAGGCCGCCTTAAGGCATGGTTCCGCGACCACCACAAGCCGCGCTTCACTGGCCTTGAAATCCTCAAGTACATCGGGCCGGGCATGCTGGTCACGGTGGGCTTCATCGACCCCGGCAACTGGGCCGCCAACGTGGCCGCCGGTGCCGGGTTCGGCTATTCGCTCTTGTGGATGGTCACGCTGGCCACGCTCATGCTCATCGTGCTCCAGCACAACGCCGCGCACCTCGGCATCGCCACGGGTCTGTGCCTGTCCGAGGCCGCGGTGCAGCACATGCGGCCCCTGACCGCACGCTCCCTGCTCGGCTCGGCCATGATCGCCGCCGTGGCCACGGCCCTGGCCGAACTGCTCGGCGCGGCCATCGCGCTGAACATGCTCTTCGGCCTGCCCATCTGGCTCGGCACGCTCTTGACCACCGCCTTCGTGTCCTGGATGCTCTACTCCAACGCTTACCGGCGCATCGAAAAAATCATCATCGCCTTTGTCTCGCTCATCGGCCTTTCCTTCATCTACGAGCTGACCCTGGTCACGATCCCCTGGGGCGAGGCAGCCGTGGCCTGGGTCACGCCGAGCTTTCCGCACGGCTCCATTCCCATCATCATGAGCGTGCTCGGCGCGGTGGTCATGCCGCACAACCTGTTCCTGCATTCCGAGGTCATCCAAAGCCGCCAATGGAACCTCAAGGACAAGGACGTCATCAAGCACCAGCTGCGCTATGAGTTCGCCGACACCCTGTTCTCCATGCTTATCGGCTGGGGCATCAACAGCGCCATGATCCTGGTGGCCGCGGCGACCTTCTTTGCCCAGCGCACGCCCGTGGACCAACTGGAACAGGCCCAGGCCATGCTGCGGCCCATCCTGGGCGACGCCGCAGCCGTTGTCTTCGCCCTGGCCCTGCTCATGGCGGGCCTGTCCTCCAGCGTCACGGCGGGCATGGCCGGGGGCAGCATCTTTGCGGGCATTTTCTCCGAACCCTTCGACATCAAGGACCCGCACAGCCGCCTGGGCGTGGGCCTGACCCTCGTCCCGGCGGCCCTGTGCATCCTGCTCATCACCTCGCCCTTCCAGGGGCTGGTGGTCTCGCAGATCCTGCTCAGCATCCAGCTCCCGCTCACCATCTACCTGCAGTTCCGCCTCACGGCCTCCCGCGCGGTCATGGGCGAATTCGCCAACAGCGCCTGGCACAACATCGTCCTGGGCGGCATCTCCATCGTGGTGGTGGGCCTGAACATCCTGCTGCTCTGGGACACCCTCATCGGCTAGAAAGAACTTGAGCGCCAGTGCCGGAACCTGATATCATCGGGACCGGTTGATTTACCCCGCCGGAACGCATACCTTTCTGGAAGGAAAAAGAGAGGTCCCATGCCCGAGTCCTTCCCCTTTGAGATCACCGAGTACGGCCCAAACGGCCCGGAGCAGAAGCACATCGAGGCCATCCGCGAGGTGCCGCTGACCATCTACCTCAATGACCGCGAGGTGGTGACCCTGCTGTGCACCGGCAAATACCCGCGCCATCTGGCCGTGGGTTTCCTCAAGTCCGACGCGCTCTTGACCGACCCGGCGCAGCTGCTCGGCGTGGACATCCAGGACGAGGACGGACGCATCACCGCACGCGTGAGCGTACGCCACGACCCCTTTGCCGGGGGCCGGGAGATTCAGCGCTCCATCACCTCCGGCTGCGGCAAGGGCACCAATTTCGACCGCAACGTGGCGACCATCTCCAAGCGCCGCGTCACCTCGGACCTCAAGGTCACGCCAGCGCAGATACTGGCCCTGGCCGGTGAGCTCAAGCAGCGCAGCACCCTCTATGGCCGCACGCGCGGCTGCCACAACTCGTCCTTGTGCACGCCCGACGAGATGCTGCTCTTCCGCGAGGACATCGGGCGGCACAACGCCATCGACATGATCGTGGGGGAATGCTTTCTGGAAGGGGTGCCCACCGACGACAAGATGATCGTGTCCACGGGGCGGGTGGCGTCTGAGATCCTGCTCAAGACCGTGCGCATCGGGGTCTCGCTCTTGGCCTCCACCGCCGTGGCCACCAGCTTCTCGGTGGAGCTGGCGCGCAAGATCGGGCTGACCCTCATCGGCAACATCAAAGCCGACAGCTTCTGGGTCTACAACGATCCCGGGCGCATCATCACCTGAAGCACTGGTCCGGAATCACGGGTCCGGATTTACTTGGCCGCAGCAAGCCCGCGCAGCCACTCCACCACCAGCCCGGCAGCCGCAGTGGGCGTGCCCTTGTGGTCGGCGTCGATGACGGCGTAGCGGCTCTTCGGGTGCGTCGGGGCGAGGTCGAAGACAGAGCTCTGGGGTCTGGTCAGGGGATCGCGCGCGCCAACAATCCATAGGATAGGCAGGGGCGGCTTGATGGCTGCGGCGTTCCTGGGCATCACCGCCGGACCGTCCGGGTCGTTGTAGCTTAAGTAGGACTGGGCCGGCACGGTGAGCTCCAGGGGCTTGCCCATGTTCACGTCGTGGAAGCGCGCCGTGTCCTGCCCGCGCCCGGACGCCACCATCTCCCTGGCCAGCGCGATGTCGGCCGCGAAACGCTCGCGCTGGCGCGACTGCTCCGGCGTGTGGGCCGGGGCCAGGCAGACGAGGCCGTCAAGACCGGGATAGCGGACGGCGTAGGCCAGGGCGGCATTGCCCCCCAGGCTGTGCCCGGCCACCACCACCCGCGCCGCGCCTTTGGCGCGCAGCCCGCGCACAGCCACGTCGATTTCACGCAGCGCGACGTCGAAACTCTCGGCGAACTCGCGCCCGCGCGACCAGGGCATCTCGGGTGCGGCCACCATGAAGCCCGCCGCAGAGAGTTGCGCGGCGAAATCCGCCACGAGACGGTCTGGCGCGCCCAGCTTGCCATGCAGGACCACCACGGCGGTTGGACCCGCCTCGGCGGCCAGGGCCGGGGAAAGCGGGGGCGAGGCTGCGGCCAGGAGAAGAAGAAGCATGACGCCAAGGAATCGTGACATGTCGTTCATCCTTCTGTTGGCGCAGACTATTTGACGCGATCACTTCCCCTCAGAAGCGACCCAAAGCTCCTTGAGCCAGATGGCCACCATGCGGGCCGACTCGGCGGGGACCGTGGCATGGTCGGCCAGGAGATCCTCGTAGCGGCTCTTGGAATGCTCAGGGGCCTTGGAGAAGACATAGGAACGGCCCAGGCGCGAGAGGGGATCGTTTGTGCCCACCACCCACAGGATCGGCACCGGGGGCTTGATGCTCTCCACAGTCTTCGGCATCACAGCCAGCCCCTCGGGGTCGCTGTAACTCAGGTAGATTTCCGCCGTGGTGGACAGGTCGTAGTCCTTGCCGTGGCGCATATCCATGAAGGCGGAGCGTTCCGCGCCGCGCCCGGTGAGCACCATCTGGTGCGCCTTGCGCAGGTCGGCGATGAAAACGTCGTGGTTGCGTTCCGGGTCATGCGACGGGGCCAGGGCCACCAGCGCGAACACCCCGGGCCGGGTGGCGGCGTAGGCCAGGCCGGCGTTGGCCCCCAGGCCGTGCCCCACGATGGCGATCCTGGTCGCGCCCTTGGAACGCAGCTCGCCCTCGGACAGGCCGATCTCCACCAGGGACTGCTGAAAGGAGGCATCGAACGCGCGCTTGCGCGACCAGGGCATCTCCGGCGTCTCCACCAGGAACCCGACATTGCGCAGCAGGCGCACGGTTTCGACCAGATACTTCTCGGGCGTGTCGCTCTTGTCATGCACCACAACCACGCCGAGCAGTCCGCCAGCACTGGCGGCAACAGGGAATAGAGCGCCGACGAGCGGCAAGGTGAGGCACAGGGCGAGGCAGAAAGCGAGATGCGACCGGGAGCCAATTCGTGAGGGGGGGGCGCTCGGCATGGACGGCCTCCAGCAGAATTCAGACAGGGCTCACCCCATCCTCACAACTATATACAGAGGCCTGGCAGTAATGGCAACTGGTGGCAAAGGCAGCGGAAATCAGCCCCCGCAGCGCTCCAGGAACTGGCGGTGGCGCTGGTCATAGGGCGGGAAGCCGAAGAAGGCCGAGCCCGACACCAGCACATCCGCACCGGCGCTGACCAATTCGGCGCAGTTGTCCATGGTCACGCCGCCGTCCACCTGGATGAGCGTCTTCGCCCCGGCCTGGCGGATCATGGCCTTCAATTCGCGCACCTTGTCCAGGCAGAAGGGAATGAAGCTCTGGCCGCCGAATCCGGGGTTGACGCTCATGATGAGCACCATGTGAAGCTGCGGCAGCAGGTAGCGCACCACCTCAAGGGGCGTGGCCGGGTTGAGCGCCACGGCAGGTTTGCACCCGGCCTGGGCGATGGCGGCGCAGACGCGCTCCAGGTGGTTGGTGGCCTCGGCGTGCACGCAGATGAGGTCGGCCCCGGCCTTGGCGAAGTCGTCGATGTAGCGGCCCGGGTCGTCGATCATCAGGTGGCAGTCAAAGAAGAGCTTGCTTGTCTTGCGCATGGCGGCAATGATCGGCGGGCCGAAGGTGATGTTCGGCACGAAGGAGCCGTCCATGACGTCCAGGTGCGCCCACTTGATCCCGGCGGCCTCAAGGGCGGCCAGTTCATCGGCCAGGCGGGCAAAGTCGCAGGAGAGAAGCGAGGGCGAGAGGATCATGGGACGCTCCTTCGATAGGATGTCGAACGCGGAAACGGGCCGGGGCTACTCGCCGCCGCCCATGTTGAAATCGACCTTGATCTTGAACAGCGTGGAGGCCGGCAGGTTCATGATGGGCACCCCGGTCTTGGCCGTGATGCCTGCCAGGATCTCCTCAACGGCCTCGGCGCTGGGCGCGATGAGCGCGAACCAGACGTTGAACTGGTGCGCGCGCAGGTAGTTGTGCGTCACGCCGGTGTGCTTGTTGACCTCGGCCACGAAGGCGTCGAGCTTGTCTTCCGGCACCTCGGCACCGCACAGGGTGGAGCTCCAGCCCAGCTGCCGGGAGCCGAAGTTGGCGCCCATGCGCCGGATGACGCCCTGCTGCTTCAGGCGGCGTACCCGGGCCAGCACCTCGGCCTCGGTCAGGCCCACCTGCCCGCCCACGACCTCATACGGCCGGGGCGAGAGCGGGAAGCTCGACTGGATGATGTCCAGGATCTGCTTGTCGTAGGTGTCCATCATTCCGCCAGCCCCTTCTTGGCCTGCTTCGCCAGCTTGATCGGCGTGTGCGAGCACAGGGGCTCCTCGCGCAGGTAGCCGCCGCGCATGGTGGCGGCGCGCGCCCGGCAGCCGCCGCAGACCTTCTCGTATTCGCAGACCCCGCACTTGCCATCGTAGACGGACGGGTTGCGCAGGTTCAAAAACTGCTGGGAATTCTTCCAAATCTCCGGAAACGGCGTCTTGCGCACGTCGCCGCAATTGAGGTCCAGGTAGCCGCAGGGCTGCACGATGCCCGAATGGGAGATGAAGCAGAAGCCCACCCCGCCCAGGCAGCCGCGGCTCACGGCGTCGAGCCCGAAGGTCTCGAAGTTGACCGCAACGCCCTCCTCCTTGGCCCGCTGGCGCAGGATGCGGTGGTAGTGCGGCGCGCAGGTGGCCTTGAGCTGCATGTTGGTGGTCTTGCGGAAGTCATAGAACCAGTTGAGGACTTCCTCGTATTCCTCGGCGGTGATGACCTGGGCGCCCAGCTCCGCCGCGCGGCCCGTAGGCACCAGGAGGAAGATGTGCCAAGCACTGGCCCCGAGGTCTTCGGCCAGGTGGAAAATCTCCTTGAACTGGTGCAGGTTGTCCTTGGTCACCGTGGTGTTGATCTGGAACTCCAGCCCGGCGGCCTTCAGGTGCTCGATGCCCTGCATGGAGGCGGCGAAGGCGCCCTTCACGCCACGGAACTCGTCGTGGGCCGGGGCGTTTGGCGCGTCGATGGAGATGGAGCAGCGCTCAATGCCCAGCTCCTTGATCTCGCGGGCGTTCTGCGCCGTCAGCAAGGTGCCGTTGGGCGCCATGACGCAACGCAGGCCTTTCGACTTGGCGTAGGGGATGAGCTCGTACAGGTCGTGACGCATGAACGGCTCGCCGCCGGTGAAGATGATGATGGGGCTGCCCGCGTCCGGGAAGGTGTCGATGAGGGCCTTGGCCTCGGCGGTGGACAGCTCGCCCTCGTAGGGTTCCGGGTGCGCCTCGGCCCGGCAGTGCTTGCAGGCCAGGTTGCAGGAGCGCGTCACTTCCCAGGCGATGAGCCGAAGCTGCGGCACGCCGTCCGTGGGGCCTTTTATGGGCTGCTCGCCGGGATGCGAGCCGGGATGGCCGGGCCGCATTCCCGAAGGATGGCCGCCCGGATGTCCGCCGGGGTGTCCGCCGGGATGTCCATTGGAATGATCGTGCATGGCTCGCCTATTATTATCTTATTTTTTTAGATACTTGAGGATATCCTCGGCAAAGTACGTGAGAATAATGTCCGCCCCGGCGCGCTTGAAGGAGGTCATCATCTCCATGACCATGCGCTCCTCGTCCACCCAGCCGTTCTGCGCCGCGGCCTTGACCATGCTGTACTCGCCGCTGACGTTGTACACGGCGATGGGCGTGTCGAAGTTGTCGCGCAGCTGGCGCACGATGTCCAGGTACGGCAGGCCCGGCTTGACCATGAGGATGTCCGCGCCTTCGGCCAGGTCGGCCTCGGCCTCGCGCAGGGCCTCGCGGCTGTTGGCCGGGTCCATCTGGTGGGTCTTGCGGTCGCCGAACTTGGGCGTGCTCTCTGCGGCCTCGCGGAACGGCCCGTAAAAGGCCGAGGCGTACTTCACCGCGTAGCTCATGATGGGCACGCCCGAGAAGCCGTTGTCGTCCAGGGTCTCGCGGATGGCCAGCACTCGGCCGTCCATCATGTCCGAGGGGGCCACCATGTCCGCCCCGGCGCGCACGTGGGACAGGGCAGCGCGAGACAGGAGATCGAGGGTGGGGTCATTGAGAATCTCCCCACCCTGCTGCACGAGCCCGCAGTGGCCGTGGGAGGTGTATTCGCACAGGCAGACATCGGTGATGACAGTGAGCTCCGGGAAGGCCTGCTTCAGGCGGCGCACGGCCTCCTGCACGATGCCTTCGTCGGCGTAGGCCTGGGAGCCGAGTTCGTCCTTATCCTTCGGGATGCCGAAGAGCAGCACGCTGGTGAGGCCGTTTTCAACCGCCGCGCCAACGCTCTTCAGCAGTTCGGCAAGGGAGAGCTGGAACTGGCCGGGCATGGAGCCGATGGGCTTCTTGAAGCCCGCGTCGTCGGTTTCCACCACGAAGTAGGGCATGACCAGGTCAGCAGGCCTGATCTCGTTCTCGCGCACCAGGGCGCGGATGCCGGGGCTGCGGCGCAGGCGGCGGCCCCTGTAGAAGTCGGCTTCGAGCATGCTGCCCTCCTTGGTCCTGAATACCGCTGCATTGCCTTGCGGAATGCAGCTCTGGATCTCCGCGTTCGGCGGCGGGGCCTCCAGACGGAGGCCCAAGCGCCGCGCAATAACGCTGCGTTAGTCCATTTTGATCTCGTCGCCTATTTGATCTCTTCATCCGTCAGGTAGCAGGCCGGGTCCTGGGCCCAGATGTCGCCGTAGTAGGCCTCGGCCCGGGCGCGGAAGTTGCCGCCGCAGATGTTCAGGAACTTGCAGGTGGCGCAGCGGCCCTTCACAAAAGGCTTCTTATCCTTGAGCTTGTGCAGAAGCTCGATGTTCGGATCGTCCCAGATCTCGGAGAACGGGCGCTCCAGCACGTTGCCGAAGCTGTGCTGACGCCAGAACTGGTCGGCGTGCACCTGGCCGTCCCAGGAGATGCAGCCGATGCCGCGACCGGTGCTGTTGCCCTCGTTCATCTGCAAAAGCTCCATGACCTCGGCGGCGCGCTTGGGGTCTTCCTTGAGCAGGCGGTAGTAGACCAGCGGGCCGTCGGCGTGGTTGTCCACCGTCAGCACTTCCTTGGGCCGCCCGGCCTCGAAAAGGGCGCGCGTCTCGTCCATGATGAGGTTCACCACGGCTCTCGTCTCGGCGTGGTCCAGGTCCTCCTTGATGAGATCGGAACCGCGGCCGGAGTAAACCAGGTGGTAGAAGCAGATGCGCGGCACGTCGAGATCGCGCACGATCTTGAACAGCGTGGGCACCTCGCCCTGGTTGCGCTTGTTGATGGTGAAGCGCAGGCCGACCTTGAGGCCCTCGGCCATGCAGTTCTCCACGCCCTGGATGGCCTTCTTGAAGGAGCCGGGCACGGCGCGGAACTTATCGTGGATCTCCTCGCCGCCGTCCAGCGAGATGCCGACGTAGGACAGGCCGACGCTCTTCAGCTCCCGGGCCTTTTCCTTGGTGATGAGGGTGCCGTTGGTGGAAATGACCGCGCGCATGCCCTTGCTGGTGGCGAAGCTGGCCAGCTCCACAAGGTCCTTGCGCACCAGGGGCTCGCCGCCAGAGAACAGCATCACCGGAGCGCCGTAGGCGGCCAGGTCGGTGATGAGGGCCTTGGCCTGATCGGTGTCGATCTGGTCGGCGCCGTCGACCTCAACGGCCTTGGCGTAGCAGTGCACGCACTTCAGGTTGCAGCGCTTGGTCATGTTCCAGACAACCACCGGCTTCTTGTCCGCCGAGAACTGGAGCAGGTGCGAGGGCAGCTTGCCGGACTGGCGGTTGTAGCGCAGGGCGTCGGCAGCCTCGACGGCGCCGCAATAGAGCTTGGATATGCCGATCATGAAAACCTCGTTGGTAGCGGAATGTTTTTTATGCGAGGCCCTCCCCTATCACATTCGCGCCCGGTGGCAAAGCCGAAAAAAGGGGCGGATTTCGCCGCCCCTGGTTCATGAATTCGTTTGCGCCAGCGCCTAGTTGTCCAGGCGAACCTCGACCCTTCGGTTGCGTTGCTTGTTGGCCTTGGAGGTGTTCGGCACCAGGGGGCGCGTCTTGCCGAAACCCTCGGTGCGCAAGGTCTGCGCAGCCACGCCATGCTCCACGAGGTAGGCCTTCACAGCGGCAGCGCGCCGCTCGCTGAGCTTCTGGTTATACTCCAGGGAGGCGTCGGAGTCGCAATGCCCGGCGATGACCACCCGCCTGCCCTTGAGGGGCTCGGACTTGAGCGCCTTGGTCAGCTCACTTAAGATGCCGTTTGATTCCGGTCGGATGCGTGAGGAGTCGACGTCGAACTCAACCTTAAGCTTCAGGTTCTTCTTGAAGCGGCCGGTGTTCATCAGATCAGCGGCCAGGCCGCGCGAGGCGGCGTCGTCTTCGTCACCGACCAGGGGCGAACCGCTGGCCAGAATGTTCTGGGCCATGCCAGAGGCGCTGTCGGCAAAGCCCAGTTCCTCGTCCGTGGGCGGCATCCAGGACTTCATGGGCACGGCCATGTCGTGGGCGATGGAAGCCATGGCCTCGGCCAGGGGCGAGTCGGACAGGCGCGTGTGCAGGTCGAAGATAATCCAATCCTGTTTCAGCTTCGCGTTGACCCGCGCATGCTGGTCCATGGACAGGAGCAGGTTGCCGCCCTGGGTCTCATAGACGCGGATCTGCAGGGTCACGGCAGTGCTGTCGATGGAGCCGCCAGTGATGAGATACGGAACGATGCCGACAATCACGAGATCGGCCCCGGCGCGGCGGGCCACGCTCACGGCGGCCTCAGGCCCATGGTAGGCCAACTGCGGGTCGTACATCAGGGTTTCGAACACGCTCTCTTCGGTCCAGGTTTGGTACACCAGCCGGGCCAGCTCGCGGCCCACGAGCGAGCTGTTGGTCATCTTCTGGCTGACGAAGAAGGGATACATGAGCACCTGGGGCGCATCGTTGAGCTTGCTTTTGGGCCTGAGGGATATGGCCAGCTTGCTCTTCTCCACCGGCGCGTCGCGGTAGACCTTGGTGGGGTTGATGATGCTGGGGTCCACGTTGGCGCAGGCGGCCAGGCCAAACAGGGCCAAGGCGAACAGGGCCAGAGCGGCCAGGGTTCGGAAGCTGCTGCTGTGCCGGGTGTGCCGGGTGTGAAAAATCGGTTTCATGGGCGCACTCTCAGAGGGTAAGCAAGTTGCCCGCGCGCGACGGAATTCCGACACGGACGCGGTCCTGTGCCGAAATGGTAGCAAGATGCGTACCGCCCAGCCAGTATTTACAGGCCGGAGAACGCGGTATCAAGGGGATATTCGGGGTTATTGCAGAAGTCTGGTGGGGGCCGTGGCCTGGCCCATGACGCGCAGGAGCTGCTCGCGCGAATTCACCAGACCCCGGCGCAATAGCTGGCGCTTGTCCGGGGGCAGGCGGCGCAGGTCCGGACTGGCGGCAAGGTCGGCCAGGCGGCGCATCTCGTCCATCTCGTCAATCACATGGAGGATGTCCCGGATGCGCGATTGCAGGCGGCGCTCCGGCGGGCACACGCGCCGTGCGGCCTCGGCCAGGGTGCGCACCTCCTCGGCCAGGCGCAACAGGCCATTGGGGTTGACCTCAGCCGCGCTCTTGCGCACCGCGCAATAGGCCCGCCACTTGCGGCGCACCCAGTCGAGCACGGGCTTCTGCGCCACGGCAATCAGCCCTTAAGCCCTGCCTGCATGAGGCCAAGGGCGGCGGCCAGAAGCAGCAGGATGGGCAGCATCACGGCGAAGGTCGCTGCGGAGCCGCTGGTGCGGTGCGCCTCCTTGAGCCCGATGATGGTCAGGCCGATGCTCCAGACTCCGCCAAGCAGGGGGCCGAAGAAGGGGATCACGCCAAGGATCAGCGGCGCTGCGGAATAGCACAGCACGCGGAAGGTGGCCTCGGCACCGCTGCCCTGCCCGCCCGTGAAGCGGAAGATGGCGCGCAGCAGGAAATGGATGACGCCGGTCATGAGCATGAGCCGCAGGATGAGCAGCAGGGGATAGAGCACCAGGATGAAGATGGGGCTGGTGCCGGTCAGGCCCAGGCCCAGGTCCATAAGTTCCTGGCTGCCGCTGTACTGGGACAACGCGGTTATGCCGCTTACGCCCCAGAGAAACTGGCAAAGCACCATAAACTCGGCCAGGAGCAGGTGGAATATCAGCGGCTTGGCCATGCCGCCGGTGACGGGCATGACGCTGAAAAAGGCCGTGGGAGTCTTGAGGATTTCCGTGATGGTGCGCCACAGGCCGGGGAAGAAACCGTGGGTTGGCAGGTTCTCGAAGGGCACGGGGGAGGACACGGAGGCCGGGGCCACGTTCAGGTACGTGGGCGCATCAGGCTGTTGCCCGCCAAGGGCCGGGCCCGCCGCGCGAGTTGCATCAGAAGAAGGGGCATCGGAAGCGGGGGCATCGGAAGCGGGGCCAGCGGAAGCGGGAATGCCTGGCGCGTCGGTTTTCGGCGCCTCGGGCTTCACGCCCTGGAGATGCTTCCAGGCCAGTTCTGCGGCGGCGCGCTGGGCGGCCATGGGGTCCTGACCTGCTGGCCGGTCGGTTGGCGTGCCAGATGCTGCGTCAGAACGGGACGAAAGATCCTGGCCGCTCCGCAAGGGTGAAGATGGCTCGGGGCGCAGATCGGACGGACGCGTGGCCAGGGGCGTGCGCTCGGCTGGCTTGGAATAGGTCGGCGGCAGATCGTCCACCACACGAAAACGAAACTTGTGCTCGCAGCGCGGGCAGGTGGCCATCTGGGCGCGCGGGGGAATCTTCGCCAGGTCTACTTCCCGGCCAAAGCCGCACAGGGGACAGAGAATCCGCATCATTGTCCTTGGGAAAAGGTTGACTAAGGAGTGGAACAATAGCCGTTTTGGAGGCGGGAATCAAGACATGCCGGGACCGGAGACATGCCGGGCTCAGAAGAAGACCGGAATCAGGCGAATTCCGGAGGCAGCAGAAGGCAGCGCGGCTGCCCAGGCCCGCGCGCGGCCAGAAGGCTCCGCGAAACGCTTGGATATTCGGCACTCAGGGCGTGGCGCACACGCCCGGCACCGGCCTCGTCGAAGCCTGCGAGCTTGCGGCGCAGGGCCTCATCGCCCTTGCGCAGGCGGCTTAAGTGCTCGATCTCCACGTCCAGGGCCAGGGCCTGCGCCCCGCCAAGGCCGGTGAGGCGCTCGTGCACCGGGTTCACGAAGCGCAGGCCCGGCGCATTGCGGAACAGCCGCAGCTGCACGTCGGGCCAGAGGCCGAAGCCGGCGAGGGCGTGCTCCGCGTCCGGGTAGGGCGAAAGGCGCGGGAAATGCCAGGCGCAGACATCGTGCGGCGCTGAGGCCGCGCACAGGGCCGGGATCGCCGTCCAGCCCTCGGCTGAGAGGCGCTCGTCAGCGTCGAGGTAGAGCACCCAGTCGCCCGCGCAGGCGCTGAGCATGGCCCCCCGCTGGGCCGAGAAGTCCGCACCGAGCGGCCGGGCCGACTGGCGCACCGGGAAGCGGTCCGGGACGGGGATCTCCGGCACGGTACCCGCGTCCCAGACCAGCACCAACTCGTCCAACCAGTGCGGGAACTGGGCGAAGAATCCGTCCAGATCCGGCTCCGCGGGCGAAAGGATGGCCGCGGCCGACAGACCAGGCCGCTGCGGCAATTCCGGCATCGACAACGGCAACGGCAAGGGCCGCGAACGCGTGAGCAGAAGCTCCAGCGGCCTGTGCGCGGCCTTGGCCTGGGGCGAAAGCTCCGGGTTCGGCAGGACGAGCGCGTCCTGGATGACGACACCGGCGCGGTCCAGCAGGAAAAAGAGCGCCCAGGGCGAGGTGTCCGCCGCCAGGCCAGCCGTGGCACCCGCGTCCGACCCCCGCCACCAGCCAAGCTGCCCGGCCTCGCGCAGGGCGCGCACCAGGCCAAGGTCCTGTTCGCAGACGCAGAGCGCTCCGGCTGGCAGGGCCTCGGCCAGGGCGGCGGCCAGCGCCCCGGAGCCCAGGCCCAGCAGCGCCAGATGCCTGCGGCCCGAGCGCTCAAAGGCCGCCACCACCCGCGCGGCCATGCGCTCCAGGTCAACGGGGTCGGCGGGCGCAGGCGGTATGGCCGCTGGGGCTGCGGCGCCCTTGAAGCCAAAGGCCAGCACCTCGGCGCTGTAGTGGTTGAGCAGGTCGTGGGGAAGCATCATGCAAGCCCCCTGCCCTTGCGGGCCGCGAGTTCCAGGTACATGCCGCCGAGCCTGGCCGCCACGTCCTGGGCGCGGAACAGCCGCTGGGCCTTGTCGCGCCCGGCCTGGCCCATGGCGCGGGCCTCCGCCGGGTGGGACAGCAGCCAGCCTACGGCCTGGGCATACTGTTCCGCCGTCTCGGCCACCAGCCCGGTGACGCCGTGGTCCACCAACTCCAGCTGGGCGTTGTCGCGTTCGCCCGCGGCCGGATGCGTGACCACGGGCAGGCCGCAGGCCATGGCCTCGGCGATGACCAGCCCGAAGCTCTCGCCGGTGTCGTTGGCGTGGGCCAGGACAGCGAGCCCGCCATAGAACGCCGCCAGCTCCGCGTCGGTGGACACCGGAGGCAGGAACTCCACCTGCGCTTCCAGACCATGCTGGCGCACGTATGCCTCGGCCTCGGCTATGCCGCCGATGACGCGGTAGCGGAAGTCCGGCGCGCTGCGGGCAAGCAGGGGCAGGATGTCCAGGGCGAGCCGCGACCATTTGCCGGGGTCGGGCCGTGAGATGCGCCCGACAATCGAGGCGTCAAAGGACGGCCCGCCTGGCAGGGCGCTGGCGAAAAAATCAGTGTCCACAGGGTTGTAGAGCACACCATACTCCGGCCAATGAGTTAGGATGCCGGTGTGCCTAGCGTAGCGCTCGGCACAAAAATTAGAAACAAACAAATGGCAATCGATGGCCCGGCCCGCAGTCGAGGGATCGTGGCGGCCAAAAACATTGGTCTCGACAACGACGGTTGCCGGGCGCGTGGCCAGGTAGTCGCGCAGAGGCCGCAGGAACTCCGGTTCAGGCCAGCCCGCGCGGTGCACGTGAATGACATCCGGCTGGAAGGTCCCCAAGGCGCGCGCAAGAGGTGGGCCCACGTAGGTGGCCAGGCCCGCCTGGCGCAGCTGGGCCGCGCGCGGGCCGTCCTGCGGGCTGTGCACAGCCACCTCGAAGCGCTCCCCGCCCATTTGGTTGGCCAGGTGCGTGGCCAAGAGCTGCATGACCTTCTCCGTGCCG
>JAHIUD010000055.1 GCA_018817515.1 Pseudomonadota bacterium
AGTGCAACAAAGAAAAAGGGTTTACGAAGTTACTCGTAAACCCTTGATCTTTCTGGTGGAGCTGGAGGGAATTGAACCCACGGCCTCTTGAATGCCATTCAAGCGCTCTCCCAACTGAGCTACAGCCCCACGGCGTTGGGAGAAAATGACTATCCGGTAGCGGTGCCTTATGTCAAGGCATTTGCTGGGAGATTTTTGCGGCGAGATGTCGACTCCGGCAGCGCACAGCGGCGGGCCGCGTCTCCGGGGCTTAAGAACCTTTCCCGCTGGCAGGGTCCTTGGGCGGTTGTTCGGAAATATCCTCCCTGGCGGCGTACAGGCAGCCCAGGGCCGCCAGGGCAGCAGAGCAGGCGATGATGAGCGCAAGGGAGGAGCCCTGCCAGAGTCCGGCCCACCACTGCCGCAGCCCGACCATGAGCACAGCCGACTTGCCGCCGTAGAACTCCAGGTTGCGCTGGTAGGACCGCGAGTCCGTGGGCAGAATCTCGAAGCTCGCGCCGCCCTCGGTCACATAGCCGACGCCCTCGGCAGGGGCGTTTGGTGTGGTGGCGTAGACAAACGCGGCGGCGCTCAGCCCGACGAGCAGAATGGCCCCGGCGCACAGCCGGAGCAGGTCGCTGCGCGAAGTCATTCGTCGAGTTCTGTTCCCGCCCATGGGCATGCCCTCCCTCACAGTTTCAGAAGCCTGCGCCCGCCCAGCCCGACGACCAGGACCAGAGCCGTGCCGCTCAGGATGACCGTGGCCCTGGCGCCGATGGCGTGGGCCACAACGCCCGCCAGCAGAGTCCCGAGCGGTAGTCGCGGTGCTGGAACGAGCGCGCCAGAGTTTGCCACGGCGTGTGCGGAGTTTTGGCCCCGGGGCCTGCGTGTGGGGCGCTCATGGATACTCCTGGGGCATGTCCTGGCGGACCACATGCCGCTCCCGGTCCTTTTCGCCGAGACGGGCGCGGTTGTCCACACCCGGAACCTTTGGCGTCAGGCTGGCAGGCCAGGGCTGCGGCCGACCCTGCCGCGGCGCTTCACCCACAGGCGCAGGCGCTCCAGGTAGAGGTAGACCACCGGCGTGGTGTAGAGCGTCAGCGCCTGGCTGAACAGCAGGCCGCCGATGATGGTGATGCCCAGCGGCTTGCGGAGCTCGGAGCCCACGCCCTGGCCCAGCGCCAGCGGCAGCGCGCCCAAAAGCGCGGCCATGGTGGTCATCATGATGGGCCGGAAGCGCAGGAGGCAGGCCTTGGTGATGGCCTCTTCCGGGGGCAGGCCTTCGCGCCGTTCCGCCTCCAGGGCGAAGTCCACCATCATGATGCCGTTCTTTTTCACGATGCCGATGAGCAGTATGATGCCGATGATGGCGATGACCGAGAGGTCCGTGCCGGTGACGAGCAGCGCCAGCACCGCGCCAACGCCCGCCGAGGGCAGGGTGGAGAGGATGGTCAGCGGATGCACCAGGCTTTCATAGAGTATGCCGAGCACGATGTAGACGGAGATCAGCGCGGCCAGGATGAGCAGCGGCTGGTTGGCCAGGGCGGCCTGGAAGGCCTGGGCCGTGCCCTTGAAGCTGCCCCGGATGCTGGCTGGGAGCCCCAGCTCGCGCGAGGCGCCCTCGATGGCCTTCACCGCGTCGCCCAGAGCCTTGCCCGGCGCCAGGTTGAAGGAGATGGTCACCGCCGGGAACTGGCTCTGGTGGTTCACCGCCAGCGAGGTGGAGTTGGTGGAGTGCCGCGTGAACACCGACAGCGGGACCTGCGTGCCGCCCGTGACGGGCACGAAGATGTCGCGCAGGCCCTCGGGCCCGAGCAGGTGCCCGGGCTCGACCTCCATGACCACATGGTACTGGTTCAGCGGCGCGTAGGTGATGGACACCTGGCGCTGGCCAAAGGCGTCGTAGAGGATGTTGTCGATAAGCTGCGGGCTGACGCCCAGGCGCGAGGCGGTCAGGCGGTCGATGGTCAGGCTGGTCATGAGCCCCTTGTCCAGCTGGTCGCTGTTGACGTCGACCACCTCGGGCAGGGCGCGTATTCTGGTCATCAGCCGCGGCGCCCAGAGGTTCAGGTCGCCCACGCTCTCCCCCTGCAGGGTGAACTGGTAGAGGGCGCTTGAGGCCCGCCCGCCCACGCGCAGGTCCTGCACCATCTGCAGATAGGTGGGCGCGCCGGGGATGCCGGACAGGCGCTTGCGCAGCCTGCTCATGACCTGCTCGCCGTTGATGCCGCGCTTGTCGAAAGGCGCCAGGGTGATGAACATGCGCGCGCTGTTGGCCGTGGAGCCACCGCCGCCGCCCGAGCCGCCGATGAACCCGGTGACGTGCGCCACGTCCGGGTCCTCCTTGATGATGGCCATGACCTGCTGGAGCTTCGTGCGCATGACCTGGAAGGACGTGTCCTGGGCGCCCTGGATGTTGCCGGAGAGCCGCCCCGTGTCCTGCTGCGGGAAGAAGCCCTTGGGAATGAGCACGTACAGGTAGACGTTCAGGGCCAGGGTGAGCAGGGCCACGCACAGGGTGATGCGCCTGTGGCGCAGGGCCACGCGCAGGCTTTGCGCATAGAGTTGGTGCATCCTGTCGAAGACCGCCTCGCTGCCCCGGGCGAACCAGTCCTGGCGTTCCTGGCCGGGCTTGCGCAGCATGTAGGCGCACATCATGGGCGTGACGGTCAGGGAGAGCAGCATGGAGACGCAGATGGCGGCGGAGAGGGTGATGGCGAACTCGCGGAAGAGCCGCCCCACCATGCCGCCCATGAGCAGGATGGGCAGGAACACGGCCACCAGCGAGACGCTCATGGAGACCACGGTGAAGGAGGTCTCCCGGGCCCCGGCAAAGGCCGCCTGGTAGGGCTGCATGCCGTTCTCCACGTGCCGGGTGATGTTCTCCAGCACCACGATGGCGTCGTCGACCACGAAGCCCGTAGCGATGGTCAGCGCCATGAGCGAGAGGTTGTCCAGCGAGTAGCCGAACAGGTACATGACGGCGAAGGTGCCCACCAGAGAGACCACCGTGGCCACGGCGGGGATGAACGTGGCCCGCAGTGTGCGCAGGAACACGAACACCACCAGGATGACCAGGAGGCAGGAGATGGCGAGGCTGACCTCCACGTCGTGCAGGGAACCCCGGATGGGCGGGCTGCGGTCCACCACGGGCGAGAGCATCATGCCGCCGGGCAGTCCGGCCTCCAGCCTGGGCATCAGGTTGCGGATGTTGTCCACGGTCTCGATGATGTTCGCGCCCGGCTGGCGGAAGATGACCAGCATCACCGCCCGCTTGCCGTCCACAAAGCCTGCGGCGCGCACGTCCTCCACGCTTTCCGTCACGTGGGCCACATCGGAGAGGCGCACCGCAGCGCCGGAGCGGTAGCTCAGCACCAGGGGCTCATACTCCGTGGCCTTGGGTCGCATCTGGTCGTTGGTCTGCACTTCCCAGGCCTTGTCGCCGAGCGAGACCTGGCCCTTGGGCCGGTTGACGTTGGTCTTGGCCAGCACCCCGCGAATGTCCTCCAGGCTCAGGCCATAGCGGGCCACGGCCGCGGGGTTGAGCTCCACGCGCACCGCGGGCAGGGAGCCGCCGCCGACAAAGACCTGGCCCACGCCGTCGACCTGGGCCACCTTCTGCTGGAGGAATGTCTCGGCGGTGTCGTAGAGCTGGGCGCGGGTGTGGACCTCGGAGGTCAGCGAGAGGATGAGGATGGGCGCGTCCGCCGGGTTGACCTTGCGGTAGCGGGGGTTGGACGGCAGGTTTGCGGGCAAAAAGCCGCGCGCGGCGTTGATGGCCGCCTGCACGTCGCGGGCCGCGCCGTTGATGTCCCGGTCCAGGTCGAACTGCAGGGTGATGCTGGTGGTGCCGCGAAAGCTGGTGCTGGTCATCTCCGAGACACCGGCGATGCGACCGAACTGGCGCTCCAGGGGCGCGGCCACGCTCGTGGCCATGGTCTCCGGGTCGGCCCCGGGCAGGGCCGCGCTGACCGAAATGGTGGGGAAGTCCACCTGCGGCAGCGGCGACACAGGCAGGAAGCGGTAGGCGATGGCCCCGGCCAGGGCGATGGCCAGGGTCAACAGCGTGGTGGCTACGGGCCGCCGGATGAACGGGGCGGAGAGGCTCATGGCTGGACCGGTGGCTCGGGCGGCGGCGTGTCGTGCATTTCCTCGGGCGCGATGGCGCCTGCCGCGCCGCGGCCAAGCACGCGCCGGGCCAGGCGGTCGAAGGCCAGGTAGATCACCGGGGTTGTGTACAGGGTCAGCACCTGGCTGATGACCAGCCCGCCGATGATGGACACGCCCAGCGGTCGCCGCAGTTCCGAGCCGACGCCGGTGCCCAGCGCCATGGGCAGCGCGCCCAGGAGCGCGGCCATGGTGGTCATCATGATGGGCCGGAAGCGCAGCAGGCTGGCCTGGTAGATGGCGTCGCGCGGGCTCATGCCGAGCTCGCGTTCGGCATCCAGGGCGAAGTCCACCATCATGATGCCGTTTTTCTTGACGATGCCGATCAAGAGGATGATGCCGATGACCGCGATGACCGTGAGCTCCATGCGGCAGACCATGAGGGCCAGCACCGCGCCCACGCCCGCACTGGGCAGGGTGGAGAGGATGGTCACGGGGTGGATGTAGCTCTCGTACATTATGCCGAGCACGATGTAGACCGTGATGAGCGCCGCCAGGATCAGGAGCGGCTGGTTGGCCAGCGAGGCCTTGAAGGCCTGGGCCGTGCCCTGGAAGCTGCCGAGCATGCTCTCGGGCAGGTCCACCTCGGCCGCGGCTGCGTGCACGGCGTCCACCGCGTGGCCCAGGGCAAAGCCTGGGGCCAGGTTGAAGGACATGGTGACCGCGGGAAACTGCCCCTGGCGGGAGATGACCAGCGGCCCCGTGGTCTCGGTCACGCGGGCGATGCTCGTCAGCGGCACCTGCTTGCCGTCCGCGCTGCGCAGGTAGATGGAGTCAAGCGCCGCAGGCCCGGTCTGCATCAGCTGGGGCGCGGCCAGCACCACGCGGTACTGGTTCAGCTCGGTGAAGATGGTGGAGACCAGGCGCTGGCCGAAGGCGTTGTACAAGGCGTCGTCCACGGCCTGAGGGGTGATGCCCAGGCGCGAGGCCGAGGCCCGGTCGATGGTGACCATGACCCGCAGGCCCTGGTCCTGCTGGTCGCTCGAAACATCAATGAGCTCCGGCTTGGCCCGCAGGGCCGTGAGGAAGCGCGGCGCCCACAAAGACAGCGTGGCCGGGTTGGCGTCCTCCAGCGTGTACTGGTACTGGGTGCGGCTCATGCGCGCGTCCACGGTCAGGTCCTGGGCGGGCTGCATGAACAGGGTGATGCCCCCCAGTTCGGCCAGCCTCGGCGCCAGGCGGCGGATGATCTCGCTGGCGCTGTGGTCGCGTTCGGAAAGGGGCCTGAGCGTGATCTGGATGCGCCCGCTGTTGAGCGAAACATTGGTGCCGTCGACGCCGATGAAGGAAGACAGGCTCTCCACGTCGGGATCCTTCAAAATCTCTCGGGCCAGCTCCTGCTGGCGCGTGCTCATGGCCAGGAACGAGGCCGATTGCGGGGCCTCGCTCACTCCCAGGATGAGCCCGGTGTCCTGCACCGGGAAAAATCCCTTGGGCACCATGATGTACAGCACCACGGTGAGCACGAGGGTGGCCACGGCCACGAGCAGGGTCTTGCCCTGGTGGCGCAGCACGAACTCCAGGCTGCTGCCGTAGCCCTCGACCATGCGGTCGAACTGGCGCTGCACCCAGGCGGCGACGCCGCGCGTGGGCAGGCTCTCGTGCGGGGTGTGTTTGAGCAGCCGGGCGCACATCATGGGGGTCAAGGTCAGCGAGACCACGGCCGAGAGCAGGATGGTGACGCCGAGCGTGATGGCGAACTCGCGGAACAGCCGTCCCACCACATCGCCCATGAACAAAAGCGGGATGAGCACGGCGATGAGCGAGATGGTCAGCGAGAGGATGGTGAAGGCGATCTGCTTGGAGCCCTTGAGCGCGGCGGCGAAGGGCTCCATGCCCTCCTCGACGTAGCGGCTCACGTTCTCGATCATGACGATGGCGTCGTCCACCACGAAGCCCGTGGAGATGGTAAGGGCCATGAGCGTCAGGTTGTTCAGACTGAAGCCCGCCAGATACATGACCCCGAAGGTGCCCACCAGCGACACCGGCACGGCCACGCTGGGGATGGTGGTGGCGGGCAGGTTGCGCAAAAACAGGTAGATGACGAGCACGACCAGCGCCACGGCCAGCATGAGTTCGTGCTGGACGTCGCGCACGCTGGCGCGGATGGTCATGGTGCGGTCGGAGAGCACCGTCACCTTGACCGAGGACGGCAGGGAGGCCGAAAGCTGCGGCATGAGGCGCTTGATGCGGTCCACCACCTCGATGACGTTGGCCCCGGGCTGGCGCTGGATGTTCAAAATGATGGCCGGGTCGGTGTTCATCCAGGCGGCCTGGCGCACGTCCTCGGGCCCTTCCTCCACCTCGGCCACGTCGGAGAGGAACACCGGCGCGCCGTTCTTCCACGAGACGATGAGCTGCCGGTAGTCGGCGCTGGTGTAGAGCTGGTCGTTGGCGCCGATGATGGCCGCCTGCCGGGGCCCGTCGAAGCCGCCCTTGGCCTGGTCCACGTTGGCCGCGCCGATGGCCGTGCGCAGGTCGTCCATGGTCATGCCCAGGGAGGCCAGGACGCGCGGGTTGGCGTGGACGCGCACGGCTGGCCGCTGGCCGCCGCTGATGCTGACCAGGCCCACGCCCGGCAGCTGGGAAATTTTTTGCGCCAGGCGGGTATCCGCCAGGTCCTCGACCTTGTGCAGCGGCAGGTCCTTGGAAGTCAGGGCGAGGGTCAGGATGGGCGCGTCGGCCGGGTTGACCTTGCTGTACACGGGCGGACTCGGCAGGTCCTTGGGCAGAAAGGAATAGGCCGAGTTGATGGCCGCCTGCACCTGCTGCTCGGCCACGTCGAGGCTGATCTCAAGGGAGAACTGCAGGGTGACGATGGCGCTGCCGGCGGAGCTTGACGAGGTCATCTGAGACAGGCCGGGCATCTGCCCGAACTGGCGCTCCAGGGGTGCGGTGACGCTGGTGGCCATGACGTCCGGGCTGGCGCCGGGGTAGAAGGTGCGCACCTGGATGGTCGGATAGTCCACCTGGGGCAGCGCGGCCACGGGCAACTGGTGGTAGGCCACCATGCCCGCCAGTACCAGGGCCACCATCAGAAGAGCGGTGGCTACGGGCCGCCGGATGAACGGCTCGCAGATGTTCATGGCTTGGCCTTGGGCTGGCTCCCTGCCTGGGCTTCCGAGGGCTCGGGCTTGCCTTCTGATTTGGCCTCGGGCCGGGCCTCGGGCTTAACGCCGCGCTTGGCTTCCAATTTGACTTCGTGCTTGCCCTCTTGCGCGGCGGGCGCAGGCTCAGGCCTTGTCGCGTTCTGGCTGGCCGCAGGCTCGCCGGGCTTGCCGGGTTTGCCTTCCTTGCCGCCGGGCTTGCCGCCGGGCTCCTTGACCTCGACCTGGGCACCGTCGCGCAGGCGGTCGGCCCCTTCCACCACGACCTTCTCGCCCACGGCGAGGCCGGAAAGGATGACGCTCTGGTGATCGCCGGTTTCGCCCACGCTCACCGGCCTGGCCTTGGCCACGCCCTCGGGGCTGACGACGTAGACATAGGTGCCCTGCTGCCCGCGCTGCACGGTGGCGGCGGGCACCACCACGGCGTCCTTCTGGACCTCCACCAGCAGCTTGGCATTGACGAACTGGTTGGGGAAGAGCTCCCCCTGGGCGTTGGCAAAGGCGGCCTTGAGGCGCACGGTGCCGGTGCTGGGGTCGATCTGGTTGTCCATGCTGGCCAGCTCGCCCTGGCCCAGCTTGTGCGTCTGTTCGCGGTCGTAGACGTCCACGCGCAGCTTCTCGCCCGTGCGCAGCTTGGCCAGCACGCGCGGCAGCTGGTCCTCGGGCAGGGTGAAGAGCACGTTGATGGGGGAGAGCTGGTTCACCACCAAAAGGCCGGTCTGGTCGCTGGCGCGCACCATGTTGCCGGGGTCCACCTGGCGCAGGCCCACCTGGCCGGAAAAGGGCGCGGTGATGCGGCTGTAGGTGATCTGCAGCCGGGCGCTGTCCGCCTGGGCCTTGTCCGAGGCCACGGCCCCCTCGTACTGGTGCACGAGGGACTGCTGGGTGTCGAGCTGCTGGCGGGCGATGGCCCCCTGGCTCAGAAGATCGGCGAAGCGCTTCAGGTCCAGGCGGGCGTTTTCAAGCAGGGCGGTGTCGCGTTTGAGCTGGCCTTCGGCCTGGGCAAGCTGGACCTGGGAGGGGCGCGGGTCGATGACCAGGAGCAGCTCCCCGGCCCGGACCACCTGGCCCTCGCGCACGAGCACCTGCATGAGCTGGCCGTCCACGCGGCTTTTGATGGTGACGGAGCTTTGCGGACTCACCGTGCCGAGCCCGGAGAGAAAGACCTCCACGTCCTGGGACTTGGCCTCGATGACCGCCACGGGCACAGGACGGTTCTTGCCGCCTGGCTCCTGCTTGGCGTCCTTGGCCTGGGCCTTGTACCAGTAGGCCCCGCCGCCGATGGCCAGGCACGCGGCCGCCAGCAGGAGCCAAGGCGCCTTGCGCCGGGTGGGGTGGGGTGGCTGGCTTATGGTCTGGTCCTGCGTTGGCGTATGCATGGGCGTTATTCTCTTGCGGTTTCGTATGGTTCCACTGCGCCTTGGCCACTTCTTCAAAGATATGTCTTAGCAATTTCCATACCTGCATAAATCCGGCAAAACAGGTACGTTCAAAAGGTTGCCAACGGAAACATATTACGTGGGAGATTTGCGGCCCACAAGCAGAATCTTTATGCCCTGAAACAAATTTTCTGGTTCTCTTGCAGGCACTGATTCTGAAATGATACTTTTATCATATATGGTTGAGGGACTGTGTGGGGCGTTATTTTTCCCGCAGCTTGACGAAGGGCCTGCCCACGGTTATAGTTTCATGATGAAATCAATTGTGGGGGTGGCGCTTGCCGGATGCCGCGAAGCGATGCGCCGAGCAATTGCTCGGCATCATTCCAAGACTCATGCAGACCATGCGCGAAGAGATGCGCGCCGGACGGGCTTCCGAATTGACCGTGCCACAGTTTCGCGCCCTGGTCTTTTTTCAGATCCACAAGGGCGCGGCCCTGTCCCAGGCTGCCGAGCACCTGGGCCTGTCCATGCCCTCGGCCTCCAAGCATGTGGACCATCTGGTCCTGCGCGGGCTCCTGACGCGCTGCGTATGCGCCGAAGACCGCAGACGGGTCGCCATAACGCTTACGGGCGAGGGCAACGCCGTACTCGCCACGGCCAGAGGCGCGGCCATCGCCGCCTTTTCGCGCAAGCTCGGCAGGCTTTCCCCCACGGAACTCGACGTACTTTCCGCCATGCTGGGCTCCCTTGAGTCTCTCCTGAGCCAGGAGGCCGAGAAGCCGACGGCCTCTTGAACACCTTCAAATGCATGCCGAAATAGACCCTGAAATTTTGGGTAACTTTAGTGACTGCACCACAGGGTTCCGAGCAATTTGGAGGAGATGCAGTGCAAGGATATCTGTTCCCCCGCCAACATCATCCTGCCGCGCCGCCTTAGGAATCGTCATGACTGCCTGGACGTCATGCGCCCCATCAGGTAGAATTTTGCCGGTGGGCCTTGTGCGTCCAAGGCGGCGCAACCTGGCGGTCCTGCCTGTCGGCTCTGCCTGTCGGCTCTGCCTGGCGGCGTTGGGGCCAGGTCATGGGGAGTTCAGGGGCTTTCGTAATCAACCGGACGGGAGACGCCATGGCGCAGTGCAAGACACGACAGGAATGTCTCGACTGGCTTCGGTCCAACGCCAAGAGCGTTGCGCCCGGGCAGGATGTGGTGGTCGACTTCTTTCAGCCCGATGACGCCGAAGGCGTGGCTCGGCTGTACTACGCCATTTACGGCGATACGTTCGCCATCGACTATGTTTACGACCCAAAGCGCATCTGCGAAGCCAACCAAGGGCCGGACTTGCACCATGTTGTGGCCCGCACCGGCGCTGGCGAGGTCGTGGGGATCTCGGCCCTGTTCCGCGTGCCGCCGGGCAAGGGCATCCTCGAGGCTGGCGGCCTGATGCTTCTGCCGGAATACCGCCTGGGCACCCTGCTGTTTCGCCTCATCGACTTGACGCAGCAGATAGCGCGAGATCGCCTGCATCTCAACGCCGTGTTCGGGCAGAGCGTGACGGACCATCTCACCACCCAGAAGATCAACGCCCGCTACGGCTATCGCGGGCTGGCCCTGGAAATGGAAAGCATGCCTGCCCGTCCCGAGTGGGGGGGCGGCCGCATCTCGCTTCTGAACGAATTCTTGGTGCTAAACGACATTGCGCACCCGGTCTATCTGCCGCAGGCGTATGCGCCGCTCTTGCGGGAGATGTACGTTGCCCTTGGGCTGGGGCGCGAGTTTCTGGGCGGCGCGGAGCCCAAAGGGAACACCGCCTGGGACCTGACAGAGATGCCTGCGGCATCCTTGGCCAAGATTCTGGTGACGGAAATCGGGACCGATTTTCCCGCCGTCCTGCGGAAGCTTGCCGAAGAGCATCCCGAATTGCACGCCATGCATCTGCAGCTGCCACTGACGCACTTTGCCCTGCCCTGGGCCGTGGAACAAGCCCGCGCGCAAGGGTTTTGCCTTGGCGGGCTGCTGCCTCTCTGGACGGACAGGGATGTGCTGCTGTTGCAGAAGCTTGCAAAACGACCAGACTTCACTGCCCCGGCCTTGCTGACGGAGGGGGTCCAAGGCTTGCTGGAGCAGATCCGCCTTGATTGGGAAAACGTGGCCAGGCCCTAGGGGGCTGACGCAAAGCACCAGCCCCCCAGGCACCGTTACTTGCTGAGGCGTTTCTCGAAATCAACCAATGTCTTGAGCTCACAAGCTTCCTTGTCGCCGATCTCGATGCCGAGCATATCCTTGATGGCCACCAGGATCGCCGGATAATCGACAGAATCAAGACCCTGCTTGGTCAGGGGAACATCCGCCTGCAACCCGTCCACCACCGATTTCTTGACTCCGGCATGCACAAAAATTTCCGCAAGCTGCTCCCGAGTGACGCCCATGTTGGACTCCTTGTGGTTGAGGTTTTGTTACTTATTCCTGGTTCTGCAATCGGCGGCGCTGCAATTTCCCCGTGGCCGTTCTCGGCAACGTCGTTACGAAAGCCACCTTGACCGGGCACATATGCCGCGCGAGGCGTTCCTTGGCGTAGCGGAGGATATCCCCGCCGAGCGCCGCATCCGCATTCGATGCAACAGGTATCACAAAAGCGCAAAGATATGCCAGCCCCCGAACGTGGCAAGCCGCAACCGCGCAATCGGCCACCGCAGGGTGCTCCCTGAGGCACTGCTCCACCTGGGACGGCACCACCCACTGGCCACCGGTGCGGATCCGGTCATCCGAACGGCCCAGATGCCGAAGCTGTTCCTGCGGGCCCTGGCAGAGATCGCCGGTCTCAAGCCAGCCGTCCGCGCGCATGATCTCTGCGGTGCGGTCTGGCCTGCGCCAGTAGGCCGTGGCGATGCCCGGCCCCTTGACCAGCAGCCTGCCTGTTGCGCCGTCCAGAACCTCCGTCTCGTCCTCGCCGACCATGCGCACCGAGAAGCCCGGCGTCGGGCTGCCGAGGGTGCCGGGCTTGTCCCGCCCTGGCCGCGTGACCATGAACGAGGTGAAGGTCTCCGTGGAGCCCAGAACCTCGGTGACGGCGACACCGCTGCGCTGTCGCCAGGCCTCGTGCAGGCTCGCGGGCATGGCTTCGCCCGAGGAAACGCAACAGCGCAGGGACGAAAGGTCCGAGGTGGCGTCCATGGTGCGCAAGAGCGCGTCAAAGGTCGTCGGCACCGAGAACAGCACTGTGGGCTTGCGCACGGCAAGGGTTTCGACAACCTCCCCCGCAGCAGCAGGCCCGGAGTGCAGGATCACGGTGGCCCCGCCCGCCAGGCCAAGGCCGATCTGGGCCATGAGGCCGTAGGAGAAGGACAGGCTGCTCGTGCTCAGAAGCACCTCGCCGGACAGGGGCTCCGGCCTTGCGCCGAAAATGGCGGGACCGAGGGTGGCGCTGGGCGTCAGCAGGTCCGCGTGCTTGTGCGGCACGCCCTTGGGACGGCCCGTGGAGCCCGAGGTATAGAGCATGAAGGCGAGGTCATCCGGGCCCGGCGAAAAAGGAATGCGGTCAGTTACCAGGGGCATGTCTCCAAGGGGCAAGTCCTCAAGAGGGCCCCAGAGGTCGCAGGGGAGCACAGCAATCCCCGAGGCGCAAGGCTGGGCAGGGTCGTCCGTGATGAGCAGCACGGCCCCGGCGTCCTCAAGGATGAAGCGCCTTTCCTGCCCGGGAGAAGAAGCGTCAGACGCTGGCGGGCCAGAAGGCGCTGGCAAGGATGCGGGCAGAGGCACGGGCACTGCGCCATGTAGTATCGCGCCCAGGAAGGCCGCCACAAAGGCCGGGCAGTTGGGCAGGCCGAGGGCCACCATGGACTGCGGGGCCACGTTCCTGCGCTTGAGCAGGGCGGCGAAGCGCCAGGCGTCGCGCTCAAGCTGCGCATAGGAGCGTGCTCCCTCCTGAAACAGCAGGGCGGGCTTGTCAGGATGCCGGGCGGCGTTCTTGCCGAGTATCTCTGCCGCTGCGTTTACGGCTGCGTTTACGGCTGCGTTGACGGACATGGAGCCTAGCTCGTCATCCAAGTTTGAGCCGTTAGGGTTGAGTTGCAGGGAGGTTGAGCCGCTGGGCGGGAAACGCCTTCTTGATGTAGCCGAACCGCGCCGCCTGATCGATGAGCCCCTGCACATCGGAATCCTCAACCTTCTGCGCGAAAAGAGGCAGGGTGATCTGCTGCGCGAGATCAAGAGTCAATTTCGTGTGCCGGGTGAGCAGCTCGCGCGCCTGGGCCGGGTTCTTCTCAATGTAGGCCGAGGCCTTGCGCATCGCCAGCGCGAACCCCGCCGCCGCGGTCTTGTGCTTGTCCAGCCAGGACCGCTTGGCGAACCAGGCGGCGATGAGCATGCGCGTCCCAAAGGGCTTGAGCGCGGCAGGCTCCAGCACGCGCGTAGCCCCCCTGTTCCTGGCGATGGTCACAAAGGGCTCCAGGGTCAGCACCGCGTCAACGTGGCCGCTGGTCAAGGCGGCCTCCATCTGTGGGAAGGGTATCTCGACCAGCCGCAACTGCTTGACGCTCAGCCCACTTTGCGCCGCCAGGGCTGCCACGGCGATTTCGTTGATATTGCCCAGGGCGTTGATGCCCACGGTCTTGCCTTTCAAGTCGGCGAGGGTGCGGATGGGGGAGTTCTTCGCCACCAGCAGGCTGTGCTCCCTGCGGTCCGGGGCCTGCTCAAAGGCGCCAGGGGAGAGGATGGCGAAGTCGAAGCCGCGATCCGCGGCGATGGCCAGGGAAGCCGTATTGGACCACCCGGCGTCAAGCTCCCCGCCCTCCACGGCCATGGCGATGAGCGAGCCGCCGTTCAGGGGGGTCTTGTCGACCACGAGCCCCTGCGCCTTGAAATAGCCGAGTTCTTCCGCAACGTAGAGTTGCAGGCAGTCCGCGATGGGAATGTAGCCGATGCGGATGGTCTCGGCCCTGGCGGAAGTGATTGAGCACAGCAGCACCAGGCTGGCGACCAAGTATTTCAACATTGTTGTACCTCCGAACGCTGTTCCGCCAAACGGCAAAGGAGCCCTGAACGGCCAAGGGCTCAATCGCAGCGCTGGCCGCAAACCCTCTTCCAGCCTGAATACCAGCGCAGGGAAAAAGATTCAATAAGATACAGGCCCTGCGCGATCCCCCCGCCGGTCAGGGCCACCACAAGGATGATGGCGTACATTTGAGGGATGTCGAAGCTGCGCTGGCTGCGCAGCAGCAAATGTCCGATCCCGTCCGCGCCGCCGATCATCTCTGAGACCATGGCCACGATGAAGGCCATGGGCAGCGCCGTCTTGAGCCCGGAGAACACACCCGGGGCGGCAGCCGGGAGAATCACCTCAAAGAGCAGCACGCTCGGCTTGACCTGCAGGGTTCTGGCGGTATCCAGAAACAGGGGGGGAATGGCCCGCACGCCATCCATGGTGCAGAGCAGGATCGGAAACGAAGCGGCGAAGAACACGGCGAAGATCTTCGGGGCATCGCCAATGCCCAGCAGGAGCATGGCTGGCAAGGCCATCAGCGCAGGCGGCAGCGAGCGCAGGAACTCCACGCTCGGCCCTATGGTCCGCCAAACCTGCTCCGAGCGGCCCGCCCAGATGCCAAGCGGGATCATGCAGGCGGCGGCGAGCAGTCCCGCTCCCATGCAGGCCAGGGTCTTGGCCAAGGCCCTGGGAAACGCGCCGGAGGCTGTGCCCTCGGCGAGTTGGGCAAGCACGCTGGTCAGGGCCGGGAACAGCCGTGGCGGCAACAGCTCCTGCCGGGCCGCCACCTCCCAGGCCAGCGCCACGCACAGGCAGAACACAAGGCCTTGCCAGTCCGGTCCGCGCCTCATGCCCCGCCGCTCCATTGCGGACCATACGACCGCAGCAGGCGTTGCGTGGCCCTGCGCAGCAGGTGGTTGAGCAGCAGCCCCACGAGCCCAAGCGCCAGGATTGCCGCATACAGCAGCCCGCTCTCGCCAGCCAGGGCCGCAGTGGACGCCAACGCGCCAAGCCCCTGCTTGGGAATGACCAGTTCCACGGAGACCTCCACGGCGAACGCGATGCCCAAGGCAATGCGCAGGCCCGTGACCATGGCCGGGAAGGCGGCGGGCAAAAGCACGCGCCGGATGGTCTGGGCCCTGCCGAGGCCAAGGGTCCGGGCCGTGTCGAGCAGCATGGGGTTGACGCCCCGAACGCCGTCGCGCGCGCTGATGAAGCAGGGCCAGGCGCAGGCAAAGGCGGCTATGGCGATATTGAGCTGGTTCCCCATGCCGTACAGAAGAATGCCGAGGGGAATAAGGGCAACAGAGGGCAGCGGTCGGAGGCCTTCGATGGCGAGATGGGTTGTTTTGCGGAATAGGGGGAACACCCCATGCCCCAGGCCGAGGCCAAGGCCGCCCAGCCCCCCCAGGAGGAAGGCCAGCAGTGTCCGGTTCAACGTGGCCAAAGCCTGGGCAGGCAGGCGCGGGCTTTCCGCGATAAACGCCCGCAGGACCTCGTAAGGCGAGGGCAACTGTCCCTCTGGTACAACCCCGGAGGCGCAGACGCCCGACCAGAGAGCTGCGAGAAAGGCCACGAAGGCGCACCCGCGAAGTCTCTCTGCGTGCGAGCGGTGAGCGCGTTTCATTCAGCCTCTCTGCCTGCTCCGTGCGTCAGGTGCTGGTGCACGGCCACCCGGAGCTCGGAGAAGCGCGGGTCGCCGCGCGTGGTCAGCTGGTGCCGGGGGTGCGGCAGGTCGACAAGGATGTCGCCCTGAACGGTTGTGGCCTCCCCCCCAAGAATCAGCACCCGGTCGGACAGGTAGAGGGCCTCGTCCACGTCGTGGGTCACAATGACAAAGGTCCGCTGGCCTCCTCCCCACATGGCGAGCAGCAAGTCCTCAAGCTCGGCGCGGGCCTGTGCGTCAAGCGAGGCAAAAGGCTCATCCAAAAGCAGGGTGTCGGCGCCGCCAGCCAGCGCGCGCGCAAGGGCCACGCGTTGCTGCATGCCGCCGGAAAGTTCCCAGGGATAACTCGAGCTCTGGCGCGCAAGCCCCACCATCTCCATGTAACCCAGGGCTGCTTCCTTCTTCTCGCGGGAGGAAGTCGCGCCCCTCGCCATGGCGAACACAACGTTTTCAAGGGCGGTCTTCCAGGGGAACAGGGAGTTCACGGAATCCTGGAAGACCATGCTCAGCCCCAGGCTGGGCCTGTTGACCGGAAGGTCATTGAACAGCACACCGCCTGAGGTCGCCTGGGTGAGACCCGCCATACACCGCAACAGGGTCGTCTTGCCGCAACCGGAAGGACCGACAATGGCCAAAAACTGACCCTCTGGCACGTCGAAGCAAAGGTCCTGAAACACGGGCGCAAGCGAGCCGTTCTTGGGGTAGGTCATGCTCAGGGACTGGATGGAGATCATCAGACACCTTCCGAGTGGAGCGACGCATTGCGGATGCAGGCACATGAGCTAAACCAAAACCAAGGTTGGAAGTTACCCCGACTCCGTTCGAAATGGAAGCGCTCATCAGCACCGCTTTGGCATGTGAAGCTGAAGGTTACGTGCACCGAGCACGGCCCAGGACTGCTGCCTGCGCAGGCAACAAAGGCCACACCTGGAGACGAGAGCCCCGGCGACGCCGGGCAAAACTAAGCGTCGCGCTAAGGTCTGGGCGTTTCCGTTCGCGCTTAAAAATGTCGTGCAAAGATGGAGTGCGGCAAAGAAAAAGGGCCTGCGACGCAAATCGCAAGCCCTTGGTCTTTCTGGTGGAGCTGGAGGGAATTGAACCCACGGCCTCTTGAATGCCATTCAAGAAGATGGCACAGCATGTCCTGAAATTGTTAACTTATTTTGTGCCTGCACTACAAGCATACGACCTTTTGGGGACATTTGTAGTGC
>JAHIUD010000056.1 GCA_018817515.1 Pseudomonadota bacterium
AGACCCTGGTGCTCTCGGCGGCGGACTGCTCCTACCGCAAGATGTTCGAGCACCTGCTGAGTGAAGCTGGGGTCGGCCTCGCCGCCGGGGTGGAGTTCTCCAGCGCGGCGGCCTTGCGCGGCTGCGTCATGAATGGGCTGGGGGTGAGCATCCTGCCGGAGCTGGCCGTGCGCGCCGATTGCGCCGCCGGGCGGCTGGTGGCGCTGCCCTGGTCCGTGGCCGAGGGGGGGGAGCTGGAGACCGCCGTGCTCATGCTGCGGCACAAGGACAAGTGGCTGTCCCCGCCGCTCTCGGCCTTCATGGACCTGGTGCGGGCGCAGCTCATGGAAGGGGCGGAGCCTGTTCGCAAGCCGGTGGAGCTGCTTGCCGCAGAGCCCGAGGGCGGCGGCTCGGGCCGGTGCTGCTGAGGTCTGCCGGGCCTAGCCCTGGTTGGGGTCCAGGTACGGGTTGAAGTAGCCGAAGCCCAGCCAGGGGTTGGACTTCTTCAGGCGCTTCAAAAAGTTCGCCAGGCCCATGCACGGGCCGAATTCCACGCCCTTCATGAGTCCCAGGTACAGCTCCGGGTCCAGGTTCAGGTTGCGCAGCTGGATGAAGTCGAGCCTGGTCTCGGCCACCAGTTCGTTCAGCGCGTCCCATTCGGCCTCGCAGTCCGTGAGGCCGGGGAAGTAGAGCAGGTTGAGCGACACGAACAGCCCCAGACCCTTGGCCGTGCGGATGCTCGTGAGCACGTCGGCGAAGGCGTAGCCGTTGGGCCTGTGGTAGATGTCGTAGGGCGCCTGGCGCGCGCTGTTCAGGGTCACGCGGATGCTGTTGACCCCGGCCCCGGCCAGGTCCGGCAGGGCGGCGTGCAGGCTGGCGTTGGTGTTGATGTTCACCGTGCCCCGGCCTCCGGCCTTGCGGAACTGGGTCACGGCCTTGCCGATGCGCACGGCCTCGGTGAGCGGCTCGCCCTCGCAGCCCTGGCCAAAGGAGTAGATGGGGCGCTTCTCCTTGCGCTGATGGTGCAGCATGACCTCGCAGATCTCCTTCTCCGTGGGCGAAAAGGCGATGCGGTTCTGGGTGGACGGGAAGCCGGATTCCTCGGGCTGGAGCGAGATGCAGCCCACGCAACGGGCATTGCACACGCGCGAGGTCGGCAGCGGGGCCTCGAACCGGCCGAGCGCGAGATTTTTGGCCGCAGGGCAGCCGTAGGTCAGGGCGCAGCTGGTCAGGTGGCGGATGAGCCGGTTGCCGGGCAGCTCGGTCAGGAGCTTGCGCGCGCCGTTCTCGATGCGCTCGCGGGGGATGCCCTCAAAGACCTGCCTGCGGTCCTGGTCGACCTTCTTGGCGCAGACCCAGAAGCGGCCCTCGGCAAAGCCCACGGCCCCGTAGGCGAAAAGCGGCAGGGTCGGGGCGTCGGGGCGCTTGTTGTAGGCGGCAAAGGCCGAAAGGGTGTGCGCCGGGCAGGCGAACACGGCCACGGCCAGCTCCTCCAGCTCCTCCACCTCGCCCGTCTCCGGGTCGAAGCCCAGCGCGCTGCGGCCCGGCAGCAGGAAGAACTCGCTGCCCTCGGGCAGGGGCATGAGCTCGTCCGGGCGGGGCAGGGTGAGCTCGTGGCCCCGGCGGCAGAGCATGAGCAGGTCCGGGTGGTCGTAAATGTTGCCGGACTCGTCGGCGAAGACGAGGGTGGGCTGGATGTGTTTGGTGGTGGCCATGGCCGGACCATACCCGGCGGCGGCCGATTGGGCAAGCCAGCGGTCAGGGTGAGGGCGGGGTCTCGGCCTGCCGACCCTTGCCCTCCAGGGCCAGGCTGGCTTTGCGCAGAAGCGCCAGCCGCTCGGCCTCGCCAGGGTCCCGGGCCGCGCCCAGGGCCAGGGCCGCGTCGATGGACTCGCGGGCCAGGGGCTGCTCGCCGGTCATGAGGTAGTAGCGCGCCAGGCGCACGTGCTCCTTGATGGGCAGGCTGCCGGGAATGCCCAGCCCCGACAGGGGGATGTGGGCCAGGCCGAGGACCACGGCCAGCAGTAGCGCCGGAGCCAGGGAGCGCCGGGGCGGCAAGCGCAGCAGCACCGGCAGCTCGGCCAGGGCCAGCCCGGCGAAGCAGAGCACCAGCGGCAGCAGCACGCTGCGGTAGCGCGGCGTGACCTGGAAGAGAATCACGGACAGCGCGCCCCAGGCCAGGGCAATGGCCAGGGCCAGGACTTGCGGCGAGCGGCGCCCGGTCCGCAGGGAGCGCAGCAGGCCCACAGCGGCCAGGGCGAAGCAGATGCCCAGCGGCAGGGCCAGAAGGCCCGGCACGGGCGAGAAGCGGCGGCTGAACTCCAGGTCCACCGAGGCGTCCTGGCCGTGGGCGTTGACAAGCAGCAGAGCCTTTTTCAGGAGCAGGCGCGCGGCGTCTCCCGGATGCTCGGCGAAGAACCGGAAGCCTTGGCCGTACCAGTAGTTGTCGGCCTCGGCCAGGGTGAGGGGGCGGCCCAGGCGGCGGCCAGCCTCGCTCCAGGCCTGCAGAATGACCAGGTAGGGCGTGTCGGTGAAGCCGGGCAGGCTGTTGCCCACGCCGGTGGCGCCCTGGAAGTTGCTGCTGTGGAAGGTGAAGCCGCCCTGGAAGCCGAAGGGGGTGGGGCGGCCCTCCAGGGCCAGGTTGTGGCCCATGAAAGGCAAAAGCGTCAGCAGCATTCCGGCCAGGAAGCGGCCAGCGGAGGCCAGGCGCTGGCGGCGCGGCCCCGCGCCCCTGGGGTCCTGCGCCTGCGGGGTTTGGCCGGGCAGGCACCAGGCCAGGGCCAAGAGCGGTCCGGCCGGGGCCAGGTTGGGCCGCAGCAGCGCGGCCAGGGCGAACATGGCCCCGCCCAGATACAGCCCCAGGCTTCCGCCCGCGCCCTCCCTGGTGGAGCGGAAGAAGAGCGTCAGCCCCGCCAGCATGCAGAAGATGGCCGGGCCCTCGGCCAGGGGCAGCAGGACGTAGAACAGCAGCGGCCCGCACAGGGCATAGAGCAGCCCGGTGATGAGCCCGGCCCGGCGCTCCAGCCCGGCGGGAGCCGCCTGCGCGCACAGCCCGGCCGCGAGCACGGCCGAGCCCGCGTCGAAGAGCGCGTTCAGGAGCACCAGGGTCTGGATGTCCGGCCCCAGCAGCGCCAGCACCGGGGCGAGCAGGAGCGGATAGCCGGGGCTCATGATCATGGGCTGGGCGAAGAAGAAGGACGTGTCCACGATCTTCTGGGCCACAAAGAGGTAGGCCGAGAGGTCGGGCACGTACTGCCCGGCCAGAGGTGTGGCGTATACGAACCAGAAATGCGCCAGCCGGGGCAGCAGGGCCACGGCGAAGATCAGGCCCTGGAGCCGCAAGTC
>JAHIUD010000057.1 GCA_018817515.1 Pseudomonadota bacterium
GCGTGCGCCGGGATGATGCCGATGAGCGAGAGCGGGATGGGCGACATGATGGCGATGGGCGTGGTGTAGGAGCCGAACCAGCCCACCACGAGGATGTAGATGAGGATCATGACCACGCCGAAGGCCAGGCCCATGTCGCGGAAGACCTCATAGGTGATCTGCCACTCCCCGTCCCACTTCATGCTCCAGGTGTTGGAGGAGAACGGCATGCTGGTGCGCAGGCGCGGCAGTTCGCTTCTGTCGCCCACGCCGGATTGCCACGTGCCCTGGCCCTTGGCGGCCAGCTCGTCCAGGGACTTGTCGATGCGCGCCATGCCGTAGACCGGGCTTTCCTCGCGGCCTGCCATGTCGCCGGTGACGTAGATCACGGGCAGCATGTTCTTGTGGTAGACGGCCGGAGGCGTGACGGCCTGCTCAAGCGTGGCTAGCTGACCCAGGGAGATGACCTTGCCGCCTCCGCCTGGCAGGGAGCCGCGCACCGGTATGGTCGTGAGTTCAGAGACCGAGGCCCGGCGCGAGACCGGCAGGCGCACGACGATGGGCACGTCCTCGCGGGAGTTCACGTCGTGCAGCAGCCCGGCCTTTTCGCCGCCCACTGAGGCAGCGATCACCCGCCGTGCCCGGTCCGGGTCCACGCCGTTCTTCAGCGCCTTGTCCGTCTCCACGCGGATGCGCGTTTCGGCCCGCGGGTCATTCATGTACCAGTCCACGTCCACCACATTGGGCGTGCTGGCGAAAACCTCTTTAACCTGCCGGGCCACGCGCTCCCGGCCTTCCTGGGTCGGGCCGTAGATCTCGGCCACCAGGGTTTGCAGCACCGGCGGGCCGGGCGGCACCTCCACCACCTTGATGCGCGCGCCGAGCTTCCCCGCGATGGGCAGCATAGCCTCGCGGGTGCGCTTGGCTATTTCGTGGCTGGAGGCGCTGCGTTTGCCGCGTGGAGTCAGATTCACCTGGATTTCGGCCACGGATGGCCCTTCGCGCAGGTAGTAGTGGCGCACCAGACCGTTAAAGGAGAAGGGCGCGGAGGTGCCCGCGTAGAGCTGCGCGTCCGTCACCTCGGGCTGGTCCAGGACCACGCGGGAGAGCTCCTCGGCGGCGCTCGCGGTGGCCTCCAGCGGCGTGCCGTCGGGCATGTCGATGACCACCTCAAACTCGCCCTTGTTGTCAAAGGGCAGCATCTTCACCAGCACCGCTTTCAGCGGGAACAGGGCGATGGCGGCCACCAGAAGCCCGCCCACGCCGAGCAGAAAGCGCTTGCGGTAGCCGGGCTCGGTGATGAGTCTGCGCATGACCTTGCGATACAGCTGCGTGAAGCGGTCGTCGTGCTTCTCGTGCTCGTGGGCCTCCGCTGGTTTGAGCAGCCTGCGCGAGGTCCAAGGCGTGATGATGAAGGCTACGGCCATGGACAAAAGCATGGCCACGCTGGCGCCCACAGGCATGGGCCGCATGTACGGCCCCATGAGTCCGCCCACGAAGCCCATGGGCATGATGGCCGCGATGACCGTGAAGGTGGCCAGCACCAGCGGCGCACGCACCTCGTTCACGGCCTCGATGATGACGCGCACAAAGCTGCGGCCCTGGGAACTGGGCAGCCGCAGGTGGCGCACGATGTTTTCCACGTCAACGATGGGGTCGTCCACCAGGATGCCGATGCAGAAAATCAGCGCAAAGAGCGTCACGCGGTTGAGGGTGTAGCCGAGAACCCAGTAGGTGGCGAGGGTCACGGCCAGGGTCACGGGCACGGCCACCATGACCACGAGGCTCGCACGCAGCCCCAGAAACAGCGCCACGATGACCCCGACAGAGACCGCGGCAATGAGCAAATGCTGGAGCAGTTCGTCGGACTTGTGCTTGGCTGTTTCCCCGTAGTCGCGCACAACGCTCATATGCACGTCCGCCGGAATGGCGAAGCCCCGCAGGGCATCGATCTTCTTGAGCGCGTTTTCGCAGAGCTTGGTGGCGTTGACCCCGGCGCGCTTGGCCACGCTGAGCGTCACAGCAGGCAGCAAGCGGCCCGGCGATTCGCTGACGCCCTTGGTAGCGGCCTTGGGGCCGGGGGCGAAGAACACATAGTCCCTGGGTTCCTCAAAGCCGTCGCGCACTTGGGCCACATCAGCCAAGTACACCGGGCGTCCCTGGTTCATGGTCACCACAACGCGGCCCACATCTCCAGCGGTCTTGAGGAAGCTGTCCAGGCGCACGCCAAAGGTCGCGCCGCCGCTGGTCATGGCACCGCTCTGGGCGGCCTGGTTCTGGGCGCGCAGGGCGTCGGCCACGTCCAGGGCGTCCAGGTTCAGGGCCCGTAGCCGGTCCGGGTCCACATCCACAGTGACGCTGCGGGTGCGGCCTCCGGTCAAGGTCACCTCGGACACGCCGGGCAGAGTGCGCACGGTTTCGGCGGCCTCGGCCGCGACCTGGCGCAGGCTGCGGCCATCGTGCCCCTCGCCATAGAACGACACGGCCAGCACAGGCACGTCGTCGATGCTCCGCGGCTTCAAAATGGGCTGGGAACAGCCGGGCGGAATCCAGTCCAGATGCTGGTAGAGCTTGGCGTAGGTCTTGACCACGCTCTTTTCGGTGTCCTCGCCCACCAGGAAGCGCACGATGGTCAGGGCCTTGCCGTCCATGGCGGTGGAATACACATACTCCACGCCCGGGATCTCCCAGAGGATCTTTTCCATGGGACCGATGACGCGGGTCTCGATCTCCTTTGGCGTGGCGCCGGGCATCTCCACCATGACGTCGATCATGGGCACCACGATCTGCGGCTCTTCCTCGCTCGGGGTGCGCAGCACGGCGAACACGCCGAGCAGGAGCGCGCCCAGAATGATGAGTGGCAACAGCTTGGAGTCGACGAAGCTGGCGGTGATGCGCGAGACCAGGCCCCCTTCGGGGGTTTCATCGGTGTTGTTGTCCACCTTTGGTGATTCTGGGCCGCTGCGGGAACCGGACGGGGCCTGGTCTGCCTGCTCGCGGGCGTTCGGTTCGCCGAGGTTCTGGGGCGCCTGGCTCATGGACCAGCCCTATGGCTTCTGGGCGAGGCGGTCGCCTTCGCGCAGAGTTTCCGGGCCGCCGTTGACCACGATCTCGCCCTCAGTGAGGCCGGAGAGGACCTCGTACAGGACGCCGGGGATGCTCGCTGCCTCGCTCTGGGCCTGAACAATGTAGGACTGGCCGTCCAGCTCAGCCTTGAGGTAGGCTCCCCCGATCTTGACCAGCCGCAGGCGCAGCACGCTCGTGTCGTCCACCACGAGCACGGTGGTGAGTTCGCCGCGCTGGCGCACGCTGCCGGACGGGATGAGAAGCTTTCTGGCCTGGGCCATGGGCACGCAGACCTTGCCGAACATGCCGGCATGGGGCCGGTTGGGCTGCGCCAATGCCTGTGTCGTGTTTTGTGTCGCGTTGTCAGCGCTGCCAGCCGGGGCTGCGGGCGCATTGTAGGCGGCGCGGACCTTGAAGGTGCGTGTGGCCGGGTCCACGCGGTCCACCACGGTGGTGAGCCGGGTGAGGAAAGGCTGGGAGGACACCGAGGGGACCAAGCCAAGCACCTGCATGCCCTTGGTCACGGCCGACATGAGGCTCTCGTCGGCCTGGGCCTCCAGTTCGTATCCGCCTTGCACATCGTCGATGGCGGCCAGGGGCGCGCCTGCAGAAACAAAGGCCCCTTGGTCGACATAGCGGCGGGAAAGCACGCCCCGGAAGGGTGCGCTGATCAGGCTGTAGCCCAGGAGGGAACGGGCCTCTGCCCCCTGGTGCCCTGCGGCGCTTGCGCTGGCGCCCATGGCCTGCTCCTGCTTCTTCAAGGCCTGAAATTCCGTGCTGGCACGGTCCAACTCGTCACGGCTGATGGCCTGCTGGTCAAACAGCTTTTGCATGCGTTCCATGTTGACCTTGGCCAGGGCCGAGCGGGCGGCCAGGGCCTGGCGCTCCAGACCCGCCTGCTGCGCCGTGGACTGAACGGCCTGCACGCGCTGCTTGAGTTCGGTGTCGTCGATGCGCAGGATGGCTTGGCCTTTCTCCACCACCTGGCCTTCGGCAGCCATCACCTCCACCACGGTGCCGGAAATCTTGCTTGAGAGCACCACGCTGTTCTGCGCGCGCACCTCACCGGGCAGGCTGCGGCACTCACGGGCATCATAAAGGGTGGCGCGCACCGTGGGCGCGTTGACTGTGACAGGTGCAGCTGTTTTTTCGCTGCCACCGCAAGCGGTGAGCAAAAACCCGGCGATGAGGACCAGCGCAGGTGAGCTGAGATGACGAAAATGGGGCATGCGAGGGCCTCCCTCCCGCAGGAGCCGTGAAGCTTTTGTGAGCGGGAAGATTATAGTCTTTAGCTACCCTTGCGGCGTATCTGCGTCAAGATTGGTCATTCTCAAAGTGGCAAGCCAACCGGTTCAATCCGCACACAAAATGTAGTGCAAAAATGTAGTGCAACAAAGAAAAAGGGTTTACGAAGTTACTCGTAAACCCTTGATCTTTCTGGTGGAGCTGGAGGGAATTGAACCCACGGCCTCTTGAATGCCATTCAAGCGCTCTCCCAACTGAGCTACAGCCCCACGGCGTTGGGA